>CAZJWX010000054.1:0-30990 GCA_964549915.1 uncultured Anaerolineaceae bacterium | reverse complement strand
TTTGACACGATCTCAGGTTAGTTTTCAACTTCTCAGCCCTGATCTTGCACTAGGATCAATTACCGCTCCACAAATCCATTGATCTGTACCTGAATACACATCTGCATCTGGGCATAGCTCCGGAGATAGATAGTGAGGACTCGATATCTGATACACATAAAACGGGTCTTCTACGCCGGGTCGATTTGCATAAACGCTGGTTCCAGCTTCATCTCCATCTGCAACTGGAATTGTATGTGCAAACCAAAGTGGTAACGACTGTGAGCAAGGTGCGCATTGTGCCGAATCATCCTCAGCATTTGCGTATTCCCATTGCCATGGTGCTGCATCAGGAGCATAGTTAACAGCAACTCCTTCAATCACGGGGATATTAGTCGAAGACATATCTAACTCCCAACTGCCATCGGAATTTTCTAAGAACTCACAAAAATCTGCGGCGTTGCGAATTCTACCGATTTGCGATGCAAGATTAATACCAATTCCTGCTGTAGATTGCTCTGCAGGTCCAGCAAGACCATTGACTAAAGGCGAACGGGCTATTCCCCATAAAACCTCTGGAGATATAGCAAACATTGCCCCAACCATACCAAAAATCATATTTCCCATTTCAGATCGATCAATGCATTTACCACAGACTGTCACGGTTCTTGTACAATTGTCCGACGGACAATTAAATTGCAACCCACTATTTGGTATATTGGGAATATCAAAGTTCATCCATTTATGTGGGATGGCTCGTGCATACCGTCTAAGGTGATTGAGCAAACTGAATGAGGTTTGTATTGCAACGCCCATTCCAGCTTCTGCAGGCACCGGATATGGGTTAACTGCGTAAGTCTCAAATTCATTTTGAGCCCACTCTGCATGAATGCGAATATCATCAAGAAACCATTGTGTTACATCTAATCCACAGCAATTCTTCGTTCTCGGGTCTCCACACTCTTCTTGCATCCCAGTTGGGTCTACACGATTGATCGGATTGCCACCGACGTAGAAATAACGATTTAACAGCTCAAGAGGATCAAGCGCATTGAACAAACCCAAGTCTGGCGCATAGTAGCGCGCACGCAGGTAGAGCAGGTCGTTGGCATCCGTGTATTCGCCTGTGAAACCAAAGCCTGTCCCATAGCTGCCTTGCGGCACGCCATAGGGGCTGAAGTCCATTGTTTGGGTCAGGGCGGCGCTGTCATCGGCTACGGCGCGTGCTGATCCGAGACACTACGAACCCCTTACTCTACCGGTTTCCTCGCTTTATCCATGACCACTTGCCCGCGCTGACCGTGTACGAGGACGGTGCGTTCGTCGCCATCGACTTCGTACACAGTACCGACCCACACAGGCAGCAGCATCAGGCGAAACATCATGTTCTGCACGATGTAGCTGACGGTCACCTTTTCTTCACGGCTGTTGGGGTCATGCCCGTGTTTCCAGCGGATGCGCTCGCCGATTTCCTTGCGCACCTCAATCGACGCCTTCTGAAAATCCTTGGTGTATATCAGCGCCGTCAGATTCGCCAGCCGCCTGGGATCGTAGGGAATCGGATCGCTGACATCGAAGCTGCGCAGGCGGCTCATCAGCCTGGGTGAGGGCGAATCGGTGCCGGGCCAGGGGACGTTGTTCAGCCCGTCCAGGAATTCCTGCCGCTCGATGATGGGCGTCATGTCCCAGCTATTTTCGGAGCGGCGCTGCACCGTCCGTGTGACCATCATCGTCGCATCAAAGAACCAGTAGGGCAGGTAAGTTGGCGTCAGATCAATGGACTGCGTGCGCTTTTCGGCGAAGAAGGCCTTGATGCGCTCGCCGAAGGACTTCAGCTCTTTTTCGATGGCTTCCAGCGCCTCATCCCTGGAAATTTCGAAGGGCAGCATGCCGTCGGGCTGCATCAGGCTCTGTAGGGCGTCGGTCTTCACCACATGGCGGGAACCACAGAAGGGGCATTTGCTGGTCATCTGGCGGCTGGTGATGATGCGCTCGGAACCGCAGTTGTCGCAGTGCAGCATGAACTTGCCGACCTTCCACTGCACTTCTTTGCTGCGTTCTTTCAGCAGCGCCATCGTCATGGACTTCATGCCGTAGTCCTGCTCCGCCTTCACGGGTTCGATGTGCCCGCAGTACTGGCAGTGAACTTCCGTCTGCCCGGGGCTGGCTTGCAGCGTGCCGCCGCAGGATGAGCAGACGATCTCGATCAGCCTGGCCTGCACTGCGTGTTCCAGCTTGACGACTTCCGGCTCTTCCGTATCCATCGTGCGGTCGGCTTCCTGGCGCGAAAGCTGCCCGTTGAGCACCATCAATTCGCGGATGGCCTCAAGCTGGTTGGGCATCTCGGCGATGATCAGGCCGTAGTGATGGCGTTTCTCGTCGAGGTCATCGCTCAGGCGTGCGATCCACAGATGGGCGTCGATGAATTCCTTGTTGTCGCGTGCCAGCGTCCGCAGTACGTCCAGCGCCTCGTCGTACTCCTCCCGCCCGACATGATCTATCGCTGTATAGTATTTGGTCTTCTCCCAGGCGCTGACATCGGGAGAGTTGGGCATACCGTAGCTGACGTTGAAGCGTTTCTTCGGCGGCCTGGGCCTGGGCTGCTCTTTGCGCAGGAGGCCCTGCTTGTAACCGCAATTGCGGCAGGTCAGGCGTCTGTCGTCATCAACGAAGAGAGAGCCGGGCGCTTTGCATTCGGGGCAGTTCTTCGGCGCGATGCGGCGGATTTTGCTCATGAGTGAATCCTGAAATTGGCGATCATCCCATGCTCTATTGTAGGGTAGAAATCGCCATCAGAACTCAACGCTTTTTCCGATTCATGTTGGAAAATGACAACCCCGAAAGGTCACTCTTCACAGGACTCATCGCAGGGCAGCGCCTGCACCGAAACCACGTAATTAGCTGCTTCCCCGCCCAGGTCGCCGACCAGGATTGTGAATCCGGCGCTCTCGTCACTGGTGAGGACATCGGCATCGGCCTCTGCGAACCCCGCGCCGATCACGCGCCCGCTGGCATCGAAGATGGTCGCCAGCGCTCGTGGTGCCTGTACGGGGGCGTCGCCCGTATTGGTGACTTCGCCCAGGATGAAGAGGTCATCATCCGGCGTGACCTGCGTCTCGTCCGTCCATTCCAGGGTAGGGGTGCTGAGGATCACGAGGTCTTGCGGTGGTGTGTACGTATCGCTGCCCAGAGTCACGCTGTATTGCATGGCATTCACTGGCTGCCCCTGCCCGAAGCGAATCGCAAATGGGGCGAATCCGCCGGGTTCGATGCCGTAGCCCATCACCGCGTCGGAGGCATCTGCGACCACGCTACCCTCTGCCGTCAGCAACTGCGCTCGCACGGGAATGCGTCCGGCGGCCTCCTCGCTGAAATTGGTCACTTCCCCGGTCACGAAGAAGACCCCCTCTGCTGTCACCCACGTTGAAACGTTGGTGATTTCCACCGGGAGCGGAGATGTGTTGCTGAGTGCCGCCAGATCGCCGACGGGCAAATCCGCAGTTTCGCCCAGAATGAAGGTGTTGAGGATCGTCTCCGTGTGAGTACGCAGGCGGGTTTCCGATGGCAGCGTGACTTCGATCGCAGCCAGCAAATTCCCCTGCGCTACGATGAAGGTATTGACCTGCTGCGTATCACCGCTGGGAGTGGTGCGCAGCCCCGTCAGTCGCCAGCTCCCATCGCCCATCGCGGTGCGGCTCTGCTCGGTGTAGCGGCTGGCATCACGCCGATACTGCGTCTGATACTGATCTATGAGCGTGCTCAGTTCATTCGGCGCTATCGTCCGCCCCAGATTGACGACCTGCACGTGTACAATCGGCATCTCGCTGTTCGGTGCGGTGAACGAGGCCGAAGCAACCGCAGCGGTCGCTTGCTCGTGCAATGCCCAGGTGCGCGGCAGCAGCAGCGTGAACGCACCGCTGGGGTGCTCGTAGGGGATGGGTGCTGCTTCTGGCGGCAGCGGAGTCGGCGCGAAGACCACCGCCCCCCCGGAACAAGCGCTCATCAGCAGCATGGCAGCCGCAATCATCCCAATTCGCAGGTCGCTTCTCATGCGCATTCGCCCTTCCCGGTGCGTTACTGTCTGTCGATTCCACTCGTCATTATACCGTCCCTCAGCCATCGAAACGCATTCCAAACTTGTGCTGAAACGCGAACCCACCTATCCTGTAATGGGTTTGAAGCAATCAAATTACCAGTATAAAGACGAAGTAGGAACAGCGCAGCGATGTATACCGCAAATGAGATTCTCTTCCCCGCCCACGTGATTCCCAGCTTGCAGAATCTGCGTGGCGCAGCCTGGCAGAAGCTGGTCGCCGAGATTGTGCCGCTGCCAGAGACGGACGAGCGCAAACTGGCCTTCATGTTGATGATGATCCGGCTGGATGGCTGCATGGCCTGTGAGACGGATAGCTTCCGCGCGATGAAGGGCTGTGCGGCCTGTGCGCATCAGACCCTGCGCCGTTTCAAAGGCACGGACGAGGAATTGCTGGAGATGTACGATAAAGCCCTGGAAGATGTCCGGGTTTTCCAGAATTCATGACAAGCGAGTCAGCGTTTCAGCTTCTCGATCGCTACCGTGTATTCTGCGGCTTCCCGCCGCAATCAAGCTGATCGCTGACTTCCAATTGCTGTTGGCTGCTGATCCCCTCGCTTGACACGACTCCACCACGCGCTATAATCAAACGCAGATTCGATTAATTGCGATGTCTTCTTATCTGAAAGGGCAATTCTTGTGGCGCGTAAACCTGCCGAACAATCTGTGAGCCGCGACGAAATCATCCTGGCGGCGGCTGATGCTTTGCGTGAAAATGGCTACGAAGCCACAACGATGAAGGACATCGCGGCGCGGGTCAATCTGACAGCGGCCAGCCTGTATCATCACTTTCGCAACAAGGATTTTCTGCTGCTGGCGGTGCTGGAACACGGCCTGGAGCAGGCGATCCGCCAGATTGAACCGATTATGAAGCGCGACATTCCGGCGGCAGACAAACTGCGCCAGATGATCGATACGCACATCGTCGGCGTGACGGACAACCCGGCTTACGGCTCTGCGATGGTTTTTGAGATTAAGGCGCTGATGAATGCCAGCAGCGCTGGACGCGGCAGCGACCGGGACGAGTACATCGAGCGACGGGACAACTTCTTCCAGCAGCGTGAGATATTCGAGGCGCTCTTCCAGCAGGTGATTAAGGAGGGGATCGCCAGCAGGGAGTTTCGCCAGGTTGATGCGGGGATCGTCAGCAAGGCCATCCTGGGCGCGAATAACTGGGTTGGCGTCTGGTTCAAGCCGACAGGGCGTCTTTCGGGCAAGCAAATCGCGGACATCATGGCGAATACCTTCCTGACATCGCTGCAATTCACAGCGGAACCCGCCTGATTGAGAACCGTCCGGAAGGCCGATGGTAAATGCCCTCTCGACCGATGGGGCACTACCGAAGACAGAGAACTAAGAACCATTCTTACATGCAAAGGTTTTTGAAGAGATGACGCTATTACAGGACAAAGTCTGCCTCATCACGGGCAGCGGGCGCGGCATTGGCGCGGCTGCTGCAGAACACTTCGCTGCCTTCGGTGCGAAGGTCGTCGTCACCGATATTGATGCGGAACCCGCCGAAGCCACCGCACAGCGCATCCGCGAAGCGGGCGGGCAAGCGATGGCCTTCGCAGCGGATGTCACAAAAGATGCCGACATTGAAGAATTGGTCGGGCAGACGATCCATACTTACGGCGGGCTGGATGTACTGGTGAACAACGCCGGGTATACCTGGGACGGCATGATGCACAAGATGAGCGATGAGCAGTGGGAAGCCATCCTCGCCATCCACCTCACCGCTCCCTTCCGCCTGATCCGCGCCACCATCCCCTACATGCGCGAAGTTGCCAAGCAAGAAATCGCCTCCAGCGGCAGCGCAAAAGCCAGAAAGATCATCAACATCAGCAGCACCAGCGGGACGCGCGGCAATACCGGGCAGGCCAATTACTCTGCGGGCAAGGCCGGGATCATCGGCCTGACGAAGACGCTGTCGAAAGAATGGGGCAGCTTCAACATTCAGGTGAATGCGGTTGCCTTCGGCTACATCGAGACGCGCCTGACCGCCGACAAAGCCGAAGGGGCGAGCATCGAACGCGAAGGCCAGGAGATTTCGCTGGGTATCCCGGATCATCTGCGCCAAATGGTGAAGATGGCCATTCCAATGGGGCGAGCCGGGACGCCGGAAGAAGCGGCTGGTGCCCTGGTCTTCTTCGCCAGTGATCTCTCCAACTACGTCAGCGGGCAAGTGCTCGAAGTCGCAGGAGGCATGTGAGGTGGAGTCGATCCTCATTACAGGCAGCAATCGCGGGATCGGGCTGGCGCTGGTGCGGGAATATGCCCGGCGCGGCGTGAAGCACCTCTTCGCCACCTGCCGCAACCCGGACTCTGCCACTGAGCTTCAGGAGTTGGCGAAGCAAACAACGTTACACATCCTCGCGCTGGACATCAACGATGCCGATTCGATTGCTGCCGCTGCGGACACCGTGCAGTCCGTTGCGGGTAAGCTCGATTTGCTCATCAACAACGCGGGTATCTTCCCCAAGCAGGCGAATTCGCGCGATTTCGGCAGCCTGGACGCGGATGCGGTGGGCCAGGTCGTGACGACCAATTCGGTCTCACCCTTACTGGTCACCCAGGCGTTTGCGCCGCTGCTGCGCAAAGGGACACGTCCGCGCGTGGTGATGGTCTCCTCGCAGATGGGTTCGATTGAGCGAGCCGGCAGCGGTTCATTTGCCTATCGCATGAGTAAGGCTGCCATGAATATGGGAGCGCGTGTGTTGGCAAATGCCTTGCGCGGTGATGGTATTACGGTGATTACGACGCACCCGGGGCATGTGGCGACGGATATGGGGGGGGAATCACGCGCCTGTCGACCCGGAAGACTCCGCACGCGGGTTGGTGATCTTGATTGACAATTTGCGGCGGGAAGACA
Organism: uncultured Anaerolineaceae bacterium; assembly: GCA_964549915.1. Taxonomy (GTDB): domain Bacteria; phylum Chloroflexota; class Anaerolineae; order Aggregatilineales; family Phototrophicaceae; genus JAUZRW01. The sequence continues at coordinate 24,046 of CAZJWX010000054.1, read as the reverse complement.
GCGGCAGTTTCTTCGACTGGCGCGGGGAGCGGTTGCCCTGGTGACGCATAAGCTACAGGCGATCCACGAAGCCCCCCTGCGACTCTCGCTTTTTCGGTTGCGAGCCAACGATTTTGCGTTGTCACAGGCGGCTCGCAATTCAAAAAATTCAACCACACACAAAATACGTTCAGGAAAGGATTGAGCACGCATATGGATTACGAAGTGAAGAAAGCGGCGGTGATTGGCTCCGGCACAATGGGCGGCGGCATTGCCGCGCTGTTGGCGGGGGTCGGCGTGGAAGTGCTGCTGCTGGATATTCCGGCAAAAGACACCCAACCCGGCGATCCGGCTGCCAGGCGCAACGCCATCGTACAGAAGAACGTCAAAGCGATGCAAAAGGCGCGTCCGGCGCAGCTCTTCAGCGCGGATGACATGCAGCGCATCAGCATCGGCAATATTGACGATGATCTGGACAAACTTGCGGATCGCGACTGGGTCATTGAAGTCGTGGTGGAGAACCTCTCAATCAAACAGAGCCTGATGGCCAAGGTGGCGGAAGCAATTGGCCCCAATACCATCGTCAGCACCAATACCTCTGGCCTGCCGATTCACGCCATCGCCAGCCAACTGGGTGAGGATTTCACGCGGCGCTTTTTGGGGACGCACTTCTTCAATCCGCCGCGCTACCTGCACCTGCTGGAAGTCATCCCGCATAGCAACACCGATCCCGCACTGGTCGATTTCATCGTGAATTACGGCACGACGGTGCTCGGCAAGGGCGTCGTCATCTGCAAAGACGAGCCGAACTTCATCGGCAACCGTTTCATGTCCATGACCGGGATGCAGGCGATGAACTACGCCCTGGATCATGGTTTCACGGTGGAAGAAGTCGATGCCATCACCGGGCCGCTGATTGGACGCCCGAAGACGGCAACCTTCAACCTCAATGATCTGGTTGGCTTCGACATCGCAGTGCATGTCGCCCGCAACCTCTATCCGGCGATTCCGGATGACCCGGCGCGCGAAGTACTGAATCACCCCGCTGCCAACGAACTCTCGGACTTCATGCTGGAGAATAACTTGCTGGGTCGCAAGACGGGCGGCGGTTTCTACCAGATGCGGCGTGACGGTGGCAAGAAAGAATTGTGGTCATTGAACCTGGAGACCAAGGAATACGAGCCACCGAAAAAGGTCGAATTCGAGGGTGTGGAGAAGCACAAGAGGGTCAAGCCGCTGGGCGAACGCATCCGCTTGCTGCTGAGCGAAGAGGATCGCGCCGCGCAGTTCCTCTGGCATCATCACGCCTTCTACCTGGCTTACGCCTCCAACCGCGTGCCGGAAATCACGGACAGCATCGTCAATGTGGACAATGCGCAGCGCTGGGGCTTCAATCATGAGATGGGGCCGTTCGAAATCTGGGATGCGTTGGGAGTCGCGGAAACCATCCCGCAGTTCGAAGAAGCGGGCTATCCCGTCGCTGATTGGGTCAAGCAGATGGTGGCGAACGGCAACAGCACCTTCTACCAGCGCGACGAGAACGGCAAGATCGTCGGCTACTACAGCCCGCAGGCATCCGCCTATGTGCCGCTGGTGCGCGATGAGCGCGAGATTCGCATCGAAGACCTGAAAGCCGATGGCAAGCAAATCTGGTCGAACGGCGATGGCAACATCTACGACATGGGCGATGGCGTGCTGCTCTGGGAATTTGCCACCAAGGGCAATACGATCACGGCGGGTTATGTCGAAGCGGGCAACAAGGCAATTGACCTGCTGGAAGAGAACGACGAGTACGTCGCGCTGGTGATTGGCAATGAGAGCAACGACTACGGCTTCGGCGCGAATCTGCAAGACGCCATGATGAGTGGCGCGGATAACCCGATGGAAGTCGTAGAGAACATGATCACCACGCTGCAAGACCTGACGATGCGCCTGAAGTACGGCACGAAGCCCACAGTCGCGGCTCCGGCAGGGCGTGCGCTGGGTGGCAGCGCCGAGATGATTATGGCGGCCAATGCGGTTGTCGCCCATGCGGAACTCTACGCCGGGCTGGTCGAAGTCGGCGTGGGCTTCATCCCGGCTGGCGGCGGCTGCAAGGAACTCGTGCGCCGTCTGGTGAATCCGGTGGTCGCACGTGGCTCCGACCCGCACCCGCCGCTGCGCCAGATCTTCGAGCAGATTGCGACGGCCAAGGTTGCCGAGAGCGCCAAACAAGCGCAGGAGATGGGCTTCCTCGCGTCGACGGATCGCATCGTCCTTAACCGCGATTTGCTCCTGGGTGAAGCGAAGGCGTTCGCGCTCGGTCTGGCGCAGACCTTCCAGCCGCGCGAACCTGAACCCGTATATGCTGCCGGGCGTGATCAGTACGCCGGACTGATGTTGGGCATCGCGGGCTTCCAGGAAGCGGGCTACGCCACCGAATACGATGGCGTCATCGCGCAGAAACTGGCGACCATTCTCACTGGAGGGGCGCTCGCCGAACCGCAGTATGTGCCGCAGCAGGTCTTCCTGAACCTGGAGAAGAAAGCCTTCATCGAACTGGCGATGGATCCCAAGACTCTGGAGCGCGTGACCCACATGCTGACGACGGGTAAGCCGCTGCGCAACTGAGAGAGGTTTGCGCAGCGGTGGAATTTCAGCGTGAAACACGGCGCAACAATCTTCCCTTCCGCCCTCTGCCGCCGTGCACGGGGAAAACCAGGTTCCTCCTCACACAGTGGGGAGCGACCTGGGAAGGGCAATAGACATCGGAGTGTGTCTATGATGTGCTGAGCGAACTCTTGCGGTTGATTGGTCCAATTTCGAACGCCAATGCACCGCTGGATTTATCTATGGGGATGTAGAGGCGGGTGGTGTGTATGGCTAAGTTTGAATTCGGGAAATTGTCAATTTAAAATTGCCATGCCACCACAACTATGTTAGCATAAGAGCAAGATGACACGAGACGTAAAAATCCGGTCGTCACAGATACACAAGTCTTAGAATCAAAAACGGGTTGGGGCATCAACCCACAGCTTAGGGGTCGTCAGACGGGAAGCTGCTTCGGCGCAATCCCGCAGCCCTGCCTGAAGCTAAGAATCCCCCGGATTTATTCGTGGGGAGTATGTCAACAGAACACCCCATCTGAAAGATCGAAAGGTTATTCCAACATGGCAGAGATGAGAGAAGCAGTGATCGTCGCCGGGAGCCGTACAGCCGTCGGTAAAGCGGTGCGCGGCAGCACCCGGAATGCCCGTTCCGATGAAATGATGGCCACTGTCATCAAGGATTTGATGGACAAGTCCGACGGCAAGCTTGACCCGGCGGAGATCGATGATGTGATCGTCGGCTGTGCGATGCCGGAAGGGTCGCAGGGGCTGAACTTCGCCCGTGTGATCGCGCTGCGAGCGGGGCTGCCCGTAGATGTGCCGGGGCAGACGGTGAATCGCTTCTGCTCCAGCGGGTTGCAGACGATTGCGATGGCGGCCAACAGCATCATGGTCGGGCAGGCTGATGTCGTCCTGGCAGGCGGCGCAGAATCCATGTCCAGCGTGCCGATGAGCGGACACAAAATCAGCCCGAACCAGTACATGGCGGAGCACGACCCCAACGTCTACATGAGCATGGGGTTGACAGCAGAGCGTGTGGCTTCGGAATTCGGCGTGAGCCGTGAAGATCAGGATGCCTTCGCTGCCGCCAGCCATGCGAAAGCCACCGCAGCCGTCGATAGTGGGCGCTTCAGCGAAGAAATCGTGCCCTTCGAATGGGAAGAGACCGTCATCGGAGAAGATGGCATGCCGGCGACCATCACGAAGGTGCTGACGCAGGATGAGCATTTGCGCCGCGATACGACGGTCGATGTGCTGGCGGGGTTGAAACCCGTCTTCAAGCAAGATGGCAGCGTGACCGCTGGTAATAGCAGCCCCCTCAGCGATGGCGCGGCGGGCGTGATCATCATGAGCCGCGAAAAAGCCGAAGCACTCGGCCTGACGCCGCTGGCGCGTTTCGTGGGTTTCGCCGTTGCGGGTGTGCGCCCGGAAATCATGGGCGTTGGCCCCATCAAGGCTGTGCCGAAAGTTCTGGAACGCACCGGATTGACCCTGGACGACATCGACCTGATCGAACTGAATGAGGCATTCGCTTCGCAGTCGCTGGCCGTCATCCGCGAACTGGAATTCGACATGGAGAAAGTTAATGTCAACGGCGGTGCGATTGCCCTGGGGCACCCGCTGGGTTGCACGGGTGCGAAGCTGACGGTGCAGCTCATCAACGAGATGAAACGCCGCGACAGCAAATACGGCATGGTGACGATGTGCATCGGCGGCGGCATGGGCGCTGCGGGTATCTTCGAGAATTTGAACTGACATATCTTTGCAAAGTTGCATCTTGTGTAGGGGCGATTCATGAATCGCCCTTACGGTCGTTTGGGCGTCACAAATTGCGCAAGAAGAAGGCCACAGTACGCGCCATCGCCTGTTCAAACGCAGGTGCGGCGATGTTGTGTCCGCCGGAGTCGTAGGTGTAGAGTTCGTAGGGCTTGCTGTTTGCCGCCAATACCGTCGCCAGATCCAGCGAATAGCCGACGTTCACCACCGCGTCATCGGTTGCGTGGTGCAGTTGCAGCGGGCTTTGCAGGTATTCGATGTTCTCCGTCAGGGAGACTGCACGCCAGTAGGGCACATCCAGATTGGGCATGCCGTAGGTCTCGATGATCTCGCGGCTGCGTTGGCGTGCCGGGGTGAGGGTCGCTGGCGGGGTGTACGAGTCGTCCGTGATGAGGTAGCGGGTGAAGTCCTCGTAGCTATAAACCGCGCCCGCCCAGATGACCCCGGCTTGAATATCCGGCTCCAGCAGCATCGCTCGCAGTACCAGATTGCCCGCCATGCTGTGCCCCCACATGCCAATACCGTCTGGATCGACGAAATCGGTTTGTTGCAGGCTCTTCAGCGCGGAAATCGCATCAATCGTGTAATTGGGCGAAAAATACGATCCGGCGGCCTCGCCTTCCGAATTGCCGTGCCCGCGCATATCAATCTTGAAGACGACCAGGCCCGCCTGCGCAAGCTGATCTACGTAATCCACATAGCGTTCGGTGGTCTGGTAAAGCGACGGCGGAATGTATCCGTGATTGAAGACAACGGCCTTGAAGCCACCATCCGGCACATTGCCAAATGGAATGGTCAGCAAGCCGTAAATCTTGTAGCCTTCCGACCGATAGCTGGCGATATAGCGTGCATAGTTTTCGCCATCTTCCAGCGCCTGCTCGAGGATGATGTCGCTTCCCTGAATATCCAGATTGCGCAGTGCGCTGATGGTCAGTTCATTGCCGATTTCAAAGGCGGGGGGTGTCGCTTCCGGGGTCACTTCCAGGTTTTGCGCTGTGAGTGTCAGCGGCGAACTCAGCAGCATCAGCAGTACCAGGCGAGAGGGCAGTCGTTTGATGAATTCCGACATATTCTATTCCTCAGCGAACAGCAGAAATGAATGACAGCGTGTACAGTAGCAAAACCACGTATTTTCTCAACAGAACGCCAGTCAATCGTAGGGTATTCAATGATCAGGTCGCCATCCGTCCGGGGGTGAATCGATGACGTTACCGATAGAGGTTGCCAAACAAGTGCTGGCGGCGCAGCCTTTCAGCGTGCTGCTCGGCACTGAGGTCACGCAATTTGATGCGCAAGGCACTGAACTGCGCCTGACCATGAAGCCCGAATTTCGCCAACAGAATGGCTTCGCGCACGGCGGTATCCTCAGCTACCTCGCCGATAATGCGCTGACATTCGCTGGAGGCAGCGTATTGGGGGAGCGGGTGCTCACCTCAGAGTACAAAATCAATTACCTGAAGCCCGCGCGGGGAAATTTGCTGATTGCACGCGCCAGCGTCATCAGCGCGGGGAGCAGGCAGGCGGTGTGCCGCTGTGATGTCTTCGCCCGGCACGCTGAGGAAGAGTCTCTCTGTGCAACTGCACAGGGAACCATCGTCGTCTTTGGCTCGTGAGGTCAGCTCGTTCTGATCCGTTTTTCGTTCCTTACAGCCTTACAGCGCCGCTTCGAGGGTGCGTTGTACGAATCCCTCCGCGCCGTCCGCCAGGTGGCTGCGGTGGAAGGCTTGTTCGGCGACAGGGTTCGCGCCGCGTCCGCGCAGCATGTTGGCGAACTTGCCCAGGCTACCGCGTGCATGAAAGGCATACGTACAGAAAACGCCCACAGGTTTGCCCGTCAGGGACGGCAGATTCGGCACCCAGAGAGTTGCTTTCGCGGGCTTGACGCCAAACAGAATGTAGCCCTGCACCCACGTTCCGATGAACAGGACATCGGCGGCATCGACATCCGCCTGGGACGTCCCACCGACTGTTCTCACATCGACATCATGCCCCATCTCATGAGCAGCCTGGGCGATGCCCTCGGCGGCGGTGCGCGTGTTCCCGGTCTGGCTGAGGTAGATGATCAGAACCTTCATAGCGGATTTCCTCCCCACTTTCCTGTTCCCGATTCTGGCACGGGTAGCGGTTGCGCGACAGTGAAGATGCTCCCGCGTTCTCGTGCTGTCCGCAGCCTATCACCACAGCCCCAGTATCTGCCGCAGGATGGCAAATTCGCCGATGTGGTACGCGTTGTGGTCGGCGGTGATGAGTGACTCGCGCAGGATGGTATGCCCCGGCGCTCCGTGCGGAATCTGCGCGTAGATGTCCGTCGCCGGGTCGTTGATGATGGCAATCAATGCTGCGAGGTCCGCCTGGAATTGTGAAATGGTGTGTCGCCATCCGGCTTCGTCGGTGGTGGCATCTGGTGCGGGCCAGAGATCATCCGGGAAGTTGGGAGCGGAGTAGTGCGGGTCACGGATGTACTCCAGGATGTCGCGCTGGCAGATGCGTATGTGCTCCAGCAAGTGCCAGAATGTGTAGTTCACGTTGGGCGGGTACGTGTTGATGTGCTCCAACGGAAAACCCTGAACGGCGTCTTCAAAGCTCATGTGTGCCTGGCGCACGCTGAGCAAATTGACCAACTGCGTCCGAAGCTGTTGATTCTGATTCATGGTTCATCCCATCCACTTCTTGATGCCCGTTCTCGGCCCAACCTGCATATGGATTCGTCAGCCTGTTGCAAAATGCGGAATAAATTCATACACTTTGTCATGTCTCGGTGGGTCGCACCGGGGTATTCTCAGGAATGCATCATTTACCCTACTAAACTTATTCAACGGAAAGTTTATGGACATTACACTTGCCACGCTGCTGGATCGTCACGCGCAGTACCGTCCCGATAAGACGGCTGTAGTCTTCGAAGATCAGCGTTTCACCTGGGAGCAGTTCAACCGCAACGTCAACAAGTTGGCGAATGCCCTGCTGGGCATGGGTGTGACCAGGGGTGACAAAGTTGCCACAATCCTGACCAACTGCCTGGAATTGCTGGAACTTTATTGGGCAGTGGCGAAGATCGGCGCGGTGGTCGTGCCGCTCAGCCCGCTGCTGCGCGGGCAGGGGTTGACGCGCCTCTTGAACGACTCCGATACCATCATCGTATTCACCAATCAGGATACCGTCCAGCATCTCGACCCGCTCAAGGGCGAACTGACCCACATCGCGCCGGATCGCTACGTGCTGGTGGATGCGAAGGACGTGCCCGGTTACGCCTACTATCATGATCTGGTCGCAGCCGCTCCAGATACGTCCCCCACCGGGATTGAGATCAAGGGCGAAGACCCCTACAACATCATCTACAGCAGTGGGACGACAGGCTTGCCCAAGGGCATCGTCCACACGCACTTCATCCGCTCTATGTATTGTACGCTCTTTGCGTCAGGTTATCGTATGACGCCGGAGAGCGTCGTCCTGCATACGGGCGCGTTGATCTTCAACGGCGCTTTCCTCACGTTGATGCCCGCTTTCTACCTGGGGGCCACGTACATCTTCCACAAGAGCTTCGACGCCGAAAAGCTGATCGCCACCATCGCGCGCGAGCGGGTCACGCATATCAAGATGGTTCCCTCGCAGATCATCGCGATGCTGCAAGCACCCAGTTTCGCCCGCGAGAAGCTGCTCTCGCTGGAAATGCTGGGATCAGTCGGCGCACCTTTGCTGCGTACCGTCAAAGATCAGCTTGCGGAGATGCTGCCGGGGCGTTTCTACGAACTCTACGGCCTCACCGAGGGCTTCGTGACGATCCTCGACAAAGAGGACTTCGAGCGCAAGCCAGACTCAGTGGGTACGCCGCCGCCCTTCTTCGAGATGCGCATTGTCAAACCGAATGGTGAAGATGCGGCACCGGGCGAAGTAGGCGAAATCGTCGGGCGCGGGCCGATCACCATGCCCGGTTATTACAAACGCCCCGACCTGACGCAGAACGCCATCCGTGACAACTGGCTCTACAGTGGTGACCTGGGCTATGTCGACGAAGATGGTTTCCTCTACCTCGTGGATCGCAAGAAGGACATGATCATCTCCGGCGGCGTCAACGTCTATCCGCGCGACATCGAAGAGATCATCGCCCGCCATGAGGATGTGCGCGAAGTCGCGGTCTTCGGCGTGCCAGACGACAGATGGGGCGAGACCCCGGTCGCCGCTGTCATCCTCGACCCCACCAGCCAGGAGACGAATGAGTCCCTGCGCGACTGGATCAACGAGCGCATCGAAGCGCGCTTCCAGAAAGTGAGCCGCGTGCTGCTGATGGAGGACTTCCCCCGCAGCGCTGCTGGCAAGACGCTCAAACGCACCATCCGCGAGAGCTTCCTGGAAGAGGACAAGTAATCCCATTCTCCGTGGTTTCAATGATGGCTGTTTCGCACCTGGGAAGCATCCATCTTGAAATATTGTAAAACAATTCATTTAAAGTGGAGGGTACTGTGAAGAAAGTTTCGTTCGTTCTGGTTGTCGCTCTGCTCTTGTTCTCTGTTGCGGGTAGCGTCTTCGCGCAAGATGAAGCCTCCTGCGATGCCGAGAATCCGGTTCTGTTCGGTTTCGTCGTTGACAATACGGGCGTTGGCGCGATTTTCGCGGCTTCGCAGTTCAAGGGGATGGACATGGCAATGGCTGACCTGAATGCCGAGGGCGGCATCCTGGGTCGCTGTGTCGAATACATCTGGCAGGATTCCGAGCTGGACGCAGCGCGTGGTGCGACCATTGCCGAGCAGTTCGTCCTCGAAGATGAGGTGGATTTCCTCGTTGGCCCGACGAGCAGCGGTGTTGCCCTGGCCGTCACCGAAATCGCTCGTGAAAACGAGGTTCCTGTGGCGTTCCACACCTCCAACACGGTGCAGTTGACCACGACCGCATGGCACCCGTACATGGTGCAGCTGGTGCCGCACACCACCATCGAGGCGCGTGCTGTGGCGCAGTTCGCCGCTGACCAGGGCTTCGAACTCTTCGGCAGCATCGGGCCGGATTACTCCTTCGGTCGCGATCACTACGCTGCATTCGAACCGCGGCTGCTGGAACGCGCCGAAAGTGCGCAAATCATCACCCAGCAGTGGCCGGCCCTCAGCGAACGCGACATGAACCCCTTCCTGACCGCACTGGAAGCCCAGGCTCCTGACGCGATCTACAGCAGCCTCTGGGGAGATCAGCTCGTGAGCTTCATCAGCGCCGCCGATGAATTCGGCCTGTTCGAAGAAATTGAATTCTTCGGCTTGCTGGATACGGATGTGCTGAAGGCCATGGGCGAGGACCTGCCAGAAGGTCTCTTCGGGTATGCGCGTGCGCCGTTCTACGCCATTGATACCGAAGCGATGGCCAGCTTTAACGAGCGCTATTTCGCCGAATATGACGAATACCCCTCGGATTGGGCGATCATGCTCTACGATGGCGTGTTGGCACTGGCAGCCGCCGCTGAGACAGCCGGCAGCGTGGAAGGCCCGGCTGTTGCAGATGCGCTCGGCGGTCTCACGTTTGACGCGCTACGCGGCGAACTGACCATCCGCGAATGTGACCATATGGCGAATGTGGGTGAATATGTCGGCGTCTCCACCCAGGAGAGCGACTTCGGCATTCCGATCATGACCGATGTCAGCTTCATCCCGGCGGAAGAACTCTGGGATAGCTGCGAAGACATTGAGGCGATGCGTGCTGAAGCTGAGGGTTAATTCCGTGCGCTAAGCCAGACTGTATGCGGGAAGGGAGGCCGTTGGGTCTTCCTTCTCCTTTATCTGTAGGAAAAGAGGACAAATACCTTTATGACTCCCGAAGCGATTCTCACACAAATCTTCAGCGGCGTGTCCTACGGGATGATCCTGTTCGTTGTCGCCTCCGGGTTGACGTTGGTCTTCGGTGTGATGCGCGTCATCAACTTCGCGCATGGCACGCTTTATATGATTGGGGCATTCCTGGGCGTGACGCTCGCAGGGTTTTTCAGCACGGAGCTATTCGGGTATTTCGGTGCGCTGCTCATCGTGCCACTGCTGGTTGCCGTCATCGGCTTTGTCCTGGAATTCTTCTTGTTCAAGCGCATTTACGACCGGGAACATCTGACGCAACTGCTGCTGACCTTCGGCCTGACGTTGATCGGCGCGGATCTGGTGCGTGCAACCTATGGTGGCGAACCCTACCGCCTGGATCGTCCGGAGTTCTTGAGCGGACGCGCGGACTGGCTGCGCGATGCTTTTGGATTGCGCATCGCCAATTACGACATCTTCCTGCTCTTCGTCGGCCTGGCGATTGGCTTCGGCCTCTGGTATTTGCTGCAACGCACGCGCTACGGCAGCATGATTCGCGCCGCAGTCGCCAACCCGGAGATGCTGCGGGCGCTGGGCGTGGATGTTGACCGCATCTTCACCCTGGTGTTCATGCTGGGTGCCTGGCTGGCGGGCATTGGCGGCGTCCTCTTCGCGGGGCGCGTTGGCTCGACGGTGAGCCTGGGCATGGATGCGCAGATTATCGTGCAGGCGTTCGCCATCGTGGTGATTGGCGGCCTGGGGAGTTTTGCCGGAGCGCTGCTCGGTTCACTGCTGGTCGGCATCACGCTCTCGCTTGGGACTTATCTGCCCTATGTGGTCGATGCTCCCCTGAGCGGAATCCTGCAAAGCATCCCGACGGAAGCGCTGCCTTTCCTGGTCATGGCTCTGGTGCTGATCTTGCGCCCCTGGGGCTTGCTGGGCAAACCCGAACGCTAGAAGCCACTGACATGGACTGGATATTCCACATCTCAAACAGTCTCAACCACAGGTACATGACCGCTGGCTTCAAATGGCTCGGAAAAGCCACCTTGTGAAATAAGAGCGAGAGTTACGGATTATGGATGTTAGTGTCAACAAGGAACGCGGGCGCGGTTTCGCCCTGAATGATGGTATCGTCGGCCTGATCGTCGTCGCAGTGCTCTTCGCGCTGACTTTCTTGCTCAGCGAATTTCAACTGATCATCGCCAGTGAGATGTTGATCATTGGCCTGTTCTCCTTGAGCTTGAACTTGATTCTGGGCTATGGGGGGATGGTGCATTTCGGGCACGCGGCTTTCTACGGTGTGGGGGGCTATACTGCGGCGCTGCTGCCTTTGCATATGGGCGTGCATCCCTATATCGCCATGCTACTGGCGCCCTTCTTCGCGGCGGCTGTCGCCTCGGTGATTGGCTGGTTCTCGGTGCGACGGGTCGGCCTATATTTCGCCATTCTCACGCTGGCCTTCGGGCAGTTGATGTACATCATCGCTTTCAACGCCCGTGAGTTCACCAACGGCGATGATGGTTTGATCGGGCTGGAATTCCCGGCGCTGATCACGCCGAAGCCCAATTATTACCTCTTCACGCTAATCGTCTTCGTGGTCAGCTATCTGCTGATTCGCATGATTGTGCGCTCGCCTTTCATCCTGACGCTGCGTGCCATCCGCGAGAACCCCGAACGCGCTCAGTTCATCGGTGTAGATGTGCGCCGCCATCAGTTGATCGTCTTCATCCTGGGGGCGTTCTTCGCAGGCATCGCCGGGGCGTTGATGGTCGGCCTCAAGCATCAGATCAATCCAAGCATCATGTTCTGGACGACTTCGTCAGTGCCGATTCTGGGCAGCTTGTTGGGCGGTATGTTCTCCTTGCCCGGTCCCGTCATCGGTGGTGCACTGTTGGTTTTCCTGGAGACGCTGCTGAATCGCATCACGGGTGGGTTCTGGTCGCTCGTTCTCGGTTCACTGACGGTGATTCTGGTGTTGGTCGCACCCAGCGGCCTGGTGGGCTTGTATCAACGACTGACAGGGCAGGAAGACGAGGAATAACGCGATGGCAACCCTGGTTCTGGAACAGATCAACAAGGCATTCGGAGGCTTGCAGGCCACCCGTGATGTCAGCCTGATGGTCAACGACGGCGAACGGGTGAGCATCATCGGCCCCAATGGCGCTGGCAAGACGACCATCTTCAATCAGATTTCGGGCTATTTGCGCCCGGACAGCGGCAAAATTCTCTTCAATGGCGAGAGCATCGTCGGCTATTCACCGGAAGCGCTGGTGCGCAAGGGGATCGGGCGTGCCTTCCAGCGCTCGAACATCTTTCCGCGCCTGACGACCTTCGAGAATGTGCAGGCCGCCGTCGTCAGCCAGTATGGGCAGATGCTGAACCTCTGGCGCTATGTGCGTGGGATGCGCGACATCACCGAACGCACACGCAACATCCTGGATGTCATTGAACTCAACGATAAGCGCGCTGAGCAGAAAGCGGGCAAATTGGCGCTGGGCGATCAGAAACGTCTGGAAATCGGGCTGGCGCTGGCGCTGGAACCGCAGCTTCTGCTGTTGGATGAGCCGACGGCGGGCATGTCGCCGCGCGAGACGGAAAATACCGTGCAACTGATCAATGATATCACGCAGCAGTTCAACATGAGCCTGCTCTTCACCGAGCACGACATGGAAGTCGTCTTCGGCATTTCGGAGCGGATTTACGTGCTGAATCACGGCGAAGTGATCGCCAGCGGTCAGCCGCAAGAAGTGGCTGATGATCCCCGCGTGCAAGAGGTTTACCTGGGTACTGACCGCGAAGAAGAGAAATTGTTCTGAGAAGAGGGGCACCATGCTGCTTCAAGTTGACAATATCGATACATTCTACGGCCTGAGCCATATCCTCTTCGGCGTCTCGCTGGAAGTGGGCGAGGGGGAATGCGTCTGCCTGATGGGACGCAACGGCGCGGGCAAGACCACCACCTTCCGCAGCATCATGGGGCTGACGCCGCCTAAGACGGGGACAGTCAGCTATCAAGGGGAGACGATCCACAAGACGCCCGCGCACCACATCGCCCGCAAGGGCATCGGCTTTGTGCCGGAAGAGCGCGCGATTTTCCCGCAGCTTACCGTGTGGGAAAACCTGGATGTTGCCCGCAAACCCGGCACGGATGGCAAAGTGCAGTGGACGATCGAACGGGTCTATGAATTCTTCCCGCGACTGGCGGAACGCAAGGATCAACTGGGGGGCACGCTCAGCGGCGGCGAACAGCAAATGCTGACCATCGCCCGCACGCTGATGGGCAATCCCGATTTGCTGCTGCTGGATGAGCCGTCTGAGGGGTTGGCACCGCTGATTGTGGACACCATCGGGCAGTTGATCCAACAGATCAAGGATGAGGGCATCACGATCCTGCTCGCGGAGCAAAATACATATTTTGCGTTGAAGCTATCCGACCGGATCTACATTATTGATGACGGACGCATCCAGTATTCGGGCACGACGCAGGATATTCGCGAGCATCCAGAAGTCATCAAGCAGTATCTGGCCGTCCACGAGTAGGGTAGCGGCTGTGGCAGCGAGGCGACTGCCCACACGTCTCATCCGAAACGGGCATGAGGGAGGGGCCAGGCCCTCCCCGCTGGCGCAGCACGCGAACTGAGCGCTGCGCGAAACGTGACGAGCGTGCGCCTCAGGCCAGGCGACGGGAATCGCGGGCATCCAGCACTTCGTTGAATTGTTCTGCCGTCCAGCGCCCCGCCACTGCCCGCTGCATAATCTGCTGAGCGGTCTCCGGCGCGTTGCCGCCAATCGGTGGATCGGAATCCAGATTGGTCGGGAAGGAGTAGCCATCGGCTGCCGCTGCAATCGCGTCGCGGACTGTGCGCTCATCGATGCTTCCCGCTTCAACCTGCTGCAAGAGCACCGGATAAACCGCTTTGGCCATCGCGGTTGTGTTGATCGTCTCCATTGTGCGCCCGAATGGGGACGAAATCTGAATCAGATTGGCTACGCGGTCATTTTCGGACTGGTTCGATCCTGCGCCATGTACCAGCGCCGGACTGAAGAAAACAATGTCGCCTTTCTCCAGCGGTAGCTGCACATAGTGCTCGTCGAAATAGGCGACGAATTCCGGCTGCGTGTAGGTCAGGTAGCCTGGCGCAAATTGTTGGGAGAAGGGCAACAAGAGCGTCGGTCCGCTTTCCAGTGGCATATCCACATGGGCGATGGCTCCCTGCAACGTCAGATACTGCGACATCACCTGTGCATGCGCCGGGAACTGCGCCACCACTTCCGGCGATTGGAAACCCAGGTGATAATCGCGGTGCGAGGACTGCGCTTTGTTGCCGGGTTTGACCGTATTCATCTGTGCGGAAATCTGATAGCCGGGGCCAAGCCACGCTTCGCACACCAGGGCGACCAGCGTATTGCCATAGTATTCGATGAACAATTCAGGGGCGCGCAGGCAAACCTTCTGAATGGCGTTCCAGATGCGCTCGTTGCTGCCGAAGTGGTCTCCTTCGCCGCTGCCTTGCGCCCGCTCTTCGGCGACAATTTCGCGGAAGAGCGCCGTACTGCGGTCAATCACGGAGGTATCCGGGTAGCCTTTCTTGATGGCCAGCACGCCGGGGCCATCTTTCAGGGCGCGGGCGATTTCCGCCTTGAGAGCGGCTTCGTTCTCAGCCAGCGCAGCACGCAGCGAATCGCCATCATAGATCAACACATTGCGCTCGACAGCGGCTGCGAAGGGGTACTCGCTCAGGTCAACGGTTTGCGAGCAAATGACGTCGAAATCGGCGAGGGAGAAATCCTCCTGGCGAAAATAAGCGGGAATTTTGTCGGAAGGTTTACTCTGAAACATGCTTGTCCTCCACAAAAGAATAAGTTGTATGGTGCGGTTGCGACAACCATCCCCAGATTAGCGAATTGTTGCGAATATGTCAACTGGTGTTGATAATGGCGCAATACCTGTGCAGTGCGCCGATCTCACTGTGTCAACTTCGACCGGGCGAGTAGAATAGGGCGGTAGACCCAACGTAATCTGAGGAAACGACGCAGCATGAGCGAAGTCAAGACGCTGGCACGCGGCTTGCAGATTCTGGAGCGATTGGCAGAGGCCGAAGACGGCCTGACCAGCACGGAACTGGCAGATTACTTCGAGGTGGACAAGGCCAGCATGTCGCGTTTGCTGAGCACGCTGGAAGCCCACCGCTTCGCCGACCGTGACCCGGACACACGCCGCTATTACCTGGGAACGCATGTGCAGGAATTGGGGCGGCGTGCGGGGCAGCACGCCATGCTGCGCGAGCTGGTACAGCCCTATCTCCAACGATTGGGCGCTGAGACAGACGAGAACGCTCATGTCGGCATCGCGGCCTCGACCTATGCGCTGACCATCGCCGATGTGCCATCCACAGAACCGCTGCGCGTGGTCAGCGAAGTGGGGCGACATCTTCCGCTGCACTGCTCGGCCATTGGCAAATGTCTGCTGGCCTTTGTCAAGCTCAATATCCCCGCGAGTTTGCCGCGCTTCACCGCCAATACGCTGACGGAGCCTTCAGCGCTAGAAGCCGACCTGCTGGAAATCCGCCGCCGCGGCTATGCGCTGGACGACGAAGAATTGACCCTGGGTGTGCGCGGGCTGGCAGCACCGATCCGCAACCGGGAAGGGCGCACCATCGCGGCCATTGGCCTATCGGGGCCAACAGTGCGCCTGACCAACGCACAGCTTCCCCAGATGGCAGCCCTTCTGATGCGCACAGCAGAAGAAGTCTCCGCAGAACTGGGCTTCCAGGCGGATGCATGAATGGGCGACCTCCATTGGATCGCCCGGGCATTTCAGGGGTAGTCACGAAAGAAGAATTCGCGGTGCAGGCGATAGTGGGTTTCATCGTCCTCGCGCACGACGAGGCAGATGCTCTCTGAATGAATCGGCTCCGGACTGAAGAGGGCGAGCAGGGCTTGCTGCATCGCCTGCGGGTAGCTGCCCATGTAGGGATACATCAGCGAGAAGTGCGGCACCCAGGCATCCAGCATCTGCGGGGTGTAGAAATGCCGCACCCGGTGCAGCTTTACCGGGTCGAGTTCTGCCGGGTCTTGCTGGGCATAGCGGCGGCTGTAGTTCGAGGCTGTCCCCAGCGGATTGACCATCACGGTCATCATCGTGTGCAGCATCAGCATCGCCGGGTTGGGCTGGCAGTGAATGACGAAGATTTCTTCATGCCAGAGCGGGATGCGATTCTGCGGGTGGGGCGTCAGCACGAATTCCACATCCCGCCCGAAGCAGCCCAGGGCGGTCTCCATCGCGTGCTCAATCTCTGGCAGCCTCTCCATGTCGAAGTAGAGGGAATACCCCGTCGTCATGTGAAAACCATATGTCTGCGGCTGCGCGACCCAATCCGGGTGAAATTCCGGCAGGGCATCGCGCGTGGGGTTCTCTTCCGGCAGGAATTCTCCGGTGCGCACATCGTAGCCCAGGATTTCCGAGCCGCGTCGGTAGAGGTCACTGTCCGCAGGGGGGATGGTGTAGACCGCGAATTTAGCCATGTTCAGACCCATTCCAGTGTCGTTGTGATCGGGTAGTGATCGCTAGGATACAGCGGCGGCGCTTCATCGACAATGATGGCGCTCTCGACCGCTTGTAAACGACGCTCGCCCGCGAGGGTCAGAATCCAGTCGATGCGCAAATCTTTCACCGGGAATTCTGCACCTCGAAACCCGTGAAACGTGCTCGGATTGTCGCTGTTGCCTGCCTGCACCCAGGTATCGACATAGCCCGCATCACGGAAGATGGCGTAGGCTTCACTGTCGGGTTTGGCGTTGAAGTCTGCCGTGATGATGATGGGTTCTTCTGGTCGGCGAATCTGCTGCATACGCTCGACGATCAGCGCTGCGCTCCTGGTGCGCGGCAGGTCGCCTTCGTGGTCGAAGTGTGTGTTAAGGTGTACGAAGGTTGCCCCTTCTTGCGAGTCGCGCAGCCGCACCCAATTCACAGCGCGTACCAGGGTCGCGCCCCATCCAGGCGACCACTCGTCCGGCGTTGCGCTGAGGTAGAAGCCGCCGCCGTCGAGTCGCTGGAAGCGCTGCGGCTTCCAGTAGATCGGCAGGTGGTGTTTGCGCTCTGTCTGGCGGATCGAGACGAAGCCCATCTCGTAGACGTATTCGGTCAGCGCTTCGTCATAGGTCGCCTGATTGCCCGTCTGCCATTCCTGAAAGCCGATGATCTCCGGGCTGTATTTCTGGAGGGTCGCCACGTTGAGCGCGGCGCGCAGCGGCCAGTCGTTCGCCCCATCTTGCGGGTGGAACGAACCCCGAATGTTGAAGGACATGACGGTGAAGCGGCTCATGATTCGGCGACCAGCCCATTGTTGCTGTATTGACCCGCCACCAGCGGAATCTCATCGTCAATCAGGTGCTTCACATCTTCAGGATGGTGGAAGACGCCGATCATCGCCACCCCCTGCGCTTTTAGTTCTTCCAGGCGTTGTGCCAGCGATGCCCGTGTGCCCACATCGAGGGAGGCCGTCGGCTCATCCAGCAGCAGCAAGCGGCGCGGCACAATCAGGGCGCGGGCGAGGTTGACTTTCTGCTGTTCCCCGCCGGAGAAGGTCGTCGGGTAGGCGTGCCACAAGTCAGGCTTGAGTCCGAAATTCTCCAGCATGGTCGCTGCCCGTGCCAGTGCTTCTTCGGTTTCCACACCGGAGCCAATCAGCGGCTCGGCGACGAGTTCCAGAGCGCTGACGCGCGGGCGGGGGCGCAGGAACTGCGTGACGAAGCCGATCTCTTCGCGGCGCAGCGTGAGCATATCGACATCCGCCGCCCGTGCCAGATCAATCGTGCCATAGCGCGACTCGTAGAGCGCCTGGCCGCCGCTGGGGAGGTAGCTGCGGAAGAGGCAGCGTAGCAGGGTGGATTTGCCGATGCCGTTGGGACCGCTGACGAGCAAAAACTGACCCGCCTCGAGCGAGAAAGTCAAATCGGTGAAGACCGGAATCTCGCGACCCAGGTGGTGAATATGAAAGATTTTGCTGTATCCGATGACGTGCAGGAGTGCCATGTAGGGTTCTCTCTCTCGATTCGTCGCTGTGTCGGGGCGAGCCTTGACCCCACACACATGATGCGAGGCGTTTTTCGTATGAAGCCCGCGCCAGGTGTAGGGGCGACCATACCGGATCGCCCGTTCGCGAGCACACGCGGGTTGTGGCAAACTACAACTTCGCGTGCACCAACTGCTGTGTGTACGGGGCTTGCGGGTCTTCCAGAATTTGATCGGTCAAACCGCGCTCCACCACGCGCCCGTTACGCATGACCATCACGCGATCCGCCAGCGTGCGAATCACCCCCAGATCGTGCGAGACGAGGATCATGGTCATGGTGCGGCTGCGCTGCAAACGCTTGAGCGTATCCAGCACCGTCGCCTGAATCGAAACATCCAGCCCCGTCGTCGGTTCGTCCAGCAGCAGCAACTGGGGTTGCAGAGCAATCGCCTTCGCCAATTGTACGCGCTGCTGCATCCCGCCGGAGAGCACGCGCGGTGGATCGTCTACGCGATCCAGCGGAAATTCGGATGCTTGCAGCGAATCGTTGGATTTCTGGCGCAACGTGGCGAAGGTGCGCTCCCCGGTGATGAGCAAGCGCTCGGCGACATTGCCGCTGCTGCTGTAGCGCATCCGCAAGCCGAGGTGCGGATTCTGGTAAACGATGCCGATGTGATGCACGCGCACATCGCGCTTGTCGAAGCGTTCGAGCGCGAACAGGTTCTGGTCACGCAGTCCAGCGATATTGAGGGTATAGGTGCCCGCGTCTACGGGTTCTTCGAGATTCAGCAGGCGCAGAACCGTCGATTTGCCCGAACCAGATTCGCCGACGATGCCCAGCACTTCGCCGGGATAGGCTTCAACATCCACATGGTCTACGGCGGTGATGCTCCCATAGCGCTTCACCAGCCCTTCTGCCCGCAGCACAGGCCGCGTATCGTTCAGACGCGGTGCATCCAGCACGAGGGATTCAGCGCTTCTTGAGGTATCCGTCATGGTAGAAGTTTCCTTCGTCGTCGTAGTAGGTCTCGCCGATGGTGGCTTCCTCGCCGCGCTGGCGCGTCACGAGCTTGTCCAGGTATCCGGTATCTGAGATTTCATGCGCCGAACTGCCGTCATCCTGCGGTATCTCATTCATGAATTTGTTGGTTATTCCCGTCTGCTGGCTGACCCAGCCCGCTTGATCTTCCACCTCGAACGGCACATCGTCAAATTCCAGCGGGAAGACATTGGTATAGGGCGGTACGGCGTAGAGGCGTTTTTCGCGTCCGGCGGAGAGCAGGGTCAGGTGGGCGGATTGGTGCAGCGACGGCGTATCCCAACGCGGGATCGGGCTGGGAGCCATCACGTAGCGCTCGTGCACCATCACCGGGTAACTCGCCCCGCCCATGTAGCGCTTGAAGCGCACCAATTGCTCGTAGAGCATCAGCCACATCTGCCCATAGTCGGCGTCGGCGTGCAGCACACGAGCCTTGGCCATATCTGGCTCCACACCGCGCAACGGTTCCGGATTCGGCACTTGCAGCACGAGTACCTGCCCCTCCGCCAACCGCTCTTCTGGCACGCGGTGGCGGCTCTGCAGAATCGTGCAATCGAGGGTGTCGGTCGTGGTTTCCGCGCCGGACATGCGCGTGATGAAGCGGCGCAAATTGGCGGCGTTCACCGAGTCATCTGCGCCCTGGTCGATGACTTTGACGCGATCTTCCAGCCCGATGAGGCTCAAAGTCACTTGCAGGCCACCTGTTCCCCAACCGCGTGCGATGGGCAATTCACGGCTGGCGTAGGGAATCTGGCAGCCAGGGATGGCGACGGCCTTCAGCATGCGGCGGCGCAGTTCGCGCTTGGCGAAAGGATCGAGGAAGCCGTAGCTATAGCCGGATGGGTCACTTGCAAGGGTCTGTAACGATGTCATGGTTCCATCCTTTGTATCGGTGTTGCACAGGCAAAAATGTGGGGATGATTCATGAATCGTCCCTACGGCTCACCCTGGGTCTGTTCCTGGTCTTGCGGCTGCTTGACGTACTCCGCAGCCTGTGGGCCATACATCTTCATGATGACCTTGCGCACGTTATCCATGCTGCTGGCGAATGTGACGTAATGCGGCAGTTTGAAGTGATTGCAGAAGCCGGATGCTTCGATGCTCTCGGTATGGTAGAGCACGAAATCCTCACTCAGCGCCGGGTGCGGCTCTTCCTGGTTCATCTCCATGTCGAGCGTTGCGCCAGCGATCAGCTTGGTCTCATTCCAGCCCATCGTCGCCAGAAAGCCGATTTTGTAACCGACTCTGGCGTTGGTCACCACTTCCGCCTGACTGACGCGCACCCGTCCCGCGCTGAAGCGTTCTCCCGTGACCGGGTGTTCGACCATCACTTCGCCATGCGACAGGCGCAATTCGTTCACTGTCGGATGCACGAAGCCGTATCCGCGCATACTGGCATAGCCCAGGGACAGCACGCCACCCGTATCCGCACGCGCCAGGGCTTGCAGGCGATGTGCACGCGGCGCGGGAGTCTTCACCGGGTCACGGGTGATGTCCGGGATTTCGGCGAGGTCTTCGACGGGTTCGCGCTCTGGTAGCTGCGACAGCAGCCCTTGCCCGCGCAGCCAATCGGCGACCAGGGGATAGCTACGTTTGGCGGGTTCGTCCGCAACTGCAACCGGATCGGGTTCCGAGTTGGTATTTTCGTCCAGCACCTCCAGCTTCAGCACGCGATGGCTGTAGTCCAATGATGGCCCAAGAATCTGCCCACCGGGGATGTCCTTGAAGGCCGCCGAGATGCGCCGCACGGTGAGCATATCCTCAACTGTCAGCGGTTGAGCGTAGGCGATGCGCGGCTGCGTAGAGCGATAGGCACGCAGCAGCAGCACTGCTTCGAAGAGGTCGCCGCCGGATTGCGCAATCGCCAGCGCCGCCAGTTCCGGCGCGTAGAGCGACCCTTCGCCCATCACGCGGTCGACCAGGTAGGGCATCGTCTCCTGAATGTGCTGCACCAGTTTACGGGTGACGGGAGCTTTCAAGTCGTGAAAGAGCTTTTCCGCTTCCTGGATGGCTTGTTCGCCGCCCCGGGTTGCTACGTAGGCCATGATGTGCTCCTCAGTCGTTGTTTATAGAATCCAGGTGTGCGATCTGCGTTGTGCGCGGTAAACCGAGCATTCGGCGACCATCCACCAGCAGAATATCCCAGCCGCGCGGATAGCGGTTGGATTGCTTGCGCAGTTCCCAGAAATTCGCGGGCAGGCCGCCAATCTGCGCTGTACGCGGTTGCTCTGGCGGGATACCGGGGCCGGTCAATCGCAGCGTGTGGCCTTCGCCGATGGTGCAGCCGAGGATGATCGTCGCGGCGGTATCCGGGTAGAGCAAGGTGCCGATGCTGGCCTGTGCGACGGCTGCTAACAGCGCCTCGGTCAGCGCCGGATAGAAGTGATACGAGGCGCGCTGCGGCGGCAGTGAGCGCGATCCGGTGGGCGCGAGCGCATCGTGCAGGTTTTCATCTGGCGTGTAGAACGAAGTCTCCAGGTCGAGCAAGGTTTCGCCGATGAGCGCTAACGGCTCGCCCTCTTCCGGCAGGGCATGTACCCGTCCGGGATAGCTCAGCGACCACATCATCGCCAGAAAGGTGGCGCGAGTGCGGGCTTCTTCTGGGGTGAACGGGGGTGGGGTGAGGGCATCCTGCTGCATCAGAACGTCTCCATTTCTACGCGAGTTGCTTCGACCTTGCGCAGCAGTTCGTCGTCAGCGTCGTCCTGCGCGGCAGCCTGTGCTTGCAGGAAAGCGTTGATGCGCCCCGTTTCCACACGGGCGGCACGGGCGGCATCCAGCACAGCGATCCCCAGCGCGAGGACGGTATCGCGCCCCATGACCATGCCGTAGCCTTCCGCGCCATCCGGTAGGCGGATGTGCCCTTCCGCCACCAGCACCTCGCCCAGGTGAAAGATGGCTCCTTCTGCACTGTCAGTATACGGCAGCATCACCAGCCCCGTGCGGTTCTTCAAGACGGTGACCTCTGGCAGCGATGGCAGCACCGAGTCCGCCAATTGCTTCACGGCGTCGGCTGGGGCGTGTGTCAGGATGCTCAAGGCCTCGCCCCGGGTGAATGTGCGATTCATGCGCCGTTCCTTTCACTTTATGACCGATTCAACAGCATTTCGCTTGTGTATAGACAGAAAGCATTGTAGCGCCTCGCGTGGGCACTCACAAAACATTTAACCTGAGTGCCGTAGGAATTTAACTTCGAGACAAAAGAACTCACCATTTTCCGCGCTAGCATCCGGGCGTAATTGGATTTTGCCCGTTTTGCCCGATGGGAACAGCCTCTGTGCGCTACTTTGACCTTCATCCGGCGAACAATGATCGCCTCCGCAAGTACCGCAACAAGCAGTTGGGCGAAGAACCCTACCTGCATGATGGCGTCTTCGTACATGACAGCTACATCGGTTCCTGGACGGAACTGGGGCGTGGCACGACGATCAGCGAATCGACTTTCGGCGATTACAGCTACACTGCCGGAGACGTGAGCATCATCTATACAGACGTGGGGAAATTCTGCTCGATCGCCTCCCATACCCGCATCAACCCCGGTAATCACCCCACCTGGCGCGTTACCCAACATCATATGACCTATCGCCGCAAGCAATATGGCCTTGGCGAGGATGACGCCGCATTCTTCGACTGGCGGCGCGAACATCGTTGCACCATTGGGCACGATGTCTGGTTGGGACATGGTGCGCTAATCATGGCCGGCGTGAGCATCGGCACCGGAGCCGTCATCGGCGCGGGTGCAGTGGTCACGAACGATATCGATCCCTACACCGTCGCCGTCGGCGTCCCTGCTCGTCCCCTGCGCAAGCGCTTCTCCGATGAAATCATCGAGAGCCTGCTGGCGATTGCCTGGTGGGACTGGGACCGTCCGACGTTGGAATTGCGCTTTGACGACCTGTTGGACGTGGAAGCCTTCGTCGAGAAATATCGCTAGCCGCAAAGAAGTCAGCAGGAGTACAGGGATGTTAGAGATCACAGATGTGCGTGTCGTCTATCCGAATGGGACAGAAGCCCTCAAATCTGTCTCGCTCTCCGTAGGCACCAATGAAATTGTCGCCATCATCGGGCGCTCGGGAGCGGGGAAATCCACCCTGCTACGCGCCATCAACGGCATGCAGCCCGTCACCTCGGGGTCAATCAAGCTGGATGGTGTCGAGATCACGAAGATGAAGGGGCCGCAACTGCGCGAACTGTGGAAGCAGGTTGGCTTCATCTGGCAAGAATATAACCTCGTAGGCCGCCTGAGCGCCAACATGAACGTGCTGACCGGACGCCTGGGGTACAGCCGCAGCTTCTTCAACCTGCTGGGCTACTTCAGCCGTGAAGAGCGCGAAATCGCCATGCGCAGCCTGGAGCGCGTGAATATGCTGCACCGCGCCAAATTCCGCGCGGATCGCCTCTCCGGTGGGGAGAAGCAGCGCGTGAATATCGCCCGTGCCGTCTCGCAACAGCCCAAGCTCCTGCTGGCGGATGAACCCGTCGCCAGCCTCGACCCGGAATTGAGCTGGACGGTAATGGGCGACCTCGCCCGCGTCGCGCGTGAAGAAGGCGTCCCCACGCTCATCAACATTCATGAGGTGGAACTCGCCAAGGCATTTACGGATCGTATGATCGGCATTGCACAGGGCGTAGTCGTCTTCGACGGCACCCCGGCAGAGTTGGATGACGAAGCCATGCGCACGATCTACCGCTTCGACAAGGAAGAGGAAACATCCGTTGATGGTGCCCGCCCTGCCACCGCGCAGGAAATCGTCGCAGAAGCCAAAGAAGTTGTAGCGGTAGGAGAATAAACGACCATGATGCAGCAGCGAGCGCCCAAGAAACAGAAAGTGACACTCCGCACGGACTAAAGTCCGGCGGCTTCTAAAGCCGCAAGCGGTTCTC
>CAZJWX010000053.1:0-31186 GCA_964549915.1 uncultured Anaerolineaceae bacterium | reverse complement strand
TTCGACTTACACCCTGTTTCGACCCTCCCAAGATGTGGGTAATGTATAGCCCTGCGAAGCGGGGGGAGCTAGAGGGGCGTACTGCATCCGAACGGAGGAAGTTGTCCCGGATTCTCATGCCGTATGGCAAAGTGTACAGGGTATAATGGGATAAAATACACAACTTCTTAGAAGGATTCCATCATGCAAGACGCCAACCATAACGATTTGAAGCAGGCCACCCTCGGCATTCACGGGCGAATCGAAGAGAAATTCCTGCCAGCAACATACCCCATCTTCCAGACGAGTACCTTTGGCTTTCACAAGAGTGAAGAGATGCCTGCTGCCTTCCGCGGCGAAATCCCGGATGCGCACATCTACACCCGCCTGACTAACCCCACTGTGCGCAACGTCGAAGAACGGCTTGCCCCCCTGGAACACGCAGAAGCGGCGCTGCTCTTCGCCAGCGGCATGAGCGCGATCACGGCGGTGTTGATGGGCTACTTGCAGCAGGGCGATCTGCTGGTGTCGTCGCGCCCCGTCTACGGCGGCACTCACCATCTCATCGCTGACATGCTGGGACGCTGGGGGGTGCGCACACGCTTCCTGGATGAAGACGAACTCTACGACCTGGAAACGCACGCGCCGGATGCCTCTGTGGTCTACATCGAAACCCCTGCTAACCCCACCTGTATGGTGCTCAGCCTGCCGCAGATCGTCGAAGCGGCACGCAAGGTCGGCGCAACCACTGTGGTCGATAACACCTTCGCCTCGCCAATCAACCAGAATCCGCTCGACCTGGGCGTGGATATCGTCGTACACAGCGCCACCAAGTACCTCGGCGGACATTCGGATGTGATCGCCGGGGCGGTGATGACCTCCGCCGAGTTGATGGAACCCATCGCCGAGAATCGCCTGATCTTCGGCGGCAGCAGCAGCCCCCTGGAAGCCTTCTTGCTGGATCGTAGCCTGAAGACGCTGCACATGCGCGTGCAGCAGCACAACGAAAACGCACAGAAAGTCGCGGAATTCTTCGCCGATGCCATGAAGATCAAGCAGGTGTACTATCCCGGCCTGCCGGGCACTGCCGATCATGAGAAGGCACGTAAGCAGATGCGGGGGTTCGGCGGCATGGTCGCGCTGGAAATGGAGAGCGCAGAAGCGGCGATCACCTTCGTGGATTCGCTGCGGCTGGGGTTCAACGCGGTCAGCCTGGGTGGGGTCGAAACGCTGGTGACGATCCCCGCGCTGAGCACACACAGCAAGGTTGCGCCAGAAGATCTGGCAATCGCCCGCGTGACCCCGGCAACCGTGCGCATCTCCGTAGGTGTGGAGCACATTGACGACCTCATCGCTGATTTCAAGCAGGCGCTGATGCGAGTATAGGGCAGTTGCGCGGCGAAAGAGAGGCAAGCGGCCATTTCGCGGCAAGGGAATCAGCCCCTAACCGTCATCCGTTAGCTGCTGTTTTCCTGGGGCACGCTGGCTTGTGCGTCACGCCCACGCTCTCGTATCTCATCCGGGACAGGGATTGCCCTGTCCTTCTTTTTTGTTCAACGAGACAAGATGTTGCGGGTCAGCTTGAAATCAGATTCGAACAAAACCTTACGCTTTGTTGCGAAATATTTCTTTATTTTTCAGCAAACGGCCTGTACAATCAGAGAAAGTCCAGGCGAATGATTGTGATACCCCGATGGTCAACGATGGTTTTGTACAGTGGTACGATGAAGCCCAGACTGTGATCTATGCCACGCTCCCACAGGAATGGACGTGGGGCGACGCCTACGAGATGATCGACCGCGTGTACCAGCTCCAGGACGCAGTAACCGCGCCGACCGACATCATCTACGATTTTCGCGGCGTGCATCCCCTGCCCAAGGCGGCCTTCCCCAACTTGCGGCGGCTGGTCAACAGCGAGCACCCCAACGACCGCCTCAACGTGATCGTCACGCGGGATAGCTTCCTGCGCCGCATGTTGGAACTGGTGGTATGCACCTTCCAGCAAGATCGCGAGAAGGGCGCGATGCTGCGCTTCGTCAGCAGCCTGGAAGAGGCAGAGGCTGCGATAGCTCACCTGTCGATGGCGGAGATCAGCGGCTGACAATGCTCCGCGCTGGCTCGTCGCCATCGTCGGATGTGCTCAGGGCTGCGCAGGCTCCAGGAAATACTCGCCGCTTGATTCCGCAACCCAGCCTTCCAGATCACCATAGCGCACGCGCACCCAGGCGTAGCCCTCCGCGCAGACGGCTGTTTCCAGCACGGTGAAGGATGCGCCCCCCGGAATCTGCCCGACCAACGCGCCATTGGTCGTCGGCTCCGTACGCACGTTCATAGGGACGCTCTCGCTGATGACGCGACCTGCTTCTTCCGCCTGCAACCGTGAAGGCTGTGCCCCTTCGCAAACGGACGGTGCGGCTTGCGCTTCCGCAGCGGAAGCCGGCACGCGCCACGCCAACGCCCCCCAGAACACCCGCGCACTGAAATCGTCGGCGAAGCCATCGCTCCCGGCAATCTGGCGACGAGTGCCATCCGCGCCGAGGATGTTCAAGACGCTGTCCGCGTAGGCGATGGCCTGCCCATCCGGCGCAATGGCGATGCGCTCCAACGGATAGCCCGCCAGCGGAATCGGCTGTTCCGCGCCCTGCACGTCCCAGTTGTAATTGTAATTTTCGTCCACATCCAGCAGCAGCGAGAGTCCATCCGGTGCCAGCAGACTGTAGCGCTCTGGCAACCCCAGGAGCGGACGCTGTTCGCCCGTACGCAGATCCGCCAGTAACCAGCCTGCCTGGAAATAGCGCAGCGCCAGGTAATCCTCGCCCTCGGACCCCAGGATGGGCAGGCGCTCCACAATGAAATCGTCCTGTTCGCCGCCTGTTGCCAGCAGGGTCTCACTGAGGATTGCGCCCGTATCCGGATCAACGACATAGACGCGCTCTTCATCCAGGAAGGTCTCTTCATTGAGCGTGCTCAGCGTGAAGTAGAGAGTCTCCGCGCCCCAGCGCAGTTCCGGCGGCGCGAAGAAGCCGAAGGGCAGCGGCGCATCCAGGGGCATTTCTTCCAGCGACTCCGTCGCCACATCGTAAAGCAGCAGGGATTGCGCCTGCGTTTCGGCATCCAGCACAGTCCAGGCCAGTGCATCCCCCTGCGGAGACCAGACAGGCCGCGAGTTGATGACATCCGGCGCGGGGGGTTCCCCCGTGAAATCGTCATCGCCCCCGGGCACGGCGTAGATGCGCTGCAACGAGTCGCTGCGCAGGTCACAGAGCCAGAGATTCAGGCCGAAGGGTGTGCCCCCCAGCGTGCCCAGTTCTGCCAGCGCCGCATCAATCAGGGGCGGGATGGTCGCCATCACCAGAAATTCGCCGTCGGGTGCCAGGTTCATGGGATTGCCCAGGCGCTCCTCTGGCTGGCAGGCGTCGTAGGGCCGCAGTGCGTCCCCTTCTACGCGGTAGAGTTCTCCTTGGATCACCGCCAGCAAGGGCGGCTCGAATGTGGTTTCCTGCGCCCGCAGCGGTGCGATCAGCAGCACCAGTGGCAGCAGCAGCGTCCAGGCTCGTTTCATCGCAGCGTCCCCTCCTCCTCTGTGAATCTGGTCATCGTTGGCGAAGCGCTGCATATTGTACCCGCTTTGCGCGAGTTTGCAGGATTCGGTTCCAGCGCAACCCGGGGGGAGCGCACGAATCTCAAATCTCAAATGGAGCAGGAAGGGAGGTGCATAGCGGACGAAGTTGGTTTCGCCCGCCCGATATTGATCATGACCGAATGTTGTACAGGGGCTGCACAACGGGTGTTTCGGAACCGCTGCCGCAGCCCTGGGGCTTGTGCAGCCGGGGCGTCACGCATCCAGTTCGCGGATTTGCACCGTGTCGTATTGCGGTTGCACGTCAACCAGGGTGCCGAATTCGTTGCCCGGTTGCAGGCGCGTATAACTGGCCGCCGCCAGCGCCCAACGCAGGGCACTCGCCAGATCATCGCTGTGGCGATAATGCGCCAGGAAGCCTGCGAGGAAGGCGTCGTGAATGCCGCTGGTCGTGCCTTCTTCCGGCGCGTCCGTCTCCGGCATGGTCGCCAGCCAGCTTTGCTCATCGGTCACCAGCAGGGCGTATTCCAGTTCATCATGCGCGACCAGGATCACGCTGCCGCCGCTGCGATCACACAATTTGCGGGCACTGTAGGCGACATCATCCACCGTACGCACCGGATAATTGAAGAACGCTTCGAGTTGATTGTGGCGCAAGGAGACGATGTTGGGCTGCGCCTTCAGGCCAATCTCGAAGGAGATGCCTTCTGCTGCGAGGACGGCCTTGCCCCCTTTGTCGCGCACCAGCTTGACCAGCGTGCTGTAAAGGTCAACCGAGAGGCCGCGCGGCAGGTGCCCGGTCAGGCAGACGGTATCGCCCTCCCCCAACACCTCCTGCAAACGCTCTTCGACCAGTTCGACTTCCTCGTCGTCATCCTGTTTATCCCCCTCTTCGACGATTTGCGTTTCGTGCTGCTTGCCCCGGTCATAGATGATGGTGTTGCTGCGCGTCAGCCCCTGATGACGCACGAGGGTGGTGGGGAAGCTCTCTTCGCCGATCAGCGTGCGGTAGGCTTTGCCGATGGCGTCGGTTCCCAACAACACGATGGCATGAGTCTCCGCTTGCAATTGCGCCAGCGCCCGCGAGATATTGACTCCCTGCCCGGCAGGGTCGAGCAGCGTCGGCTCGGTCACGGTATTGCGATAGCCTTCCGCCAGATGATTGATGAACAATGTTCGATCCAGTGACGGGTTCAATGTGACGGTAATAATCTT
The DNA here is from genome assembly GCA_964549915.1 of uncultured Anaerolineaceae bacterium. GTDB lineage: Bacteria > Chloroflexota > Anaerolineae > Aggregatilineales > Phototrophicaceae > JAUZRW01. The sequence goes on along the minus strand of CAZJWX010000053.1, from coordinate 26,412 downwards.
GCTCAAGGTAAGCTCCTTGGTGGTGTTTCTCAGGTATTGGCTGCGTTCGAACAAAACGACAGTGTTCTCGCCTCATTATACCGAGAATTGTACGCCAGAGTCGCAATCAACCGGGGACGCTTGCCCCACCGCGATCACGTTCGGCGTTGGATGAAGACGACCAGCGAGAGGATTGCGCCCAGGATCACGCCGCCGAGCAGGATCAACAGTCCCCAGTCCAGCACATCCAGGCTGATGAGGACGATGCCGACGATCACAGCGGCGAAGGTCACCAGCGTGATGACCGAGAAGAGTGGCAGGCGCTGTGTGGCATCGGCGGGGACGGGTTCCCCGGCGGGGACGGCGATGGGTTTCGGGGCGGCGGGGGCTTCTGGCGCAGGGCTGATCGTGACGCCAGGGGCGAGCAGGTCATCCCGCACCTGTGCCGCGCTCGGTCGTTTGGCTGCGTTCAGGTCATCGAAGGGCAGCGGAGTCGTCGGGGGCTGCGCCTTGGGGGTCACCCCGGCACTGCCTACCTGTTCCGATGCAAAGGCCGTCCCCTGCGGCGCGCCGGGAACCACACCCAATGAGGCCAGCAGGTGATCCATCCCGCGTGCCTTTGTCAGGTCGATGACGTTCAGCGCTGCCAGCGCCCTGGGCACGCGCACCGCCTGGCTGGTTCGAGCGGGAATGATGGACTTGCCCAGCGCTTTGGCGAGGCTGTATTCTTTGCGTTTCGCCTGCGACGCGAGCCATGCCTCCGAGAGCAGCAGCAGGAACAGATCAGCCTGGCGGATGTGGCGTTGTATCGTCTCCCATGCCGTATCCTCGTCCTGTGCGTACCAGATGTTGACATCAGGCAGCGCGACTTCGACCTGCGACACTATCTCGGTGAGGGTATCGACATCCGTGTGGCTGTAACTGATGAAGACCTTCATAGCGCCTCGCCAGGGGTACTTGTATGGGTATATTGCACCGAGTATAACGCTTCGTGGCAATCTGACCACGCCCAAACGAACGATCTGCGGGGCAATCGCTGCAAAATGATTTGAACCACAAAGCCACAAAGAACACAAAGCAAAGGCCAGAATCACGCCCCCGCTGCGCAAGCTCCCCCCTCTAACTCCCCCCGCTTCGCAGGAGGAGGACAGGTTTCCCCTCACGCAATGGGGGACGGAAGGGGGAACATGGGCAATACACAATGTTTCATCCGCTATTCTGCTTTTCGCTAGCAAGGTGGTTCTTCTGGCCTGTACTGGCATCAATACTTGTTGTTTTGTGTGAGAAGTGGAATGGCAAATCCACGCCAGTGGCTTCTCTACACCATGCACGGCTTGAGGCGATGACCCTGGAACGATCTGCCATTCTGCACGATTTGCGTTACCCTACAGGTATTCAGGCTTTTCTGGCCCAAATGTGAGGCGTGGCGGCAGCCATTACGGGCACAGCACGCCTACTCGCCGCTTTTGAAACGAATGAGAGAGAAAGTTCCCATGTCCCAGACTCCTTTGCTCATGATCCTTGCCGGTGGCGCGTCGTCGCGCATGTGGCCGCTGCGCGAAAAATCCCTGATTCGCTTCGGCACGGAGCCGCTGCTGCTGACCCAACTGCGCCGCTACGAATCGCTTGGCTTCCAGGAGGCGATCATCATCTGCAACCCTGACAACGTGGACGCCATCACTTCCCTTGCGCAGCAATCCAGCCTGCGGATTCAGACTGCCGTGCAGACTGAGCCACTCGGTATGGGAGATGCAGTCTTGCGTGCGGCTCCGCTGCTGGACGGGCGGGGCGACGAAGCGCTCTACATCACGCAGGTGCACGATGTCACGGCGCGATCGCTGCACGAGGATATGCTCAAGATGCACCGCAGCAATCCCCAGGGGAATTATATGGCGGGCGTGAAAATGCAGGAGTACTTTCCCGGTGGCTATTTGATCGTAGATGAGGCCGGCCACATCAGCGGCATTGTGGAAAAACCCGGCGCGGAGAAGCGCCCCAGCCCCTACGTGAACATCGTCGCGCATATCCACGCCAACGCGGCGCGGCTGCTGGCGGCGATCCAGGCGCAGTACGACGCTGGAATCGAGAGCGACGACCATTATGAGCGTGCGCTGGATGCCTTGATGAAGGAGACGCCCTTCTACCTCGTGGGCTATGACGGGCGCTGGGATGCCCTGAAATATCCCTGGCATGTGCTGAGCGTGATGAATCAGTTCCTGGAGCAGATCGAAGGGCAGACCATTGCGCCGGATGCCTTCATTTCTGACAAAGCCTCTGTGGTAGGCAATGTCATCATCGAGGCGGGCGCGAAGCTCTTCCCCGGTTCGGCGGTGGTTGGCCCCGCTTACATCGGCAAGCACACGATTCTGGGCAATAACTCGCTGGTGCGGCATTCGATGGTGCTGGATGGCTGCGAGGTTGGCTTCACGACGGAAGTCGCCCGCAGCTATGTCGCTGCCGGGGTGGGGATGCATGCCTGCCGCGTGCTGGATAGCGTCTTCGCGGAGGGGGTCAATTTCAGCGCGGGATGCACGACAGCCAATCTGCGCATCGACAAGGGCATCGTCAAAAGTACGGTCAAGGGGCAGCGCCTCGCCAGCGGACGCGACAAATTCGGCGCGGTGATCGGCACAGGTGCTTTCCTGAGCGTTGATGTGATGACCATGCCAGGCGTCAAGGTCGGGGCGCAGGCGGTCGTGGGGCCAGGCACCCACGTTCACGACGATGTGCCGGACGGTGCGCGGCTCTACGTCAAGCAGGAGCAGACTTTGCTGGAGGAGTGAGGGCGCGTGCGCCACAAGCGCTGGAACCGAACGCCCTGACCCCAATTTCGACCAGAGTTTTGACCATACGTTCGACTCCTGTGTGCGGTCTGCGCATACGCTGAGGCGTGAGTGTAGAGCCAATCACAGGAGAGACACACGATGTTCAATTGGTTGAGCAACCTCTTTTCGCTGCAGCGCGATGATCTGCGTCCCAGCAATCCGCCGCATATCGAATCCGTTGCCATTCACAACAGCTACAGCACGGGCGATCCCCTGCTGGCAGGGAACTACAACAGCGTCTACCAACATTCGCCCTGGGTCTATGTTGCCGTCAGCCGCATCGCCGAAGCCGGGGCGCTGGTTCCGCTGAAGGTCTACCGCGTGCAGGGCGATCAACGCCTGGAAGTGGAACATCATCCGCTGGAAGTCCTGCTGGATCAGCCCAATCCGCATCTGAGCCGCTTTGAATTATTCGAACAAACGTTGGGCGCGTTGGAACTCACGGGCAACGCCTTCTGGTATCTGGCAGGGGACGCGATGGGTAGGCCGTCGCAAATCTGGCCTCTGCGCCCGGATCGCGTGAGCATTGTGCCGGATCCGGAGCATTATGTGCGCGGCTACCTCTACGAGGTCGATGGGGTGCGCATTCCGTTCGAGGCGGTGGAAATTGTGCATTTCAAGCGCTGGCATCCGGCAAATGATTATTACGGCCTCAGCGCCCTGGAAGCCGCACGCATGGCGGTAGAAACAGATCGCGCAATGGCACGCTGGAATCAGAATACGTTTGGTAGCGAAAATGGCGTCCCGGCGGGGATCGTCAATATCACGGATTTTGTCAGCGATAACGACTTCGAGCGCATCAAGCGGGAATGGCGCAGCAGTTACGGCAGTGCCCAGCGCAAAACAGCTTTTCTGCGCGGTGGCACGGTGCAGTGGCAGAATATCGGCCTGAGCCACACCGACCTCGATTTCTTGAAGGGGCGGCTCGCGCACCGCGACGAAATCTTGAATATCTTCGGGATTCCGGTGGGGCTGGTCAGCGAGAATGCCACCGAAGCCAATGCCACCGTCGCGGAACGGCAGTTCATCGAGCGGACGCTGTGGCCGAAACTGGTTCGTATGGCGCAGAAGATCACGCAGGAGATGCTGCCGTTTTATCCGGGGACGCACATCGCCGCATTCGAAGACATTCGCCCAACGGATGTGCAAGCGCGATTGGACGAAATCCGTGCCGCCCAAAATGTCCTCAGCATCAATGAGATTCGCCAGCGTTTTTATGATCTGCCGCCCGCACCCTGGGGAGAAATGCCCGTCGGCATGGAAGAATCAGCGCCAACGCCTGCGCTACCCGAACTTGTCGAATCAGGTGTCGGGAATGAACAGGATTTGCCCGAAGAAGATGGCACAGCCGAACCATCCACAAAATCCGTCCTGGGCGAACTGGCGCAATGGGAGCGTTTCGTCCTGAATCGCTTCGGCAAGGAGATGCGCCCCTTCCAGGTGGAATCTGTGCCGGATGACCTGGCCTTCGAGATCAGCGCCAGCCTCCTCGCCGCCGAAGACAAAGACGCCGTGAAAGCCGTGTTTGCAGCGGTTCGGGTGGCGTTGGAAGCAGAAGACGCACACGATTCATGATCGGGTGGGGCATGGTATCCCATGCTCCTTCTATGATTGATGGTGGAAAAACGATCTTCTTGCCGACTGTGGCTTGATTTCACGTCTCCGTTTTATGGCATCATTGTGATAGGTCTGACCAACTGCGTTTCTACTCGAAATTCGTGATGGACAGGCACGGATTGCCGGACGCAACCTCAAAGTGAAGATGGTCATCAGTCGGCTGTTTCATGGAACAGGCGCGAGTACCGAAGAGGTGATGGAACAATATAGCCTCACGCGCTCGGAGGTTCACGCCGTCATCGCATATTACTACGATCACAAAGACGCCATTGATGCCCATTTTGAGATGGAAGATCAAATGACATCCCCTCGCTTGATTCACTAAAGCGGCGATTAAACTCAGATACGTGAACTGCATCCCCGCGCAAAAAGCGGCCTCCCCTTTGCGATCAGGAAGCCGCTTTCTGATGATGTACCAACAGCGTGGGCAGCCGAATGGTCAGTTGAAGGGTTGACGAGAACCCGGCCTGGACGGGTCAGCGACGAGCCGATCCGCAATGGGGGCAGCAAGTTGAATCGCGCAGATTGTACTTGGGCTTGCGCCTGGACTTGTGGAAATCACGCGCGTGGTAGACCGTGAGCACGACCTGTTGGCAGCGACACACAACCACTTCGCTGCCGACCAATTTGCATTTCTGCTCGTCCGAACGATCCGCTTTGGGCAAATCCTTGTTCCGCATCTGATAGAATATCGCGCCCGCTCTGTGAACACGTTTGCCATGGCGCAGAATGTAGCGCACATTCTCCTCGCTGAAATTCCGCTGGCTGGCGCGGTGACGGGCATGACTGCTGAGTTCCGGTGTGTTCATCATGGGGATCGCTCCTGAAATACAGGGCTGCTCCACGCAGAATGTTAAGGTACGTATCTTGATCTTAACACGGGTTTAGCATCTGCGGCGTAATGCTTCGCAACAACCTGACAAAACTCTGACACTCGGTGCAAGCGAGATTGCGCAAAATCGTCGGCTTAAGACCACCGCAACGATGAAACACCCCCCTGTGATTATCGTGATTGAACTGCCACAGCCTGCCCCACCCGCTTCGCAACAAAGTTGTGACTCGGTTTGAGTCATAGCATATGCGTGATTCGTATTTGAGCACCATAGAAATGGGCGAGACGGTACAATCCGGCTTCCTGCCCGGCAGCGGCGTGGATTCGTCATCGTCGTTTGTGATTGGTGGAGATAAGTGTTTGCGGGGCAGGAGCTTATCCGGAGCAAAGGAACGGCCTCCCTCACCGCTCCTCGTCCGCAGCAGACTAGCTATTCTGGGATTGGATGGCGGCGGTCAACTCGTTGATCGCATCCAGGAGCTTCTCTTCGGTGGTCGGTTCAGCGGGGGCTGCTTCCTGCGGTTCTTCAGGCCTGGCCGTCAGGCGATTGACCCAGCGCACGATCATGAAGACCACAAAGGCGATAATCAGGAACTCGATCACCGCGTTGATGAAAAGGCCGATGTTAATCGTCGCAGCGCCAGCTTCCTGGGCTGCTATCAGCGTGGGATAGGCATTGCCATCCAGCGCGATGAAGAGATTAGCGAAATCGACCCCACCCGTGAAGAGACCGATAATCGGCATGATGAGATCATCTACGACGGAACTGACGATGGCGGTGAAGGCCGCGCCGATGATGATACCGACGGCAAGTTCGATGACGTTGCCCCGCATGATGAACTCACGAAATTCTTTCCACATGTTCCCCATTCCTCCTGCTCTGGCGCTGTATAAGCCGGGGCGAGTGCCCCAATCCCGACTATACCGCGAGTCGCGCAGGAGCGCTTTCCGAGGGCGTGACGCGCTTGCCAAAAACTGGTCTTACGGGTAGCGCTGGCCTGTCCGGTAAGTGAGTTTGGGTCTGCGAACGGTTGGTGCGGAACAAACCATATAAAACTTCTGTTAAGCGACCTTCCGAAATGTTGACAGGTAATCCCGTAATTTTGTATGCTGCTCACGTAATGATTCGTAACGAACCTACTCAAACACGGGAGCATGCACCATGAAGAAATTCACCAACTTCCTCCTGCTGACTGCCAGCGCATTCGTCGTCACCCTGCTCGTCGCGGGTGTGGTCGGTATGAATTTCTGATCTGCCGCCGCGATCTTTTCCTTCGGCGCTTCGCTGGGGGTGGCGATCACCGCGCCCCCTTTTTCTCCGCTATCGCTCTCTTCGTCGCGCCCTGGCTCGCATTCCAGCAGCCGCAGGCGTGCATTGCCCCTTGTACCTTTGCAGCGCTGCTGGCAAATATCGGCGGCTCTGGCATCAGCGGTTCGCCTCTTGCAATTGTTCGGAGACAATTTCGCCGTAGACCTCAATCTTGTGGTAGATCAGCTTGAGGTGTTCTTGCAGCGCAGCGATTTGCTCTTCCACCAGGCAGCGATGTTCCTGGAGCATCTCCAGGCGCTGCGGCAGCGTCTCATCCCCCTGGCGCTGCAATTCGGCATAGGCTTGCATCTGCTGAATCGTCATGCCCGTCGCGCGTAGCTTCATCAGGAAGTCGATCCAGCCCACATCATCCTGGGTGTAGCGTCGGTGATGATTCTCCGCCCGACCAATGGGATGAATGAGGCCGATGCGCTCGTAATAGCGCAGGGTGTGGACGCTCAGCCCCGTCTGTTCTGCCACCTGTTGGATTGTGAGTCGTTCGTCTTTTGCATCCATAGCGCAACTCTACCACCTGGAGTGCACTCGAAGTCAAGCACTTTGTTCGTGCCAGGCAACTTGTGAGCCGACCACAGGCAGGCAATGGGCAGATGCCCCGAACCGTCCTCAGGAAGATGCTACCCCGGCAAGCCGCAGCCAATTGCACTCTGAAGTATAATGGACGCAAAATGGCTGAGTATTTGTGATGGATGGCGATGAGTTTTTTGACCGATGCAGAGCGGCGCACCCTTGCCGCGATTTGTGAGACGCTGGTTCCGGCGCTGGATGGCACGGCTCCCAGCCCGCTGAGCGCCTATAGCGCCCACGACAGCGACCTCGTGACCCGCCTGGAAGAAGCCTACGAGAAAATCACCAGCCCGGAAGAACGCCGCGACCTGAAGCTCGTACTGCGTGCTTTCGAGGTCAGCGCTGTGCAGGGGGTGCTCGCGGGCAACTGGCGCAGCTTCTCGCACATGTCCCTGGATGAACGCATGCGCGCCCTGGCGGATTGGGGCAACAGCCGCCTCGCCCTGCGCCGCAAAGCCTTCCAGAGCCTGAAGCAGTTGACGCTCTTCCTCGGGTATGCCAATTTGCCGGATCGCGACGATCATCCGCTCTGGGAGACCTTCGGCTACCAGAAAGCGCCCGCTCCCCAGCCGCAGCCCCGCCCGATTCAGCCGATGGTCATCCAGGGGGCGCAGCGCATCGAGACGGATGTGCTGGTGATCGGCAGCGGAGCCGGGGGCGGCGTGATCGCCGGAGAATTGAGCGCAGCAGGATACGAGGTGCTGGTGGTCGAAAAAGGCGGCGACCACGCCGAAGAAGACTTCGACGGTAACGAACGACTGCTGACCGAAAAGCTCTTTGAGAAGAAGGGCACCCTCACCACCGAAGATACAGCAATTGTCGTCCTGGCGGGTTCGACGCTGGGAGGCGGCACGACCATCAATTGGAGCGCTTCTTTCCGCACGCCGGATCATGTGCTGGAAGAATGGGCGCGTGACTACGGCATCAGCGAGGCGGCGAGTCCTTCCTGGCAGAGCAGCCTGGACGCGGTCAGTGCCCGCATGAACGTCACCTGTGATGAAAGCCACGTCAACGGCAACAACCGCGTCTTCGCACGCGGGGTCGAGGCGCTGGGCTGGCATCTGGCGACGATCCCGCGCAATGTGCGCAACTGTGTGGATTGCAGCTTCTGCAATTATGGCTGTGCGCACGGCGCCAAGCAGAGCACGTTGAAGACGTATTTGCAGGATGCCGCCGAACGCGGGGCACGCTTCCTGGTGAACGCGATGGTGCGGCGCGTGCTGCACGAAAACGGCGAGGCCACCGGGGCCATCGTGGAAGCCACAGACGCCGAGGGCAACCTGCAAATCTGCGTCGTGCAGGCCAGACTGGTCGTGGTCTGCGCCGGGACGATCCACACCCCTGCTATTTTGCGGCGCAGCGGCCTGCACAACCCGCACATCGGCGCTAACCTGCACCTGCACCCCACAGCGGTGGTCTTCAGCCGCTTTGATGAGGCCATTCACCCCTGGCAGGGCGTGCCCATGTCCCGCGTCAGCAAGGAACTGGCCAATCTGGATGGGCGTGGCTACGGGGTCGCGCTGGAAGTCGCTCCGGCGCATCCTGGCCTGACGGCCTCTACGATCCCCTGGAACAACGGACGCGAACACAAGCATCTGATGGGACACTTCGCGAATATGGCGAACATCATCGCCATCACGCGAGATGAGCACGGCGGGCGCGTCAAGCTGGATCGCTACGGCAATCCCGTGCTGGAATATCACCTGCACAGGGAAGACGCCGCCCACGCAATGCGCGGCCTGTTGGGAGCGCTGCGCATCCATCATGCGGCGGGGGCCAGTGCCATCTACGCGCCGCACAATCAGATGCTCTTCTGGAAGCGCGAAGAGGGCGACAGCCGTTTCGTGCGTTTCCTGCGCAAGGTGGAAGACGCGGGACTGAAGCCCAATGCCCCGGCGCTCTTCAGCGCTCACCAGATGTCCTCCTGCCGCATGGCGTCCAGTCCAGAACAGGGCGCATTGAAGCCAACGGGCGAGACCTGGGAAGTGCGCAATCTCTTCGTGGCGGATGGCAGCGCCCTACCCACTGCGACGGGCGTGAATCCCATGTTGAGCATCATGGGCGCGGCGCATCACATTGCCCAGCACATCAAGGCGGCGTTGGTCTAGCGCTCACGAACCCAGCAGGTAGCGGGCGATCCAGTGAGTGCTGTGCTCCAGGGCGTCTTTGTGCGTGCGTTCGTAGCCGTGTGAGGACGCTACCCCGGGGCCAATCAGCGCGACCCGTGCCGCCCCACCTGCGCGCCAGTACGATGTGCCATCGCTGGCATAGGCCGGGTAAATATCGACCTTGTAGGCGATGTCGTGGGCGTCCGCGAGGGCACGCAGCTTGTTGTTCAGGTCGAAGTGATACGGGCCGCCGCTGTCCTTCACGCACAGCGAGGCGCTGAATTCGTCTCCGGCCTGTCCATCCCCCAACGCGCCCATGTCGATGGTCAGCAATTCCGCGAGCTTCGCGGGGAAGCCCGCTGCGCCGCCGTGCCCGACTTCTTCGTAGTTGGCGATGAGGATGGTGGTGTCTTGCGCTGGGATTGCGTTGGCATCTTTCAGCGCCAGCAGCGCCCCGTAGATGCAGGCCACCCCCGCTTTGTCGTCCAGGAAGCGCGAGCGGATGAAGCCCGTGTCGGTCACTTCCAGGCGAGGATCGAGGAAGATGAAATCGCCTATGCCGATTCCCAGGGCTTCTGTCTCGGCGCGGCTGCTGGTTCGGGCGTCGATGCGCACTTCCATCGTGTCGGCATTGCGGGGCTTGCGTCCCGCTTCAGGGTTCACATGCGTGCTGGGGTTGCTGAGGATGACTGTGCCGCGATAGCGTCTGTCGTCATGGGTGCGGATGGTGCAGTTTTCAAATTCCGCACCCGCCCAGTTGATGCCACCCAGGTTGGTCAAGGCCAGTGCGCCGTTGGATTGAATATCCTTGACCATGAAGCCCAGCGTATCGGTATGCGCGGTCACGCCCACCGGGGCAGCGCTGCTCTGGCCCTTGATCTGTATGACCAGTGCGCCCTTGGGCAATTCGCTGACCTCTGCGCCGGGGAAATCCAGAGCGGTGAAGGCCTGCCGCAGCAAGTTCATGGCTTCCTGATGGTAGCCCGTCGGGCTGGGCAAGTTCAGCAATTCGCTGAGAAAATTGACAATCGCGTCGATGTTGATATGCATTTTGGCACTCATGCGGCCTCTCTCTCCGTTGATCGACTGTTACCGTACAAGCATACTGCGTTCTGGGCCAGCGCGCAGGGGAGAAGGTGGCGGACAGTAACGTAGGGGGCATCCCCATGTGGTCGCCCACACACCGGCGAAGACAGCAGAACGCACAGACCACACGCCAAAAGCCTCTCGATTCTGATTGCTTCCGAAGTGCGAATCTGCAAGCGCCGCGTCCTATGGTATGATGATGCGCTCATTGATAGGCCAACCGATGAAAGCCAGACGCAGCCATGCCTCGTACACCCCTGACCGTGATTCCCGTACAAGCCCCGGTGCAGCGCGCGCCCTTCCCCTTGATCGATACCATCCTGGATGCTGTGCATACCGATGAAGCGACCTTGCAGGAAGCGGATGTGCTGGCCATCAGCAGCAAATACGTCGCCATCAGCGAAGGCCGCATCATCGACCTGGACTCCGTACAGCCGGGGGAGCAGGCGGCGGCGCTGGCAGCGCAGTACAACATGGATGAGCGCGTTGCCCAGTTGGTCGTGGAAGAGGCCGATCATATCTTCGGCGGCATCCCGATGGGCTTCTTGCTGACCTGGCGCAGCGGGATCATCGCGCCCAACGCAGGGCTGGATCGCAGCAACATCCCCAGTGGGCAGGCCGTCCTGCTCCCGGAAAATCCCTACGAATCCGCGCACCGCATCCGGCAAGCGCTCAAAGAGCGGCTCGGCATCGGCCTGGGGGTCATCCTCACCGATAGCTGGCTGATGCCGGGGCGCTGGGGCACGACTGGCGTCGCGCTGGCGGCGGCGGGCTTCCAGCCTGTGCAGGATGAGCGCGGCAAAGAAGACCTCTTCGGCAACCCCATGACCGTCACCCAGCGCGGCATCGCCGATAGCCTGAGCGTCTGTGCGCAGACGGTGATGGGCGAGCGCGACGAAGCCTGCCCCCTGGCGATTGTGCGCGGCGCTGAGGTGCAGATGACCGATGCCCGCCTGAACCAGGAGGATATTTCCATTCCCTGGGAGATGTGCATCTACGTCGAATCGCTGACGCTGGGCTTGCTGCCTGATGGTGCGCCCCGCGAGTCGCTTTCGGCGCGGCTGGCGAAGCGCGATACTACCGGAGCCTGACGGCAGCGAGCCACCCCTTCATCCGGTGATGTGGCGGATGTAGTGTTCCATTGATTGCCGCACGATGGCCTTTGCATCCGCCGGGATACCTTTGCCGCCCCAGGGGCTGTAGATGCGGTCATAAGCAAAGGGTTCGACAGCGGCGACAATCTGGCGCACGGTGCTGGCGTTGAGTGGGGTGTAATTGGGGTAGCTGTACATGAAGCTCACCGTGCCGTTCGCCACTACCATGATCGTATCCCCGGAGAGCAGCACGCCCCGCCCCTCGGCACCTGCCGCCCAATGCAGCACCGACGCCCCCGGAAAATGCCCGCCACAGCGGATGATCGTCAGGCCGTCGCCCAGGTCGAACGTTTCGCCGTCCCAGAAGTGCACGGCATCATCCGGGCGCATGACCCACTCACGGTTCGATTCGTGCAAATAGATCGGGATTCCGCCGAAAGCGTGGCTCCAATCGACCATGGCGTCGTAGAAATGCGGGTGCGAGATGGCGATGGCACGCAGGCCGCCGCGCTCCTGAATCGCAGCCACCGTCGCATCATCCACCAGACTGTTACATTCCCAGAGGATGTTGCTCGCTCCCACGCGCAGCAAGTGCGGGCGCTGCCCGATGGCGAAACGTGGTTGCGTCTGGATGACGGTCAGGCCGGGTTCCAGCGTCTCGAAGGTGTTGTGATGCGCTTTGCGCAGGGCCTCCGGCGTTGTCCACTCCTGTCCGTCGGGGCGCACGTACTGGCGGTCATCTTCGCAGATGGCGCAGTGCTCCGGTGGCGAATCGCTCTCCGGGTATTGAACGCCGCAGGTCACGCAGATATAGGCAGGCATAAGCTTCTCTCCTCCTGTGGATCGTTGCACCATCTTGCCGCGATTGCCTGCGCCGCACAAGGTAGGGGGCGGCCCCAGCCCGCCAGCCCGTTTCTCTGCGCATGATTCGCGCTTCGGGCCGGGGGCAGCGGGTGATTGCACGCATCCCCCCCCAAACGTGTGACATTTTGCGGCATGTAGAGCTGCCCTGGGTGAACTACAATGCACGTTGATACGAGTGCCGCAGGATCATCACGCGGCCTTAATCTCCCAACGGTATACTCGCAATGTTCTGTAAGCGCACAGGTTTCCTACAGAAAGGATCGCAATGGCTACTGAAACGACCCGAACGGCGCGGATGCGGCAGCCGTCCCTCGATAAAATCTTCAAACCCAACAACGTGGCTGTCATCGGCGCGACCGAAAAGCAGGGCAGCGTCGGGCGCACCATCATCAAGAACCTGATTACGAATCCCTTCGGCGGAACGGTCTTCCCGGTCAATCCCAAGCGCCCCAACGTGCTGGGCATCCAGGCGTACAAGTCTATCCTCGATATTCCGATGGACATCGACCTCGCGGTGATCGTGACTCCCGCGCCGACTGTCCCTGGTGTGGTGCGCCAATGCATCGAGAAAGGCGTGGAAGGCTGCATCATCATCTCGGCGGGCTTCAAAGAGACGGGCGAGGCCGGCGTCGCGCTGGAAGAAGAGATCATGGAGATCGCAGCGGGCAAGATGCGCATCATTGGCCCCAACTGCCTGGGCGTGATGATGCCCTTCTACGGCATGAACGCCACCTTCGCCGGGGATATGGCGAACCCGGGCAACGTGGCCTTCGTCAGCCAGTCAGGCGCGATCTGCACGGCAGTGCTGGATTGGAGCTTCGAGGAGAACGTGGGCTTCAGCGCCTTCATCTCGATTGGTTCCATGCTGGATGTCGGCTGGGGCGACCTGATCAGCTACCTGAGCGATGACCCGCATACGCAGAGCATCGTGCTCTATATGGAATCGGTGGGGGACGCTCGTTCCTTCCTCTCGGCGGCGCGGGAAGCCTCACTGAAGAAACCCGTGATCGTCATCAAAGCCGGGCGCACCGAGCAGGCAGCGGCGGCGGCGGCCTCGCACACGGGGACGCTCACGGGCAGCGACGAAGTGCTGGACTCGGCCTTCCGGCGTTCGGGCGTGCTGCGCGTGGATCGCATCTCGGATGTCTTCCATATGGCGGAAGTGCTGGCGAAGCAGCCGCGCCCCTCGGGCAACCGCATGACGATCATCACCAACGCGGGTGGCCCCGGCGTGCTGGCGACCGACTCCCTGATCTCCGGCGGCGGCCAACTGACCGAAATTAGCGACGAGACGATGCAGGTGCTCAATGAATTCCTGCCGAGCGCCTGGAGCCACAACAACCCCATCGACATCCTGGGGGATGCCGAACCGGAACGCTACGCCAAGACGCTGGAAATCGCCGCACGCGATGAGAACAGCGACGGCCTGCTGGTGATCCTCACCCCGCAGGATATGACCGACCCGACCGCCACCGCCGAAGCGCTGAAGCCCTACGCGGAAATCGTGGGTAAGCCCGTGCTGGCGAGTTGGATGGGGGGCGCGAACATCCGCGCTGGTGAGCAGATTCTGAACCGCGCCGATATTCCGACCTTCGCCTACCCGGATACTGCCGTCCGCGCCTTCAATTACATGTGGCAATACAGCGACAACCTGCGTGCCCTGTACGAGACGCCCATGCTGCCCGACGACCTGGACAGCAACGAGCCGGATCGCGAGCGCGTGGCGGAACTCTTCGCCCAAGCCAAAGCCGAAGGCCGCACCATCCTCACCGAGTACGAATCCAAGGAAGTGCTACGCGCCTATCACATCCCGATCACGCCCATGAAAATCGCCGAAGACAAGCAAAGCCCGGAAGAAGCCGTGGCCTTCGCCGATGAAATGGGCTATCCGGTGGTGCTCAAGCTCAACAGCCGCACAGTGACGCACAAGACGGATGTCGGCGGCGTGCAGTTGAACCTGGAAACGGCGGACGAGGTGCGCGAAGCCTGGCAGCGCATCAAGGATGGCGTGACCGCCAAGCACAGCATTGACGACTTCGACGGCGTCTCCGTGCAGCCGATGGTCGATCTCTCCGAAGCCTACGAACTGATCATCGGCAGCAGCATTGACCCGCAGTTCGGCCCGGTGATCCTCTTCGGCGCAGGCGGTACGCTGGTGGAAGTCAACAAAGATCGCGCCCTCGGCCTGCCGCCGCTTTCCACGACGCTGGCGCGGCGCGTGATGGAACGTACCAAGATCTTCGAGGCGCTCCAGGGGATTCGTGGGCGCGGCAGCGTGGATATGACCGCGCTGGAGAATCTGATGGTGCGCTTCAGCCAGTTGATCATCGAGCAGCCCTGGATCGCAGAGTGCGACATCAACCCGCTGCTGGCCTCGGCAGATGAGCTGCTGGCGCTGGATGGGCGCGTGGTGCTGCACCCGCCGGAAAAAGAGGGCAATCTGCCGCGCACGGCCATCCGCCCCTATCCCAAGCAGTACGAAGACCACTGGACATCCGAGCAGGGCACGGAATTCTGGCTGCGCCCGATTCGCCCGGAAGATGAGCCGCTGATCGTGAAATTCCACGAAGGACTCTCCGAGCGCACGGTGAAGCTGCGCTACTTCACACCGATGAAGCTGCGCCAGCGCATCGCCAAGGAACGCCTGACGCGCGTCGTCTTCATCGACTATGACCGCGAAATCGCCATCGTTGCCGCGCACGAGAACGAGAAGACAGGCGAAGCCGAAATCGCGGGCGTGGGACGCCTGACACGTACCTCGCTCACATCGGTTGATGCTGAATTTGCGGTGATCGTCAGCGACCGCTACCAGCGCCAGGGTCTCGGTCGCGAATTGCTCGACCGCCTGGTAGAGATCGGACGTGCGGAAGGGTTGCAGACCATCACGGGCTATGTGCTGCCGGAAAACACGGAAATGATCAAGCTGGCGGAACGCTTCGGCTTCCGGCTGGAGGACGAGGAAGAGGGCGTGATCGCCGCCGTGCTGCATCTCTGAGCAGAGTCGATGTAGCTCTTTCTTGTCCGTAAGGCGAGAATGGTTCACGGACAACGTGCCGCACAAAAGCAAGAGGCATGCCCGCGCGGGAGGGTCTGAGACCCTCCCGCCACAACAAAAATCACTCCTACAAAGGCCTACAAAGGACGGAGAGGCACAAATTCGCCAGCACGGTCAGTTGATTTCATGGCTTTTTTTGCCCTCATCCCCCCTTCCGTCCCCCCACTGCGTGGGGGGAAACTGGTTCTCCCCTTGCGTAGCGGGGGTAGGTAGAGGGGGAGCTTGCGCAGCGGGGAGAGATTTTGGAAGGGGAAGCCCCAGCGACTAACGTGGCGCTCGGTTGGGATGCTGCTCCGGTGCTCAGTGCAGGCTGCGTCTTTTGCCGAAGAAGAACTGATTGCCCTCAAAGCGCAGGAACTGCCCCGCCATGTTGGAGATGGCACGCGGGTTGGCCTGCCAGCGAACTTTGTAGCCGATGGGGTTGACGTGTACGGTGCCAGTCTCGTGGTCGATCTTGGTCACCAGGGCTTCGATGGGATGCGCAGTGGGGTCGATATGCACGAAAACTTTCTGTCCGAGGTGTAGTTCAGGCGCATACTGCCGATACATTGTGCGAAACTCCTAAAAATTTTCGACGTTCGTTGGGGTCTTTCAACAATACTTTTGCGACAGTCTATCATGGATTCCCGGCAGGGCGCATGAAGATGCCATAAACGATTTGTAATGACATCATGATCTGGCGCTGAGCAGCCGCACGGAGCCTGCGGAGGTTGAGGAGGAGGGCGCAACGGAGGCCAGGTCATTCCCTGGCGTCCGCCGGTAGCATCACGGAATCAGCGGAGCGGGATTCTCCCAGGTGAAGGGTTGGCCTGCGCGTTGGGCTTCCCAGGCTCCTTCGACGAAGGAGGTGATCTGCTGGTTGAAGATTTGTGTATCGAATTGGAGGGCATGCCGCCGAATCGCTGCCGGGTCGTATCTGGCCGCGTCGAAATCGCGCATGACGGCGATCAGGCTCTCGGCAGTCTGTTCGGTGAAATACTCGCCTGTGACGCCGGGAACCACCGTATCCAGCGCACCACCGCCCTTGTAGGCAATCACCGGACGCCCCGCCGCTTCCGCCTGCACGGGGGTGATGCCGAAGTCTTCCAGGCCAGGGAAGATGAACGCCTTCGCCCGTGCCATCAAACCGGGCAGGTCGTCATCCGGCACGAAGCCCAGAAATTCGACGGTTGGCCCGGCCATCTCGCGCAGTCGCTCCAGGTCGCGCCCCTTGCCACCGACCTTCAGCGGCAGATTGAGCGCCGTCGCAGCCTGCACGGCGAGGTCAATGCGTTTGTAGGGGATCAGCCGCGAGACGATCAAGAAGTAATCTTCGACTTCATGCGCGGGGACGGGCTGGAAGCGCTCGGTTTCCACAGGCGGGAAGATGATGACCGAATCACGATCATAGTAGCGGCGAATGCGTTCCTGAATCTCGCTGCTGATGGCGATGAAGTGCGTCACGCGCTGCGCAGCGGCGTAATCCCAACGGCGTAGCCCGGCAATCAACGGACGCAGCCCCAGCTCCACCGCCCTGCCAAAGCCTTCGCGCTGGATGTAGCTCTCTAGCTGCCAGACGTAGCGCGTCGGCGCGAGGCAGTAGCAGACGTGGATGCCCCGCCCCTCGTCGAATTGCAGGCCGTGACAGAAGCCGCTCTTGTTGCTGAGGATCACATCGTATTCGCTCAGGTTCAGGCCGCCCCAGCCCAGCGGATAGACGGGCAAGTAGGGCTGGTGATGCGCCCGAATGCCGGGGAGTTTGTCCGTCCACAGCGTGCGGATGTCCCACTCGCGGTAAAAATCCGGCATGGCATCCGGCGCGTAGAGGCTGGTGTAGATCGGGCGCTGTGGATACAGATCCACCAACGCCGCCAGCACATCTTCTGCGCCGCCAATCTGGTTCAGCCAATCGTGGACGAGGGACAGTTTCATAGCTGCACACCTCGGGCGATGAAGAGTCCGCTCTCTTTCTCAATGCGGATGTGTCCATCGGCAGCGATTCGTTCTTCAAGCTGTTGGCGCAAAGCAGCCTCTTTTTCGTTAATGAACGTTTCCCCCGGAAGGGACATCATCGAGGCCACATAATCCAGAATCGGTTGGGCCGCATCGACAACGAGAGCGCTTTCAAATGCATGATAGCGCACTTCTGCAAATGCTGCTTCGAGCGCGGCTTTCCCATTCTGGCGGCTGAAGCTGCGATGTGAAAAAATCGCCGCCGGATCAATGCTTGGATCAATTGCTGCGGCGAACTGGTAGAGGTCGCGCATGTGGTTCGCGCCATTGGTCATGGCGAAGAGCGTGCCCCCCGGCTTGAGGACGCGCCGCAGTTCCGCCACAGCCTTCCCCAGATCCGGCACATGGTAGAGCATGAAATTCGCAAAGATCACATCAAAGCTGTCATCGGCAAAAGGAATGTTCTGCACATCCAGCACATCATAGGTCATGCGCCGCGCCGTTTCAGCCAGATGCTTTTTGTTATCTTCGATCATCCCGGCGGATAAATCCGTGAGCGTGATCGCCCACCCGCCAGGGATTCGCGCTGCGTTGCGTCGCCAGACATCCCCACGCCCCGTGCCGACTTCCAGCACGTTCGCTTCTGCCGGGGATTCACTCAGGGCAATCTCAAAGAACCAATCCCAGATGTCGATGGCTGGCACGGTGTATTCGCGGTGCAGCCGGATGCGTGCCGCCAGCTTATCCGCGTTGCTGTATTGGTCACCCGTGAGGTAGTTCGGGTCGGTGAAGCGGTTGCTCATGCGGATCGCCTTTTTGTTTCTGAACACTGCAAGGGATGACCCGGCAGGGAGTCCGGTGGTTCCATTTATGTTTATGTTATGCGGCGGCTCTTCCCCTGCGTAAAGCCCACCCCGCTGCACAAGTTCTCCCCCTCCTCTACCTCCCCCCCGCTGCGCAAGGGGAGAACCCGTTTCCCCCTACGCAGTGGGGGACGCAAGGAGGAACATTCAATCTTCCAGCACCCGCTGTACCGGGGCATAGTTCCGACGGTGAATCTCCGTGACGCCGTGTTTGCGTAGGGCAGCCGTATGCGCTCGTGTCGGATAGCCCTTGTGCTTGTCGAAGCCGTATTCGGGATATTGCAGCGCGTATTCGATCATCTTCGCGTCGCGGTGGGTCTTCGCCAGCACGGACGCCGCCGCGATGCTCAATGAGCGATTCTCGCCCTGCTTCAGCGATTCCTGCGGGATGTCATCGTAGCCCGGCAGATGATAATAATCCACCAGCAGCAGCTGCGGCATGATCTCCGCGCGGCGCAGGGCGTCGTCCAGGGCGCGGCGCATCGCCAGCAGCGTGACCGTCGTCATCTGGTTCACCTCAGAGATTTCGCGGGCGGACACTTCGCCGATACCCCAGGCCAGGGCATTGGCGCGGATGGCTTCGGCGGCGACGACGCGCTGGCGCGGGGTCATCTGCTTGCTATCCTTGACGCCTCTGAGCGTTTCGCGCAGGCCGTCCAGGTCATTCAGCGGCAAACAGACCGCCGCCGCCACCAGTGGCCCCGCCATCGGCCCACGCCCCGCCTCATCCAGGCCAAAGAGATGTGCATAGCCCTGCTCTTGATACTTTCGCTCAAGCATAAGACTCGCGGTTCTGTCCTTGCGCGGGAGTGGGTCGCTCATAATCGCCTCTGCGCCAATGCCGCCGAATTTGCCAGATTTCGACCAGGATATGCAGCGAATCCTGGAAGAGCCGCATGCGCGAATCGCCATCGTAATACCAGGTGATCGGCTGATCGACGACGGTGTAGCCGCGTTTCAGCGCCACGTAGATCAATTCGACATCGAAGCCGATGCCGTTCATGCGTTGCACGCTGAAGAGGTCTTGCGCCGCTTCGCCGGAGAACATCTTGAAGCCGCACTGGGTATCTTCAAATTCGCGTACGGCGGTGAGCTTCACGATCCAGTTGAGCACCCGCCCGATGATGTGGCGATATTCCGGCTCATCAACCCGGCGCGCCCCCTCGCCCTCTCGGCTGGCGATGATGACATCGGCGTTGGCGTGGTTCGGTGGCAGGAAGTTGACGATTTCTTCAATGGGCATGGAGAGGTCGGCGTCGCAGATGAAGCGGTATTCGCCCTTCGCCGCCAGCATCCCGGCTTTGACGGCGCGTCCCTTGCCCCGCTCACCAAGCTGGATCAGCTTCACATAAGGATGACTTTCGGCAAAGCGCAGCACCACATCCGCCGTGTGATCCGTGCTGCCGTTGTCGACGACGATCACCTCGGCGCTGTAATCTTGCGTCTGTAAGAAGGCATCGATTTTTTCCAGCGAGGGGGGCAGACGATGCTCCTCATCCAGCGCCGGAATCACAATGGATAGGTAGGGCGTATCCGAACCCAATGAGGTTTCTCCAACGAATTTCTTTGCCATACCAAATCACGATCGATCTGGTTTTGTAGAGCCACGCACGAGCGTGCCCTATGCTTCGTCTCGTGATGGACGATTCATGAACCGCCCCTACGAATATGCTGCCTGCACTCACTGCGGCGCTGTCGACAGCAGCGATTCGAGATATTCCGTCGTGGCGACGCGCGTCTGCTGGATCATCCGACGTTTGCGCAGCGCTCCGGGCAGCGCACGAAGCCCCGCCAGCATCCCGCGCAAGCGTGCCCGCGCGGCCTCGCCACGCCATGCCCGCAGTGCATCCCAGGCGATGCCGATTTGCCGCCGCACAATGCGCCAACCGTATTTGCGCCAGAGCGCCGCCGGGTAGACCTTCGCCAGCAGAATCAGCGAATTGCGCCCATCGTAGAAACTCGCCGTGACGCCACCGCCTGTAGCAGACAGGTAATGATAGACGATGGCCCGGGGCGTGTACAGGGTATGCCACCCCGCCAACTGCGCCCGCCACGCCAGATCCATATCTTCCAGCAGGAAGAAGTAATCATCATCCAACAGGCCGATTTCGTCCAGTAGTTCGCGACGATAGGCCGACGAGCCGCCGCACGCGCTGAAGACGTATTCTTCCTGGTCGTACTGGCCTTCGTCTTTTTGCCACACCCCTCGATTATACGCTCGTCCATCCACCGTGAAACCGTCCCCCGCTGTGTGCAAGGTATCGCGTTGGCTGAAGAGCAGCATCTTGCTGGCGACAATGCCGATGCGTTCGTCGCGCCCGAAGGCAGCGACCACCGCCTGCACCCAGTTGGCGTCCACTTCGGTGTCGTTGTTCAGCAAGGCGATGAATGCCCCCTGCGCCGCCTCCATGCCCGCATTGCAAGCCCCCGTGAAGCCGCGATTCTCCGGCAGTTCGACCAGGCGCACTTCGGGATAGTGCTCGCGAATGTAGTCCTGTGAGCCGTCAGTGGAAGCGTTATCCGCGATGATGACTTCGATGTTGGGGTAGGTCTGCGCTCGCAGCGAATCCAGGCAGACTTGCAGGAAGTGCTGTCCGTTCCAGTTGGGGATGACGATGGAGAAGAGCGCGTCGTTCATGGCTGCCGCCGTCGTACTCACTCAACAAGGTGTCTCTTCTGTTCCGGATGCTGTTGGCGAATCCACGAATCCATGCGTTCTTGTAGGGGAGCGCCTGTGTGCGCTCCCAGGGCGACCACGCAGGGATCGCCCCTACACCGATTCGCCAACAAGGTCTGTTCCGTACGAGCCTCGAAGCTGGCTACTCTGTGTGCAGTGGCATGCGGAAGCCACGCCAGCGCTTGGTTCGGCTCCACGTTGGCAAAAGCGGCGCATATTGTCGCAGATTGAAGGCAGATTGCTAGTGCCAACCTAGCGCCCACGCCGCAGCAGCCGTTCGGTCAGGTGTTCGCGGAAGGCGGGTAAATCGCGCCAGGCCAGCGCAACCTGCACTGCTGCGCCGTCCTCGTCGCGCACGGTCAGCCCCGCATCCGTGATGCTCAAGCGCATGGTCTCCATCTGCAGAAGTTCCAGGCTATAGGCCATATAAACCGCGACTGTGTCGAAGAGCGTGGATGAGCGCATCTCAACGTCGTCGATTTCCACCCACGGGACGAGCGGTGCCCAGATGCGGTAATTTTCGATGACGGCCCGCAGCAAGGGGTCATCGGCGCGACGGATGCGCTGGTACGCTTCACCGCTGAGGATGACCTGATCGCAGGTATCGAGCGGGGTGATGAGCGTCTCGCGCCAGGGGGCAGCGAAGACTTGCCGCGCGGCGGCGATGTCGCCTTTGACGTTGGCTTCGGCAAGCGGTGAGCTTCCTTCGCCGTACCCACGATCCACGCTGCCGAACATGCCCACGAAACGGCACTTTTCGGCGATGTCCGGGGCGATCCTCAGGGCGTGCGCGAGGTTGGTCGCAGCGCTGATCGCGATGATGGTCACTGGTTCGGGGGAGTGGCGAATCAGGTCAATCATGGCCTGGATGCCCTGCTCATGCACCGTCCCCGGATAGGCGCTCAGGTCGTATGTTTCCACCCAGGGGCGCTGGTACTCGTGGGCAGGCGCTCCTCGCAGCCCGATGCCGACGGGAACATCCGTCCGCCCCGCCGTTTGCAGCAGTTTTGCCGCGATCCGCGCACGGTAGACGGTATCGCAGGTGGCGGTCAGCACCAGCTTCAAATCCAATTCGGGCGAGCGCAGCAGCAGCGCCAGCGCCCAGGTATCGTCAACATCGCTGCCGATGTCGGTATCCAGAATCACGGGAATCGTCATTTACGCTCTCCTGCCCGGTATCCGCCAGCTTCATCCTGCATTGTGCCCGGAATCAAAAAATCCAGCCAATGGGACTGGATTTTCCTGAGCGAGTGACGGGACTCGAACCCGTGACCTGCTGCATGGCAAGCAGCCGCTCTACCAACTAAGCTACACTCGCGTCTACTTATCCTGTTGTGCAGACAAATATACAGCGAACTGTCCTGCTTGGCAAGGGGGAATTCCGCAAAAAGCCGTGCGCCGGAGCCGACGACGCAGCCCCAACGCACGGAGAATACGAGCGGCCTCACTCTTCCCAGGTGACTTCAAAGGCCGAGCGAGCCGTTTCCGGCGAGGGGTTGTTGATGCGCCGGACGGAGAAGGTCGCATTGGTCGGACGAAAGCGCCGCACCATGCCCCAGAGGAAGCCGTAGATGGCATCATCGGGATTGGGCGTGTTGTGGAAGACGATATAGCGGCGTTCTTCCACCTGACGCACGCGATACCCTTCTTCTTCCGGGACGTTGCGCAGGTTGGCATGGTGAATGGCGTGCAGCGCGTTGAGCGCATCCGGAATCGTCTTGATTTCCGGCGGCATCACGGCATTTTCCACCACCTTCATGCCGAAGGCGACGAAGGCCTCGCCAGCTTGCCCGCCCAGCGTGTCGTCCATCTCCTTGAGAATGTCCATCCACAACTGGTGTGAATACCACTGATCTTCCTTGATGTCGGTCAGGCCATGTTTCTCCAGAATGGGGCGGATGACTTCAGACCGCAGGTTATCTGCGAAGGAGATCATCGTCTGCCCAACCACCTCGGCCTCGGGTGTACCTGCAACGTAGGGTTTCGCCACGTACTGTGCCATTATAGGGACTCCTTACACACTCATGAGCTTTGCATTAAGTGTATGAGGAATCCAACATACAAACCATAAAGTTTTTGGCTCAGTTGTAAGTGTGGGCTTATTCGCACTGCCCGCAGGCCTCGCTCTTGGATTAAGAGTTGATGGATCGCACAGCGTCGGGTTGATTCTGCTGTACACAGGGCATATGCTTACCACAATCTTTCTGGCACAGATGGACAATCTGTATGAGTGAATCAAGCAATGCCGGGCATCCACGCTGGAAAATGACGCTGGCGGTGGTGCTGCTGGCACAAATGCTGACCGCGGTGGGCTTCTCGATGATCTTCCCCTTCCTGCCGCTATACGTCGAAAGCCTGGGTTCCAGCATGGGAATCAGCGTCGAGTTGATGGCGGGGCTGGTCTTCGCTGCGCAGGGATTCACCATGATGCTTGCGTCGCCGCTGTGGGGCGCAGTGGCAGATCGCTACGGGCGCAAATTGATGGTGCTGCGGGCGATGTTCGGCGGCACCGTGATCCTGGGGCTGATGGGGGTGGTCACATCGGGCGAGCAGTTGGTCTTGCTGCGGGCGGTTCAGGGGCTGGTGACGGGCACAGTCGCGGCGAATAACGCGCTGGTGGCGTCGGTCGTGCCACGTCACCGCATTGGCGTGTCGATGGGCGCGTTGCAGGTGGGCCTGTGGGCAGGGGTCGCGCTGGGGCCGCTGCTGGGCGGTGCCTTCGCCGATGCCTACGGCTACGCCAACGCCTTCTTCATCACCGCCGGGGCGCTCTTCATCGGCGGCGTGCTGGTCTATTTCGGCGTGGATGAGCAGTTCAGCCCGGTGCAGACTAGCGCAGCGGCGGAACGTCCGGGGATGCTAGCGCAGTGGCGGCATGTGATCGGCGCAGAGGGGATTTCGCTGGTCTTCCTGCTGCGCTTCCTGGCGGGTACGGGGCGCACGATGATCGTGCCGATTGCGCCGCTGTTCGTGGCTGCGCTGCTGCCATTGGGCGCGGGCAACCAGAACTTCATCGCCGGGGCGGTGACTGCCGCCGCTTCGCTGACATCGACCCTCAGCGGGGTGGCGCTGGGGTACCTGGGCGACCGCATCGGGCACCGGCGCGTGTTGATCGCCTGCGCAATTGGGGCGGTGGCGCTCTACATCCCCCAGGCCTTCGTGGATCGCGTCTGGCAGTTGATCCTGTTACAGGGAATGGTCGGCTTCGCGCTGGGTGGCCTGGTCGCTGCCCCGGCGGCCTTGATGGCACAGTACACCGAACCGGGCGAAGAAGGGGCCGTCTACGGGTTGGATAATTCGGTTGTCGCGGGCAGCCGGGCGGTAGCGCCGCTGGCAGGGTCGATGGTAGCGTTAGCCTTCGGGCTGCGCGGCACCTTTATCGCGACGGCATTGCTCTTCGTCGTCGTCCTGGTGATTGCGTATGCCTTCCTGCCCAATCCCAAGCTCGCGCCCAATTACCGTCCCGCCAGCGTCCAGGCCAAGTGAGGGCAAGTCATGCGCGATTCCGCCGTGCCAGCCCTATCCACCCTGGGGGAAGCACAGTACAATGTGCGCGTTTTGAATCAGACCATCCTTCGGGGGGCCAATGGCAACACCGAATCTCATCACCCTGACTGATCCGCGCTCTGCTGCCGCAGAAGCCTACCGTACCCTGCGCACGAACCTGATGTTCCGCAGCGTCGAGAATCCCATTCACACCTTGCTCGTGACCTCATCCGCCGATGGCGAAGGCAAGAGCGAGGCGCTGGCGAATCTCGCTGTGACCTTCGCGCAGTCCGGCAATAAGACGATTCTGGTCGATGGCGACCTGCGCCGCCCAATGCAGCATAGCATCTGGGATGTGCGCAACCAGGGGCTGACGACGATGATGCTGGACGACGTTGCCCTGGCGAACCCGCCGCTGGTGCAGACGGATGTCGAGAACCTGCAACTGCTGCCTGCGGGTGAGGAACCCCCCAACCCGGCGGATTTGCTCAGCAGCAAGCGCATGAACGAAATCATCGGCGTGTTGAAGGCGCGTGCGGCCTACGTCCTCTTCGACAGCCCGCCCGTGCTGGCTGCGACCGATGCGGCGCTGCTGGGCGTCAAGCTGGATGGGGTGCTGCTGGTGGTGCGCTCCGGGCAATCCCGCCGTGACCAGACCCAACGCGCCCGCGAAGCCCTCGAAGCCGTCAATGCGCGGGTGGTCGGCGCTGTGCTGACCAACGCCCCCCGCGACAGCATCAAGACGTATTGACACGCGGGAGCGAATTCACCGTTCACAGTCGAAGCCACTGGCGTGGATTTGCCGTTCCACTTCTCACACAAAACAACAAGTGTTGAGGCCAGAACAGGCTATAAGGGACACTTCGTTAAATAAGATGCTCAAATCTACACCTGCCCTCGCCTTGCGAAGCGGGGAGAGGCAGAGGGAGAGAGGTTGCCCGCCAGCACCTCGTCGTAGATCGCTTCCAGGCGCTGCGCCAGGGGATGCACATCGAACTCGCGGCGCACGCGCTCGTAGCCGCGCTGGCTCAAACGCCGCCAGAGGTCATCGTCGTCTAGCAGCCGCAGCAGATTCTGCGCCAGGGCGTCCTCATCCCCTTCAGCCGCCAGCAGCCCGGTTTCGCCATCCGCCACCGCCTCGACGATGCCGCCATGCGCGAAGCTGGCGACGGGTGTTCCCCAGCGCTGCGCCTCAATGAAGACCATGCCGAACCCTTCGGAGTCGCCGGACGGGACGGTCACGCTCGGCACGCAGAAAACCCGCGCCCGTCGCATCCACTGCGCCACCTCGTCCGGCGTCTGCCAGCCGACGAAGGCATAATTCGCCAGGGTGTCCGCTGCCTGCGCTTCCAATCGTTCGCGCGCGGGGCCATCCCCCGCAATCACCAGCTTCGCATCCGGGCACTGCTGCTGCACCTGTGCCATTGCCGCGATCAGATGCTTGCCCCCCTTCTTCTTCGTCAAACGCGCCACGAAGAGCACAATCGGTTCGCGCGTTTCCAGGGGCAGCGGCGGATCACCTGCTGTCTCGATGCCGATGTAGTGCGTCCGCACACGCTCCGGCGGATACCCCTGGGCGATCAGGCGCTGCGTCAGAAAATCCGACGCGGTGAGGAAGAGCGTCACCTCGCGTTTGAGGGCATCGCGGCGTCCCAGGAAGGCGCGGTTATAGCGGGACTTCGCGAATTCCGCATCGCTGACGGTGGCATCCAGGCCATGAAAATAGGCGATGAAGGGCACCCCCAGCGCACGTACCAGTGGCAAGGCATAGGCCGCTGCGTGCCCATAATGTGCTTGCAGCAGGGCGGGATGCAGCCGTCGTAGCGGTCTTGCCAGCGACCCTACGCCCAGGTCACCTGTCAGCCGCAGCCGCAGGCTCTGCCGGATGCGCCCTGGCAAGCCTCGCCCGTGCACGGTGGTCACCCGCGAATCGGGCAGGGGCAGCCCATCCACCCGCAGCGATCCCACGAAATGCGGTCGGTAGCGTTCGAAGGCCAGCGCCGGAGTCCGGACGAAGGTCTCTGAAGCGGCGAGGATGTTATTGGTGTGACGCTCCCCACGCCTAAAGGCGGGGGCTTCTGAACCACGCTTGCGGCAACC
>CAZJWX010000052.1:0-31213 GCA_964549915.1 uncultured Anaerolineaceae bacterium | reverse complement strand
CACGTCCTTTTGTCCATTCTATCTCCGCTCTCCGATTTGTGGGTAATGCATAGCCGGTGTGGGAGAGGGACAGGCGGACCGCCAGGTCAGACAGGGTGAGGAGAAAACTGTGAGCAAGGAACGAGTCATTTCATACTGCCGATTCTTCTCCCCTTGCGCAGCGGGGAGTTAGCGGGATGAGTCTCTCGCGGCGGCCTGCCCT
This sequence comes from uncultured Anaerolineaceae bacterium, assembly GCA_964549915.1. Classification (GTDB taxonomy): domain Bacteria; phylum Chloroflexota; class Anaerolineae; order Aggregatilineales; family Phototrophicaceae; genus JAUZRW01. The sequence continues at coordinate 31,011 of CAZJWX010000052.1, read as the reverse complement.
GCGCGGTGGATGCGCCTCGTCCACTCACCAGCGCGGACGACGCCAGCGCTCGACGAGTGTCGCCATGCCCTCGCGGAAGCTGCGCCACCAGCGGGTCGCGCGCTCCAGCAGCGGTTCGGCGGCAGATTCCGGCGTGGGTGCGGGTGCCGGATCGGGTTGGGTATCGTGCAGGTTCTCTTCCACCAGCATGGCGACCATCACGGGCAGGGACAGCAGTTGGAAGAGGTCTTCGTCGCTCATATGCTCCACGAGGTCTTGATGGCGTTCGCGGACGACATTTTCCAGCAATTCGGTCGTCAGGTAAGCGCAGAGCAGGCGCTGCTGCTCGTCCATATGGGTATCCCACAGGTCGTGGTCGAGCGGCTGCGGGAGTTGTGCGAGGTAGTCCAGCAGGTGACGTTCTTCTTCCGCCAGCAGCGGCGCGAGGCTCTCGAGCTGGCTCAGGTCGAATGCCTCGCTGTTGATGTGCTCTTCAAAACGATTGCGGCGCCTCTTCTCTGGCATAGGAGCGACTCTTTCAAAAGACACGCTTTTTGAAGTCAGTATATAAAAAACCAGCGCCCCATGACAATCGCCACCCTGTGCCAGTTTGCTGGATTTCAGGGCTGGGCAGGCCGCCAGAGAACCATGAATTCCTTGTCCGCCCCGGCGGGGTGGGCGAAGCGGCTCTGTACCCGGAAGCCGTTCTGCGCAAAAGCCAACACCGCAATTTGTTGCCTCTGTTTGGGGAAGTCAGGACTGCGCTTCCCACTCGCTCCGCAGAATCGCGCACATGCCCAGGTCTTTGTCTTTGTCCCATTTCTGGATGTAGGCGCGGAGGGTTCCTTCGTAGGTCATGCCGATCTTTTCCATGACGCGGCGCGAGGCAGGGTTCTCGGTGAGGTAGGTGGCCTGGATGCGCGTGAGGTTCAGCTTCTCGAAGCCGAATTGCAGCACGCGGCGGGCGGCCTCGGTCATGTAACCCCGCCCCCAATACGGTATGCCGATCCAATAGCCGATTTCGGCGCGGTTGAAGCGCTCGTGGGCGTGAATGCCGACCATCCCCAGGAAGGTGGCATCCTCCCGGCGCGTCACAGCAAAGGCGAAGCTGCGGGCGTTGCTGCGGTCGCGCATCTGCCGCAGCCACTTGACCGCTGCCCCCTGCGGGTAAGGGTGCGGGATGTTCAGGGTGTAGCGGGCGATTTCGTAGTCCCCGGCGAGGCGTTCGATGTCCTGCACATCATCCATAGAGGGTGCGCGCAGCAGCAGCCGGGGCGTTTCCAGGACGTGCGGATGAATCGGTTGGTTCAGCATCAGCTTCAACCCTCCAGCATAATCCGTGCCCACATATCCCAGAAGGGCACATCTTCCCCGAAATACGCCGCCACCGAATCCCAATGCGCCTGATCCGGCATGGCTTCGGGGTGCCGGGTGCGAACATCGCGGTAGATGGCTTCCAGTTCGCCGCCTTCGATGGCCTTCAGCGCGGCGATGGTCATCGTCACCGAACGGCTGATTCCCGCGCCACAGGTCACCAGCACCTTATGCCCTGCTGCGTGCTGCGCCTGCACGAAGGCAATCGCCGCCAGAATCTGCGCCTGGGGGATCGTATCGCCGTCGGTCAGTTCCAGATAGTGTGCCTGCACGCCTTCGATGGTGATGGGGCGGTAGAGTTGTAGCATCGCATTGAAGCCTTCGCTGCGCATGTAGGCCGCGTTGGAAGCCAGGGCATAGCTGCTGATGTAGAGCCACTCACGAATCTGGTGCATCGCTACCGCCTACCCCTTCGATCATTGAGCAAAGAAGGTGGAGCATCCGCAATGGGTGTAGGGGAGTGCCCGCTTGCGCTCGCGTTGGGCGGACGACCACAGGGGCGCGCCCCGACGAAATGAGTCTTTCCGGTCAGAATGTGCATGTTGCCCTCAGCCTTCGCAGTCGCGAATCGTTCCCTCGGTTTCCGGGCGGGCACGCAGCGTCAGCGGCACGTCGAAGGTCTCGCGGTCGCGCACGACGCGCAGCGTGATCGTATCCTCCGGCGCTGTATTGACCACCAGATACGTCAGCAGTTCGTCCATGTTGTTGATGTACGTCCCGTTGACCGCTACCACAATATCGCCCCCGGTGCAGATCGGTTCGCCGCGCACGGTGACAATCTGCGTCCCCCCGCGCAATCCCGCTTGATCCGCCGGAGACCCGACCGTGATGCCGCGTACCAGCACTCCCGCTTCCACAGGTAAATCCAGCGCTTCCGCCAGCCCCGCCACGCCGAAGCCGTTCTCTTCCGGCGTGACCGTCAGCCCCAGCCAGGCATACTGCACGCGCCCTTCTTCGATCAATGCCGGGACGACGCGCCGCACCGTATTCGCGGGTACGGCGAACCCCACACCCTGGAAGAGGCCGTTCTCCGTGCGGATGGCGACGTTGACGCCGATCACCTCCCCGCGCGAGTTGAGCAGCGGGCCGCCGCTGTTGCCGGGGTTGATGGGTGTATCGGTCTGGATGATTGACGGATTCTGGAAGCCCGCCGGAGCCGCCTCGTCGATCAACTCGGCGCTGCGCAGGGTGCGCCCCAGCCCGCTGACGATTCCTGCGCTCATCGAACTGCTGAGGCCGAAGGGATTGCCAATCGCTACCGCGCGTTGCCCCACCCGCACTGTGTCCGAATCCTGGATCAAGGGCAGCGGAGTCAGGCGATCCAGCCCAACATTGACCTGCACCACCCCCAGGTCGCTGAAGGTGTCGTAGCCGACGCGAGTCGCCTGCGTCAGGTACCCATCCTGGAAGGTCACGCGGATTGCCGTCGCATCCTTGATGACATGGGCGTTGGTGATGATGTGCCCCTGCATGTTGTAGATGAAGCCAGATCCGCGAATCACGCCTTGCTGCCCCGTCTCCGGATCGAGCGTGTCGGCCTCGACGTTGACGACTGCCGGAGCGCTGCGCTCGTAGAGGTTGGTCAGCAGCAAGTATTCGGCGTCCGCCTCTTGAATCAACGTATCCGGCACGGGCGTGATTTCCTGGGCGGCAACGGGCGGGCTACCGACGCTGATCGGCAGATCATCGACGGGCGTGCTGCGGCTTGAATTGGCGGGAATGGTCTCTTCTGGCGTGCAAGCGACCAGGACGAATACCATGCTGATGAACAATCGTGCGAAGGCGGTGTGGGTCATCGCTGGGAACGGCTCTCACAGTTTCTGGATTACGAGTTGGGTGCGGCGGAACGGTCTACGCCGCGCCTCTTCGATTATACGGAATGCGGCGCGGATAGGAAACAATGGTGTCGCAGCCAGGGGCAGGATCGCTCTACATTGTGTGCGCTGGCGCAATGCCGTATGATGTTCTTATGGCAATGGACGTTCGCCTGAACGTACCCACGAATACGGGGGAGAACCGGACGGCTCACGGTTTTGCGATCACGATCCCGCGTGCGTGACCGTTTGTGATGCGGTAGGATTCGAGCGGGATGCTGCAACGCACTCCGGGATGACACAGGCAGCCGCGTTTGACTTTTGACGATCAATTTCGAGGAATGTACAACCCATGCAAGACCCGTTGATTGGACGACAACTCGCGAATTTCCGCGTGGAATCCCGCCTGGGGCGCGGCGGAATGGCCCAGGTCTACTATGGCACGGATGTCACCTTGCAGCGTCCTGTTGCCATCAAAGTGCTCAGCGAGTCGCTGCGTGACGAAGCGGACTACAACCGTCGCTTCGTGGATGAGGCGCGGATGATCGCGACCTGGCGCCACGAGAATATCATCCAGGTCTACTACGCCGGGGAAGAAGACGGCCTGGCGTATTTCGTCATGGAGTACATCGACGGGTCTTCGCTGGATGCGCGGCTTGCAGAACTATCTGCCCAGGGCACACGGATGCCCCATGCCGAAGTGCTGGAAATCGGCTGGGCGGTGGCGAGTGCGCTGGATTACGCGCACGGGCGCGGCGTGATTCACCGCGACATCAAGCCCGGCAACGTGCTGCTGGCGCGGGATGGGCGCGTGGTGCTGACGGATTTCGGGCTGGCGCTGGATACGGCGCAGGGATCAATGGGGCAGGTTTTCGGATCGCCGCACTACATTTCGCCGGAACAGGCGCGCCGCTCCGCCGATGCCGTCCCGCAGAGTGATATTTACTCGATGGGCGTGATGCTCTTCGAGATGCTGGTGGGGCGTTTGCCCTTCGACGACCCCTCCAGCACCAGCGTCGCCGTGATGCACATTTCCGAAGAGCCGCCGCGTCCGACGGCCCTCAATCCCGCGCTGAATGTGGCGACGGAGCAGGTGCTGCTGAAGGCGCTGCGCAAGTCCCCGGAAGAGCGCTATCAGGTGGCGGCGGATTTGATGCGCAGCCTGGATGCCGCCCTGCAAGGGCAGCCCCTGGAAGAGGAGATGCCGGCTCCGCTGCCGATGACGGCTTATGCCGGAGTCGATGTGCCGCGCTCGGCCTCCATTGCGGAACAAGTCGCCCTGGAGTTCGACACGGGCGCGAATACCGTCACCAAGCCGCCGACGCTGGTCACCCCGGAGAACGGGGGGCAGCCCGCCGAGGAACGCCCTGCAACACAGCATGAGCCGATGGATTGGCGTGCCTACCTCTGGGCGTTGATTGCCGCGATCCCGCTGCTGCTGACGATCCTGGGGTTCGGCTTGCTGGTGGTCAATCAGCGTACGGAGACCAGCCTGGAAGCCACACGTACCGCCGTTGGGGCCATCGCCCCCATTGTGACGCCCTCTGCCACGCCGACGCAAGGCCCCACTGACACGCCGCAGCCGACCTTCACGCCCACCAGCACCTTCACGCCGTCGCCCTCGCCGCTGCCCGGCACGGTCACCGAGGCCGCCGTCGCCATCACGGAAGATCCGGCGCTGACGCCAGAAGGCGAACTGCTGCGGCTGCGCTACAACCGCGACACGCTCTACATCTGGAACGGCACCGGGGAGGGGCAGGAAGTGGCACGGCTGGCCTTCCTGGGCTATGACGCAGCGGGTAATCCGGTAGGGAGCCGCTTCGACGGCCTGACCTGGGCGGATGTCGCCAATTACCCCTTTGTGGATCGTGACCGCTGTGTGCGCGTGACGCTGGTCAACCCGGTGGTGCCGCCGCTGCAACCCGTAGACTGCACCCCGGCGACATCGCAGCTTTTTTACAACGCGGAAGAGACGCTGCGCCGCGATGACCCCCGCCGCTTCTGGTCTGCCGATGGCATTGTGGAATTTGGTGTCTTCTGGGATGGGCGTGAGGTCGCACGCTGCGACTCCGCCATCGGACTCTGCGAGGTCTACGTCCAGCCCTGAGCCGGGATTGGCGACGGCTGCGGAATGTTGCGAATCAAAAAGGGGCGAGTCGTCTGTGGCTCGCCCCTTCGTCGTTCGTCTGGTTGCCGCTCAGAACGGCGTCACGCGGTGGCAGGCCACCCAGTGCCCCGGAGTGACTTCCACCAGTTCCGGGTCGGGTTCGTGGTAGCACAGCTCGAACGCCACCGGGCAGCGCGTGTTGAAGTTGCAGCCCTGCGGCGGATTGGCCGGGCTGGGCAGGTCGCCGCGAATGATGATGCGGCGGCGGCTGCTTTCCTTGGAGGGGTCGGGTTCCGGCACGGCGGAGAGCAGTGCCTGTGTGTAGGGATGCAGCGGGTTGCCGTAGACTTCCGCCGTCGTGCCCATTTCCACGATTTTGCCCAGGTACATCACCGCCACGCGGTCGCAGATGTGGCGCACCATCGAGAGGTCATGCGCGATGAAGAGGTAAGTCAGCCCCATTTCTTCCTGAAGCTCTTCCATCAGGTTGACTACCTGCGCCTGAATCGACACATCCAGCGCCGAAATAGGCTCATCTGCCACGATGAAGCTCGGCTGCAAGGCCAGTGCGCGGGCGATGCCGATGCGCTGGCGCTGACCGCCGGAGAATTCGTGCGGGTAGCGGTTGGTGAAGTAGGGGTTCAGCCCCACTCGTTCCATCAGGGCTTCGACGTATTCCTGGCGTTCTTGCTTATCCGGGTACAGGTTGTGGATCGTCAACGGCTCGGAGACGATGCTGCCGACGGTCATGCGCGGATTCAGCGATGCGAAAGGATCCTGGAAGATGATCTGCATCTCGCGACGGATCGCCCGCAATTCGTTGTTGGACATGGTGGTCAGTTCCTGGCCTTCGAAGACCACCGACCCATCCGTCGGGCGGTACAACTGCAAGATGGAGCGGCCTGTGGTGCTCTTGCCACAGCCGGATTCGCCCACCAGCCCCAGCGTCTCGCCGCGTTTCACATCGAAGTTGAGGCCATCCACCGCGCGCACCGCGCCCACCTGCCGCTGCAAGATGAAGCCGGCACTGATGGGAAAATGCTTCTTCAGGTTGCGCACGCTGAGGATCGTATCCCCATCCTGGCTTTTCTTGGGTTTTGCTTGCACATCTACGCTCGGTGCTGTCATCCGGCTGCCTCCACATTGTCACCAGCTGCGGCTTTTTCTTTCTTCAATTCTTCTCGCAGGTCATACCAGGCCGCGACTTTGTGGTTGGGGTCGCCATCCTTGACGGGCAACAGCGGCGGCATTTCCTTGAAATCGCGTTCGGTCGCGTAGGGATTGCGTACCGCGAAGGGGTCACCTTCGGGCGGGATGCGCATATCCGGCGGCGAACCTTCGATGCTGACGAGCTTCTTGTTGCTGCCATCCAGGCGCGGCAGCGAACGCAGCAGCCCCAGCGTGTAGGCGCTGCGCGTATCCTGGAAGACGGCTTTCGTGGGGCCATATTCCATGATGCGTCCGCCGTACATCACCGCGACTGTATCCGCCAGCCCGGCGACCACCCCCAGATCGTGGGTGATCCAGATGATCGCCATGTTGAATTCTTCCTTGAGCTGCTTGACCAATTCCAGGATTTGCGCCTGGATCGTCACATCGAGCGCGGTTGTCGGCTCGTCTGCGATCAAGAGCTTGGGATTGCAGGACAGACCTATCGCGATCATCACGCGCTGGCGCATCCCGCCGGAGAATTGGTGCGGGTAGTCATCCAGGCGTTTCGCCGCATCCGGGATGCCCACCAGGTCGAGCAGTTCGGCGGCGCGGCGGCGTGCCTGGTTGTTGTTCATGCCCAGGTGCAATTTCAGCGCTTCGGTGATCTGCGTGCCGATCTTCAAGACGGGGTTGAGCGAAGTCATGGGATCCTGGAAGATCATGGCGATTTCCTTCCCACGAACGAGGCGCATCTGCTCTCTGGAGAGCTTCAGCAGGTCGCGCCCCTCGAAAAGCACCTCCCCACTTTCGACTTTTCCGGGAGGATCTGGAATCAGCCCCATGATGCCAAGGGCATGGACGCTCTTGCCACTGCCGGATTCGCCCACGACTCCCAGAGTTTCCCCTTCACGGAGCTGGTAAGATACGCTGTTGACGGCGTATACCGTTCCTTCTTGTGTGTAAAACCTGACGACCAGGTCTTTCACATCCATTAATACGCCCAAGACGAGCCTCCCTCATAGATTGTTGCCATAACTGTAGTTTGGTGTCGATTGTCGTAAGAAGCCACTGGCGTGGATCAGGCATTCCACGAATCGCACGACGCAAGTTGCGTTCAGCTTCACAGTGGCGAATATCGGGCACGCTGTGAAATAAAGGAACACACAAACAATTTGCAGAAGTTGGTTCCTGAGTTTGCACAAAACCATCGTGCTTGTCAAGTTATGGCTGAATGGCGTGCACGCAATCGCATCGAATCTTGATTTTTTGGGCGCGGCGAACTTGCGGCGCGAATGTCCCCTGTGCCATTCCCCCACGCATTCTTCATCTTCGTATGGCATACTGGAATCACCCTGACCGCGTGCCCTGGAAACCGCACCCATGTCTGAAACGCCGACCCACCTCAGCATGCAATTGCTCCCGGAGGCCGTGCGCCGCCGCCTGGATGGGCTGATGCTCACGGCGCGTCGCATCCGTGCTGGACGCATGAAAGGCGAACGCCGCAGCAGCAAACGCGGCACCAGCATCGAATTCGCCGACTATCGCAATTACACCCCTGGCGATGACCTGCGTAAGCTGGATTGGAACGTCTATGCGCGGCTGGAACGCCCCTACGTGAAGCTGCTGGAAGATGAAGAAGACCTCGCCGTGCATGTGCTGCTGGATATTTCCGCCAGCATGGATTGGCCTGCGCCAGCAGGGGATGCCGCCTCGCCCCATCATAAGCTGTACTACGCGCAGCGACTCGCCGCCGCCCTGGGCTACATCGCCCTCAAGACGGGGGATCGGCTGATGCTGCACGCGCTCAACGATCGCGGCACGCAGTTATTCGGCCCCGTGCGCGGGAGGGGGCAGACGGTGGGACTGCTGCGCTTCGCCCAATCATTACATGCTGAGGGAATTGCTGACCTGAACGAAGGACTGCGCGAATTCTCCATTCGAGAGCGCCGCGCCGGGCTGGTGATCCTCATCAGCGACGGATTCTCGCCGACGGGCATCAGCGAGGGACTCAAACGCTTACAGGGCAAGGGGCATGATGTGGTCTTCTTGCAGGTGCTCTCGCCTGATGAGGTCATGCCACCGATGGCGGGTGACCTGCGCTTGATTGATGTTGAGACGGGCGCTGCCCAGGAAGTGACCATCGACGCCAATATGCGCACGCTCTATCAGCAGCGTCTCGAAAGCTGGCTGGATGGCATCCGCGATGAATGTGCGCGGCGCGGCGTCCATTACCTGATGGTGCAGACGGACACGCCGTATGAGGAAGTCTTGCTGTACGAACTGCGCCGCCTGGGGGTCATCAAGTGAGGGGCTGCTTCCGGAGCGCCCCAATTCGCGCCTCAATAGCCCCTCACTCCTCGAAGAGCGCGTAGAGGCGTTCGCATTCTGCCTGCCAGCAGGCCTGTGGGTCAGCACAGTCGCGCCCGTTGCGGATCATCGCCTTGAAGAAGCCTTGCCCTGGAATCCCGGTCGCTTTCGCCACCACCAGGGCGCAGATCATCCCCCGTCCGGCGGCTTCCTCCGCGAAACACAGATCACGCAGAATTGCCTGGAAGACGTAAGACCCCGGGTGCGGCGCAATCGTCCGCAGTTGCGCGGCGAGTTCGCCGTAGGTGATCGTCGTGCGCAGCCGAGCCACGCCGACGAGAATCTCGCGCATCTCTTCCCTGGCAGCCTGCCACTGTCCCGGCGTCAGGCCATATTTCATAACGCTAGCTCCATATACCACAATCCGTCTTCATCTTCTGGCGCTTCATGGTGGAAGCCCTGCCGCGCGTAGAATTGCACCCGGTCGCGCTGTGCTGGATCAACAGATACGCCGATGCGCTGGATTCGGGCGTTTTCGTCGAGGGCTTCCTCTATACCATGTAGCAGCGCCTCCGCGACCCCCGACCACGATTCATGGGGATGAACCCGCAACGCATGAATCAGCTTCAGGTCTTCGCAGTCGCAATCTTCCAGGATGGGTGTGCCGTAACGTGCGAAACCGACTACTTCTCCGGAACGTGCTGCGACGATCACGCTGAGGTACGGACTCGCGATTGCCGCTTCCAGGGCAGCGGCGCTGTAGAGGCGTTCCAGGGCGGCCTCTGCTGGTTCGATTGCTTGAGACTCTTGTGCGATCCGTTGTATGCCGGGCAGGTCTGCACGAGTGGCTGCGCGGGTGACGAGTGTCATGCGATTCTCCAGTCGGATGTCATGCCATCTTTCATTGTAGCAGGGGCGCGAACCGGGCGAGTCAGGCATTTTGTACAGCATCAGCAAAAGCGTTGAACGAATTGCTTGACAGAAAATGAGAAGCTTGCTAATCTGTCTTTAATTGGGAACGCTCTCAAAAAATTTTAGCGGCTCTCTAGCGAGAGTAGGGCGTTCTTGACGCGAAATATTGTGCAATTCTCATAGATTGCGCGTTTTTTTTGGAGTGTTTTGAGAGCGCTCCCAGAGAAAATGTTATGAACAAGCTGACTTTAGAAAAGATAGGCGAATTAGCCGGGGTCTCGCGGTCAACCGTCTCGCGGGTGATCAACAACCACCCCAACATCAGCACGGAAGTCCGCGAACGTGTCCAGCGCGTCATCCAGGAAACGGGCTACCAGCCCAACCAGGCTGCGCGTTCCCTCGTCTCCAGCCAATCCAACATTCTGGGGCTGGTCATCCCCAATATTATCCAGGCTGTCTTCACCGATCCTTACTACCCACGCCTGATGCAGGGTATTTCCGCCGCGTGCAACCAACGTGGGTACACCCTGGCGCTGTTCCTCTTCCATACGCTGGAAGAAGAGCGCGAAGCCGTGCAGCGCTTCACACGCAACAGCCTGCTGGATGGCCTCATCATCACGGCGGATAACGTCAGCAACCCCTTCGTCCCGGCCTTACTGGATCGCGGAATGCCCTTCGTCTACGTCGGGCGTCCAACGAAGCCGGAGCAGGTGACCTTCGTCGATGTGGATAACTTCGCCGGGGGCTATAACGCAACAACGCACCTGATTAAACTCGGCTACCAGCGCATCGGGCAAATTGCCACAGCGCACAACACCGCTGGCATTGACCGTGACCGGGGCTTCCGGCAGGCCATGCAAGATCGCAACATGCCGCTGGACGAAGACCTGATCGCTTATGGAGATTTCACCGAGAAGAGCGGCTACGACGGGATGAAAGCCCTGCTGCCCCACAGGCCGGACGCCGTTTTTGTGCAGTCTGACTCGATGGGGTTGGGGGCCAGCCGCGCCCTGCGCGATGCGGGGTTGTGCGTCCCGGAAGATGTCGCCCTGGTCGGCTTTGATGACCTGCAACCGGCGCTGCTGGCTGAACCACCGCTGACGACCATCCGCCAGCCGATCCAGCGCACGGGACAAATTGCCGTGGAAACGCTGATTGATCGACTACAAAACCCGGATCAACCGCCGCAGCACATCATCTTATCCACTGAGTTAGTTATCCGTTCCTCTTGTGGGGGCGGTTAATTAAGACGGTACGCATGTGTGATAGACGGGGTTGCCCCCCATGAACGAAGGGGCAAATGAAGCGCACCGGCTGCAAGTCCCAGCATCCACCTGTTTTTCTGCCGGGCGCTTCTCCCCAGCTATCGCATGAGATTGGGAACTTTGCAGACGCGAGGTTCATCGCCGTCAGCAGTACGCACTGACCCAAAATGGTACGTTCAAATTATCAATTCATGGAGAGAACGCTATGAGTAAGACCCGTTTCTTGTCCCTCACCCTCGCCATCGGCCTGGCGCTCGTCATGAGCCTCAGCGCTGCCGCGCAGGAACGTGTGGAAATCCGTTGGTTCGTTGGCCTCGGCGCGGGTACGGATGCGCCGCAGATCGAAGCACAGGAAGCCGTCGTCGCTGAATTCAACGCCTCGCAAGAGGAAATCGAACTCGTGCTGGAAATCGTCGATAACGAATCCGCATACGGCGTGCTCAGCACCCAGATCGCCGCTGGCAACGCGCCGGACATCGTGGGCCCGGTGGGTGTGCGCGGTCGCTCCGGCTTCCCCGGCGTCTGGCTCGACCTGACCGAACTGATTGAAGCCAACCAATACGACTTGAGCGACTTCGATCCGTCGCTGGTGGAATTTTACAACATCGAGGGTGAAGGCCAGATCGGTATCCCCTTCGCCATCTTCCCCTACTTCCTGATGTACAACGTTGACCTCTTCGACGAAGCAGGCATCCCCTACCCGCCGCGCAACTACGGCGACCCCTACATCGACTGGAACGGCGAAGAACGCGAATGGAACCTGGACACCCTGCGCGAAGTCGCCATGATCATGACCGTCGACAGCAACGGCTTCGACGCCACGATGGAAGAATTCAACCCGGATGACATCGTGCAGTTCGGCTTCGGCAACCAGTGGACGGACATCCGCGGTCGCCTGACCCTGTTCGGCGCGGGCAGCTTCATCGACGATGACGGCAACGCCCAGATCCCCGAACACTGGCAAGAAGGGCTGGCATGGTACCAGCAGGCCATGTGGGAAGACTACTTCTACCCGAATGGCGTCTACGGCGGCGCGGACTTCATGGGCGCTGGCAACTGGTTCGAGAGCGGCAACCTGGCCATGGTCAGCATCCACCTGTGGTACCTGCCGTGCTGCACCTGGGGGCTGGAAGGTACGGATTACCAGCTTGCCCCGGTTCCGAGCTACAACGGCGTGACCACCGCCAAGATGCACGGTGACACCTTCAGCATCATGGAAAGCACCGAACACCCGCAGGAAGCCTTCGAAGTCCTGACCTACTTGCTGGGTGAAAAGGCCGAAGAATTGACCAACCTCTACGGCGGTATGCCCGCACGCCTGAGCCTGCAGGAAGGCTACTTCGACCGCTTCGAACAACAGGATCCCATGGCGGGACGTGACCTGCACTGGGACATCGTGGTCGCTGGCATGGAATACGCCGATAACCCCAGCCACGAAGGCCCGCTGCCGAGCCTGCAAGAGGCCGAGGACGTTTACAACACCTGGACAAGCCAGTTGGACAACGATCCCGCCTTTGAACTCGAAACAGGCATGACCGAACTGGTCGACGCGCTGCAGGAAGTCTTCGACTCCGCAGAGTAAACCTGTCACGCAAGAGGGCTGCTGCCGCTGGTAGGGGGCAGCCCTCCCAAGCCACACAGTAATGGTACTGGGGTGAATTCTCATGGATATGTTTTCAGCACTGAATGAAGCGCGAGCGCAGCGCTTCTCATGGCGGAACTGGACGAAGGCACGGCGGCGCGAAGCAGCCTGGGGCTACTTCTTCATCAGTCCCTGGCTTATCGGGTTCTTGCTCTTCTATCTTTTCCCGATGCTGGCCTCATTGGTCTTTTCCTTCATGAATTTCGAACTGGCCAAGCCGGAAGAAGCGGCCTTCATCGGCCTGGACAATTGGACGCAACTTTTGACGGATGGCACGCTACACCAGGCGATCCAGGTGACAGCCATCTACGCGCTCATCAGCCTGCCGATTGGCATGGTGTCCGCCTTCTTGCTGGCCGTCTTGCTCAATTCGCAGCACTTGATGGGAAAGAACGTGTTCCGTACGCTCTTCTACGCGCCGACGATGATCCCGCTCATCGCCAGCACGTTGATCTGGGCGCAGGTGCTGAACCCCAGTGACGGTTGGGTCAACCGCTTGATCGAACTGGCGGGGTTTGATGTGCGCGGCATCGACGGCTTGCGCTGGTTGAATGACCCGTCCCATCCCAATCTGGTTTACGTCGGCTATACCTTCATCGGCCTCTGGGGCATCGGCAACGCCATGCTCATCAACCTTTCGGCCTTGCAGGGCGTGCCGACGGATTTGTACGACGCGGCGCGTGTGGATGGCGCGAGCTGGCTGCGCCGCCTGTGGTCGGTCACGGTGCCGATGGTCTCGCCAGTGATCTTCTTCAACCTGGTGCTCGGCACGATCGGCTTGATGCAATTCTTCGATGTGCCCTGGGTGCTCACCGGTGGCAGCGGTGATCCAGAAGGACGAACGCTCTTCTATATGGTGCACTTCTTCAAACAGGGGTTCATCTTCCAGAAGATGGGCTACGGTGCGACGCTGGCCTGGCTGATGTTCTTCATCGCGCTGGTGATCACGCTCGGCCTCTTCTACACCGCCCGCTACTGGGTGCATTATTCCGGGGAGGTGAAATCATGAGCGCTATTCGCAAACGGGTGCCCAATTACCAGCAACTTGGTCGTCGTCAGGAGACCATCACCGCCCTGCTTCTCACCAGCGTCGCCGTGCTGATTCTGCTGGTCTATCTGATGCCGATGGGGTACGCCATCGTCACCTCGCTGAAGACCAAGGCACAAACATCGGAAGTGAACTCGCCGATTCTGCCCTCGACCCCACGCCAGTTCATCTACGAGGGTGAGAGCTACGATGTGCTGCTGGTTCCGCAAGAAGATGGCAGCATTGAAGAGTGGGCGATTGTGCAGCCGCGTCGTCGTGGCGCCAGCGACTTCGTCGACCCCGACAACCCCGAAGCCGGGATCATCGAATGGGAGGGCAACTGGCGCTCCCTGGAAAAGGCCTGGGAACCCAATGTCCAGTGGGACAATTACCCGGATGCCTGGAATTTCATCCGCTTCGGCATTTTGCTGCGCAACACGCTGATGTACGCCTTCGTGACGATGATCGGCATGGTGTCGGCGTCGGCGCTGACGGCCTACGGATTCGCGCGTTTCCGCTTCCCCGGCAGGAATCTGCTCTTCATCCTGGTGATTTCCACCTTGATCCTGCCTGCCCAGGTGACCGACCTGCCCCGTTATGCCTTCTTCGTGAGTGCGCTGGACTGGGGGGGCACCTGGTGGCCGCTGATCATCCCGGCTTATTTCGGACATGCCTATCACATCTTCCTGCTGCGGCAGTACTTCATGACGATCCCACGCGAGATGGAAGAAGCTGCCGCCATTGACGGCGCAGGCCCCATCCAGACCTTCATCCGCGTGATCCTGCCGCAGGCGGTTCCGGCGCTGACGGCATCGGCTCTGTTCCATTTCTTCTACGCCTGGAACGACTACTTCGGCCCGCTGATTTACCTGGCTGGCAACCGGGACGCCCAGCCCATCAGCGTTGGGCTGGCGGAGTTCAACGGCCTGTACAGCAGCGAACCGCAGTTGATCCTGGCTGCCGCCGTGATCACCCTGGCGCTGCCGCTGACGATCTTCTTCCTGGCACAGCGCATCTTCGTGCAGGGGATCGTGATTACAGGGGTGGATAAGTAAGCGCACGCGATGGGATACGGCATGCCGTGTCCCCGGACAAACCAGATGTAGGGCGATCCGGTGGGTCGCCCATCAAGTCACCCCTACGCAACTTTGTTGAACAAGATGTCTTTTCTGGCCTGTCCTGGTCTCAACACGTTGTTTTGTGTGAGAAGTGGAATGGCAAATCCACGCCAGTGGCTTCAGCACCTGCACCCTCCCAATTCGAAATATCGACGAAACTTTTTTCGAGGAGTACGCATGAGAATTCGCATTTTCGCCCTCTTGCTCAGTGGATTGTTATTGAGCGTATCGCTGGTGGCCGCGCAGGATGATGACCTGCTGCCCTACCAGAACCCCGATCTTTCGGTGGACGAGCGCGTCGAAGACCTGCTGGGGCGCATGTCGCTGGAAGAGAAACTGGGGCAGATGACGCTGATCGAAAAAGGCAGCATCGACCCCGACGACGTGACCGAATACTACATTGGCGGCATCCTCAGCGGGGGCGGTGGCTACCCGGATAGCGGCAACACGCCCGAAGCCTGGATGGAGATGGTTCACGCCTACCAGGATGCTGCGCTGGCGACTCCGCTGGGTATCCCCATGATCTACGGCGTGGATGCCGTGCACGGACACGCCAACCTCGTGGGCGCGGTGATCTTCCCGCACAACATCGGCCTGGGTGCGGCGAACAACCCCGAACTGGTCGAAGAAATCGGGCGCATCACAGCGCTGGAGATGATTGCGACGGGCATTTACTGGAACTATGCCCCGGTGCTGGCTGTCCCGCGTGACATCCGCTGGGGGCGCACCTACGAGGGCTACAGCGAAGACCCGGCTCTCGTCACCGAACTGGCGACAGCGGGGTTACTTGGCTTGCAGGGCGATGACCTTTCCGCGCCGGATACGGTGCTGGGTACACCCAAGCACTTCGTCGGCGATGGCGGCACGGCCTACGGCACATCCCCGCAGGACGGCGGCCTGCTGGATCGCGGCGTGACGGATATTTCCGAAGAAGAACTGCGCGAGATTCACCTGGCACCCTACCCGGCATCAATTGCCAACGGCGCTCGCAGCGTGATGATCTCCTATTCAAGCTGGGGCGGCGAACAGATGCACGGGCAGGATTACCTGATCAACGATGTGCTCATCGGCGAATTGGGCTTCGAGGGCTTCGTCGTCTCCGACTGGGGCGGCATCGATAACGTCGCCAGCAATTACTACGACTCGGTTGTGCAGTCCATCAACGCCGGAATCGACATGAACATGGTGCCCTACGACTACCGCACCTTCATCGGCATCATGACGCGAGCCATTGAAAACGGCGACATCAGCATGGAGCGCGTGGACGAGGCGGTGGGCAATATCCTGCGTGTGAAGTTCGAGATGGGCTTATTCGAGCGCCCCTATGGCGACGAAACGCTGATCGAAGAAATCGGCTCCGAAGAACACCGCGCCGTCGCCCGCGAAGCCGTGAGCCAATCGCTGGTGCTGCTGAAGAACGAGAGCGAAGCGCTGCCGCTGGCTGCCGATGCGGAACAGACTGTTTTCGTCTCTGGCATGGCGGCGGATACCATCGGCTACCAGTTAGGCGGCTGGTCGATTGAGTGGCAGGGCGCGACTTACAACTCGACCCCCGGCACGACTCTGCTCGACGGCTTGCAAGCCCAATTCGGCGAAGACACGACGCTGCGTTATAGCCGTCTGGGACGCTTCACCGATGAAGGGGGCGACCCTGCCCGCGCCGACATCGGCATCGTCGTCGTCTCCGAACCTCCCTACGCGGAATGGTTCGGCGACAGCGCCAGCCTGACCCTGCCCAGCCGCGACCGCGATCTGATCGAAGCCATGCGTGAACAGGTTGATACGCTGATCGTCGTCATGTACTCCGGTCGTCCGCTGATCGTGGACAAGTACCTGAACATGGCGGATGCCTTCGTAGCGGCCTGGCTCCCTGGCACGGAAGCGGATGGCATCACCGATGTGCTCTTCGGCGACCGCGACTTCGTGGGCACATTGTCCTACACCTGGCCGCGCACGGTGGAACAACTGCCCTTCGACTTCGACAACATCCCGATGGAAGGCTGCGAAGCGCCGCTCTTCCCCTTCGGCTACGGCCTGACCTACGAGAGCGAACCCGCAGAATCGGCGGATTGGCTGGTGCTGGCGCTGGATTGCGCCCCGGAAGAAGTGGTCATCGAGACGGTAGAAGTCGCCATCCCGGATGCGGACTTGCTGGCTCCTGAAGGGGACTTCGGCCTGACCTACAATGCCCCCTTCCCGGTGGGGATTGAACTGGATGGCGAGTTCGAAGATTGGGCGGGTGTGCCGCTGGTGACGCTGCCCCAGGGCGCGGACTCGTCCAGTGGTGCGGCGGCGATCACCTTCGGCGCGGCGGCGGACGACAGCACGCTCTACCTTTATGGCAACGTGATCGACGACAACATCATCAGCGGCGAACACGGCGAAAATTACTGGAACGAGGATTCCGTCGAGTTCTACATCAACGCGACGGGCGACCTGGAACTGACGACCTACCAGGATGGCGTGGCACAGCTCACAATCCCCGCGCTGAACATCGCCCAGCCCGACCCGCCCGTGCTGGCGGGTGTGCGCGGTTCCACCATGAACGCCGAAGTCATCGCAGTGCAGACGGAAACCGGGTGGGCGGTGGAAGTCGCCATCCCGCTGGAAAACGATGTCTGGACGATTGAACCCGCGCCGGGCGAAGTGCTGGGTTTCCAGGTGCATCTGAATGCTGCCTCCAACCAGAATCGCGATACCAAGCTCATCTGGTCGCTGGCGGATACGAGCGATCAGTCCTACCAGAACCCGAGTCTCTTCGGCGAACTGGTCTTCTACGAAGTGGACGCGGCGGACGAGGAAGCCGCAGATGCAGCGACAGATGCACCCACAGATGAAGCCGAAGAAGCCCCCGCCGAGCCAGAAGGGAGCGACGCGGACGCCGACAGCGGCGCACCGCTGCTGAATGTGGGGGAGAATGCCATTGATCCCGCCATCGACTCCGCCGAGGCGACGATTGCCCTGGAAGATGATGCGCGTGAATGGACGCTGGTCTGGAATGACGAATTTGAAGGGGACGCCATCGACCTGAGCAAATGGGCTTATGACACCGGGGGAGATGGCTTCGGCAACAATGAGTTGCAGTACTACTCGGATCGCCCCGAAAACAGCTACATCGAAGATGGTAGCCTCGTCATCCGCGCCCAGGAAGAACGCTACCGCTTCCGCGATTACACCTCGGCGAAATTGTGGACGGCGGCCTCCATGAATGTGCGCTACGGGCGCATCGACATCCGGGCGCGGCTGCCCTACGGTCAGGGCATCTGGCCTGCCTTCTGGATGCTGCCTGCGCAGTATCGCTACGGTGGCTGGCCTGCCAGCGGCGAAATCGACATCATGGAGATGGTCGGGCATATGCCGGGGACGGTTCACGGCACGCTGCACTACACCGGAACGGAATTCGGCAGCCACGTGTACACCGGCGACAGCTACACCCTGGACGACGGCATCTTCGCCGATGAATATCACGTCTTCTCGCTGGTGTGGGAAGAAGGCCGCTTCGAGTGGTATGTGGACGGCGAGTTGTACCAGGTGCAGACCGAGTGGCAGACGGCGGGCGAACCCTACCCCGCACCCTTCGACCACGAGTTCTTCCTGATCCTCAACCTGGCAGTGGGGGGCGAGTGGCCGGGCAGCCCGGATGAAACGACCGTCTTCCCGCAGACGCTGGCCGTCGATTACGTGCGCGTCTACCAGGAGCAGGCCACGCCGGAAGAGACGGCTCCTGAAGAGGCGTCAGCAGCCGATGAAACCAGCGCCCCGACAGAAGCCGTAGCGGTTTCGGTGGATGCCACCGAGCCGCTGCACACCATCAGTCCGTATGTCTATGGGGTCAATCATGGCCCCTGGGCATTGATCCCGGCGGATTACGTCGATGATATCGCCACCCTGGGCGCGACTTACATCCGCTTCCCCGGCGGCAACTGGGGTGATGACCACCAGATCCGCGAGATGCAGATGGACGACATCATATTCTGGGCGGATCGTATGGGCGCGGATGTCGCCGTATCGGTGAATTTGCGCGAAGGCACGCCGGAGGAAGCCGCCGCCCTGGTGGAATACGCCAACATCGAGCAGGCATACGGCATCCGCTACTGGTCAATTGGCAATGAGCCGAATCTCTTCGGCGAAGAATGGGATACCGGGCGCTATAATGCGGAGTGGCGGCGCTTCGCTGAGGCCATGCTGGCGGTTGACCCGACCATCCGCTTCATTGGCCCCGATATTTCGCAGTACCAGGGGGACCCGTCCCTCGACCCACAGGACGAAAATGGCGTGCCCTGGCTGGAGTCCTTCCTGGAGGCCAATGGTGATCTCGTAGAAATCGTCTCGGTGCATCGCTACCCCTTCCCGTCCTTCGGGCAGCCGACCACGTCCGTCGCGGATTTGCGCAGCAGCACCCTGGAATGGCAGACCATCATCCCCACATTGCGCGAGACCGTCCGCAGCGTCACGGGCGAAGACAAGCCCATCGCCGTGACCGAAATCAACTCGCACTGGAGCAACGTCGTGGCCGTCGATGCTTCGCCCGATTCGCACTTCAACGCGATCTGGTGGGCGGATGTGCTGGGGCAGTTGATCGCGCAGGATACGGAAATCGTCGCCTATTTCAGCTTGCAGAGCAACAATTCCATTGGTGGGTATGGCCTCTACGCCCGTTTCGATGTGCGCCCGACTTACTACGTTTACAAGCTCTACCAGCACTTCGGCGAAGAATACCTGGCGACGGAAACTTCTCACCAGTTCGTGAACGCTTACGCCGCCCGCCGCGAAGATGGGCGCATCTCGCTCATTCTGGTGAACCTCACCGATGAGGAGCAGACGGCGCAGGTGAATCTGGCGGGGGAAGCCGCAATGATGGCGTTGACGCCGGAGACCGTGCCGGAGGACTTTTCCACACTGACGCTTGAGGGTGGAATCGACCTCCCGGCGCAGTCGGTGACTCTGCTGCTGGTCATGCCGGACGCCTGAGCACACTTCGGGAAAACAAAAGAAACCCTTCAACACTTGCCCATCGTCCGGCGTTCGCTCATCCCCTACAATCACGGGACGAGACTTTCCGGGAGGGTCGTAGATGCTCGTTGATGCCAAATCCAAGAACGCTTTGCTCGTCGCACGCTGGGCGGTGCTGGCGGTCTTTTTTCTTAATGGGACGATTTTCGCCAATTGGGTTGCGCGCATCCCGCAGGTGCGCACGGCGCTGGGCTTCAGCGAAGGTGTGCTGGGGACAGTCCTGCTCTTCCTCTCCGTCGGCGTCATCATCGGGCTGACCCTCGCCAGCGGCTTGATCGCGCGTTATGGCAGCCGTCGCGTGACGGCGGTCGCAGCGGTGGTTTTCTCCCTCAGCCTGACTCCGCTGGGGCTGGCCTTCAATTTCATCACGTTGGGTGCGGCGCTGCTGCTCTTCGGCATTACGACCAGCATCATGGATGTGGCGATGAACGCCCAGGCCATCGAGATCGAGCGGCGCTACCAGAAGCCCATCATGGGGTCATTCCATGCCGGATTCAGCATCGGGGGCTTCGCCGGGGCGCTGATGGGCGCAGGGTTCGTCGCGGCGGGCTTCGATGTGCTGCCGCACTTCGCTATCGTCAGCATCAGCTTCGCCCTGTTGCTGGCCTTCATCAGCCGCTACCTCGTCACCATCGAGCAGGAAGTCAGTGACGAGAGCGCTGGCGTGATCCAACTGCCGCCGCGTGCCTTGTGGGCGCTGGGATTTGTGGCCTTCAGCGCGGCACTGGGCGAGGGGGCGATGGCGGATTGGAGCGCCATCTACCTGCAAGACATCGTCGGCACGACGGAAGCCAACGCCGCCTTCGGTTTCGCGGCCTTCTCCCTGCTGATGACCGCCGGACGGCTGGCTGGCGATACCCTGGTCGCACGCACCTCCCGCGCGACCATTGTGCGGGGCGGCGGGGCACTGGCCGGGGTGGGGATGCTGCTGGCGCTCCTCGTGCCGCAATTCATCCCGACGCTGATCGGCTTCGCCCTCGTCGGCGCGGGGCTGGCGACCATCATCCCGCTGGCTTTCAGCGCGGCGGGCAATCGGGCAGATGTCGCGCCGGGGGCCGGAATCGCGGGCGTGGCGACCATCGGCTATGCCGGGTTCCTGGCGGGGCCTCCGTTGATTGGCCTGCTGGCGGAAGTGACCTCGCTGCGGCTGGCGCTGCTGGTGGTGGCGCTGCTAGCAGGCACATTGATCTTCACGGGCGGTGCAGCGGGTAAGCAGAAGCCAGGACAGGGCTGAGGTCGCGCCCGTGGGGTCTTGAGCGCGTTTGCGATAAGAAAGGAGTCAGGGTGGCTGAATACGCGATTCAGACGCAGCAACTTGTCCGTACCTTTGGCACAGTGCGTGCCGTAGATGCACTCTCGCTGACAGTCGAACAGGGCGAGGTCTTCGGCTTTCTGGGGCATAACGGCGCGGGCAAGACGACCACCGTGCGCCTCCTCAACGGCGTCTTGCAGCCGGACGCGGGCACGATGCGCGTCCTGGGGCTGGATCCGCGCGAGGACGGTACCGCGCTCCGTCGTCGGACGGGTGTCCTGACGGAGACTCCTTCACTGGATGAGCGGCTGACCGCCACCGAGAACCTGACCTATTACAGCAACCTCTACGGCATCCCGGTAAATCAAGTGCGCGAGCGAGTCGAGTCCGCGCTGGAAGAGTTCGGCCTATCCGATCGTGCGGATGATTCGGTCGGGGGCTACAGCAAGGGGATGAAGCAACGGTTGGCACTGGCGCGCGCCTTTCTGCACGAGCCGGAATTGATTTTCCTGGACGAGCCGACATCCGGCCTTGATCCCATCGCCATCCAGGAAGTGCACGAACGCATCCTCCGGGTGAGCCGCAATGAAGGCCGTACGGTCTTCCTGTGCACGCACAATCTGGTGGAAGCGCAGCGCCTCTGCGACCGGGTTGCCGTGCTGGAACACGGGCGGTTGGTCGCAGTCGGCACGCCGCGCGATCTGGCGCAGCAGATTGGCGCACCGCAGCGCTACACGCTCGAAGTCGATCAACGCGAGGCTGCGCAGGCGATTTTGCGCCAGCATGCGACCGTGACAGCCATCGACGCAGCGGACGCGGACGAGGCGGTCAGCATCACGGTCAGCGAACGCGAATCCGTGCCTGATCTGGTGGCGGCCCTGGTGGCGGGTGGCGTGCGCATTTATGGGCTGACGCCCCAGCAAACATCGCTGGAAGACATCTATATGGCGCTGCATGACGGCGGGGAAGGAGTGTTGGCGTGAATTGGCGTGCTGTGCGAGCCATCGTTCGCAAAGACTTGCGAGTCGTCCTCAAAAGCCAGGCGGTGCTCATTCCGTTGATCATTGTTCCGCTGCTGATTCTGGTGCTGCTGCCCGCCATCGGCGGGGTGCTGCTGGCGAACACCGACCCGGACTCGGCCTTCATCGAGGACTTCCGGAGCGAAGCCGCCCTGTTCTTCGACAACCTGCCGGGTGCAATCGACGAGCGCCTGGCGGATTACGACAACGAGATACAGCGCATCACCTATGTGATCTTCAATCTCTTCTTCCCCGCGATGTACCTGCTGCTGCCGACGATGGTCTCCAACGTCATAGCGGCGGATAGCTTCGCCGGGGAGAAGGAGCGCAAGACGCTGGAAGCCCTGATCTATGCGCCGACCACCGACCGCGAGTTGTATATCGCCAAGCTGCTCGGCCCCTGGGTGGCGGGGATTGCCGTCGGGCTGCTGGGCTATGTGGCCTTCGCCCTCATCGTCACGCTGACCACCATCTCCTTCATGGGCGATGCCTTCATCTTGAACGTGACCTGGCTGCTGTTGATCCTGTGGGTGACTCCTGCTACCTCTGGCCTGGGACTGGGGGCGATGGTGCTGGCCTCGTCGCGAGTCAATACCTTCCAGGAAGCCTACCAACTGGGCGCGATGGTGATCATCCCCCTGGTGCTGCTGCTCTTCGGGCAGCTTGGCGGCATCGTCTACCTGAGTCCGCTGGTGGTGCTGATCGTCGGCGCAGTGCTCTGGCTGCTGACGTTCGGCCTGGTCTGGTACGGTTCCCGGACGTTCGAGCGGGGCGCATTGCTCGCCCGCCTCTGAACACCCCGCAACGCCCTACGAAAATGCCCCTGCATCCGTCCATCGCAGGGGCAGAATCCATCTATTTGCATCCTGTTCTATTCGCCCCCTGTTCGCCCCGATTCGGCCTGCCCAGGAATGGATCGCCAGCCACAGCGTAATCGCCTCGCCCACAGCGTTTGAAGTTGTTGCAGACTTGTTGCGTTTCACGCGGGATTGTGCGATGATCGAACGAGGGGATATTGAATAGAAAGAAACCTCAATGCCGCGCATTTTCATCTCGTATCGTCGGGTTGATAGTGAAAACGTCGTCGTTTATTTGTACGAGCGATTGGGCAACGCCTTCGGGCAGCATAATGTCTTCTGGGATCACAATATCACGGGTGGGGATGTCTTCCCGACGGAGCTGGAACATGCTGTTGATCAGGCGGATGTCGTACTCGTCGTGATCGGCCCGGACTGGGTTTCGAGCTTCAGCGAGCGACCTGATCCAGAACAGACCGATTATGTGGTCTTCGAAGTCAGCAGGGCGCTCGCCAACCAGACGACTCTCGTCATCCCGGTGCTGGTGGAAGGCGCGGCAATGCCAATGGCGGCGCAATTGCCTCCCAATATTCGGGATGTCACCTTCCGCAATGCCGTCGAAATCGGAAGCGGCAAGGATGCCCGCCCGGACTCTGACGAACTGATCAATGTGATCCGCGAGAAGACGCGCTCTACCATCACCGAACGCATTCCGATCCCCTTCGTGCCCGGGCGCGGCGGCGTGACGGCAGGCGTTGTGCTCGTGCTGGCGCTGCTGCTCGCCGGTGGTTTCTTGCTGCTGAGCAGTGGCGATGACCCCGAGCCGACGCCAACCAGCGTGGTTGTCGCCGCTGACCTGACTGATGCAGCCGAGGCGGCACAGGCAGCCGAAGCCAGCGAAACGGCTGCGGCGGTTGCTGCTGCGGCTGAAGATGCGGATACATCGACCCCGCCGCCGACCCCGACGCACACATCCGAGCCGACGGATACGCCCACCGCGACCGATACGCCCGAGCCGACGGATACGCCCACCGCGACCGATACGCCCACCGCGACCGATACGCCTTCCGCGACGCCGACCTTCACGCCGACGCCAACGCAAACGGTGCGCACCACCAGTACGCTCACGCGCACGGTGACGCAGACGCCAACCCTGACGCCGACGGTGACCCCCTCGCACACGCCGACGGCGACCAATACGCCCACTGCGACGGCGACTCCCACCCCGTCCGCGACCCGCACGGCGACGAATACCCCCACCGCCACGCATACGCCGGAAGCCTTCCCGGACGGGCGGCAGATTCGCTTCATCTATAACGATGTCAGCTTTTACATTCTCAATGCCAGCAGCATGCGCGTGCTGCTGACGGATTTCTCCTTCGTGGCGTTGAATGACGATGGCGAAGTCATGGCGGAGTATCAGGGTACATCGTTGGTGGGTGGCGGTTATCGCTATGTGGATCGCAACGACCATTGCGCCGCGATTGAAGTGCAAGGCGAGGCGGCACGCCGTCACCTGGAGCCGGAAGACTGCCAGACCAATGAGGATGGGGAATACAACGCCTACGACTTGCCCGCCGAGAACGCCTCGCGCATCTTCTGGACGGATCGTCGGGGTGCGCAGACCTTCGCCGTTTACTGGGAAGGCCGCGAAATCGCGCAGTGCGTCATCAGCAGCGGCAGCCGCGAGGAATGCAGCGTGCGCGTTGGTCCGTCCCCGGAACGCCGATGAACAACCCTCATTTGAAGCGACTTTGAAGCAAATTTGATGGGAATTGAATCGAAACGCCCGGAGGCGATCAACCTCCGGGCGCGGCCTGTGGCGAGGTTCCCTCAGCGAGGAACACCTCTGAGGTGTGCTTCGGTTACTCCGGGGAACCCCCTTCATGACCTATCATAGCTAGACCACCTCCTTTCATCTAAGCCAACAGTCTTCGCAAGCCTAACAGTCTACAACTGGATTGTCAAGCCCCCTGCTGGCTTAGCTTTGCCCCGTTTTGACCCCTCCTGAAGATGAAATTCACCTGATGATT
The DNA here is from genome assembly GCA_964549915.1 of uncultured Anaerolineaceae bacterium. GTDB lineage: Bacteria > Chloroflexota > Anaerolineae > Aggregatilineales > Phototrophicaceae > JAUZRW01. The sequence continues at coordinate 6,200 of CAZJWX010000052.1, read as the reverse complement.
TGATGAGTGTTCGCGAAAATAACATTGGGCAGGTGGCCGCCCTCGATGCAACGTGGATCAAAGCCGAACTTGAATTCAGACTGTAACAGTACATAATAGGAATGTGGAGTGAGTCAACAGTGTGTGGGGACCATCCAACGGCTATGAATATCTACCTGGACGAAGGAGTCGCCGCCATCCAGCAGCGCGATTTCAAGAAGGCGTCGTATCTACTGGCACAGGCGGTTAAACGCGAACCGGAGAATATAATGGCGTGGCTGTGGTTGGCGAAGTCGCTGCCCGACCCCGAACGCCGCCGTCGCTGCATTGAACGTGCCCTGGTCGTTGATCCGCAGCACGGTGCGGCGCGGCGTATGCTGATGCTGCATGACCGCCGTTTCGGTTCCACCAATGGGGCGTTGGCGGGGGCAAACGGCTCAGTCGAAGTTGATGCTGCGCCCTACCCCGACGATGACCCCGAAATCAGCGATATGCTTGAATCCGCCGATGCACCCATCATCGAACTGCCGCGTGCCTCGCGACCGCGCAGTATGGGCAAGCTACTGGCAGAAGTCAGTCTGGATGCGTCCAAGCAGGCTCGCCGCGCCCTGGAAGTCCTGATTTACCTGGGGTTGGCGGCCTTCCTGTTGCTCGCCATCGTCACATTTTCGCTGCCGCTGGGTTTGCGACTGCTGGCGGGGCTGGCGGCGCTCATCTTCCTGGTCTACGGCGTGCATCACCTGGCTCGGCTGGTGCAGGATCGGGGTAGGCCGTTCAAGCTCTACCAATTCGGCATCGAGCAGAATCATCCGCACCGCCGCTGGCTCTGGTATGATTTCACGCGGTTGCGACAGGTGAACTGGCAGCTTCGTCTGCCGCTGCCCGGTCAACCGCTGATTCTGCTGGATGTCTACGGGCTGATGCTGCAATCCGAAGGCGACAAGACCTGGCTGCTCTCGCGCACTTTCGAGGATTGCCGCGACATTGGCGAGATCATCATGGCGCGAACGGAAGCCATGTGGGTCGAACGCGACTACGAAGCCATCCTGCGCGGTGAAGTCTGCCGGTATCGCCAGACTCTCGTCGACGAGACCGGAATCCGGCGTGGTACCATTGAATTGACCTGGGATGATGTCGACGAGGTGGATTTGCGCGGGGAGCGAATATGGATCCGTGCTGCCGATGGACGCACCATTCGCGAGCGTTTTCGCGGCACCTGGAACGCGCACATCCTCATCGGCCTGGTGGAGCGCATGATCGAATCGCGGTTGTAGCGGCGCGCCTCCCATCGTTCAAAAACGGAACACCAAGTACGCACAAGCAATCATCATGCCAGACTATAAACGCATCTCCAAAACTGAATGGCAGTGGCAGCAGGGCGCAAAGCACTACGCCGTACGCTACTTCCCCGGCACCGGACGCCTGATCTGGTCGGGATGGGTGCCGACGGGCGAAGGTTCGATGTTCGATGAGGGCATCGCCCAGGAGGTCAGCGACTTTCTGGAAAATGGCGTCACGCATCACGACCCACCGCCGGAGCTGCTGGCTGATCTGCGCACTGCCCTGCAAGAATCCCAACCGAAACGGCGTGGCCTCTTCGGCTGGCTGAGGCGCGGCTGATGGCGCTTTCCCCGGTGCTCTCGCGGCGGCGCTGGCGGCTGCACGCTGGCGATCAACACATCGTCATCGTGCGTGGTACGCACGAGCGCTTCGTACACCCGCTGATGAAAGCTTTGCTCTGGGCGCTCTACATGCCGCTCTATCCGCATATCACCGTCGAAGTGCGCATTGGCGACCGCTACAAACCGGACGTGGTGGCCTTCGCCGAGGATGACTCACGCTTTCGCCCGAATGAGCCGATCTTCTGGGGCGAGGCGGGGCGGGTCAAACGCGAGAAGATTGCATCGCTGGTCAAACGTTACCCGGATACGCACTTTGCCCTCGCCAAGTGGGACACCAATCTGCGACCCTATGAGACGCTGGTCGCCGAAGCGCTGGATGGTGTGAAGCGCAATGCCCCCTTCGACCTGATCGCTTTTCATGAGGGCAGCGAAGCCTTCATTGACGAAGATGGCAACGTCGCCCTCTCATTCGATGATCTGAATTGGCGGCGGCTGGAATGATGCCCGACGAGTCCACTCGTGCACCTGCTCCAGGGCTGCCGCAGCCTGCACGCGAAAAACCCCCACACCTGGAAAAAGCCCACGCACAGGCGTGATGAAAACCGCAGCAAACGGTGCAGGCGCTTTTGCGACGGATGCTAGGCCGCCTGATCGCGCACCCAGCTCAGCGCACTCTCACGCGAATCGAAGACTTCCAGTTGCATGTTGCCGAAGGACGCCGTGCGCAGCCCTTTGATCACCGCCTGGTAGAAATTGCTGGTCGTGATGACGATATTGCCGATTTTGTTGGGGTGGCGGTTCAGGTTCTCGTCTGTGCGCAGCGCCACGCGCAAGAACTCCATGACTTTGTCGAATGTGAGCTTGAGATTGGTCGTATCCGTGATGGCGTAGACCTTGTGGTCGAGGCTGTCGTAGGTTGCGACCAATTCAGCGATGTAGGACTCAATGTCCTCAGTGCTGCCGAAGTCTTCTTCGAAGCTCGTGATGAGTACAGGCAGGTCGCTCAGTACTTCGATTTTGTACTTCATTTTGCCCCTCCTTATCTTTCGTTCCACACATAGTATACGCGCTTTTGCCCGATTCCCTCGACAATTCTAACCATACATCTTGTTATTCTGATACGAAACAAATGTGCTATACTCGGCACACGACTCAACTCTTCAGGAAAACCGCCCATGAGTGCTGCTCACCTCATTTCAATGGAAACTGCTCGCCGCTTCATCATCCGCAAACAGCATCTGGATTCTGCGCCGAAACCCGATGTGCTGGCTACCATTCGCGACCTGGGTTGCCTACAGCTTGACCCGATTCGCAAGGTCGAGCGACCCCATCGCCTGATTCTCTGGAGCCGGCTGGGGGCCTACGATCCGGCAGAACTGGAGCGGCTGCGCTGGCAATCTCGCGCCCTCTTCGAATACTGGGCGCACGCGGCATCACTCGTCCTCAGCGAAGATTATCCGATCCACGCGGCGACCATGCAGCGCAACCGCGAAGCGCAACGCTCGCAGGAGTGGCTCGCCGAGCACGACCTCTACGCAGTGCGCGATCATGTGCTGGCGCGGCTGCGCGACGAGGGGGCGCTGAAATCCAGCGACTTCGAACATGATGGCGCGACGGCGGAGTATTTCACTGGCTGGACGAGCAGCCGGGCGATCAACCGCGTGCTGGATTATCTCTGGCACACGGGCGCGATTCTGGTCTCGCGGCGGGAAGGCAACCAGCGCTACTGGGATCTCGCCGAGCGCTGCCTGCCGGAGTGGGTCAATCGCGAGGCGCTGAGTCCCTACGAGGCGAGCTATGCGGCGTTGCAGCGTGCAGTCAAGGGGCTGGGGCTGGCCAAGAACAAAGCGCAGGTCAACATGCATTACACGCGCAACCGCTACTGGCACTACGACGAGGCGCTGGCGCAGTTACGCGCCGAAGGTACGCTGCTCCTGGTGCAGGTTGAAGGGTGGGCGGGCGAATGGATGCTGCACGTCGATGACCTGCCGCTGTTGCAGCAGGTTGCCAGTGGGGACTTCCAGCCGCGCACGACCTTGCTCTCGCCCTTCGATAACCTGATCTGTGATCGCAGCCGGACAGAACTCGTCTGGGACTTTCACTATCGCATCGAGATTTACGTGCCGAAAGACAAGCGCCAATACGGCTACTACGTCCTGCCCATCCTGCACGGTGAACGACTGATCGGGCGCATGGATATGGCCTATGATCGCAAAACGCACACGCTGCACATCCCTGCGACCTACGCCGAAGACCACGCCCCCGACGACCCCGCACCGATTCGCGCCGCCGTCGAATCGCTGGCGGACTTCCTGGGTGCAGAGGCCATCACCTATGGCGAACCGCTGCCTGCGCAGTGGCGTGCGCTGCCGGGATGACGCCTTCGGTTCTGGGTCGTGGTTTGTGGCGCAATGTTTGCTAGAATGGAAAGCAGACTCGTTTTTTGACGCAATCATTCATGCGACCAAGCAGCAAGAAGGGACGAACAGCCCAATGGCTCTGCGCATTCACAATGTACTCGGGCGCGAGAAGCAGGAGTTTGTACCGCTCCAGGAAGGCCGCGTCAGCATGTACGTCTGCGGCCCGACGGTGCAGGATTATATGCATCTGGGGCACGCCAAGAATTACGTTTCGTTCGATGTCATCCGCCGCTACCTGACCTATAGCGGCTACCAGGTGCTCTACGTCCAGAACATCACGGACGTAGGGCATATGCAGGTCACGGGCGAAGACAAAATCTTGCAGAAAGCCCGCCAACTCCAGGCCAAACCCATGCAGGTCGTGGAGACCTACATGCGCTATTTCTTCGAGGATATGGACGCGCTCAACGTGCTGCGACCGGATATTTCGCCGCGTGCCAGCGCCCACATCCCGGAGCAGATTCAGATGATCGAGACGCTCATCGAGAAAGGGCACGCCTACGAAGTCGATGGCAGCGTCTACTTCGATGTGACGACCAAGGAAGACTACGGCAAGCTCAGCAATCGCCGCCTGGACGAGCAGGAAGAGGGCAGCCGCGAAGATGTACGCGGAGAGAAACACCACCCCGCCGATTTCGCCCTCTGGAAGAAGGCCGAGCCGGAACACATCCTGCGCTGGCCCAGCCCCTGGGGCGAAGGCTTCCCCGGCTGGCACATCGAATGCTCGGCGATGTCCAGGAAGTACCTGGGACCGACTTTCGACATTCACGGCGGCGGCGTAGATAACATCTATCCGCACAACGAGAACGAAGTCGCCCAGAGCGAATGCGCCAATGATGCCGATTTCGCCCGCTACTGGATGCTCGTAGGTAGCCTGACCATCGACGGCGTGAAGATGTCCAAGAGCCTGGGGAATTTCGTGCGCATCCGCGATGCCCTGCAGGACTATCGCCCGGAAGTGCTGCGCATGTTCGCCATCAACGCGCAGTATCGCAGCCCGGTGGATTACAGCGCGGACTCGATGGCCGGGATTCAGTCGGGCTGGGAGCGACTCTACGGCGCGGTGCGGCTGACGCGGCAGATGATGAACCACGCCCCCGAAGGCGACGACGGCAACAGCTTCCTGGAACGCCTGGATCAGGCACGGGCGGAATTTGTGGAGCGCATGGACGACGACTTCAACACGCCGCAGGCCATCGCCGCCCTGCAAGAACTCACCCGCGATGTGAATACCCTGCTCAATGGGGAAGCCACCGTCGGGCTGAATACGCTCCAGGCCATCAACGACCTGTATAACGAACTGGGCGGGGAGGTGCTGGGCGTAATCCCGGATACGGAAGCGGCGGGTAAGCTCAACGAAGACCGCGAAAACGCCCTGATTCAGATGTTGATCGACCGGCGGGCGCAGGCGCGTGCCAACAAAGACTATGCCGAAGCCGACCGCATCCGCGACGAACTGGCAGCCATCGGCGTCATCCTGGAAGACCGCCCGGAAAGCACCATCTGGAAGATCACGGAATAGGCCGCAGCAGGCCCCAGACGACACAACCCATCAGGCCGAGTCCACAGCGGACTCGGCTTTCTGGTTTGCGCACGGCTGTACTGAGCCGACAGGTCACCGTTGCGTGGCAGCAGCCGCCCCCTCCTGCGGAATAGTCCTCACGGCACGTTGAAGCTGATTTCATAGGGCGTTTGCAGCCAACCGCCATCGGTACCCACCAGCCGCATTTCTTGTGCCCTGCAAACTCGTTTGCCAGCCCCGCTCAATATTTGCCTTAATTGTCATAACAGAATTGAAACGAAAACGCGGGTTTATCCGTGTAAAATAATATATTTTTTACTTGTGTAAGTCTCTTGCAAGGTGGCAGCGTCTTCAATAACGTTGATCTGGGTGAATGATAGTCATACATCCTGTCAATCACCCATCGCTTTGTTACATGTAGTGGTTAAGGAGATGTACAATGGGGAAAAACCGTTTCCGTTCGCTGCCAGCCATCACGGGGATGATGCTGGCAACTGTTCTGATGTTGGGGGTGTTCGGGTTCCAGGCCGCACCTGCCGAAGCGCAAACTTTCACCTATGACCGTGCTGCTGCTGTTGCTTGGGCGCGGGCGAATGTAAACAACTCCGGCCAAGGCACTTGCTTGGGTGATTTAGTAGGGTGTTGCACTGGCCTAGT
>CAZJWX010000051.1:0-31444 GCA_964549915.1 uncultured Anaerolineaceae bacterium | reverse complement strand
TGCCATTCTAACATTTTACTTCATGCGGGTTCCTTTTGCTTTGTCCATAAGTCACGCCCACATAATTCAATTCATAGATCACGCGCAGGCCATTCAGCGTCAATTCCGGCGCAATGGTGTCAATTGCCGCCGTGTGCTGTTCAAAGAGCGTTGCCAACCCGCCTGTTCCGATCACAACCGTCTCTTCATGCCCCAGGGACGCCTTCAGCCGTGATACCAATCCCTCAATCAGGCCGACGTATCCCCAGAAAATCCCCGACTGCATGGCGTGAATCGTATTGCTGCCGATGGCATCCGGCGGCGGCACCAGATCGACCTTATGCAGCTTTGCGGCGCGGCTCACCAGGGCGTCATGCGCCACATTGATCCCCGGTGCAATTGCCCCGCCGACGTACTCACCTTCTGCCGAGATCACGTCGAAGGTCGTCGCTGTGCCGAAGTCGATCACAATAGCCGGATAGCTGTAGAGCGCCACCACCGCTGCCGCGTTGACAATGCGATCCGCACCCGCTTGCTCTGGCTGGTCGATGGCGACTTTGACCCCGGTATGCGATTGGTGCGTCACAATCAGCGGCTCCTGATGCAAATAGCGCTGCGATAACTCGCGGAAGGCCAGAGTCAGCGGCGGCACCACGCTGCTGATGATCACCCCGGAGATCGCCCCATAGCCCACATCAGCCGTATCCAGGAAGTTGCGCACCAGCACGGCGTATTCGTCGGGCATCTTGTTCTCGACGGTACGTGCACGCCACGAGAGTCGCCAGCCGTTGCCCTGCCACAACCCCAGGTGAATGTTGGTATTCCCAATGTCAATTGCCAATAACATCTGTTTGTCCTATCTGCGACGGTGAACGAGGTGCTGCTAACCAATCTACGCCATCAATGTTACAATTAGAACGGTAAAGATGCACCCACAAAGGTTCACCATGAGCGAATTGCTAGCGCGGGCAAAACGGGAAGGCACGCCGCTGCTGGACGGTAATCGAGCGACCTTCGTCTGGGAAGGTGAAACCGCACCCTTCCTGCATATGGAACAGGATCTGTGGGCAGCGACAACGCTGCAAGAAGCTTCTCCCGGCATCTGGACGCACAGCGTCGAACTACCAGCGGATGCCTACGTGGAATACAATTACGCCACCATCGCGCAAGACCCGGAAACCATCGTCCCCGATCCATTCAACCAGCGCACTTTCGACACCGGAATCGGGCATTTCAATCATTTCTTTTCCATGCCGCAGCGCGTCCATACGCCCTTGATTGAGCGGCAGGCCGGAGTTGTTCAGGGTGTCGTCACGGAGTACATCATCGGTGGCAAACCGTTTGCCGGGGCCTTCGGGCGCGATGAAGGGCAGCGCCCCATCTGGGTCTACGATCCGCCAGTGGATGAAGCAGTGCCGCTGCTGGTGGTGTACGATGGCAAGGATTACCAGGAACGCGGCAAGATCGTCGAAATCGTAGACAACTTGATCGCGCGGGGGGCGATGCGTCCAGTGGCGATGCTGTTGATCGAAAATGCCGGAAACGAGCGCGTGATGGAGTATCATCACGGGGAAGCGCTGCTGCGCACCCTCGCCGATGGGCTACTTGCGCCGCCGAATGGAACGGTCAATGTGCTGGACAATCTCAATCTGCTGGATATTGAGGAGCATCCCTGCGCGTATGGCGTTCTGGGTGCCTCGATGGGCGGCTTGATGGCGCTCTACACCGGGCTGCGGATGCCACACATCTTCGGGCATGTGGTCAGCCAGGCGGGTGCCTTCTTCAAGAGCAGCCCGCACCTGAAGACGCTGATCACACAGTTGGTGGAAGTGCTGCCCCTCGCGCCGTTGACCATCTGGCAGGATTGCGGCACCTTCGACTTTCTGCTGGAGGAGAACCGCGAGATGCACACGTTGTTGCAGAAGCGCGGCTACGATGTCGCCTATCGCGAGCATTCCGACGGACATAATTACACCGCCTGGCGCGATCAACTGCCGGACGCGCTGACGACGATTTTCAAGCCGTAACCTGACAGGTACGTGAGGAAACAACATGCAGATTCGCACAGCCAACCTGGACGACGCGCAGCGCATCAGCGAGTTGTTTCGCGCTCATGTCCTCCGCTGGCAGCGGATGGATGCCCAGGGGCGCGTCGAGGATTTGCCCTATGAGTCGCTGACGGTCTACGAGCGCTGGCTGCATGGCGGCCCCTGGATGAGCATCGAGACGGCGGCCATCTGGCTCAGCCATCTGCTGCGCGTGCAGGCGCTGCCCTATCTACTGGAAGATGGGGATTCCGTGCTGGGTTACGCCGAGTTATTCCCCGGCGCAGAGCCACAGCCCTACAGCGCACACCTGCACCTGGGGAGGCTCGTCACGGCGGATGACGGTGGGCACGGTGCGGCGCTGGATGCCCTCATGCACCACTTGCAGGGTACGCTGACGGTGAGCCAGGCAGCCTACGACGAAGACAGCCTCAGCTTCTACAAACGATATGGCTTCACGGAGCGCGACCGCGTGCAGTCGGTACGGCTCCCGGCACAAGGTGGCGCGGTGGGCTTCTACAAGGTGGCGGAGCACCTGGACGCCGCGCCGTCCCAGATCGAAAGCTGGCAGATGCCCATCGGACGCAGCCAGAGCGCCCGCCAACACTGGGAAGACTTATGGCCGCAGTTGTGGCAGGGTGTACCGGGCATCGTGGCTCGCAGCACGCAGCGCCAGCGCTTTGATGTGGCGGGGCAAACGGCCTTCGTCTGCGTGCAGCAGGAACTCTACAATCCGCGTGCGGCGGAAGTCTACTGCTGGACGCCCAAGCCGCTCACCGTGCAGCTACTGAACGCCATCCGCGATTGGTCGTACAAGCAGGGATACCGCACCCTGACGCTGACCGTGCCGGAGAATCTGCTGACGATGTTGGAAAACGCCGAAACAACGCCGCTGCAGCAGGTGATTCTAACGCGCGACCTGACATGATACGTTATACTGGTGACACAAACCAGAACGAGCGCAAACGCACGACAAGGTCTTCGTTCGACGGGGCACGCCCATACGATACGCAAGGGGTTTAACCATGCCAATCCACGATTCCAGGCGATTGGAACACGACATCGACAGCGGACACATCAACATTGTCACCGACGACGGACAGCAGGTTCCGGCGTACTGGGCACATCCGCGCATCGGCAATCGCTTCAGCGGGATCTGCCTGGTGCACGATTGGTGGGGGCTGACTCCGGTGTATCGGCTGCTGGCGAATTTCCTGGGGCAGATGGGCTATTACGTCATCGTGCCGGATATGTACCTGGGTGTGCAGGCCAAAACCGCGCAGGAAGCGCTCAGCCTGCTGCAGAAGACCGAGAAGCAGCGCTACGGCATCGTCGATGCCTCACTGACAGTGCTGGAAACGCATCATCGGACGACCCGCGATGTCGCCGTCATCGGCCTGGGGATGGGGGGCACGCTGGCCTTCGAAGCGGCGATCAAACGCAATGATCTGGAAGCGGCCATCGCCTTCGCTGGATTTCCACAGAAGTACCTGGGGCAGTTCAGCCGCGCCAACACGCCGATACTGGCCATCTACGGCAGCGAAGAACCCTACACCAAACCGAATGTGATCCAAGCGCTGCAAGGAGAATTAGCCATGACGCGCCTGCGCGATCACCATCGCGTGCAGATCATTGATGGAGCAGGGCACGACTTCTTCCATGAGAAGCCGCTTCCCGAATATCGCGAGACCGGCAAGCAAGCCGCCAATGCGATCCTGAGTTTCCTCGAAAAATACCTGGAGAAGCCCGCCAACAACCACAAGGCGACCCACTTCTGATGCACAAATCGGGATAGGATGAAACACCTATCCAAACCCCATCGAATCTCCGGATTCTCCCCTATCTTCCACTTTCCCAGCGCGAAAAAGTGCTATATTTTAGGCAGAGTACACAATTATTGAGAGGTATTCTTTGTATGGTTTCTGCAAAACAGCCCGAAGCAATGAATTTCCTGGATTCGGTAGACGCGATGGTGGATCGCGCCTTCAGCTTCATGACCATTCCCCAAGACATGCAGCATGAGATCAAGGCATGCAACGCCGTAATCAAGGTGAGCTTCCCGGTGCAAATGGACTCCGGCGAACACCGCATCTTCATAGGCTACCGCGCTACTCATAGCGACCATCGGCTTCCGGTGAAGGGCGGCATCCGCTATGCCCCCTACGTACATCAGGAAGAAGTCGAAGCGCTGGCCGCCCTGATGACCTATAAGTGCGCCCTGGTGAACGTCCCCTTCGGCGGCTCCAAAGGTGGCCTGGTCATCAACCCGCGCGAACATTCCCGCGCAGAACTGGAACGGGTCACGCGCCGCTACGCACGCGAACTCATCAACAAGGGCTTCCTCAGCCCTGGCGGCAACGTCCCCGCGCCGGATATGGGGACGGGTGAACGCGAAATGGCCTGGATCGCTGATACGTACCGCATCGTGCATCCGGAGGACATCAACTACCTGGGTGCAGTCACGGGCAAACCCGTCAACACGGGTGGGATTCGTGGGCGCGTGGAAGCGACCGGGCGCGGGGTGCAATACGCGCTGCGCGAGTTCTTCCGTCACCCCGAAGATATGGCACGCATCCAGATGGAAGGCGGTCTGGCGGGCAAGCGCATCGTCATGCAGGGCCTGGGCAATGTGGGCTACCACGCCGCGAAATTCCTGCAAGAGGAGGACGACGCCATCATCACCTGCGTGATTGAGCGCGACGGCGCCATCGTCAACCAGGAAGGGCTGCCCATTGAAGATCTGCATCAGTGGATGCAGGAACACGGCGGCGTGCAAGGCTTCCCCGGGGGCACCTACTACGAGAATGGCAAGGAACTGCTGGAAATGGACTGCGACATCCTGATCCCGGCAGCGCTGGAAGGCCAGATTACACATGAAAACGCGAGGCGCATCCAGGCACCGATGATTGTGGAAGCCGCCAATGGCCCGGTGACCTACGCAGCCTCGGCGATTCTGCGCGATCATGGCAAGTTGATTCTGCCGGATTTCTACGTGAACGCCGGCGGCGTCACGGTCTCCTACTTCGAGTGGATCAAAAATCTCTCGCACATCCGCTTCGGGCGCATGGATCGCCGTCTGGATGAGTATCGCGCAAAAGCCACTGTACGCGCCATCGAAGACCTGACGGGGCAACGGGTTCCGGATGCCCTGCGCAAAGACATCCTTTCGGAGAGCGATGAACTGAGCCAGGTGCGCAGTGGTCTGGATGATACGATGCGCGAAGCCTATGTCGAGATCAGCGAAGCGGTGCGCCGCTACAACGTGGATGATTTCCGCACCGCTGCCTTGATCGTCGCCCTGGAGAAGATCGCGGGCACGCATCAGCGTATGGGCATGTAGGCCGAACGGGATTGTGCGGCAGGCTCGCTGGTGTGGTGGGCGTCCCTGCGTGGGGACGCCCTTTTTCATCAACGCCGGCTGAAATGCACCTGCAACCCGCCTTTGGGGAACAAGGTCGGACGGTAGACCGTGTTGAGGTTCTGCCCCGGCACGAGTTCCCAGGTGTATTTGCGCAGCAGGTGCGAGAGCAAGACCTTCATCTCCTGCTGGGCGAAGGCGTAGCCCACGCAAATACGCGGCCCGCCGCCAAAGCCAACGAGGCTGAAGGGTACGCTGCCCTCGTTGCGCTCCGGGCCGAAGCGATCCGGGTCGAAGGTGTAGGGATCGCGATACACCGCCGGGTCGAGGTGTGCGGCGTTGATCATATAGAGCGCCGTCCAGCCCTTCGGCACGCGGTAGCCGTTGAACTCAAATTCCTCCACCACGCCCCGGAATCCGGCGGGCACAGGCGGATAGAGCCGCTCGATTTCTTTCAGCAGTTGATCCAAATAGGGCATCTGGCGCAGGTGCTCCATCGTCACCCGTTCCTGGATGTTGAGCGCTTCTTGTTCCTGCCGCGCTTTCTCCCAGATGTCCGGATGCGAAGGCAGCACCATCATCAGCGAAGTGAGCAATGAGGCGCTGGTCTCGTGCCCTGCGAAGAGCAGCAGCAGGGTCTGCGCCCGCAGCTCTTCGTTACTGAGCGCATTGCCATATTCATCACGGGTCTGCACCATCAAGCCCAGTGCGTCGCTGGTGGGGTTCTGGCGGCGGTTCTCAATCGCGCGGTCAATGTATTCCAGCAGTTGCTTACGTGCAGCGAGCGCCTTGCCATACGGAGTCCAGCCAGCACGCAGCGGAATGGTGACGAAGCCCGCCGTGAGCGTGTTGAACAACTGGCTGAGGCGCTCCGTCTCATCCCCCGGCGCACTACCCGTGAGCAGGGTGCTGGCAATCTCGAACGTGAACTGCTTGTACTGGTGCAGCCAGGGGAAGTGGCCTTCGCGTTCCCACTGATCCAGGTAGCGCAGCGCAACATCTTCCATCGTGGTCAGGTAGTGGTGCAGGGCTTCGCGATGAAACGCGGGCATAATCAGGCGGCGCTTCATACGATGTTCATCGCCATCCTGCACAAAGAGCGACTCGCCCAGCAATTCCTTGAACGTTCCGGGCCAGCCGTCGCGCCAGGCGAAGTACTTCATCCCGCTCTGGAGCAAGAAGCGATTCGCCTCTGGCCCCAGGAAGACCGCGATATTGCGACCCAGCGTGCGTGTTTTGAAGATTGGGCCGTGCTTCTCGTACTGTTCCATCAGGTATTCGTTATCCAGCAAGCGCGGGGGTTCACCCAGCCAGGGCAAGCCCAGGTCGCCCGGTGGCAGCGGCAACTGGCTCAATTCTGCGGTAGCCATAACCTCGTCATTTCTCCGAAAATCTCGACAACATGTCTAAGTATGCCACAAGCACCCGCCGCTTGTGTGGGGCGAAAGCGGAAGACAGCCCATAAGTTCGCGCCTGGGACGTTTACCGAGCGTCGCAATTCTTCCCGCTCCTGTTGCGCAAGATGCCTCGTCTGGGCTGTATTCGCCTTGACCGCTGGTGTTTCGCCAATCCACCCCGTTGTGGTCATACAACAGGTTTTTTGCGACTGAAGAGCAGCATGGGGGAGACGATCCCTAGCGCCAGCGCACCCAGAATTAGCCCGGTGCGGATGCCGTTCACAGCAACTTCTGCCAACAGCACCGAAGCGGGTTCCGCAGTCGGCAACAACGTGAGTTCCAGTAAGCCAATCATGGTCTGGTAGGCGAAGACACCGGGAACCATCGGAATCACCCCCGTGATGCCGACGATCATTGAGGGCATCTTCAGGTGAAAGGCGCGGTTCTTCGCCCAGAAGCCAATGACAATTGCGCCGATCAAAGTGCCGAGTTCGATGCTGACTCCGAATTGCGTGACGAACAACGTGCGGATGGCGTGCCCCAGCGCCCCGGCAATCATGCAGTGAGGCAGGGCACGACGCGGCACGTTGAACAGTAGCCCAAAGCCCATTGCGGCCAAGGCTGACCAGAAGGCATCTTGTAGGATCAAGCCCGGTAAATCGCTCATAAGCCCTGTACCCCCATGATGCGCATCGCAAGCGATAGGCCCAGAGCGATGCTCAGCGAAATCAGCAAGCCCAATACCCCACGCATGACTCCGGTCACGTAATAACCGTTGATGAGGTCTTCTGCGGCGTTGATCAGCGGTACGCCTGGAACCAGAAGCAGCACGGAAGCCGCCAGGGCGTTCGCAGGCTGTGGACTCAGCTCAAGGAGCGTTGCGGTACTGGCGATGCATCCGGCAACGAAGGCCGTCGCGATCACGATCAGTAAATCGTTGAACTGGCTTCTGTGCAATTCCTGGCGCACGAACATCGCGACGGCTGCCGCCAGCAGCGTCACCAGGAACACAGGCCAATCCCCGCCGAAGAGCCGACTGAAGGAGCCGCAGGCCAACCCCACCCCGCCGACCACCGCCCAGCGGTTGTAATTCTTGCCCGCGTTGGAGATGCGCCGTAGCTCAACACGCAGTTGAAAGCGATCCAGTTCGCCCCGTTCCAGACGGTAGCTCAGGTCGGTGACATCGGCAATCAGTTGCATATTCACGCCCCGCCCCGGTGCACGCCGCACTTTGGTACGAAATTCGTGATTATTCGTCGTGCTGGCGATGATGGCATCCGGTAAGACGACGACATCCATCCAGTCCGCACCCAATCCCGTCCCCAGCCGATGCACGGTCTCTTCGACGCGTTTGCTATCCGCACCGTTCTGCAGCAGCATCTGCCCGGCGAAGAGCGACAAGCTGATCACATCGCGCAGTTCTTCTCGTTCCAGGGCTGGTTTGTGTGGACGTGCATCAATGATATCGATCAGTCCCATAAGCTCATGCCCCCTCTCGGGACTCCTCATCGTACCGAACCCACTCTACGGCGAAACCGCTGGCAGAAATAGTGCAGTTCTGCCATGATATTGGGGGTCACTGCACAGCGAAAGGTACGCGCAGCATGAATCAGCACCCACTCGACGATCCGCGCATCACCGAAAATCTCTTCTTCCCGCGCAAGGCGATCCCACACACCCACCCGGATAGCGATGTCGTCAAAGATGGGACGATCCCGGTGGAAGACGTGGAATTGGGCTATCGGCTGTACATCCATACGACAACGGCTCCGCTGCTGTTCTTCTTTCACGGCAATGGCGAAGTCGCCAGCGACTACGACAGCCTCGCGCCGCTCTACCACAATGCCGGGGTTTCGCTGCTGGTGGTGGATTATCGCGGCTACGGATGGAGTACAGGGCGCACCCTGACATCGCGGATGCTGCCGGATGCACAGGCAGTATTGGATGCGCTGGATGGTCTGCTGGCGGAACATGGAGTCGTCCCGGGCAGGCCGCTCTTCGTGAAGGGCCGTTCGCTGGGGAGTGCGCCTGCGGTCTATGTCGCGCTGAAGCATCCAGAGCGTTTCAAGGGCTTGATCCTGGAAAGCGGCTACGCAGATGCGCCCTCGCTCTTCCGGCGCATGGGACTGCCCATCCCCGACAATATCCCGGAGAACGATTCGCTGCCGATTAACAATGCCAGCAAAATGAAGCGCGTGAAGCTGCCACTGCTCGTGATACACGGTGAGCACGATACGCTGATTCCGGCAGAACAGGGCAAAGCGCTCTATGAAGCATCTCCCTCGGCGAACAAGCAACTGCTCATCATCCCTGGCGCAGGACACAACAATCTGCTCATGGCGGGGGTAGACCGTTACTTCGGCGCGATTGCGGATTTCGTGAAGCAATGGGGATGATTATGCCAGTTCGTCGAAGGGGGCGGCACGCTGCTGGACGCGAGTCGTGATTTGCTGCACGGCCTGCTGCACATGGGCACGATCCGCTTCGGATAAGGGCAGCGCGTCGTATTCGTCTTCATCCAGCAGCAGCCATTCGCCGCCCGGTTTCACGAATACATCCAGCGCGAGATCATCGGCTTTGACGTGATCCTCAGCGATTTGCGCCGGGCGTGTCAGGTTGCAGTAGAAGCCCTTCAATGCGCCGCTGTCTTTGTCTTCCAGGCGGAAGATGTTGTACCAGCGGTCGTCGTAGAACCATTCCGTGAAGATGTCGCCTTGCTCAATGCACACATAGCCCAGATCACGCGAGGCGAAGGTGAAGATCGCGCGGATGCAGACGTGATGATCACCGCGTTCGATCACCTCACCCTGATAGTGGAGTTCTTCCTCGCCGAGGTGATTGAGTTTGTAGACTGTGAAGCTCATTCGGTGCGCATTCTCGTTTCATCAGGACATCGTGTGCATGATCACATGCAGGCGCATTTCATGAATCGCCGCAGATGCCCTCAGGCCCTGCCCTCGGTGTGGACGCAAAGCAGCAGACCGTCATCAATTTTCACTGAGGCTTCTTCCGCAACGAACACATTGCTGATGCCGCGCGCGGGGCCAAAGTGCAGCGTCTCATTGCGCAGCGGATACTTCAAGTGCTGAGTCGTGATGCCGACAACATCGCCACTAATGGGGATCAGCGAGAGCGTATCCCCCACCTGCCCCTGAAGGCGCGTTTCACCCGGACGCAGCAGGCGGATGATCTGCTTGCCCGCGACCAGTGCCACATCCACACCTTCAAGCTGCGGCAGCGCCAGCAGATAGACATTCGCCAACACCTGGTCGAAACGTGCGCCAATCGCCCCCAGGATGCGAACCCAGGACGCGCCGCGTTCCGCCGCCAGCAGCAGCGCCAACTCCAGATCGGTCTCGTTTTTCTCCGGGGAATAGCGGTGAACCTCTACCCCGGCCTGTTCGTAGGCCTGGAGGTCGTCGGGATTCACCGAATCCATATCCCCGACGATGATCTGCGGCTGTACGTCGTAGTGCCGTGCCACACGCAGGCCACCGTCCGCCGCAATCGACAGCGCCGCAATACCCTCCGCCAGGGCGCGGCGCACCATCACTCCCTCTTCGGGGTCACCGTTCGCGAAGATTAAGGCTCTCATGGGCTAAATACTGCGGCGACGCCAGCGCTCGCGCAGTTCGAGCTTGGTGATCTCAGGGACATTGAGGAAATCCAGTGCCAGACGGGTGAAGGCCTCACTCTCCAACATGGGGAAGTGCCGCACATTCGGCAGCAGAATCGGCACGAAGACATCTTCCTGCTGCACCGTGAGATAATTCCAGACAGCCTCGGTTGGGGTTTCCATGAACGGGTCATCCAGGCCGTGAACGGCCACAATCGGCGCGGTGATTCGCCGCAATTCGTCCAGGAAATCGCCCGCTTCGTAACCATCCGCGCTGGCCAGCATCGCATGATCATCGGCCTTATCGACATCGGTGCTGAGCTTCTCGTATTCCGGTTCACTGCGGCGAAAGCAGCGCTCCAACCAGTAGCTCATCGTCGTCCCACGCAGCCGATCCGCAAGCAGGTTTTCGCGCTTGCTGATTCGCGCTTCGGCTGCCTGGCGCAAGATTTCGCGGTCGATGCCCTGGGCACGCGGCGTCGTTGGCAGTTCGTGCAGGTTGCCGCTATTGGCGCTGGCCGTCGGGATGGTCGGCGATTCGTGGTCGCCAGGGCGATTGAGCACCGTCCTTTCGGTGTCTTCCAGGTCATCGGCTTCCGGCGCCAGCGAATAACGATCCCAGCCTGTCAGTTTGCGCCGCACCCCCGCCGGGACTCGCTTGTCCAGGTCGCCAGGGTCGAAGAGAGGTAGACTGCTGAGCAGCATGCGAACGGCAACTTCCGGGTTGCGCAGAGCGAACTGCGTGGCAACCAGTGCCCCCATCCCATGCGCGATGATCGCCGTTTTGGGGATCGCGAGCTGCTCCACGAAACGTTCCAGCATCCGCACCTGATGCATGATGTTATAGTGATCCGGGTTCTTGACCGAATCGCCATAGCCGATCATGTCGATGCTGTAGACGCTGTAGCGCAGGTGCAGCTTCTGCATCAGCGGCACCCAATAACGCCAGGAACCAACCCAACTATGCAGCAAGATCACCGGTCGTCCGCGTCCTAATTTTTCATAATGTACCAGGTCGCCATTGATGGTGATGGCACTCATAGAGTCTCATTTCACTGTTGGGCGTCGCGCACGCTTCAGGAAACGCCCAGTTCTTTCAAGATATCGCCGATGCGCTTCGCCAGATCGACCGGGCCGAAGGGCTTGAGGATGTAGTCATCCGCGCCTACTTCGCGCCCGGCGTCGATCTCTTCATCCTGCCCCTTGGCGGACAAGATGATGACCGGGATGTGCTTCAGTTCGTCATCCTCTTTAATCGCGCGGCAGACTTCGTACCCGGTGAGCTTGGGCATGCGCACATCCGTCATCACCAGATCCGGATGTCGCTGGCGGACGAGCATCAGCGCTTCTTCGCCATTGCTGGCCTGGATGATCGTATGCCCCACAGCGCCCAGCGTGAATGTGATCAACTCACGGATGTCGCGTTCATCTTCCGCAACGAGGATTTGTGCCATCCCTTAATCTCCTGCTACCGATTCGGTTTCGTCAGCTTCAGGCAATCCATAAGACGAAGTGCGGAAGCTCGGCTGTTCAATCGGCAGCTTGATGAAGAAGGTGGTGCCGACGCCGACTTCCGATTCAAACCAGATATCCCCATGATGCAAACGCACAAGGTCGCGTGCCAGCGGCAGCCCCAGCCCGGTACCCGCCACATCCAGGTCAACAGCATGCTGGTCATAGCGCTCGAAGCGCCGCCAGGCTGCCTCGCGGAATTCTTCCGGGATACCGACGCCGGAATCTTCGACAACAATTTCGATGTGCTTGTTGTCGGGCAATCGCCGCACACGCACATTAATGCTACCACCAGCCGGGGTGTAGTTAAAGGCGTTCTCGACAATGTTCTCCAGGATACGCGCCAGTTTGTCACGGTCAGCGCGGATGAAGGGCACATCGCTACTGATGTCCACTTCCGTTTGCAACGCCTTGGACTTGTTGGTCGGGCGGCGTTCTACGCGGCTGACCACCTGATTGGCGACTTCAGCGACATCCACCATCACGGCGTGCATCTGGTCATCGCCGCTGTCTACCTTGGAGATGTTCAACACGTCATTGACCAGCACTGTCAGGCGATCGGCGTTTTCTTTGATCGTTTCCACCATCGCCAGGTCGCTCTGCGTCATGCGATTCGAGGCATAGCTCAGCAGCAAGTCCGCATATCCCTTGATGGGCGTCAGCGGCGTGCGGAATTCGTGCGAGACATTCTCGATGAATTTGGACTTGGCGCGATCCGCCTCGACATCGCGAGTGATGTCGCGGAAGACCGAGACCGTGCCCAGGAAGTCCCCGCCGATGAACACCGGGGCAAGCTGGGCGCTGATGATGCGGTCACCCAGGGTGATGCGCTCTGCCTCTGCGACTTCGCCATCGGGCAGGTCTTCTTCGGCATCCGACCATTCGTCGATCAACTGGATCCAGCGCGCGGCAGAGGAGCCGTAGAGACCCGCCAGCTTGCTCACGGGCTGGCCAATGGCCTGGCTGCGCGGCAGTTCCAGGATGCGCTCTGCGGCGTTGTTGAAGAGGACAATCTTGCCCTCGGAATCCGCCAGCATCACGCCATCCGCGATCGCTTCCAGGATCGCGGAGTTCTTCTTGGCGGATTCTTGCTCGGCACGCAGCAACCGCCCCATGCGCTCTGCCTGTTCACGGATGAGCTGGTAGAGGTCGGCGCTGTTGATGGATGCCGCCACCTGATTCGCCGCCGGAACCAGTAGCTTGAGATGGCTCTCGTTGAAGGCATCCTGCGCTTCGCCCAGCAGCACCAGCACGCCCATCGGCTCGTCATTGCTCTCCAGGATGACAGCGATTGCGCTGTTCAGCCCCGTGCTGCGTGCCGCGTCCGCCCAGGCTTCGTGCTCATTCAGGTTGTTGATGAGGATCACGTAATCCTCGGCGGTATCTTCGTTGCGCAAGAACCACATTGCCAGCTCGTGCGCCGGATGCACCGCTGTGCCGTCTTCCCGCTGCTCCAGCAGGTAATTCGGATCCAGGTATGCCGTCGCGACGAGTTCTTCCGTGCGCGGATTGTTCAGGAAGATCACGCCGTCGTCCGCACCGATGGCCTTGCAGACCATGCCCAACGAACGATCGAGAAGCTGTTCCATATCCAGCGTGCGTGCCAGTTCGGACGTGATCTGGTAGAGCGTATCCAGGCGGTCGCGCTCTTCTTCCAACTCGTCTGTGCGGGCATCCACCACCGATTGCAGATTCTCAGCGAAATCTTCCAGGCGCTCGAAGAGGCGTGCGTTCTGGATGGCCGCGCCCAACTGCGAGCCAACGGTCGTCAGAATGCGGTCATCGTTGATGCTGAAAGCGCGTGGATTGGTCACGTTACGCACGGCCAGCACACCCAGCACATCGTTGCCGGATTTCAGCGGCACGCCCATGTAGGACTTGATGTCGCCCTCGCCATTGTCGATGTGCATACTGCGGCGC
The DNA here is from genome assembly GCA_964549915.1 of uncultured Anaerolineaceae bacterium. Lineage (GTDB taxonomy): Bacteria > Chloroflexota > Anaerolineae > Aggregatilineales > Phototrophicaceae > JAUZRW01. The sequence goes on along the minus strand of CAZJWX010000051.1, from coordinate 17,617 downwards.
AGTTCTTCCGGGCTGAAGTAATCCGCACCCAGACTCAGGGCACGCTTGTTCTTGATGATGTAAGAAACTTCGTCGTTGCCCAATTCACGATCCGGGATGACAAAGGATTCGCCATTGCGGCGGGTTGCCAGCGGGAAGGTGATCTTGTTCGTCTCCGGCGAATAGAGCGCCAGGTACATCTCTTCCGCGCTGGTGATCTGCGGCACCTGATCGCGGATGATGGGCAGCATGTCTTCCAGCTTGAGCGTCGAAGAAATAGACTGGCTGAGCGAATTGATCGTCAGCAGCTCTTCGAAGCGTGCCGTCGTCTCCGTCGTCAGGCGGGCATTCTGGATGGCGACCGCCACCTGCGACCCCAGCGCCCGCGCCAGCCGGACTTTCTGCTGCGTCACGCTGTCTTCGTCGTTGGATTGCTGCCCCAACTGGATCAGGCCGATGGCTTCGTCGCGAACCACCAGCGGCACGATCATCCGGCTGCCTTCGCCAGATGCACGCATCTCGTCCAGTTCGTAAGGATAGGGTGGCTGCCGTTCCGGGTCGTCCGTCGCCACGATGACCACAACCTCGCGGTTCATCAGCGCTTGTTCGCGCGCCGGGTACGTCACCAGATCGTAACGCTCGCGCAGCCGTCCGTTGGTCAGTTCGTCGCCGTCTCGGTCGCTGCTGAACTGCACTTCCAACTCGCCATCGACATCATCCCAGATCATGATGGCGCAGGTTTGCATATCCAGCACGCTGAACATCAATTCAGCGACCGTGCGGAAGACTTCATTCAAATCGCGGGTTAGCGAAGTTGCCTGCGCCGCTTCCAGCAGCGTACCGAGTTCATTGGTGCGCTCGAAGGTGTGCTCGAAGAGATCCGCATTCGCCAGCGCGATTGCGACCTGACTGGCGAAAGCGAAGGCCACATGATGCTCCTGGCGCGTGTTGTAGGAATTGCTGCTGCGCTTCATCAGGATGAACATCCCGACCACATGCCCCTGATTGACCAGCGGCACGCCCATCCAACTGCGCATTTCGCGATCCCCCGGAATGCCCATATGCGGGATCACAGCGTAATCATCCACATTGACGACGCGCTGCGATTCGACAAGCTGCATCACCGACGGATATTCGTTGATACGGATGCGTTTCCCGGGAACATCAAACGGCGTGCCGTCCGAGCGGGTCGCCCCTTCCAGCGCCATGTAGGAGCCATTGCGCCGCCACATGGTCATCATGTCGAAGGGGATAATCCAGCCCATTTCGTCCATCGCCAGATCAATGACTTCCTGGCGTTCCAGCGAGGCCGTGATGCGCGTCGAGACTTCGGTGAGCGCCGCGAGCTGGTTGGCACGAGTCTCGATGGCTTCTTCCAGCTTGGCACGCTCCGTCACATCATCCACGAGCAGCACTGCACCGCGAATGTCTTCTTCGTAACGCAGCGGGTAAATGTAGAAGTTGCGCACGATGATCTGGCTGGCATCGCTGGGGGTCGTCTGCCCGATGCGCGCACGAGGCTGCCCATCTTCCAGCACGGCCAACAGTTCCGTCTGCAAGTATTCGCGGAAATTCGGCTCATATACAAAGAGGTTCTGGCCTCGTGCGCTGTCATCCCAGCCATAGGCCGAGCGCATGAACTCATTGATGCTGATGATGTAGCTGGCATTATCCAGCACGACGATGCCCTGCTGGATCGATTCCACCACAGAGCGGTTCAGCACTTGCAGGTTCAGCGCCTGGTTGAAGAGACGCGCATTTTGGACGGTACTGGCGACCAACTGCACGGTACGCGCGAGGAGTTGCTCCGTTTCCGCGTGCTGGAAGGCCCCAGCCTGGGTTCTACCCAGGTGCAGAACACCCAGGCACAACCCACCGACGGAGAGCGGCAGAATGATCGTCGATTGCTCGCCGCGTTGCTGCCATGCACGCAGGTCTTCGTAATGACGGGCGTCAGCGTCTGTGGCTTCATAGGCATAAATGGCGCGTTCGCTGTAACTGCGCCCCAGCGCCGTGCCTTGCAGGGTCGCCTGCTGCTCTTCCTGCACCACCACATGGCCGGACGGATTGAAGCCCGCCGTGAGGTGATCGAAGTGTTCGTTGACTTCGTCGTAGAGCACCAGCGTCATCAGGTCGAAGTCGACCAGTTCGCGCAGGCCGCTGGCAAGGCGTTCCGCCAGATCATGGTAATCGAGCGTACCCGCAATCGACTCAAGCATATTGCTGAGGCGGGCTTCCTGCGCCGCATTTTGCTGGCTCTGGCGGAAGAGCCGCGTGTTTTCCAGCATCGTCGCCGCTTGATGGGCGAAAATTTCCAGCACTTCCAGCGTCCGACGCTCCGGACGTTGATTGTTGTAGGGGCGATCCAGCGACATCAAGCCCAACAGTTCGCCACCCTGCCCACGAATGGAAACCAGCAACATATCGCCATCGTGCCACCAGCGCTTGCCGAGCGGCTCCACGCTGCGGTTGCCTTCGTATTCGGCGCTGAGGACGGAAATCGAGGGACGATACCACTTTTCCAGTTCTTCGATGGGGAAGAAATAGCTCTCGCTGCTGCGATACTCTTCCACCAGCAGGCCGTCCAGTTCCTCGCGGCGAATCACCAGAGATTGTGATTCGTGGAAGCGATCCAGCGGCATCCCCGCCTGCGCCACACGACGCAAGACGTTCTCGTCTTCTTCGTCGAAGAGCAGCATCAGCACCGTGTCGAAGCCAACGCTGTGCTGCACGCTGTAGGCAATTGCTTCCAGCATCATCACCGGGTCGGCATTGGTCTGCACCATCTGCCCCAGTTCGAAGATGCGGTTGAGCTGATCAACGCGCTGGCGCAGGCGCTCGCTCTTTTCGAGTTGTTCTTTGTAGAGCAGGTCGTTGCGGTACGCCAGTGAAGTCTTGGTAGAAAGTTGCAGCAAGAAGCCCGACGATCGCTCATCAAAGGCACGCGGACGCCGACTGTAGACGTGGATCAAGCCGACAACCTGATCCAGGTAGAGCACGCCCACTGCCAACGCTGAACGGGCATCGGCGGGCATCGGCGCGATGCTCGTGTGGCGGTTGTAATCCTGGACGACGACAGGCTCTGCCCCCTGCAAGGCCGCTTCGCGTTCCAGCGGTGCCAGACCATAGGGGCCGTTGATCTCGCCGATGCGTTGCAGCATCTCTGGCTTATCGCCAGCACGCCATTCCTGCTCCGGACGCATCAGCACGACTGTGCTGCCATCCGCATAGGTCGCGCGGGCTGCCTCGACGCGAATCGCGTCCAACACCGTCTGCAATTCGTCCGTCAACGCCAGCTTGTTGCTGACTCGCGCGATGGCATCCAGTTCTTCTACGCGGCGGCGCAGGTTCTCCCCCGCAGCCTCGAACAATTGCATACGCTCGATGGACGGCGCAACCTGGGCAGCAACCGTTGTGAAGGTCGCCAGATCTTGCGGCGTATAGTCACCCGCGCGGCGATTGGCAGCGCCCATCTCACCGATGATTCGGTCACCGACCATCAGCGGCACCAGGATGGCATTGTAATGTCCGAAGCGCTCCGCCAGACGCTGATAACCGGGGAGTACGCGCTTGTCGTCCGAGATGTTATTGGTCACAAAAGAATAGCCTGTGCGCGCCGGAATCTGTTCGTAGCCCGGTTGCGTCAGGTCTTGCACCACAGGTTCAGTGACATCCATGCCGTACGTCCAGCGCGGATAGCCGATCAGAGTGTTGGTGTTGTGGTCAATGACATTGACGTAGACCGCTTCGCAATCCAGCAGCGCAGCAATTTCGCGCAACACTGGCTCGAAGGACTCTTCAGCACTGATCATGCGCGTCGTCATCTCGGCGATGCGCCGCAGACGATCCGCCTGTTCCGCACGCACCTGCACTTCGCGCACCAGACGGGCATTCTCGATGATCGCCCCGGCCTGGGCGGCGAAAATTTGCATCAGACGCCCGTCCCGGTCATCATAATCCGTCCCATCCAGCTTGTTGGCGATCTGCACCACGCCGATGCGCCGCCCACCCGCCGACATGGTCGCCATGAGCGTCTTCTGCACGCCCAGGCGCTCAGCGAGGTCTTCCAACCCCGCCGCATAGACCAACGAGTCCGTCCTGACGCGGTTGCTCAACCAGACGTCTTCTTCATCCCAGACCTGCTCCATGACCGTCCCCGGAGCCAGGGAGATCATATAATCGCGTACCGCATCCTCATCCACACCGTAGAATGGCAAACGGGCTACCAGCGCCTTGCTGATGTCGTCGTAGAGCAAGATGCCGCACATCTGGCTGCCCATCAATTCCGCCACGCGAGACGTGATTTCGGAGAAAAATTCCCCCTCGTGGCTCAACGCGCCGATGGCGTGCGTCATCGTCTGCAAGCCGAGCAATTCCTGGTCAATGCGTTGTTCGCGCTGGTAGAGCCGCACATTCTCTACAACGATGCTGGCCTGGGACGCGATCACCCGCACCTGCTTCAGGTCAGCGGGCAGGAAGCCCCCGCTACCCTGCTTGTTGCTGATGGCGATCACGCCGATGCGCTGCCCCGCAATCTGCATGGGGAAGAGCGCCGTATTGCGAATACCCGCCGTCTGCACCAGCGTATCCAGCTTGAGCGCCGATGTCAGCGGCTCATCGCGCAGGTCGTTGGAGACCCAGTAGGGCTGGCGTTCCCAGGCATCGCGCTGCGGCGTATCCAGCGGCAGCGGAATCTCGAAGCGCTCGGAGATGTGGTGCGGCAGGCCAAAGAACGGTAGCTGCGGCACCAGCACCTTGCGCTCATCATCGTAGAGCAAGACGCCGCACATTTCCGCATTCATCAGCCGGGCAACGCGCTCGGTCAACAACTGGTAGATTCGCGCGACCGGGTCGCCCTGGCCGGACTGGTCAGCGATTTCTTGCAGCGTGGTGATGTCGTGAATCAGCGATTCCTGCCCTGCGTAGTGCTGGGCATTGCGAATGATCGTGCCGACGGCCTTGCTGACGGCCTGCAACAGCGAGATGTCTTCCGTGCTGAAGTGGCGGGCTTCTTCGCTGTAGAGCAGCAGCGTGCCGACCAGGTGTTCCGACAGGAAGAGTGGCACCCCGGCAGCGCTGGTATAGGGCGTCTCGCTCATCAGTGATTTGATCGCGACCGGATCATGTCGCCCGTCAATCAACATGGCTTTGCCATACTTGGCCATCCAGCCCGCCACACCCTGACCGGGTTGGTAGGTGCCGCCGCGCGCGTCCACCGTCAGCAGATAGCGTGTATCGCCGATCCAGCCGCGCTGCTCCAGCAGGTTCTTCTCATCGTTCCAGATGCAGAGTTCGCCTGCATCACAAGGAATCGCCCGGTTGAGGATCTCCAGGACGACTTGCAGGGCTGGTTCGATGCCGACGCTGGCGTCTGCCGTCTCGTTGATCTCGTTGATGATCCGCATCACCCGCGAGACATCCATGCCCTCTGTTTCACCGGGCTGAGATTGCGTGGGCATGAGCAATTCGCGCATGACGACGACGACATTCATGCCATCGCGTGCGGGGGTATAGTGCGATGTCGCCTCTACCCAACGCTCTCCAAATTGCAGTGATACCCGCGATTCCTTCGCCAGCAGGTCGAGCAGATGATCTTCTGGCTGCGCCATGCGCCGCACATCGTTCAGGTTCGGTTCCGCGCCATTGAGTCCCATCCAATCGCGCAGGCGGTCGTTGACGTGCAACAGCTTGCCGTGTTCCGTCGCAACGAGCACAGCAGCCTGATTCTCGCTAGCGGCCTGTGCGGCACGCAACGATTTTTCTGTGTTCAGGTTCTGCTGTTCGCGTTCACGCTGGCGCAGCCAGATGAAGATGCCGCCCGCGGTCAACAGCCCGAGAAAGATCAGAATAAAGGGAAAACTGCCCATGTTCCTCTATGCACCTGAAACCTGTTTGCAGTGTTGGCGGGATGCGGCGGCAGCCGGAAACTGGCTCACCATGCGGTGAGGATGTCGTTGCCCGTGTCTTGCCCACCTGCATCGCCGCTGCGTTTGCGACGGCGATCTTCCGCCGCCAATTCGGTGATCTCGCGAATGTCGGAGAACTGGTGTGTGCGCGTCGAGACGGAACCCACTGTGAGGGTCATCAGTTCGCGCTGTTCGTTGCCGTCTACCAGCATGTAGCCGCGTTCACGGTCAATGAAGGAGTAATGCTGCGGAATCTCGCGTTCGAAGCGCTCCTGCAGCGCAGAAATCAGCGGTTCGCTGTCTTCCGCATGGGTGATGACGACGAAGTTGTCGCGTCCTGGATGTCCGAGGAAGTCGTCGTTGGTGCCGCTCTGGTCAATGACCTCTGCCAGCATCAGCGACACAGCGCGAATGACCTGATCGCCAGCCTGCCAGCCGTAGACTTCCGAAAACGGCTCGAAATTGGCGATCTTGATGTCAACATACGACCAATCCTGCTTGCCACGCATCAAGTCGCGCAGGTGATCTTCGATCAGGCTGCCCGTCGGCAGATTGCTGACCGAATCGATCAACTGAATCTTCTTGGCGGCCTGGATGGCGTTCTGCACGCGCAGCTTCAGTTCTTCGATGTCGAAGGGTTTGGTCACGTAATCGTCCGCACCCAATTCCAGGCCGATGATCTTGTCGCTGCGTTCATCCTTCTGCGTCAGGAAGATAATCGGAATATGGCTGGTGCGGGTCGTTGTGCGCAGCACCTTGCAAACATCGTAGCCGCTCATATCCGGCAGGTTGATGTCCAGCACGATCAGATTCGGCAGGTGCTTGCGCGTAGCGTCCAGGGCTTCCTGCCCCTTGGGCGCGACTTGCACATTGTAACCCTGCCCGCTGAAGTAGATGCGCAGCATGTTTGAGATGTCAAAATCGTCTTCAACGACGAGGATGGAACCTTTGCTCATAATTCAGCAACCCTCACTACATTTTGGGGGTAAGTAGCATGTACAATTCGGCGCTCGGTACGCGGTGACCCTAGCGTCATTCTACACTATAACGGAACTTGTGCATAATTGGCGCAAGGGTCGTGTCAATGCTCCAACCTGGAAACAGGACTCATGCGTTTTTCAAACGGATTGTTATCCAGCAAGGCGCATTGTGCACCATCGTAGCAGCCATTGATGGCCATTCAGCGACCTGCACCACAGCCTTACAACGACGTTTGCCGCTCATCGCAGCAGCCGTTCATTTGTATAGATTCCGTTACAGTTCTGCCTGCCGACCAAAATTGAGAGTCGCACAAACGAGATTTCAACAATAAGATAATGGGCAAGATGAACGCATCGCAGAATACACACGAAGAGTATTGTAACCCACATGCCGAGCACTCACGGAGAAACAACGATGCTGATCGACCCTGTGTCGACGCACGAGCGTATCTGTCAATGGATTCAAACACACTATGAGCCACACACCCGCCAGGAGAATCGCCTGATTCTGGCGAACACCGCCACCGCCAACCTGACCGCCCTCAGCTATGTGCAGGAGCAGTTCGATGTAGGTGAGGGATTCGCGTACATGGCACACGAAACCTACGACTGCGACCTGATTTCGCCAGTGCATTCTTACTTCGACGAACGGCCTGCGCACCGCAGCGGCGGCCTGCTCTTCCACTTCAGCGATGGCAATCGCAGCTTCGAGGTACTGGTGATTTCCATCTGGATGTATGATGCTGATATGCACAGTAGCCTGGTGAGCATCGCCAGCGTGCCCAACGAGCATGTCGCGCAGTGGATCGCCTTCGAGAAGGAATGCCAGCGCATCTACCACAGCGCCATCCCCTACCGGGGCAAGGTCTATATCGTGGGCGGCATGGACATCACCTTCGATGCCTCGGTGCGCTGGGAGGATATCTACCTGCCGGACGCCCTCAAGGACGACATCCTCAAGGATATTGATGCCTTCTTCGCCAAGGGCGTGCAGATTTACCAGCGCCTGAACATCAAGCCCTTCCGCAAACTGCTCTTCGCGGGTGTCCCCGGCACGGGCAAGACCATGCTCTGCTCGGCGATTGCGGGTTGGGCGCAGGCACGCGATTATTTCGTGGTCTACGTCAGCGGGAGCAATCAGTACGGCGCGAAGTTCTGGAAGATTCATGAAGCGCTGGAGATGGCTGCCAGCAGTGACGCGCCGACGATTGTGCTGGTGGAAGAACTGGACGCCTACCTGGACGAAGAATCCAAAGCGCAGTTGTTGAACGTACTGGACGGCAACGAATCCCCCAATAACAAGCACGGCACAATCCTGATTGCCACTACCAACCACCCGGAGAAGATCGACGACCGCGTGATGAAACGCCCCGGTCGCCTGGATCGCATCTTCATCATTCCGGAGATGGAATCCAGCGAAACTGCGCGGCAGATGCTGCGTGAATACCTGGGGGATGCCTGGCGCGAAGACCATGAGGCGGTCGTGCCGAAGTTGTTGGGACGACCCGGAGCTTTCGTCCGCGAGGTAGCGCTCCACGCGCTGACGATGGCAGCCTATATGGAGACGGAGGAATTGACGTTGGAGATGCTGGAAGAATCATTGAGCGCCCTGATCAACCAGATCGAGGCCAAGGACGATTTCTTGACGGCGCACAAACGGCAGCCAATGGGTTTGGGCGAACGGCGCAAAGAACGCCGCAACGGCCTCTTCCCCGTCGATGATTGACGGTTGAAGACACGCAGACACATGCGCCCGTTCCTTGCGGAATCGGCAAGTGCCTCAATGAACTTGCTAATGGATTCTGGGATTTGGTAAGCCGGGGACGCGAGTCCCCGACTCTGAGTTGATGCCTGCGCCGCCTCAATTATGAGGGGTCTTTCGTGCTGGCTCGGCTGTGCTCAGCTCATTTGGCGATCTTGCGCACACGATCTTCCACGTCCGAGCGGAAATCCTGCGCCTGGTCGCTGATGCGTTCGCGGACTTCTTCGCCCTCTTCCGGCGCAAACAAGAGCGCCAGGATTGCACCGATGCTGATGCCCAACCCCAGGCTCAGCACAGCGATGCGAACGCGGGCAGCCTGGGCGCGGGCACGGGCTTCTTCACTGTAATAGATGCGGCTTGCCATCTGAATTCCTCCCTTGGTGCGTATGAAACTACCCCAAGCGTAAGGACTGGACTTCGGCGCGAGATTTGCCCCCGCATAGAGATTGCATCAATCACGATGAGGCTGCGCTGAATCTGGCGCTTGCAGCCCGGTTGTGGCATTCTGCCAATCAGAACCAGCGCCAGCACCCCCCGTGTTGATTGCCACGAACGTCATCAGGAATATGCGCACGCCAGATAGCAGACAACTCACGGAAACAGCGGAGACCAGGTTTTGCGGTTGGCGTAAGCGTGTTCGCGCACCGAATCGATGGTCTCTTGCGACACCGACGTTTCAAAGGCACGAAATCCGCTGAGCTTGAAACCGTGGCGATTGCAAATTTCGCGGATTTCCTTGACCTGCTGCGGTTCGATCTCCCGCCCCAGGGTGAAATTCTCGTAACGCTCCTCCATCGCAAGCGCGATGGTCTCTACCATGCAGGCCAGGGCCTTGCGCGGCGGATAGCCGAAGTCGAAGTTGAAGTTGGCCTGTGCGCCGGGGACTTCTACCATGCCCCCTTCGATCACGAGAACATCGTTGCGCTGGGCAGCGACAGCGGGCGACACATCACGCGGACGGGCAACATCCAGCACAACGGAACCGGGCTTGAGGTGCTGTGGTTGAATGATGGCATCCACGGCGCTGGATACGGTCAGCACGAGGTCGGCTTCGTACACGCCCTGCACATCCTCAGCGATCACGACATCGGCTTTTTTGCCCTCGCACAGTTCACGCACTGCCTCCAGCCTGTCCCGGTTGCGCCCGACCAGCACCAGCTTGCCGCACAGTTCGGCGAAGTTCCGTGCGCAAGCTTTGCCGATGGAACCCGTTGCGCCGACAATCGCAATGGTCGCGTCGGGAACGCGGATGCCCATGATGTGTGATGCTTCGATCATCGAGTCGATGGCGATGGCGACGGTATAGGCGTTGCCCGTCGTCACGGGGATATTCACGCGCTGGGCGATAGTCACCCCTGCATCTCCCACGACGGCGACATGCGCTCCCAGCCCCATGATCCTGGCGCCCTTCTCTTCGGCAAGGTGGATCGTATCCACAATTTTGTCGTAGACCTTTTCCAGCGGGAGCTGCTGCATGGCCTGGGGGGTGTAGGGTGCAGCGACGAACCAGCCGCGCACTTCCTCACCCGTATGCGCAGAGGTGATGCCTGTGATCTCGCTGATGTATTGCGGTGGGAAGAACTGGCAAACCCAGTTGATGAAGCCAAGCGGCAGAATCGTGCCAAGCGGCGGGAATTTCTTGTTGACATCCTCCCGAATGCGAATCGGGTGGAAGATGAATCCGAATGTATTGCCTGAATCCGACATGCGATGCCCCTCTGCAAGTGCTCGATACCCTGTACACATTGTAACGGAGGTTTGGGGACGGTAAGCTTACAACTTGTTACCAGGAGTATTGGTACAGGAGTCTCGTAAACCCTTACTTACTGGTTGGGTGAAAGCGAGTTGAGGGGACGGCAGAACGCCCCCTGCCAGGCTCCGCGCTCAACACCAGGCCTCACCAGGACTCTTCCCAGGATTGCGGCGTGACGATGCGCTCGTCCACACGCGGATATTGCCGCTGGTGCACATCCCCGCCTTTGACGAAGTGATGGTCGCTCTCTTCGTAGGTGACGCTGTGATTGATGACGCGCCGATTCGGAGAGGCGATCAGCACCGTATCCGACTCAATCATGCGACCGGGGAAGACCACCATCCCCGACCCGATGCGGCAGTTGTGCCCAACGGCACTGCCGAGCACAATCTGGTTCAGCGCTTCCAGTTCACCATAGCGGTTCGCCGCCTTGATGGGCTTTTGCGCCACGAGGTTAAAATCGGTGAAGGTATTCCCCGCACCCACAAAGCTATCACGCCCAATGACGCACATCTGCAAGCAGGTGTTCTGCGCAACGATGGTATTTTCCATCAATGCGGTCAGGTACAGCGCTGCGCGGAAGGGCAAAAAGCAGTTGTTCCCCACGACGCTCTGGAAGAGGACACAACCCGCATCAATCGTGACATCATCGCCAATGGTGCAGTTGTCGATGACGACGCCCGCCCCAATCGCCACCCGGTCACCGATTTTGCAGGGGCCGCGAATGATGGCGGATGGGTCAATATCCGTATTCTTGCCGATCTCCACCGCGCCCGACGCACTGAGCACCTGCTTCTGCTCGATGACCGCATGCCACAGCAGGCGCAGGCTGGCGAAAAAGCTCGTCTCGATCTTGTTATCCAACCGCCCTGAACGCGCGAATGTGCCGAAGATAATGCTGGCGAAATAGACGTGCACCCAGCTTTCGATGCTAATGACAGCCCGCATCGGCGCATAATGCGTCAGGTCACCCTGCTCCATCGTCATATAATCCGGCACGCTGAAGAAGCCGATTTCCCGTGCATCGCTGGGGACGACAATCGGCTTGATATTCGGATCGTAGGATCGGGGGAAGTACCACAGATCAAGGAAGTAGATCTCACGGCCATTTTCGTCGCGTCCTGGCTGGATGTCTTGCGCCAGTGGGATCGTATAGGTGCTGAAAGCGCGATCATCCGCTGCGATGGCGGCACGGCACGGCGCTTTGGCACGACGAGCGGCCTTCATGAAATAGTCCAGGAATTCTTCGTCAAACCAGAGATTGTCGCGATAGACAACGGCCTCGCCCTGGCAGGTCACAAGCTGGTCGCGACTGTGGAACACGCCGCGCAGTTCCGCATCCCCGCCGAAGTAGCGGGTGAACAAATCGTCCTGGTGGAACTTCAGCACCTGCGTGCCAACAGTCAGCATACTCGCCGGTTCGTTGAACGGCGGCACATGCTGTTTATCTTCGATAATGTAGCGATACATGGACTGTCCTTCGCCGCATCGTGTGGCAAGTACATGGTTGCACCCAGTATAACGCCAAATTGCTAACGTGTGCGATAACGTTTACTAGCCGTGGTGCAGGAATTCGTTGACCGTCTCGTGGAAACGCACTGGCTCATCCAGCATGGGGAAGTGACCGGACTGCTCGAAGAATTGCTGCGTCGCATGGGGGGCGTGCTCCAGCAACACATCCCCCTGCCTGGGATGCACGATGATGTCGCGTTTACCGTAGATTCCCAGGAGGGGCATCTCCAGAAATTCGAGTTCGCTCGTGAGGTCTGTCTTACGCAGGTTGCCGATGCTCTGGAAGAACGAATCCGCCGAGACTTTGGAGGAATCTTCGCGCACCATGCGGTAGAGCTTGCCACCATCTTTGGCTGCCAGATGTGTGATGCCATAGATGAACCCCTGCAAAATCGGCGGCACGGTGAAGAGCAAATCGGCGATGGCCTTGTAGCCGCTGAGCTTGAGGAAGACATTCAGCGAAGAACCTTCGATCGGCGAGCCGATGACGATGACTTTGACGACTTTTTCGGGGTAGCGAGAGGCGACACCCAGGGATACCGTGCCGCCCATTGAATGGCCCACCAGCGGCGCTTTGACGATCCCCAGGCGTTCCATGAACTGGTTCACGAGTTCAACGTAGTTGGTCACACTGAAATCCGCACTGCGATCCAGCGAGTCCCCAAAACCGAAGAAATCCAGGGCATACATACGAAAATGCTTGCCCAATTCTTCGATTGTCTCTCGCCACAGTGCCCAGGAACCCAGCCAACCATGCAGCAAGATCACCGGGCGTCCTCGTCCATACGTCTCGTAATGGACAATCCCTTTTTCGGTCACGAGAGTCGGCACGTAGCTTCGCCCTTCACGCAGTTGAACCTGCTCAGCCGTTGGCGCAGGCTCAGTTTTCCATCTCTTCCAGAATCGTGTACAGCAATTCCAGAAGCACGTTACGCACCTTGTCGCGGTCGGTTGCCACGCACGGCAGCAGCTTCACTTCCTCGTCCAGTCGCAGGGCAATCTTCATATCTTCAGGGTTCCAGGCATCCGGATGATCCTGCTTGTTGGCCGCGACCACATACGGCGTCGGCGCGTAGGCGCGGAAGGTATTGAGGATGCTCTGTGCTTCACGGAATGTTTCCGGCTTGGTGCTGTCCACCATCACGATGAAACCAAGCATACCCTCTGCCAGAATCTCCCACATGAAGTCGAAACGGCGCTGCCCCGGCGTACCGAAGAGGTACAGCACCAGATCATCATCAACGGTGATGCGACCGAAGTCCATCGCCACCGTCGTATTTTCCTTTTCCTGTGCTTCAGCGGTGTCTTTCTTGATTCCCTGTTCAGTCGAGACTACGTCGATTTCACTGATAGACCGGATGAATTCGGTTTTACCAGCGCTGAACGGTCCTGTGACCACCATTTTGACTGTCTGCATAATGCCCCGCTCTTCTCATGATCTATGACGGATAAGCAAGCCCGCAGTGAGCATATGCCTTGCAGCAGGCATAAGATAAACAAATCCAGCGTATTAGATGTTCTTCAACTTATCAATGAGCTTGTTGATGACCTTGACATCCGGCTGCGACTGACGACGCCGTGACCGCCGCGTCGGGGCGGATGCCGCAGCTTCTGCCGGGCGCGCCCGCACGATTTCCACCAGACCCGCCTGATGTAACCCGTAAACCACCCGCTTGATTTCGATCTCCGACATATTGAGCACTTTCATGATCTGCCGGAGCGTGTTCTTCGGGTTGACGTAGGATACCACTTTCCATTCGTCGACGCTGAGGTGGATTCCCTTGAATTTCTCCTTGGGATTTTCCGGGAAGCTCAACGACACATCCAGGTTCTCGATGACGGCATTGATTTCCCCCACTTCGCGCATGCGACGCGCGCCTTCGATGATGACATTCTCCAGGTCAATGGGTACCAGGATGCGCTCCTGGCTCGGTGTCTGTTCATCGTCAAAGCGGAAGGGGCCATCCGTCCAGGTCATCAAGTTGTAGACCGTATCCAGGATGTGATCCTTGATGCAGGTGACGATATCGCCCTGCGTAACGTAGTTGGCGTTGATGAGGCGAACTGCCAGTGCCTTATCGGACGTGTTCTTGGCGCGTTCGTGCAGTACCTTGGCCTGCGCATCCGTCAGTTTGCCCGCTCGGTTCAGCACACTGACCAGCCCGTTATCCCGCCCACTGAGCGAGGCATAGACCAACTTCCCCTTGATGAAGCCCACTTTGGAGCGTTCCTTGCCTGGCGCCATCTTCTCATTCTGCATGGCGTCTTTTTCGCCAGTGGGCACGCCTTCGTAGATGGTCAACATCCCGGTACGGCGGCTCAAATTCACCAGATTGAGAAGCTGCGTGGTGCTAAAATCGCGAATATTCCCCTGAAGTGGCATCTATGCCCCCTGGTCTAAAACACGGTTCGTACGTCGGTCAGGGTCTAAAGAAATCGTTAGAATAGGCCGATTATAAACATGCCCTGGGGAGCCGTCAACAAGCGCGCGAGTACCCCCGGTATCACAAGTTCTGCTGTATTGTAAAGCATCTTGCTATTTCCCACAATTGATTTTAGCATGGGTCGCCATGCGGGCTGCGGCCTGCACCACAGGCAAGCTTCATGTACCGCCAATCCCGACCGACAAGCAGCCGACGGTATCCACCCAGAACAATAACGGTATCCACCCAGAACAATAACGGTATCCACCCAGAACAATAGAGGAGCGCTGCCGAATTGATGTCACTCACCCGCTTCTCCCATGCAATCGTCTGGCTCACTGCTCTCATTTGCTTCATCAGTGCGCCTGCTCAGTCTCAGGAAGCCACACCAGAAACTACGCCCCAGGTTATCCCGGGTGCCATTGGCCCTGACACATATGCTGATACTGTGAACCCTCTGACGGGGCTGGAAGTGGCTGACCCGGCAGTGCTGGAGCGCCGCCCCATCGTCGTCAAAGTCTCCAATTCACCCGCGCTGGTGCGCCCGCAGGCCGGTATCGGCGCGGCAGATCTGGTCTTCGAGCATTACACGGAAGTGGGCATCACGCGCTTCTCGGCGATCTTCTACAGCAACGCGCCAACGCGAGTCGGCTCGATCCGCAGTGCCCGCCTCATCGACTACGAATTGGTACCCATGTACCAGGGCTTGCTGGCTTTTGCCGGGGCGAGCATCGGCGTGGAGAAGCGCATTTACGGCAGCGAGTACGTGACCGAGACTCTCTGCGCCAGCCGCGAAGACCGGGAGCAGTGTGCCGCCGAAGTGGATGTCGTGGGGCCTGCGGGCTATGTTCCACCATCAGATTTCGTTGATCGCGCCTACAAAGGTGTCCTGTTCGGCCCGCCTTACTTCTTCCGCGATGAGACCATCCCCGTGCCGCACAACCTCTTCGCCAACCTGGAGGCGCTCTGGGAACTGGCGCGGGAGGACGGCAACGGCGGACGTCCCGACCTGCGCGGCATGGCCTTCCACCCGGAACCGCAGGGCAACCCCACAGGCAGCGGAATCTACGCGCAGGTGCGTTACCAGACCACGCTGGTGGAATGGTACTACGATCCAGAAACGGCGCGGTACTACCGCAGCACCGATGGTCAACTGCATTTTGATGCCAACACCGAAGAGCAGGTCAGTGCTGTCAATGTCGCCATCGTCCATGCCGGACACTACCTGACCGACATTGTAGAGAGCAGCTACCAGGATGTCATCCATTGGAGTGCCCAGATTACGGTCTGGCCGGAGGGTGAGGCCGTTGTCCTGCGCGACGGCGTGCGCTATGAAGGCCGCTGGCTGCGCCCGACGCGCCCGGAACTGCTGACCTTCGAGACGAGCGAGGGCGAGATACTCTACTTGAAGCCGGGCAATACCTGGGTACAGTTGGTGCCGTTACCAGAACAGATGGATCCCGAACGGGAGTGGGTCATCGTTGAGTGACGAAGCTCGTCAGCCAGGCAGCATGGCCGCTTTGCAGGCTTCAGTACCGGTCATCGGTAGCTGCAAGGCGAAGCACTGAGAGCTTGCCTGGTGAGACAATCACACAGCCCCGCTTCCCGATGAGAAGCCGTGACCACAGCCATAGCCACAGAAAGTAGAAATAAGCCATGCCCCTGCTGGAACTGCCCACCGGTGCGGTGCTGGACTATGAACATCACAACCCCAACAGCGGGACGCTGCCCATTGTCGCGCTGCATGGGATGCTGGGAACCGCCCGCTTTCATCTGGGGCATGTGATCGATTGGCTGGCGGCGCAAAGTTGCGAGGTCATCGCCCCCACCCTGCGCGGATACGGCGATTCGAGGCCAAAGCCGCGCGATTTCCCCTCTCGCTTCTACGAGCGAGATGCCGAAGATGTGCTGGCCTTGCTGGATGCGTTGGAGGTGCCGCAGGCCAGGATCATCGGCTACAGCGACGGCGGCGAAGTTGCACTGCTCTGTGCCGGGAAGCAGCCGGAACGCTTTCAGGCGGCGCTGACCTGGGGCGCGTCAGGGTATTTTCCGGCAGAATTACGCGCCTACATCGAAACAACCTTCGCCAAGCCCCAGACCTGGATGACCAGGGATGATCTGCTGCGGCACCAGATTTATCGTCCGGCAGATTTCGCCCGCCAGTGGATTGCAGCCATGATTGAAATGGTTGATGCGGATGGCGATGTCAGCTTGAGCCTCGCGCCGGGGATCACTTGCCCGGTGCGGCTCATCCTCGGCGAAAATGATCCGCTCAATCCGGCACATGCGGCGCAGCACTGGGCATCTCATGCACCGGATGCGCAGGCGATCATCATCCCAGAGACGGGTCACGCAGTTCACGATGAGCAGACAGAGGAATTCTATAGCCTGCTGCACGAACATATTCTGAAGGAGTGAGCTAGAACAAGCCCATTTGCTTCGGGGAGTCTTCATCGGCGGCTTCTTCTTCCGGGCTGGCTTCGCGCTCGGCTGCTTCTTCCTCACCAGCGGGTTCATCAACGGGATCGGGATTCGCACGTCGTATGCGCATCTCTTCGACCACTTCCATCAGGCGGGCGAAATCGTTGACCATATCCTCGCGCTTGGATGGATCGCGGAGCGCAGCCGCAGGATGGTAAAAGGGGAAATAGGCGCGGCGCGTGCCGTATTCCGGTTGGCCGTGAATGCGACTGATCTTCGCATTGGGGAAGAACATATTCATGCTGTAGCGTCCTAGCGTCGCAATCACCAGCGGATCGATGATTTCGATTTGCTGACGCAAGTACGGGTTGCAGGTCTCGATCTCTTCCGACTGCGGATCGCGGTTATTCGGTGGGCGGCATTTGACCACATTGGCGATGAAGACCTGATCACGCGAGAGGCCAATCCCTTGCAGCAACTCATCGAGATACTTGCCAGAACGCCCCACAAACGGGAGGCCCTGCTCATCTTCATTTTTGCCAGGTGCTTCGCCGATGAACATGATCTCGGCATCGGGGTCGCCTGCGCCGGGGACGGTGCGCGTGCGCCCTTCATGCAGGGGGCATTGAGTGCAATAGAAAATCTCAGTGTGAACAGCGGAAAGCCGCGCGACTTTGCTCGGCATGTGTCTCGCCCTGTGTGCTGGCAATTCGTTGCGAACGATTGTACTACGGGAACATCGCAGTGCAAAGTTCTGAGTGCCAGGTGCTGACTGAGGGAACAACCACCTGGCCGTAGAACGCTGCGTAAAGATTGCATTGGTTTCTGTCAGGGCAATCGCCTCAAATTTGTAAGAGTAATTGCAACAAAAAGGTGTCATC
>CAZJWX010000050.1:0-31587 GCA_964549915.1 uncultured Anaerolineaceae bacterium | reverse complement strand
GATGACACCTTTTTGTTGCAATTACTCTTACAAATTTGAGGCGATTGCCCTGGTCGCGAGATCAGGGTGATCGCCTCAAGCCGTGCATGGTGTAGAGAAGGGGCAGAATAGCGGGTGAAACCTTGTGTATGCCTCATGTCTCCCCCCTTGCGTCCCCCTACTTCGTAGGGGGAACTTGCGCGGGGGTGCGGGATTCTGGCCTTTGCTTTGTGTTCTTTGTGACTTTGTGGTTCAAAGCATTTTGAAGCGATTGCCCCGGTGCGAGATGGAATCACGGTTCTTGCGGGGCCAGCGCATTGAAATAATCGCGTACGACATCGCGCATGCCCAGCGGGATGGCCTCGCTCTCCAGGGTGCGGTTGGCGCTGTCGGCATATTCGCGGAAGACTTCGTTGTAGGGCGTCCGCGCACTGCCGATGGGGTTGTTCTGGAATTCGCCTTCTTGCGTGGTGGTGTCGCTTTCGGATGTTTCGAGTTGCATCTGTTCGCCAGACGCTTCCACATCGATCTCGCGCGGCGCGTAAATGTCTTCGTAGGTCGTTTCGCCGCCAACGCCCGACTGATCCGTGCCCGTGTTAGGTGCAGGCTGTTCGCCGCTGCCAGCGCCTTCCTGGCGCTGCTGTGCGTCATTGGTACCCGCGCCTGCGCCGCCCTCGGTCTCCTGTCCGCCGCTCTCGCTTTCCGTGCTGCCGCCTGCCTCGGACTCTCCGGGGGCTTCATCACCGGAGTCTGCGCCTGCCGGGGCATCTTCTTCGTTGGTGCTCAACTGCCCCTCTTCGCCGGGCTGCGGTTCCTGCGCTTGCTGCGCCTGCCCACCGGGTGACCCCTCTTCGCCGGGTGCCTGGGGGACATCCTCCGGGAGCGGTGGCTGCGATGAGGGCGGCTGCGACGACTCGCTCTCGGCGATGGATTCCGCCGCACTGCCCGCTTGCTCGGCGGATTCTTCCAGGTTTTCGGCGGTTTCAGTGCGCTGCTGCTGGCTCTGTTGGCTCTGTGCCGTGCTCTGCTGCGCTTCATCCAGGGCGGAGCGTGCGCCTTCCTCGTCGCCTTCGCGCAGGGCATCCGCCGCTTCGCGCAGCGATTCCGCCGTCTCCGGGTCGCTCTCTTCCAGGGCGTCCGCCGCCTCATCCAGCGATTCCGCCGTAGCTTCTTGCTCTTCTTCGTCCAGTTCGGGCAGCGTCTCCTGCACGGCATCTAACTGCTGGTCGAAGCGGGTCTCTTCTGGCGTCTCCGTCAGCGGATCGAGCGCGTCCGATGCGGCCTGTTGTGCGGCCTGCTGCTGCGCCACCTCTTCGCGAATCGCCTCGGCTTGCTGCTCTAACTGCGATTCAAGCTCGCTCATCTCGACGAAGGCGTCTTCGCTGGTCAGTTCTTCGGCCTGCAACTCATCCAGGCTGACCTCCAGCGATTCGAGCAGGGATTCGCGCTCGTCATCGGTGAGGCCGCTGTCGGTGGCGACATCTTCGGTGATGTCGCGTACATCTTCCTGCGCGGCAGAGACGGCGAGGCGCGTGCCTTCGCCCATCAGGGAGCCTTCCGCGCTGCTGCGCAGTGCCAGGATTCCCAGCAGCACCGCCAGGAAAACCGCCAGCACAATCGCCAGCAGCCATTCGCCCCAGGGGATGCTGAGCCGTAATTCTTTGCGCGGGTCAATTTCGCGTGCCCGTGCCGCTGTATCCGCCAGTTGGAATTGTGTCAGCTCCGGGGTCGTGCGCAAATCACCGTCCAGCAGTTCCAGGGCGGTGCTCATCCGCTCTTGCAGCCCGAAGGCCCCGTCGAAATAGCGTGCCGCCGCCATTCCCCGCCGTCCAAAGAGCCGCAACCCCCCGCTGAAGACCACCGTCAAGCCCAGCACCGCGCCGAACACCACCCCCAACAGTGTGGAGAGGGGCAGGATTCCGGTGGCTCCCAGCAGCCCCGTCAACAGGATGCCGAGGATGAGTGCGCCGCTGAGCACGCGCGGCAGCAGTCGAATCATGCGCAGGAAGCGCCAACGGCCTTCCCAGCGGGAGAGCAGGCTTTCCAGTTCGCGGGCTTCACGGAGTTGTGAGACAGTTGCCATTGTTTGCTGTGCTTCGGAACTATCTGCCGGGTCAGGTTTGCAGGGGTGTCGGCTGCATTTGTCTCTTCAGTGTAGCGTGGAATTGCCCGTGAGCAATATGGATCACATTGGAATTTCATAGTTGCGGATGGTAACCGGGACGCACCAGCGCGGTCTCAGGTCGTCGCATGTGCTGAGACGTACCGCCAGAATTGGCATCCTACACCCTCGTGAGGCTCTTGACGAACCCCTGTGACCCGTGTTAGAGTTTACATGGTTCTACTGAAAACAACCCGCAAGGAGGCGCAGGATGGAAGTGGTTAAAGTCGCAGAAGTGATCATCATGCGCCGGGAGTTCGCCGGGTAACGTAGCCGTCTTCTCGCAAGACCCC
Organism: uncultured Anaerolineaceae bacterium; assembly: GCA_964549915.1. Taxonomy (GTDB): domain Bacteria; phylum Chloroflexota; class Anaerolineae; order Aggregatilineales; family Phototrophicaceae; genus JAUZRW01. Next base: position 29,154 of record CAZJWX010000050.1, on the reverse strand, counting down.
TCGTTTGCCTCTGGCAGCCAACGGCGCAGAGAGTTGACTCTCGATGTGTGTCATCCCCGACGCACGATTCGTCGTGGCTGTTCGTGAGATTCTCAACAGCCCGCACAACAGCAAACACTGAGAATGCACACAGGCGCTACATGCCGCCTGAATGGGACCAATGAGGACAAACCCACCATGCCTAGATTCATCAACTATGATGATGATGAACTGTTCGAGGAATACGCCGCCGAATTCGATCCAATGCAGAATGATCGCCAAGAGCGGCGCAGGCGCAAAGCCAAACCACGCCATACGCCCAAGAAATCCGAGCGCGAGATCGTCGAAGAACTGGCGGATGAAACCGGAATCGCAGGCGGATTCGAGACGACGTACACCCCCGGCAAATATGAAGCGGGGTGGTTGCTCGAGTCGTTGCAATCGTTCTACTACCAGGACTTAATCACCGATGTTGAAGCGCAGGTGAAAGGCGGCAAGGAAGCCAGCGTCTACCGCTGCACAGCGCATCCTACCACTGACCAACGCTGGGTTGCGGCGAAGGTTTACCGCCCCCGCAAATTCCGCCAATTGCGCAACGATGCCATGTACCGCCAGGGCCGCACTGCCCTGGGAATGAATGGCAAGGAGATCAACGCGAAAGACTGGCGCACGCTGAAAGCCATGAACAGCGGGTCGGGCTATGGGCAGGCGTTATCGCACACCTCCTGGCTGATGTACGAATATCGCACGTTGACGATGCTGCATGACGCCGGAGCTGCCGTGCCGGAGCCAATCGCTGTCAGCGAGAACGCCCTGCTGATGACCTACCTGGGCGATGAGAACCTACCCGCGCCGACCCTCAACGAGGTTAGCTTGCAGCCGCACGAAGTCGAACCGCTCTTCGGCGAAGTGATGCGCAACATCAACCTGATGCTGCAACACGGCATCGCGCACGGCGACCTTTCCGCCTATAACATCCTCTACTGGGAGGGTGAAATCGTGTTGATTGATTTCCCGCAGGTGGTGGATGTGCAGACCAATGACAAGGCCCGCATGATCCTCACGCGTGATGTGACTCGCGTCTGCGAGTACTTCCAGGAACAGGGCTTGTCCTTGCAGCCAGAGGCCATCGCCAACCAGTTGTGGCAGTCTTACGGCAAAGCGGCGGAGAATCCCGACGAGGTGCTGACCAACATCCTGGAAGCCGTCGAGTACGACGACGAAGAAGAAGCGCTGTGAGGGTTGCAAGCGCAACCTGTGACGCAGCGGGTCAGCGCATCTTGCATGTGCGTCCCGCTGCCCTGGTTTTCCAGGTGCTTCAGCGTGTGACAGCGCTACAGCGGCGGCGTCGGGTGCTGCAATACATAGCGTTCGAAGAAGCGCACCGCTTCGCCAACGCCGTCTTCCCGCTCGATCTGCGCCCCCACATCTGCCGCCCGGCGCTGCATCGCGCTGTCAGTCGTCGCGGTCTGGATCGCGGCTGCCAGCCGCTCGGCGCTGAGCTGCTTACGCGGAATCGGCTGCGGGCTGACGCCTAGCTCGTAGACCCGCTGCGCCCAGAAGGGCTGGTCGGCAAAATGCGGTACGATGATCGACGGCTTGCCGGAACGCAGCGCCGACCCTGTGGTGCCAGCCCCACCGTGATGCACAATCGCCGCCATCTGTGGGAAGAGCCAGTGATGCGGGATGCTATCCAACGTGAAGATGTCATCCGGCAGATCACGGTTGCCGATTCCCGCCCATCCGCTGAGCAGCACGCAGCGTTTCCCCGTGCGCTGTATCGCGTCCAGCACGATGTCGGTAGTCTGTTCCGGGTCGCGGCTGGTCATGCTACCGAAACCGATGTAGACGGGAGCCTCTCCTGCCGCCAGCCAATCGACCAGACCGGCGGGTGGGGTGAAGTCTTCATCCAGGAACCAGTAGCCCGCAGTGTGTACGTGCGCAGGCCAGTCGTCCGGGCGTGGAATGACCGTCGGGCTGTAGCCATGCGTCACGGGATAGGGCTGTTGCACTGCCCCCCGGAATGTCTGGCGGTAGGGTTTTAATCCCAACTGCTGCACGCGCACCTCGTTGATCAACCCGTTGAAGAAGGCATCTCCCAGCATGAAGATGGCATCGTAGCTGCGCCGCCGAAAGAAGTCTTTGGCAGGGAGCCAACCGGGTACGCGGGGGATGATAGAGGCCGGGAATTCGTGCGTGGGCTGGATCGGCTGCAAATACACGCCCATGCCCGGGATGTTGTATTTCTCCATCAGGCTGGGACCCGCCATGAAACCCAACAGCGAATAGAGCACGGCGTCGGCACCCTCTGTAGCGCGGATGCAGTCTGCCGCCATCGCCTGTATCTGCGACGAGACGACGGCACGCATCTGGCGCAGCATGGCGACGGGGTTGTATCCCGTCTCCAACCACTTGATGCCGCCTTCGCCCTGCATCAGTTCTTGCGGATTGCCCGCGACAGACGTGAAGGGAATGCCGTGTGACTCGACAAAATCGCGGAAAATCTCGTGTGTCGCCAGTGTGATGTGGTACCCGGCCCGTTGGAAGCCCAGCGCCAGCGGAATATACGGTTGCACATCCCCGCGCGAACCGAGCGTGATGAGGGTGATTTTCATGATGAGAGCGTGGTCTCCGCTTCTGTAGTCCCGCATTTCAGCATAGCAGATTCACTCGCGAAAGGAACATCCCTCTGCCTCGCGCTCGATCGTGGCTTCGGCAGTGATTCTGGCCTTTTCTTGGTGTCCAGCGTGTCTTTGGATTTCACCCTTCTGGATGCGATTGCCCTATCTCTGGAATGCGTGGGATGCCAGGGACGGCGCTGCGCTGCGGTAGAATACAGCGCTGAAATACACGAAACGGACGCGGGATGGCGCTGGCAGAACGGATACGCCTTGTCCGCCACCTTTCCACGTTTTCAACCGGAGGATGCATGCCAAATTTCGAGGAACTCACGCCGGAACAGGAATGGTGGCTGGCGCAGGCCAGAGTCGCCGTTGCTACGCTGAATATGCGCGAGGCCACCGTTTCCTGGCTGGCGCAGACGCACAACGCGGTTTTCTCCGTCCAGACGGATTCCGCACTCTATGTGCTCATGTTGCAAGAGCGCGAGGATCAGGCGCTGCTGCGGATGATCGCACAGGGGATGCTCATGAAGGCGCTCGTGCAGCACGGCATGGCGCTGCCACTGCCAATGGATTTCGTGCTGACAGAGACGGTGCAGGGCATGCTCACGCGGCATCTCGAAGGCGAAACCCGAACACCCAACACCCTGACTCCCACCGAGGCTGAAGCCGTCGGCGTGTATCTGGCACACCTCCATACGGCAGATGTGAACCTGGGAGCCGCCGCTGCGGTGCGTCCTGTGCTGGATTATGACGGCCTCTTCGGGGCGGGTGGCATTTATGACCCGGGCGAAACCAATATGGGCATCTTCACGGGTGCGCAATTGCTCACCATGAAGGAGGTCGCAGAACGAGTCCGGGATGCCATGCAGTCCCTGGGCAAATCCAGGGCAGAAGTCGGCCTGATTCACGCGGATCTGCTATTGCACAACATCCTCTTCCACGAAGGGCAGGTGCGCGCGCTGGACTGGGAGTACAGCGGCTGGGGCTACTATCTCTATGATCTGACTCCGCTGCTGTGGCAGATGAAGCCCCAGCCCAATTATGCCGAAATCGAAGCGGCGCTCTGGCAGGGCTACACCCGGATTCGTCCCCTTGCCAGTGAGCATCAGGACTTGCTGGAGACGTTCATCGCAGGGCGGCAGGTCGCCAGCATGCGCTGGGTCGCCGCCAACCAGCACAATCCGGCCTATGCGGGCAAGGTCGAGCGCATCCTCGCCCGGCGCACGACGGAATTAGCCGGATTCTTGAAGTCGGGAGTGCTTCAGAGATGGCCGTGAGCCGCGCTGGTACGCGCTGTCCTCACATTGTGGTCGGAGCGGCTCCGTGTCGCCGCTCCCAGGAAAGCAGGCTCACTGCCGTCACTGCCGGAAGCGCAGGGGGCGCATACCGTTGAGCGTTACCAACAGCGCCATGCCCACATCCGCCAGAATCGCCACCCAGAGCGAGGTCAATCCGAAGAAAGCCAGCACCAGGAAAACCGCCTTCACCCCGAAGCTGAGGATGATATTCTCCTGAATCAGGCGGCGGGCGAAGCGCGAGAGCTTGACCGCGAAGGGCAGTTGCGTGAGGTCATCGGCCATCAGGGCGATGTCGGCGGTTTCCAGCGCCTGTGGGCTGCCCGCCCCACCCATGGCTATGCCGACTGAAGCTGCTGCCAGTGCGGGCGTATCGTTGACACCATCGCCGATCATGGCGACGTTTGTGTGCTGATCGCGCAACTGCTGCACCGCTTCGACCTTCTGCTGCGGCAGCAATCCGGCGCGGACATCGGTCACGCCCACTTCCGCGCCGACGGCCTGGGCGACGGTCTCGTTGTCGCCTGTCAGCATCACCGTCTCAGCGCCGAGGGCGTTCAATTCGGCGACGACCGCCTTGCTGGATTCGCGCGCGGTATCCGCCAGGGCGATATACCCGCGCACGGCATCATCGTCTGCCAGCAGCATGGTCGTCTGCCCCTGGGTTTCGGCAGCGCGAATCCGGGCACACAGGTCAGGATCATGTGGAAATTCGTCATCGAAGAGCGCATGACTGCCCACCGTGATCTTGTGCCCGTCCACTGTGCCACGAACTCCACGTCCCGCGAGCATTTCCACATCCTGCGCAGCGGCATACACAGTGGCGAGTTCCCGCTCTTCTGCTGCATGGACAACCGCTTCCGCCAGGGGATGCGACGTGCGACGTTCGACGGCGGCAGCCAGTGCCAGCACATCGTTGCTATGCACACAGGGCGACGGTTCGTTGCAATCGCTGGCATAGTATGCCGTGACGGTCGGCTTGCCCTGGGTCAAGGTCCCGGTTTTGTCGAAGGCGAAGGCCTGCACGGTTCCCAGCGCTTCCAGGTGGGCACCGCCCTTGATGAGCACGCCGCGCCGCGCCGCTGCGGTAATCGCACTGATGACGGTGACGGGCGTGCTGATGACCAGGGCGCAAGGGCAGGCGATCACCAGCATTGTCAGCGCCCGGTAGAGCCAGCCGTGTTCGGTCGCTGTGTCATAGAAGGGCAGCCCGAAGACCAGCGGCGGCACGAAGGCCACCAGCGCCGCGGTGGCTACCACAATCGGCGTGTACCAACTGGCGAAACGGTCGATCATGCGCTGGCTGGGGGCGCGTACGCTCTGCGCCTCTTCCACCAGTTGAATGATGCGGCTGAGCGTATTGTCTTCAGCGAGGCGCGTGACTGCGATGGTCAGTGTTCCTTCGCCGTTGATGCTCCCTGCGAAGACCTCTTCGCCCTGCGTTTTGGCGACGGGCACGCTCTCGCCCGTGATTGGCGCTTGATTCACGCCGCTAGAACCCGTCAGCACACGCCCATCCATCGGGATGTTCTCGCCCGGTTTCACCAGGATTTCGTCGCCGACGCGCAGATTCTCCACCGGGACGACCCGCTCCCGGTCGTCGTCCAACACGGTGGCTGTCGTTGGCTTCAGCGCCATCAAGCTCTGGATGCTGCTGCGGGCGCGATCTGCCGTGTAGCCTTCCAGCGCTTCGCCGATGGCGAAGAGGAAGATGACCGTCGCGCCTTCCAGGTATTCTCCGATGATGATGGCACCAATCGCCGCGATGCTCATCAGCAGATTGATGGTGAACTGGCGGTTGATGAGCAAGCCGTTGACGCCGCTGCGGAAAATGGGGTAGAGCGTGATGACCATGCCCACCGTGTAGAGGATGCTGGCGAAAGCATAGGGCAGGCCGAGCAGCGTCAGCACCAGGGTGAGCAGCACCAGGCCGCCGCCAAAGAGGGCCAGCTGCGTCTCGTGCCGCGCCACCAGGTAATCCCAGAAGCCGAGGACGCCGCCGCGTTTGGGCTGTGCTTGCTGCGCCCGATAGTCTTCCGGCAGGGCGATGGTCTTGCCCAGGGATTCGACGCGGCGCTGCAATTCGGCATAATTGACTTCGCCCTCCAACCGCATCTTGCCGGAGACGAAATCAACCTGGACGAAATCGACGCCTTTCAGCTTGCCGACCCCGGTCTCTACTTCCTGGGCACATCCGGCGCAATCCATATTGCCGATGTGATAGGTTTGCTGTGTCATGGCCTCACGTGTTCCTTCTGGATCATCTCTTGTTCAACAAGGTGTCTCTTCTCGACTTCGCGCTGTGTGGCAGGCGTGCAATCGATGCACACGGCCCGCACCTTAAAAACGATACGAGGTCTCAATTCCTGAATGTATGAACAGGCATTCAGCAATCTTGCGAAAAAACCTAACTGTCGCGCAAATGCTCCAGCCCGATGGCGAACAACTGCGCGACGTGCTCATCATCCAGCGTGTAATAGACGTTGCGTCCTTCCTTGCGCGATTTCACCAGACGCATCTGGCGCAGTGCCCGCAACTGGTGCGAGACAGCGGATTGGCTCATCTCCAGCAGGGTCGCTACATCGTGCACGCACAACTCGTGCTTCATCAACAGCGCGATGATGCGCATGCGGTTGGTGTCCCCCATCGCACGGAACAATTCCGCCAGATCCACCGCCGTATCCTGATCGAGCAGATCATCCCGGGTGATTTCTTCATCGCCACAGCAGGTGTATTTTTCGGCTTCTTCCATTCAGGGGACTCCGGACAATATCTGAACGATCATTCATATGATAGCGCAGCACAGCGCACTGTCAAGCGCTTGCGGGTTGATTCGCGTGTTGTGTGCTGGGTGCAACGGTGGGTATCGCAAGCCACATACAGCAAAAGGGGCGATTCGGAAATCGCCCCGGGGAGAACGGTGCTATGGGTGGGAGGCTCGATATTTATTCAACAAGTTGTGGCTTCTAGCCTGTGGCCTCAACACGGGTTGTTGTGTGTGAGAAGTGGAAGGGCAAATCCACGCCAGTGGCTTCGATCGAACATCAGGCGGACGAACATCAGGCGGAGCGTGCTACAACGGGTCGTCGCTCAGGCGCTGCCGCCGCGCTGTTGCTGCTGTTGTTCTTCCTCTTCCTGGTACGCCAGCAGATCATCCAGCGACATTTTCTGCAGGCGGCTTTCGGAGAGGGCAACGCGCAGTTCTGTGTTGATCTCGCCATCTTCGCCGATGTGCTGACGAATGGCGGCATTGGTGGCTTCGGCGAACTCAAAGCGGTGATCCGCCAGCAGCACGCCATCAGCACTCACGCGCAGCCCCCAGCGCCCATCCATCTCCTGCTGATCGTGTATCGGCAGGCGGGCCGCAGGGGTCACGAAGTTGCGCCCTCGTTCCAGGTTGTGATCATTTTCATGGACGAATACGACGTTCCCGGCGGAGTCAAGGACTTCGAAGCGAACGCGCCCCGTCGCCTTGCTCGGCAGGCGAAGCTGCACGAAGGGCTGCACGTAATCAACATCATCCGGCAGCGTCCAGGTGCGGAAAACAGTGGGTTCGCCATCTTCGCGGAAGGCCATCATGCCAATATCGACCGCCAGCACCTGCACCTGATCGGGATCGAGTCCGGCGCGTTCGACGGCCTCCAGGGCGTGACGATACACCGGGTCGCTCTGCACCTGGCGCACTTCGTGGGAATCGTAGGCGTCCCAACTGTAATTCTCGTATTCGTACTCTTCCTCAAATTCGTCGCTGCTATACGCCGATTGGAGCTGGTTGTTGTCGAACTGCCGTACCATGAACAGCAACCCCAGCAGGATCAAAACGACAAGCGCGCTGGATTCCAACAGCGCGACCCCGGCAAGCAGCAACAAGATGAATGCTAGCAAGATAGTATTGCGGTTATTCTGGTAATCCATGCGTTGAACTCACCTCCGTCTGCGAGCCGCGACGCTGCTGCGGCGCGCGGTGGCACGGCTGCGAACACTTTCAGATGATGATTCAGACTGCGAAGTGCCGGACGAGGTGCGCGAACGCTGCTCCTGCCCCTGGCCTTGCAGCAAATCTTGTAGACGCGGTGGGACTTCCTGTTCCACCTCATCCACGATGTCGTAGTATTCGACGACTTCCTGGTCGCCGTATTCCTGGGCGAGGCGACGCTGGCGTTCGGTCATCGAAGGAGCCAGCATGAAGTCATGCACGGCCACCATATTCCCGTCAATGTAGACGCGCAGATCCCAGTCACCCGTTCCCTGTACGTCCTGGTTACCCGCCAGCGGCAGATGATGATCGGTCATGATGTTCATTTCGCCTTCGCGCAGGAAGGTGCGCATCTCATGCACGAATTGGCGTTCGCCCTGCTGGTTGTAAATCTCGAAGCGTACGACCGAACTGCGGTCAGCCTCAGAAGGATCGACGTTCAATGTGACGAACGGACGCACGCCGTCGTCATCTTTGGAGATGCTGCGCGTGCGGCGCATGGCCATGCCTTCGTAGCTGGACTGCACGGCAATCAAGCCGACATCCAGCAGCATCACGTCCTGATTGCTGAAGCCACCGCGAGAGCGGGCGCGTTCGGTGGCTTCCTTGGCCTGCGGGCTAATTCGCTGGCGGATGGGTGCGCGGCGCAGCGCTTCGATTAAGCTCTCGCGTTCTCTGCCGATTTCAACGGTGGAAGCCAGGGTCGCCAGCGCGAAGATCGCCAGCGCGGCGAACTGGACGGCAGGGGCGACTCCCGTTGCAACCAGAGCGAGTGTCGTGATAGCAGCCAGCGCAACCAGCCAGGCGGTATTTCTGCGTTTGAAGCGGATCATAAGCTTTCCGGTATCGTTGCAAAGGATTTCGTTCGGTTGATGATCGTGTGAACCTGTTCTCTCACACTGCCGTATACGCATACCGGCAGGGGAAGTTGTAGCACATGCCAACCTTCGGTTATGTTACCACGAAAACATCAATGAAAGATAGGAACCCGCTGTGTATTTGGCGTGGCACCGCTTGCGATGCGCCCCTTCAACCAGTATCTTAAGTCAGAGATGAGCGTGACCTGGCAGGTGCGAGACAGGATGCAGGATGAAAGCCGGACTGGGACGAAGCGGAGGGCATGAGGCGTCATGAAGAGCGAGCCGTTGATTGCGGGGCGTTACCGCCTGGAAGGTACCATTGGTGCGGGGGGGATGGGTACGGTCTACAAGGGCGTGGATAGCGGCACCGGGCAGGTCGTTGCCGTCAAGGCGCTGCGACCGGAAATCACCCGCGATGAACCCGAATTGGTCGAGCGCTTCGAACGCGAGGGCGAGGCGCTGCGCCGCTTGAACCACCCGAACATCGTCAAAGTGCTGGCGACTGACCAGGACGAAGATACGCACTACATCGTCATGGAATACGTCAGCGGCGGTTCCCTGCTGGATCGCATGCGGAAACAATCCCTGAGCATCCCAGAAATTCTGAATATCTCGCTCGATCTGACCGATGCGCTGATCCGCGCCCACCGTCTCGATATCATCCACCGTGATCTGAAACCCGCCAACGTCCTCATTAATGAAGAGGGCGTGCCGCTGCTGACCGATTTCGGGGTGGCCCGCATCGGCGGCACCACCACCGAGATCACCGAGACGGGAACCGTCATGGGCACGCTGGCCTATCTGCCGCCGGAAGCTCTCAGTGGTGAGCGCATCGACACCCGCGCCGACATCTGGGCCTTCGGCGTGATCCTCTACGAGTTGGTCGCCGGCGAACGTCCCTTCCAGGGCGATAATACGGCGGCGATCCTGCGCGGCATCCTCTACGAACCCGTGCAGGATGTCTTGCGCTACCGTGAGCCGGGCGAGATTCCTTACGCCCTCGCAGGCTTGATCTACTGGATGCTCGAAAAAGAACGCGACAACCGACCCGCCAGCATCCGTATGGTGGGGGCGATGCTGGAGAACATCCTCACGGGTAAGGAACTGCCCTTGAATTGGTTCGGCGATGGCAGCGACCATTACGAATTGGCTGATCCACCACCGACGCCAACGCCGGAGCAGGCTGCCCGCGTCGTGCGTGACTACACCGTCTCTTCCATGCGGCTGGATGATCTGCGGGCGGAACTGGAATCGACGGAAAACGACCTGCAATCCCGGGTCGTGGATGGAACGGTCATCGTCACCGACGAAGACGCCGCAGAAGCTGATTCCTGGCAGGCCGATCCCAGCATCTCGCGTTCGGATTGGTCGGTGTCGCGCAAACGTGAACTGGATCGCCCGCCGCGCATCGTCATCTCCTACCGCCCCGAAGACAGCAGCGCCATTGCCGGGCGCATCTATGATCGGCTGGTGCTGGCCTTTGGCGAAGAGAACGTCTTCAAAGATGTTGATAGCATCCCGTTGGGGTCGGATTTCAAGCGCGTGCTGGAAGCGCGAATCGCGGCCTGTGATGTCGCGCTGGTCGTCATCGGGTCGCGCTGGTTGAATGCCGCTGACGAGCAAGGGCGGCTGCTGGAACAGGAAGAAGATTTCGTGCGCATCGAAGTCAGTGCCGCGTTGCAGCGCGATGAGCTGCTGGTGATTCCCGTGCTGGTGGATAACGCGCCGATGCCGGAACAGCGCCTGCTCCCGGCGGGTATGCAGCGCCTGACCTACCGCAATACGGCACCCGTGCGCAACGACCCGGATTTCAACCGCGATGTGGAATGGCTCATCAACCAGATACATAATGCCTTCATCATCAAGAGTTCGCGCCGCCGCCTCTCTCCGCTGGGGATGCTGCTCACGGCGGTTCTCTTCGCGCTGTTGCTTCTAATAGGTCTGGGGGTGTTCAATCTGGTCGCTGCCCCCGGTTCATCGCAGCCGGCTGTCGCCGAGGGAGCCGCGCCAGAAGCGACCCCGGACATCGAAATCGCCCCCATTCCGGAAGGGCGCTATCGGGTGCTGGTCGCCCAGCCACGTCCGATTGATGTCACAGAAGCGCAGACGCAGCAGGTGCAGGACAGCATCGTGAGCGACCTGGAATTGAACTTCCGGGATGTGCAGTTCGGGCTGATTGCCGCACGCGCCTATCCCGCCGTCATCCACAACGAGGCCGAAGCGCGCCGCGTCGCCGAAGAATACGATGCCGCCGTCATCATCTGGGGGACATACAACGGGGACTTCGCCCAGCTTGAGGTGCAGTTCGGCGATGTCGAGGTCTTCCCTGACCTGGTTTACGAGCGCGACGACCTCACGATTTTGACCAATGCCCGCTACCGCCTGAGCGACCCGCAGAGCGAGACGCTGAGCTACGCCGTCATCTCAGTCATCAACATGGCGGTGACCTACGCCAACGATGCGCTGGAAGTCTCGACCAATTTGCTGACCTCCACCTTCGTCACGGGCAGGCCTGCGAATGTCGTCGGCAACACACCAGCCGCGTCCTATCACCGCCTCGTCGCATCGTATCTGGAGGATCCAGCAGCCAGCGTCGAGGAAGTCACCCGCGCCATCAGCTTGCAGCCCACCAATCCCGGCCTCTATGCCGCACGAGCGCTGGCCTACTTGCGCTTGAATGACATTCCGGCGATGGAAGCCGATGTGCGTTCGGCGAAGCAGTACGGCGCAGAAGACTGGATCACCACCGATGTACTGCTGATCAATGTCGCCATCTTTCTGCGTGAAGATTTCGAGAGCGGCCTGGAAATCCTCGATGGGATGCTCGCCGTCAAGCCGGAAGATTGGTTTTTGCGCACATTTCGCGGCTCGCTGTATTACCTTCTCGGCGACTACCAGGCCGCCCAGCCGGATATTGACATCGCCCTGATAAACGATCCACAGGCCAACTTCACCTATGCCCCGGCGATCGGCCTGGCGCTGCGCGAAGCGGATTTTGTGGAGGCACAGCGGCTGTGGACGGAGGTGACGACGCGCTTCCCTGATCCACGTTTCATGGAGCGCATCCTGGTCAGTACGCTCAACGAAGATGCCAGTGAGACGGTGCTCGTGCCGTTTTTTTCGGCCTTCACCAATATGACGCGCGGCCTCTGGAATGACGCGCGGGACGACGCGCAAGAAGTGCAGCAGTTCGATTCGCTGGCGATCAGCGATATGCATTTCATCGAAGGGCTTGCACAGTGCAATCTCGCTGACTACGCGGAAGCCGAAGCGGCCTACAGCCGGGCTATCGAAATCGAACCCGACTTCACGCTGCTCTACCTGCTGCGGGCGGAAGTGCGCGGCTACCAGGGCAACGTTCTGGGCGCAGCAGAGGACTTCAACGCCGTGCGCACATCGGAACAGGCGACTGCCTACGAGCCATTGATTGACGCCATCGCAGATGGTGGCTTTTCCTGCCAGACTTTTCTGGAGACCGATTTCAACCAGTTGCGACCGATAGAGACTGAGGAATCATCGTGAGACACATCGTTGCCATGGGTGGGGGCGGCTTCTCGTCGCAGCCAGAAAATCTGTTACTGGATCGCTTCGTGCTCTTCCTGACCAATCAGCAGCGTCCGCGAGTCTGCTTCCTGGGGCAGGCCAGTGCGGAATCCGCCGAATACACGATGCGCTTTTACGAGGCGTTCACGCAGTTGGGTGCGCTTCCTTCGCATCTCTCGCTCTTCGGGCGGGTGACGCGAGACTGGCGGGATCGACTGCTGGCGCAGGATGTGATCTACGTTGGCGGCGGCAATACCCGCAGCATGCTGGCGCTCTGGCGAGAATGGGGCGTGCATGAGGTGTTGGCGCAGGCAGCGGAGCGCGGCACGATCCTCGCCGGGGTCAGCGCCGGAATGATCTGCTGGTTCGAGCAAGCGGTGACGGACTCCGTCTGGCCGCTGGGAATCGTCAATGGGTTGGGGTTCCTGCCGGGAAGCGCCTGCCCGCATTATGATGGTGAGCCAGAGCGCCGCCCCACCTATTTGCGCATGATCGAGGATGGCATCGCGCAACCCGGAATTGCCCTGCAAGATGGCGCTGCGGCGCACTTCGTAGAGGGCGACTTGCATCAGGTCGTGACCGCACGGCGCGGCGCACAGGGATACTTCGTCAGCGTGCAAGATGGGGCAGTGGTCGAAGAACCCCTGCAATCGCGCCTGCTGAGCGAGATGCTCTGAGCCGCAGCACGCATCGTGTGCGAACTCGGCGCGGCGCATCTCGGCGCGGCGGCATCACGCTTCCAGCACGAAGCGATAGCGCACATCGTTGTTCCGCAGGCGCTCGAACGCCGTGTTGACTCCATCCAGCGGCAGGGTTTCCGTCCAGGTACGGATGTGCTGCCGCGCGGCGAAATCCAGCATCTCGCGCATCATCTGTCGTCCGCCGATGCTGCTGCCCGCCACCGCCTGGTTGCTGAAGATGCGCCCGACATTGAACGAGATTGGCTCCCCAGAATTGGCGACGAAGCACAGGACGGCATTGGGGCGCAGCGTGCGCAGGTAGGGCACCCAATCCAGGTTCACCGGAGCCGTACAGATCAGCAGGTCGAGCGAGCCGCGCACCGCTTTCAACTCGGCCTCGTCGCGCCCGTTCACGAAGTGATCCGCACCCAGTTCCAGCGCCTCATCGCGCTTGGAGTCGCTGGACGAAAACGCCGTCACCTCGCAACCCATCCTGTCCGCGAATTGCAGCGCCAGATGCCCCAGGCCGCCGATGCCGATTACGCCCACGCGGCTGGTGTGGTCGGCGTAGCGTGCCAGCGGCGAATAGACCGTGATCCCGGCGCAGAGCAGGGGGGCGGCATTCTCGCTGCTGAGTGCATCGGGAATGGGATGCATGAAGCGGCTGTCTGTGATGATGTGCTGCGCGAATCCGCCGTAATTGCCGACGCAGGTCTGCGTGCTCTCCCGGCAGAGATTCTCCTCCCCCCGCAAACACCATTCGCAGTTCAAGCAAGCGCTTCTCTGCCACCTGATCCCCACTCGCTTCCCCAGAAGGGACTGATCCGCCCCACTTGCCAACCGCTTGACGGTACCGATGATCTCGTGCCCTGGCACCATCGGAAAGCGGCTGTTGCTCCAATCCCCATCCGCCAGATGCAAATCGCTGTGGCAGACTCCGCAGTGGCTGATTTCGACCTCTGCGCCGAATGTGCCCAGGTCGTCCGCATCGTAAGTGAATGGTTCCAGGGGCGTTTTGGCCGCGTGGGCCGCATATGCATGAATCTTCATCCGCAAAGAACTCCTCGCGATAAAAACCATTTCGGCTGCTGAATGTACCACGCAGATCGTCGCGAGACAATTTCACCGAAGGAGCCATTGCTGATGCCGGAACCCGGGCTGCGTCCCTACTCCCCGCCAGAGATGAGATGGTACAGGCCGTAGGTCAGCACCTGCTCATCGTTGATTTCGTCCAGCAAGCCGAGCGTTTGCAGGAAGAGGAACAACTTCAGGCGTGGCAATTGCCCCCTCGCCTGCCAGTGCAGCGTGAATCCCGCCCGTTGGAAGGCGGCGTGCCAGGTTTCCTGTGTCTGCAAGTTCAGCACGGGCGATCCGATGAAGGCGTCAATCTTATCGACGTGCGCCAGGACGGTTTCGTTGAGCACGATCAGTTCGTTGAGCAGGAGCGCTCCGCCGGGTTTCAGCACCCGCCGCACTTCCGCCAGCACCCGCTCCAGGTCGCAGAAGATCAGCACGGATTCGATCAACACGACATCGAAGGTGCTGTCCGCTGCGGGCAGGTGGTGGGCATCTGCACGGCTGAAGACAACCTCTGGCGCGGCGTCAGCGGCCCATTGCAGCACGCGCGGACTGCGATCCAGCGCGTGAATCTGTGCCACACCGAGGCGGGTGAGTCGTTGCAGCGTTTTCCCACTGCCGCAGCCAATTTCCAGCAGCGTTTTCTGGCGTGGTTCGTCAATGCGTGCGAGCAGGGTTTCGGTGGCTCTGCTGCCCCCCAGGTGCCAGGTTTGCGCATGTTGGGCGAGCAGCCGGAAGTATTCGCTGTCTTCAAAGTCTGCGGACATGGGGCATCATTCCAGCGCACGCCGCAGCGATTGCAGCAGGCGCACCCCGCGATACGATTGCAGCCGCTGCTGATTCCAGGTGATGCGCCGCGCCAGCAGCTCACCCAACCGCGTCTGCTCTGCGGATGCGGGCAGGGCGTCCCGCGCTTGCTGAAACCATGCGGAAGACTGCTGCGTCAGCGCCTCCCGGATGGCGTGCACCTCAATTCGTCGCGCGATGTGGGGCCAGTCGCCTTCGAAGACGCTGGCGAGCGAATCCCCGTCCGCTGCCGCAAGCTGGGCGAAGACCATCGTCGCGCGGCGCTCCTGCCAGTCCTCGGCATAATCCTGCACGTCATCGTAAAGTTGATCGGCGGCGAAATACAATTCAAAAATGCGCTGAACGGGTGCAATCAGCGTCTCATTATGGCTCAGGCAGCCCATTGCGGCAGTCGCAATCTGGAAGGGCATGGCCTTGCCCGCTGCAATTCGCCGCAGCCCGTCATAATCCAGCGGCGTTTTATGCTGCGCGACGCTCTCATGCTCCATGCTGAGCGCAGCAGCGTGTGCCCTCGTGCTGGTGTAATAGCTGCGCCAGAAAACGTCACAATCGCCGATGTGCGCGTGCAATTGCTCCAGCGCACGGTTGTGCAGGTGCTGCGCCAGGAGCGGGATCAGCGGCAAATCCGGAGCCTGCTGGTCGATGAGGTGGTCTTGCACGAGGTAACCCAAAAAGAGCAAGAGATAGGCGCGGCTGGTCCCTTGCAGCGTCGCATCCTCAACGGCGAAAAGGTCAGAGAGCAGCCAGGGAAGCAGCCAATACTCATCCAGGGCGTATTGGATGACATCCGTGAATGCGCCCTCTACATCGCGGTGATAGAGCACCTGGGGATTAGTGGCGAGTTCGCGCAGCGGTGCCGGGAGCTGCGGCGCAAATTCGTCGAAGTAATAGCGATTGAGCAGCGCTTTTTGGGCTTCCAGGGATGGCATCGTGGCAGCTTTCAGGGAAGGAGACAGGAATGGGGCGAAACGTCGTGCAGTCGTTCGCCCCGCAATACACAGGCACTACCAGGCGCTCGGCCCGTCATCTTTGAGGTCGTTCTCGACTTCGCCGAAGTAATTCACAATCGCGGCAATATCCTCATCGCTGGCACCAGCATTCGCCAGATGCTCCCGCAGCTTGCCCTCCATGTTGCGCACGGTATCCACGATGACCGACTTATCTTTCATCATTTCGCCGACGACGGACTTGACCATTTCGACCTGTTCTTCGCTCAAACCCGAACCATATTCTCGCATTGCCCTGTCCTTTGGTGAATTAGAAGAAATCGTGCTGCGCGGCGTCTTGTAGATCGCCTTGAAGCTCTCGACGCCCCACATCAGCGCATCAAAGCCACACTGATTATAGCCAATGTACTCGGGGTGAAGGTCAGCGCCATCAACATGAAGATGGCTGTGGATACCATCCAACGTTGGATAGAGCGTGACGAGCAGAATTTCGTGACCGTCACAGGAGTGCACGGTGTCATCGAGAGCCAGCGAGACCCGGAACTGCGTGCGATCCACAACCGCGCCGGGATGGTCACCCCGGATGGGATGCCGATGGTCTGGGCGAATCATCTGCAAGGCAACGACCATGTGACGCGCGTCTATGGGCCGGATTTGATGTTGGCGGTCTGTGAGCTTTCGGAGCAGACGGGATATAAGCACTTCTTCTACGGTGCGGCAGAGGGCGTGCCGGAACTGCTTCGCAGCAAACTGCTCGAACGCTATCCGCGCCTGAACATCGTCGGTGTCTATTCGCCCCCATTCCGGGAACTGACGCCAGAAGAAGATGCTGACATCTGCCAGATGATCAACGAATCGGGGGCTGATGTGCTCTGGATCGGGTTGAGCACGCCCAAGCAAGAGTATTGGATGCAGGCTCACATGGGCAGGATCAACGCCCGAGTCATGGTGGGCGTTGGCGCTGCTTTCGACTTTCACGCGGGCCTCAAGAAACAGGCTCCGCGCTGGATGCAGCGCAGCGGCCTGGAGTGGTTGCACCGCCTGTTGAGTGAGCCGCGTCGGTTGGGTAAGCGCTATCTCATCAACAACCCGACGTTCATCTTCCTGGCCTTCTTGCAGGCAACCCGGTTGAAGCGTTATCCCATCTCTGGTGAGCCGGAGACAAGCGACTCGACGCAGACGGCCTATTGAGGCTGCCTGCGCCCGGCGAGCACGCGCCGCAAGGACTACTCGACATGCACCAGCTCGGCGATGATGCCCGATGCGACGAGTTCGTGGACTCGCTGCATATGGCGGTACATCACCGTATCGGATTCGATGAAGGGCACGTGCTCTCGGATGCGATCATATACGGGCTGTGTACCGCGCCCTAATTGGCGATCAGGATGATCTTGCCGGCGGAAATCGATCCCCTGTGCCGCAGCCATGAGTTCGATCGCAAGAATGCGTTCCACGTTCGTACAGATGTTCTGCGCCTTGATGCACGCGGTCAGCCCCATACTGACGTGATCCTCCACATTGGCGGATGTGGGAATTGTATCCACGCTTGCCGGATGAGAGAGTACCTTGCTCTCGGTTGCCAGGGCAGCAGCCGTGTACTGCAAGATCATGAATCCGCTGTTGAGGCCGCCGTTTTCGGTCAGGAATGCGGGCAAGGTATGCGTGTTGCTGGCTTCATCCGTCAGGCGCATGATGCGCCGCTCACTGATGTTGCCGAGTTCGCTGATCGCCAGACCCAGATAATCCATCGCAATCGCCAGAATCTCCCCGTGAAAATTCCCGCCAGAAATCACGTCGATGTCTCCGGTTTCGTCATCAATGAAGATCAGCGGGTTATCCGTCACGGCGTTGAGTTCAATCTCGAAGACCCAGCGGGCATAGGCAATCGCATCGCGCACAGCACCATGAACTTGCGGGATACAGCGCAGCGTATAGGCATCCTGTACATTCTGTGAGGTATGGGGGCGTGTGAACTCGCTTCCTTCCAGGAGGGTGCGTAAATTCTTCGCACATTCCATCTGACGGGGGAAGGGGCGTAACTGGTGAATCCGCGCATCGAACGCGCGCGTGGTGCCATTGAGCGCTTCCAGGCTGAGACATCCCGCGACATCTGCCGTCAGGCTGATCTTCTGCGCACGCGCCGTTTCCAGCACGCCCAGCGCACACATGACGGATGTCCCGTTGGTGATCGCGAGTCCTTCCTTGGCTTCCAGCGCAATCGGTTCCAGGCCAGCCCGCTGCATGGCGCTTCTGCCATCCAGCGTTTCACCGTTGAAGATCGCCTCGCCCTCGCCGATGAGGGGCAGGGCCATGTGCGCCAGGGGAGCCAGGTCGCCGCTGGCTCCCAGGGATCCTTTCTTCGGGATGATGGGATGCACGCCCACATTCAACATGGCGAGCAACAGTTCCAGCGTGACCAGGCGAATGCCGGAATAGCCTTTCGCCAGCGTGTTCGCTCGAATCAGCATGATGGCGCGTGTGGTGGGTATATCGAAGGGATCGCCCACGCCCACGGCGTGACTCACGAGAATGTTGTACTGTAATTGGCGTACATCGTCCGGTTGAATGACGCGATCCTTGAACGCGCCAAACCCGGTCGTGATTCCGTAGGCCACGACACCATCCCTGACGAGCTGCTGTACGGCATCTGCTGCGCGATTGATCTGGTATTTGGCGGATTCGCTCAGTCGAACGGGCACGGCCTCGTAAGCAACGGCCAGCACCTGTTCAAATGTCAGGCTTTCGCCATCTATGATGATGTTGTCCATGTCGGATGCCCCTTGATGAATACGCGTTCAACGGTATTGCGCCCGAACTCCACGATCATGCTGCGGTAGTCGTCCGTATTCAGCACGACCAGATCCGCTTGCTTGCCCACTTCAATAGAGCCGACTCGGTCGCCGAGTTGCAGCGCATACGCCGCATTGATCGTGCTGGCAGTGAGCGCTTCGGCTGGCATCAGGTGCTGGTAGCGGCAGGCCAGTGCCATCACCAGGGGCAGGCTGATGGTCGGGGATGACCCTGGATTGTAGTCCGTCGCCAGGGCGAGAATCCCCTCATGGTCGATCAGGTGGCGGGCATTGCCGTAGTGCATGATCCCCAGATTGAAGTTGACGGTCGGCAGCATGACGGCCACTACGTCGGATCGGGCGATGATTTCCAGGTCGGCATCGCTGGTTACCTCCAGGTGGTCAACCGAAACCGCGCCCATCTCCACCGCGACAGGCACCGCCCCCAGGGATTCAAACTGATCAAGGTGTGCTTTGAACGGGATGTCATGCGCCCTGGCGTAGTCGAAGTAGCGCACCATATCGTTGACCGAAAACACCCCTTCCTCAACGAAGATGTCGATGGAGAACGGGGTATCGCAGGAGCTGGCCTGGTAGTGAGCCTGTGCCTGTGGCAGCGACTCCCCCAGGACGTGATCGATATAGGTTGCGGCACTATCGTACTCAGGCGGTTTGACGTGCGCACCCAGGTACGTTGGCACGAGCGTCGTCGGGTGTTGTTCATTGGCGCTGAGGATGGCCTGTAGCTGCTTGCTCTCGTGCTCGGTCGATAGGCCATAGCCCGTCTTGCACTCGACAGTGGTTGTACCCAGTCGCATCATGGCATCCAGGCGGGAGAGCGATTGCGCCACCAGATGGCCCAGCGATGCCGCACGGGTGGCGCGAACGGTGCTGTGGATGCCGCCACCTGCGTTCAAGATGTCCATATAGGATTTGCCCGCAACTCGCATCTCAAACTCATCGTAGCGGTTGCCCGCGTACGGTAGGTGAGTGTGGCAGTCCACCAGGCCAGGGATGACCGTTTTTCCACGCAAATCCAGTTCGGTTTCGGCAGCATATTCCTGCGAGAGCGAGTCAGTCGTACCGACGGCGACGATCCTTCCTGCGTCAATGACGACCATGCCATCTTCGATGAGGCCCACATCGCGCATTTGCACCCCGCGCTTGGGCTGCCCCTTGCTGGCGCAGGTGACGAGTTGTGAGATGTGCTTCAGGATCAAGTCCGTCATGGGCTATTCATCCATCATAGGGATTTTGATCTGGTGCTTTCTGGCGAAGGCCAGCGCTTCAGGGTAGCCAGCATCCGCATGACGTGCCACACCCATACCGGGGTCGGTGGTCAGCACGCGCTCCAGGCGTCTGGCAGCTTCTGGCGTGCCATCAGCGACGATCACCTGCCCGGCGTGAATGCTGTAACCGATTCCCACGCCGCCGCCATGATGGATGCTGACCCAGGTCGCACCGCCGACAGCGTTCAGCATGGCATTGAGCAGCGGCCAGTCCGCAATGGCGTCCGAGCCGTCGCGCATGGCTTCGGTCTCGCGGTTCGGGCTCGCCACCGATCCCGAATCGAGATGGTCGCGCCCGATCACAATCGGCGCACGCACTTCACCCGAAGCCACCATCTCATTGAATCGCAGCCCGGCTTGCAGGCGTTCTCCGTAGCCCAGCCAGCAAATGCGGGCGGGCAATCCCTGGAATTCAATCTGTTCCTTCGCCATATCCAGCCAGCGGATGAGGTGGGTATTTTCGGGAAACAACCCCTTGATCGCATCGTCAGTGGCGTAAATGTCGTTCGGATCACCGGAAAGCGCGACCCAGCGGAAGGGGCCTTTGCCCTCACAGAACAGCGGGCGGATGTACGCGGGCACAAATCCGGGATAGTCGAAGGCCTTCGTCACCCCGGCATCGAAGGCGCGTTGACGAAGGTTATTGCCGTAGTCAAAGACAGTCGAGCCTTGCTCCTGCCACGCCAGCATCGTTTTCACATGGGTTGCCATCGAGTCCATTGCTCGTTGTCGGTACGCATCCGGGTCCGACTCGCGGAGTTGGTTGGCTTCTTCGATGGTCAGCCCCGCTGGAATGTAGCCGTACATCACATCATGGGCACTGGTCTGGTCGGTCACGACATCGGGTTGTACGCCGCGTGTGAACAGCTCCGGCAGAATCTCGCTGGCATTGCCCACCAGTCCCACCGACAGCGGCTGCTCTTGTGCCAGCGCTTCTTCGACCCAGGTCATAGCTTCTTCCAGATCATCCGTCACACGATCAATCTGCCGCAATTGCAAACGGCGTTCGGCACGCCATTGATCGACCTCGACAAACAGCCCGACTCCCTCGTTCATGGTGACCGCCAGCGGCTGCGCACCGCCCATTTCCCCGAGTCCGGCAGTGAGCACCAGTTTGCCTCTCAGGCTCTGCCAACCCTGCTGTTTCGCAAGTGCCCCGAATGTCTCGTAGGTACCCTGAAGAATCCCCTGGGTGCCGA
The DNA here is from genome assembly GCA_964549915.1 of uncultured Anaerolineaceae bacterium. Taxonomy (GTDB): domain Bacteria; phylum Chloroflexota; class Anaerolineae; order Aggregatilineales; family Phototrophicaceae; genus JAUZRW01. Next base: position 8,089 of record CAZJWX010000050.1, on the reverse strand, counting down.
TGTAAATCCAGCTTCCGGCGGTCATCTGCCCATACATGATGAGGCCGTCTTTTTCCCATTGATCGAAGTTCTCTTGCGTTGCCCATGCTGGCACAATGTTGCTGTTGGCGATCAACACACGCGGGGCATCGCTGTGGGTACGGAAGACGGCGACGGGTTTCCCCGACTGCACGAGCAGGGTTTCATCTGGTTCCAGAGTCCGCAGCGATTCCAGGATGGCATCGAATGCTTCCCAATTCCGCGCCGCTTTGCCACGTCCGCCATACACGATGAGGTTTTCCGGATCAAAGGCTACCTGAGCATCCAGATTGTTCTGGATCATGCGATAGGCCGCTTCGACCTGCCAGTTCTTGCAGGTCAGTTCGGAGCCTGTCGGCGCTTTGACTTGTTTAGCCATAAGTTTATTCCTCAAAAACTAAATTGGATAGAAAGCGATGAATGGTGGCAGCCGCGAGACGCGCTGTCCGCGAATCCACATCAACCATTGGGTTCACCTCGGTGATTTCGAAGAGGCGGGTGCGCGGGTCTCTGGCAGCAATAGCGCCAATCTGACTGAAATCATAACCGCTGATGCCGATGGGATTGATGGCGCTCACTCCGGGCGCATCCCCGGCTCGTACCACATCCATATCTAGCCCCCAGAACACGGCCTCAGCATCATGCCGCAGAAGGTCATGGAGGACGGCGCTCAATCCCCGTTCCTGAACCACGTCCAGATCAATGATGGTCGCCCCCTTCTGCAGCAGGTATTCGCGGTGGAATCTCGAGTTCGACATGGGAAGGCTGCCCACTTCAAAGAAGCGCTCCGGAAGAAAGTGCCCCTCTTCCAGCAGTTGGCGATACGGCGTGCCGCTGTTGCGGATGTTGTCCTCGCGCACATCAAAATGGGCATCAATATTGAAGGCGAGGACGTCCTTCGCAACGGAGGCCAGCGCAACGCCATCCGCATAGGCGAGGTCGTTGCCCCCTCCCAGCGAGATCACCCGTTTGCCATCTCGCAAGAGCTGCTCGATGACCTCGGTATGCGCGTCGTGGGTTGCTTCTAGCGTGGGTTGGATGATGGTGTCGCCTGCGTCGAACAGCCGCAGGTGGGCTGCATCCGGCTGCACCAGACGATACAGCGCCCGCCGGATTTCCGCTGGAGCCTGGGCAGCGCCGACACGCCCTCGATTTCGTGCGACCCCTTCATCCTGGGGGCATCCCACGATGACCACATTGGCGCGATCATAGGCTTCCGCTTGCGTCTGTACGAATTCACCTAAACGAGGATCAAGAGGGTTGTCCCGCCCGTAGAGTACATCCTGGTGGACGGGCGCTACTTTCTCAAAAAAAGACATCTTCACTATCCTCAAATGGATGCGCGAAACTGAGCCGCAAGGCGACCTACCTCCATTAAACACCATCCAGATCGCAGCGTAAGTGCCAAAAGTCTGCTGCTGAGGTTCTATGAGGCAATTGCTGTGCAGAGAATCAAAAAGGCCGACACTGGTGGAGTATCGGCCTTTCTGTTCACAATATGGACTGGTTGGGCGCGGAGAGGCTTGAACTCCCGACCTCACGGATGTGAACCGTGCGCTCTGGCCAGCTGAGCTACGCGCCCTTATTGGATGAACACTATACCTGTTTCGGGCGGGAAAAGCAAGCCTGCGTCAGCGTTTTCTGCGTCCTGGTATGGATTTCCAGGCTGTGTGCGAGTGAGTTGCGCTCATCATAATACTGGGCTTATGGCAGATCACGCTGCAAGCTGTGAAAAATGGTGCAAAAAGCGGGGGATTTGCCGCTATAATGGAGGTCGCTTGTGATCTTAAAGGTACATCACGATGAGTATCGACTGGTTTGCAGTACCGTGTTTTGCCGGGGTCGGGCCGGAGATTTTGCGGCGGTTGGATGAAGCGGCGCACACCCATAGCTATCAGGCTGGCGCGACCATCTTCAACGAGGGAGCGCCCTGTGCTGGCTTCCATGTGCTGTTGGAGGGATTCGTGCGCATCTATCGCATCAGCCCGGAAGGCCGTTTGCATACCCTCAGCCTGCTGCGTCCGGTCTCGTCCTTCAATGAGGTCGCTGCCGTAGACGGACACCATAACCCCTACAACGCGGTGGCCGTCACGCAATCCACCATCGTGCGCATCAGCCACGCGCAGTTGATGGAACTGCTGACCAGCGAGCGCGATTTGCTGCAAAATTACGTGCAGGCGCTGGCACACATGAATCGCGATTACATCGAGCGCCTGGAGGATATGACCTTCCGCAGCATTCCTTCTCGCCTCGCCAAGCTGTTCTTGCACGAGACGACTTACGCTGACCAGATCAGCGAAGCCCCGACCCGCCTGACTCAGGAAGAGATCGCTTCGGTGCTGGGGACGACGCGCGAAGTGGTGGGGCGGGCGCTGCGAGGGCTGCTCAATGCCGGGCTGCTGCGGAAGGAAGGTCGGCAGGTGTATATCGCTGATGCGGAAGGGCTGAAGCACCTCGCCCAAACGAATGAGATGCCCCAGCACGAGAAACAAAAGGCCTGAGCACGGCTTCCTCAGAAACGGTTCTCCATCGAAGTCGTGTACCCCGTCAGTTCGGCGTAGCCATACCCGCTGACATCTCCTTCAATGCGCACTGCGCCTTCCCAATACGACGGGTCAGTATCCGCCAGTTCCTGGTCGCGCATCAGGGGTGTGGCGCTGAAGTTCAGCATGCCCTGCGAGGTCTCCACCGTGATGTCCCATCCAGAGGGGTATTCCGCCCCCGTGTGCGGACTGACCCACGTATCTGTCGGCGTGATGGTGATTTGCTCTGAGGGCAGGTACTCCGTGCTGCCGTCGGGGTAGACGTAGAGGCCGCCGAACGCGGGTTCCACGCCGCCATCTTGCAGGCGAATCTGTCCGATCATCATCTCCGTGTTGTCCTCGAAAATCAGCCCGAACCAATCCCAGCCCTGTGCTCCCGTTCCCAGCGCGCTGGTGCTGAACTCGTGGTCTTTCCAGCTTGTGCCCGTCACAGTGAAGGTCTCGCCTTCCAATGTGATGGTGCCTTCCGTCGGCAACCGGGTGAGCGAGTAGTAGTAGCTGGCGTTGCCGACTTCCGCGCTCTTGGGCGAAAGGCCGCCATCGCCCTGCAAGGCCGGGGGCTTGACCTGCTCCAACGTGATGTCGAGGGCAAAATCATCCGACTCCGCCTGGATCGTCACGACTGAGGCGGCTTCGTTTTGCGCCAGGATCTCCCAGTCCTCCACCCAGACACGGTATCTGGGGTCAGCCGTCGCGCCAGCGAGTTCGGCGCTGCCCCGGCTGAAACGCTCATCGTGGAAGAACCGTTCGCCAGCAATATCGCTGATCGTGAAGTGCGCCAGATAGATCTGATTGGTGCGCCATTCGCTCTCTGCGTCGGTCTCGGCGGGTTCCGGGGTGATTGCCCGGCGGAAGATCGTGAACTGGAAGCCGAAGCGCCGTCCATCTTCCGCTGCCAGATTGCCCGTGTAGTACCACCATTCCGTCTGGTATTCCGGGTGTGGGCCGAAATCTGCCGGGAATTGCCAATCATACGGCTCGATGGCGCGTGCATAGCCATCCAGGTCAACGCTGCTGGCATCCAACGCTGCCGAAGCCCGCACATCCTCACCGCGCGAGACATCCACCAACGAGAAGCCGAAGAGCGCCACTATCACAATTACGATTCCGATGATCGCAATCTGCCATTTTTTCGTCATGTGCGTATACCTGTACCCATGCTCACTCGCTTGCCAGTCCAGACCCCCAGGATGGGGTGAAAATCGTTCATTTGCAGGCTTTTGTGCAAAACATCACAAGAGTAGCAGGGGCGCGTGAGTTGCAGATAAATGGGGCATTGGCAGTGGGCGAACCTGGGATTTTCGTCCCGCCTCAGTTGACAGCGCGGATGGGGTCGCCTACGCTGCAAGAAACCCTCGTATCTGCCGGATGAGCGAACAGGACGTGTCATGTCAGCCAGCAAACGCAAGACCAGCCGCCGCGAACTCTTCCTGGGCTTGATCCTGACACTGCTGGGGTCGCCCATTGTGGGATCAGCCATTTTGCTGGCGACAGTGAACATCATCCTCAGCATTATCGTGCTGACCCTGACGGGGGAAGAGGTTTTCTTCGGGGCGATCGCCTTTTTTGGGGCCATGCTGGTCGTGCTGTACCTGCTGCTGTGGCGGATCGTGCGCCGCGCCCGCGTTCTGGTCGAGCGCTGGCGAGCCGTGCACCGCGAAGAACAGCGTGTTGCGCACCTCAGCAGCACGCTAGAAGCCGCCGAATATCGCCTGAGTGACGAAGCCGAACGCAGCGAAACGGCATTCAGCGAGGTGTTGCCGGGGCAAGCCGCGCAATCCGGGCGCTGAGGCCAGTAGCGTTCGCCCGCAGCAGAGCGGGATGTGGAGGTGCGTACACGGGGGCAACCCCACATCCGCCGCGTGAGGCGATCCGTTCACATGGCCTTTGCCAACAGACCGCCTATCAAAACCTTACAAAGCATTACGCGGAGAGCGGTTGTTTCAGCGTGGCCTGCAAGGTGACTTCCGGGATGTTCAATGCGCGCGAGATGATGCAGGTATTTTTCGCATCGGTGGCGAACTGCTGGAATGTGGCGTCATCCACGCCGGGGACTTCCGCTTCCACGATCAAATCCACCTGGTTAATCGTCAGAGCGTCATCCACGCGGTTCAGGTGGACTTTGGCGTCCGCATGGACATAATTCGGCGTGTGGCCCGCGCGTTCCAGGGCAGCATTCAGCGCCATCGCGAAGCAGCCAGCGTGGGCCGCCCCCAGGAGTTCTTCCGGGTTGGTGCCCGTCCCTTCTTCGAAGCGGGTGCTGAAACTGTACTGCCCTTCAAAAGCGCCGCTTCCCAGGCTGAGCTTCCCTGCGCCTTCCTTGAGCGTGCCTTCCCAACGGGCGGTTGCGCTGCGAATTGCCATCTTGTTCCTCCTCGTATTTTCGGTATTCGTCGGTCACAAAGTGGTTGACGAAGAGGATCATAGCGCTATAGGCTGAGGGCAGCATGAATATGCGGCGGTATTTTCAGCCGAAGTACTGGTAGCTGAACGGTCGGGCATCTCCCGATGCCGCGTTCTCCAGGAGCCATTCCCGCGCTGCCGTCCGGTGATTACCCGGTCGGCTGGTGTTGTACCACTTGGCCCGCAGTGATTCGCGCCCGAGCATCTCGCTGAGGGTGCGACGTAAGTGTTCGAAGGCGGGTGCGGAATGGGTGAGGCAGGCCATGCGGAAGTCGCTGAGCGTGGCCGCCACTTGCTGTAAACTGGGTGGTAGTGCGATGGGGTTGAGGGCGTCGTAGTCGCGTGCCCGCCAGTCGATCAGCCAGCGCTGATGCCCGGTGGCGAGTACCGATGCGAGTTCGTGGATGGTCTGGTGGTTGACTTTAAGAATCGTAATTTCAACAATTTGGTCTGGTTGGTAACGGATCATGCAGGTTTTGAAATCGTCAATGACCATTGTCGTCCTTAACTTGCCCGCAAACTACGGATCTATTTGTGCAGTACATTGCACAGTATAACACAGCTTCCCTTTCAGAATTGTTAATCCCACGATGGAATTTGTCATTCCGGTGCAAGTCGGGGCAGTTAGACTTTGAAATGTTCTTACAAGATTCGTGGGGCGCGTACTGCGCATCCGCCAGCAAGAGAGAGACAAACAGCATACACCTTGCTGATTGCCACGGATACTGTACTATCTGAGTGAATCAAGGAGTAAGCATCCATGAAAAACATCTGCGTGATCGGTTCTGGCTATGTGGGTCTGGTGACGGCGACATGCTTCGCTGACCTGGGCAATAAAGTGACGACGGTCGATATTGACGAGAGCAAGATCCAGCGTCTGCACGATGGCATCATGCCGATCTACGAACCCGGCCTGGAAGAACTGGTCGAGCGCAATGTGAAGGCTGAGCGCCTGTTCTTCACCACCTCCTACGAAGAAGGGCTGCAAGATGCGGAATTCGTTTTCATCTGCGTGGGTACGCCCTCCGCAGTCGATGGCGAAGCCGACCTGAAATACGTCCGTGCATCCGCCGAATCCATCGCCCAGACGATGACCGAGCCGCTGATTATCATCAACAAGTCCACCGTTCCAGTGGGCACGGGCGACTGGGTGACGGAAATCGTCTCGCGTGCGCAGGATGAACCCATCGACTTCTCTGTCGTGAGCTGCCCGGAATTCCTGCGCGAAGGCTCCGCCATCGGCGACTTCATGCAGCCGGATCGCAACGTCTTCGGTTCCACCAACCGCGAAGCCGCGCAGAAGGTCGCTGACCTGTACGCGCCGCTGAACGCTCCGGCAGTCATCACCGACCTGCGCACAGCGGAGATGATCAAGTACGCCTCCAACGCGTTCCTGGCGACCAAGATCAGCTTCATCAATGAGATCAGCATCATCTGCGAACGGTTGGGCGCGGATGTGACCGAAGTGGCACGCGGCATGGGCTTCGACAAGCGCATCGGCGACCGCTTCCTGAGCGCGGGCGTGGGCTATGGCGGTTCCTGCTTCCCGAAAGATGTGAAGGCGCTGGCGAACATGGCGCTGACGCACGGCATGCACCCGCAGCTTCTGAACGCTGTCATGGAAATCAACGACTTCCAGCGCAAGCACATCGCCATGAAGGTGCGCGAATTGCTGGGTGGCTCGTTGGAAGGCAAGACCATCGGCGTCCTCGGCCTGGCTTTCAAGCCCAATACGGATGATGTCCGCGAAGCTCCGGCGCTGACCATCGTGCGCACCCTCATCAACCAGGGCGCGACGGTGCGCGGCTACGATCCGGTGGCGATGGAGAATACCGCCCGCGAACTGCCCGACATCCAACTCTGCAACGACCCCTACGAAGTTGCCAAAGATGCGGATGCGCTGGTCGTCCTCACGGAATGGAACGAGTTCAAGCAGTTGGATATGAAGCGCGTGAAGGCCACCCTGCTGCAGCCGATCTTGATTGACGGGCGCAACGTGTACTCGCCGACGAAGATGCGCGAGATGGGCTTCATCTATCGCGGCGTCGGGCGTGGGTACAACGGCGAAGGCGTCAAGGACGAAGGTGTGCTGGTCAGCGGGGACTGAGTTCGCTGCTCACGCTCCACTCTACATGTCTTCGAATCTCGCAGGCGCGTCCATCATGGATGCGCCTGTTTTTTCGGGTGTGGGCGATTGCGCTTCTCGCGCGGGGTTGCTACCGCTTTTGCGCCGCCTGCATTACAATACGGCTGTCGGTAATGAATGAGAGCATCTCCCGTGATCGACTTCGAAGGCAAGACCGTTCACAAGTACGAGCTGGTCAAATACGTGGGGCAGGGTGGGCATGGTGCCGTCTACCGGGGGCGGCATGTCGTCTCGCACGATATCGTTGCGGTGAAGGTCGTCCTGCCAGAGCACGCCCGCGATGAAAAGCTCTTGCAGCGCCTGCACCAGGAAGCGGAGATCATCCATGACCTGCGGCATCCGCACATCGTCCGGCTGATTGAAACCTGGGAAGACCAGAACGGCGTGTGGATCGCCATGCAGTGGTTGGGGGGCGGGGATTTGCGCGCACGGCTGGATCAAACCGGGCCAATGTCGCCGCACGATATCATCCCGGTACTGGAGCAGGTGACCAGCGCCCTGGATGCTGCCCACGCCGCGCAGATCATTCACCGCGACCTGAAGCCCGACAACATCATGCTGGATGAATCCGGCAACGCCTACCTGACCGATTTCGGCATCGCCAAGCGCCTGGGGCACAACGCCATCACGAGCATGGGCGTGGTCGTTGGCTCGCCCAATTACCTCTCGCCGGAGCAAATCATGGGCTATGACATCACCGCGCGCACGGATATTTACGCGCTGGGGATTTTGCTCTATGAACTGCTGACCGGGGAACATCCCTTCGCGACGGTGACGAGCAAGGTGCAGATGATGATGGCACTCGTTCAGCAGGCGATCCCGCAGGTGGAACATCTGCCCGAACCGCTCGGCAGCGAGATCAATGCGCTGATCCAGCGTGCGACAGCCAAAGCCGCCGAACAACGCTATCCAACCGCTTCATCAATGGCGCGGCACTTCAAAGAAATCGTCGAGAAGAACACCAGCGCGGGGTGACTTA
>CAZJWX010000049.1:0-31919 GCA_964549915.1 uncultured Anaerolineaceae bacterium | reverse complement strand
ACTACACATTACCAACTTTCTTTCATTTTTGAAGCGATTGCCCTGGGACGAGATGGCTCAGAATGGGCGCAGCGAGCAAACTGCGCTAGACTGGGGGCAACCAATCAGCCCAGAACGGAGTCACAGTCGATGGATGCGGATCCGTCACAGGAATTGGAACGAGCGCGAGAACTGGCGGCAGAAGGCAACCGCATCGCCGCGCGGGAAATTGTCGTTGCCCTCACCGAGCGCGATAAGTCCAACGCGGATGCCTGGTGGGCGCGGGCACAGCTCGCCAACAGCGACAAAGAACGGCGCTTTGCGGTCTATCAGGTGCTGGCGCTGGAGCCGGAGCACACCGAAGCGAATTGGGTGCTGGATCAATTGAAATCCGGCAAGCTGGATAGCCTTGACCCGCCGCCGCCGGAACCGGAGCCGATCAACAGCCGCGATGTGGCGACGGGCTGCCTCGCCGGGTGTGCCTTCGTAGCTGGCTCCGTCGTGCTGAGCATCGTCGGCGTCTTCGCCGCCATCATCAGCGCGATCTTCGGCGGGTTGTTCGGACGGCGCTAGCGACTCCACAGCAAGCTTACCCGAATCACCTCACCAGGAGAGAGACACAATGCGCGTAGCCAGCATGGGCGAACTGCTGATCGACTTCGTAGCCATCGAGAACGGCGTCACCGTCGGCGAGGCGTCGGGCTTTTTGAAAGCACCGGGGGGCGCACCCGCCAACGTCGCGGTGGCGGTGGCGCGGCTGGGGCAAGAAGCCGCCTTCCTGGGGCAGGTCGGCGATGATCCTTTCGGGCATTATCTGGCGGAAGTGCTGCAAGCGGAAGCGGTCAATGTGGCTGGCCTGCGCTACTCGCAAGAAGCCCGCACCATGCTGGCCTTCGTCTCGCTGGCGGCGGATGGCGAACGCAGCTTCAACTTCTACCGCCATCCCAGCGCCGATATGCTGATGACCCCGGCGGACGTGGCTACTGAGGTCATCGCCGATGCGGATATCTTCCACTTCGGCAGCATCACGCTCATCACCAGCCCCGCGAAAGACGCTACCGAATCCGCCGCACGCTTCGCGCTGGAACAGAACAAGCTCGTCTCCTATGATCCCAACCTGCGCCTGAACCTCTGGCCGGATGCGGACGCCGCACGCGCCGGGATGCGCGACGGCCTGCAATTCGCGCACGTCGCCAAAATCAGCGAAGAAGAGGTCGATCTGGTGCTGGAAGTCGGCGAAACCGTCGGCGATTTGTGGGGGAGCTTCCCCAATTTGCGGCTCCTCTGCCTGACGCACGGTGGCAGGGGCAGCACCCTCTACACGCGCGGCGGCCTGGAACACTTCGAGGCGGGGTTCACGATGGCGACGGTCGATACCACCGGGGCGGGCGATGCCTTCGTGGCTGGGATGCTCGTCAGTTTGCTGGAGCAGGGTTTGACGACACCCGACGCGCTGGAGCAAGTCGGTGCGGGACGGCTGCTGCGCTTCGCCAACGCCTCCGGGGCGCTGGCAACCACGCAGCGCGGCGCGATCCCAGCGCTGCCGACCTACACCCAGATCCAGGAATTACTCGCCAGATGACGGCGAATTTGGGATAAATTGGGATAAATTTTGGGATACCCCACACAGTCGTACCGGGACAAATATCATTGACAATTCTACCAATGTGCGAAACAGGAGCGTGGCAATTGCGCGGCGCTGGCCTTCTCAGCCCTCTTGCTCCGCCGTTGGTTGGTCTTCCAGGACGATGCCGCACGCTTCAGCCTGTTTCAACACCAGTTTCGCAGCGCGGATCATGGGCATGTCGATCATCTTGCCCTGGTATTCGAAGACGCCCACACCCTGCCCCTGCTGCGCATTGAAGGCGCTGACCAGGTGCTGTGCCGCCAGGATGTCATCCATCTTCGGCGTGAAAACCTGCTGAATCGGTTCCACCTGGCGCGGGTGAATGGCGAGTTTGCCCGTATAGCCCATTCTGGCGACCATTTCCGTCTCCGCCACCAGATTTTCGGTTGGGGCTTTCAGGTCGATGAAGACCGTATCGATGGCTTGCTTGCCATAGGCTTTGGCATGGGTGACGACGGCGCTGCGGGCGTAGAAGACTTCGTAGCCGTCGGCAGTGCGCGTCGCGCCGATGTCGCCCGCCAGGTCTTCCGCGCCGAAGATCAGCGCTTCCAGACGGGGATCGCTCTCGACGATTTCCTTGAGGTTGACGATGCCGCGCCCCGTCTCGATGATGGCCAGCAGTTTGATGCTGCCCAGTTCCCAGCCATGCCGCATCTCCGCCGCCGCCAGCATCCGGCTGACTTCTGCGACCTGTTGGGCGCTCTCAATCTTGGGCAAAACGTAGCCATCAGGCCGCGCACCAATGGTGACTTCAATATCGCGCGTGTGAATCCAGCCCGGAATGACCTGATTAATGCGCACCAGGCGTTCACTGCGCCCGAAATCCACCTCGCGCAGCGCCGCCACGACGGACTGACGCGCTTCTTCCTTGCGCGAGAGCGCGATGGCATCTTCCAGATCCATGATGATGCTGTCTACACGCAGCCCGGCACCCTTCTCGATCTTTCGCCGTGAGTCGCCGGGCATGAAGAGGAGCGCCCTGCGGATATGACTGGTCATAAGCTTCCCTCTAATGAACTCTATTTTCAGAAGTGCACCGATGTTCGGCATCCCCGACCAGGGGGAGTCGTGATCGCCGACACTGAGGAGTATAACAAATAATAACGAGGGATGTCGTTTTGATTTTGTTCAGTGTCCGGGTGCGAATGACGATTCTCACACCCGGATGGTACTCGCTTACAGGCGAATTTTCAACGCATCAATGGCTTTCGCGACATCGACATCTTTCTGGGTGATCTTGCTGCCGGCGTCATGGGTGGTGAATTCTGCACGGACTTTCTTGTAGCCCACGAAGAGGTCGGGGTGATGGTTGAAACCGTCGGCCACCATGCCGATGGCGCTGGCGAAGGCCAATCCCTGCCCATAGCTGCCGAGTTCGAACGTCTTCACCAGTTTGTCGCCGTCGCGTTCCCAGCCGTCGAGCATGGTCAGGGCTTCGCTAATTTGTGCATCGCTGAGGGGTGCTGCCATTTGGGGGTTCCTCCGTCTGATCTGCCTACGAATAAGCGCGGAATCGACCTGCGATCCGCTGTCAGGCAGTGTACTGCGCGTGCCTGAGACCCAAGTGAGTTCAGGATCATCTCATGATAGATGCCTCGTCGGCTGCCATGAGATGACCTGCTCCACACCTGTGGCTTCAACGGCGGTCTTCGCTGATAAACTCCAGCATCCCGCGCTGAATCTCGTCGGTCTTATCCAGCAGTTGATGATCGCTCTCCAGCAGGTGCAGCGTCACATTGTCGCGCCCCTGGGCGAAGCGCACACTCTGCTCGTAATGCACGCTCTCGTCACGCTTACCGTGGTAGATCAGCAGGGGAATATCAACCTGCACACCGTAGCTATCGTACTGCTGAATGTCTTCCACCAACCCATAGTGAACCGGAACGTCCCCGCCCGTCGCGTAGTTGAAGAAGGGCATACTCCCGGCCTCGCGCCAGCGCTGCTGCCAATCTGCACCCATCTGCTGCGTGCGGTTGTCCATGAAATCAAACGCCGGGGCGAGCAGAATCATCTTGTGCACCCGCGCCGCCTCCGCCTGGCGGTAGCGATCATAGAAGTGCAGTGCCGTCAGCCCGCCCATGCTGCTGCCGATCAGGTAAACCCATTCGCTCTCGATGCCGCGCACCGTCTCGGCGACTTTTTCCAGCATGGCTGTCAGCGTCAGATGCTGAAAATCCGGCACGTTCAGATCCGGCACGCTGTAGCCGAATCCGCGCTCTTCAAAGACCGGGCGGAAGCGATTGGCCTTGGTAGACATCGGCGAAGAAGCGAAGCCATGTAGATAGATGATGTGCATGGGGTTCTCCATTTCTGGGGTGTTGGTTCTGGTTATTGATTCGTTTGCGAACGCACACACTCAGCCCAGGTGTAGCACGTGCTCGGCAGCGCGTAGAATGGCTTCCAGGCTGCGCTCGACATCCTCTTCCGTCGTCGCCCAGGAGGAGACGCTGATGCGCATGGCGGTGTGCCCCTGCCACACCGAACGCCCCGCCCAGAGCACGCCCTCACGTTGAATTTCGGCGATGACTGCGTCGGTGGTCTCGGCATCGCCAAACGAGACCAATACCTGATTCAAGACGATTTCATTATGCACCGTGAATCCGGCAGCGCGTAACTCCTGGCCGAAGCGGCGTGCATGAGCGCTGGTCTCTTCGATCAACTGCGCGAGGCCGTTCTTACCCAGAGACTTGAAAGCCGCCCAGACTTCGACCCCACGCGCACGACGAGACATCTCCGGCGTGTAGTGGTAGGGCTGGCGCTGCGCATCCTGCACCAGATAGGGCGCGGTGACGGTCATGGCGTTGCGCATCGCCTCGGCATCGCGGCAGATGGCGATTCCGCTGTCATAGGGGACGTTGAGCCACTTGTGCCCATCAGTTGCCCAGGAATCGGCATCCGGCACGCTCGCTGCCAGATGCGCCATTTGCTCCGAAGCCAGCGCCCACAGACCGAAAGCGCCATCGACATGCACCCAGGCTCCCGCAGCGTGGGCGGCTGCGCAAATCTCCGCCGCTGGATCGAATGCGCCCGTATTCACGTTCCCGGCCTGGATGCAGACAATCGTCCGTTCGTCCAGCCCAGGCAAGGCAGCGGGAATCATGCGCCCCTGCGCATCAACCGGGACGCGCATCAACCGTTCACGCCCGAAGCCAACCATCATCAGCGCCTGCAAGACGCTCACATGCACCTCTTCCCCCACGACGACGGTGATCTCCGGTGCGCCGAACAAGCCCCGCGCTTCGACATCCCAGCCTGCCCGTGCCAGCAAACGGTGCCGTGCCGCCGCCAGACAGGCGAAATTGGCAGTCGTCGCCCCGGTGACGAAGCCCACGCCCGACTCGGCGGGCAGGCGCAGGGCATCCAACAGCCAGCGCATGGCGATTTCTTCCAGGTAGACCGTCGTCGGCGACATCGTATTCACGCCAGCATTCTGATCCCAGGCCGCTGCCAGCCAGTTCGCCGCCACCGTCGCGGGCAGTGCTCCCCCGGTGACGAAGCCGAAGTAGCGCCCGCCCACCGTCGCAACCGTTGCGGGGGAGCCAACGTCATCCAGCAGCGCGATCACGCTTTCCGGCGGTAGCGGCTCGTCTGGCAGTGGTTCGTCGAATTGGTGCAGGGCAGCCAGCGCGTCAGGGGCCGGGTAGACCGGGCGCTCGTTCACCCCTTCAATATAGCGGATGCTTCGTTCGGCGGCATCTCGCAACCAGTGCGTCATGGGTCTGTCCTCCTCCTCACTTGCCAATACTCATCGTACCGATGGGGTTGCGCAAGGAGCGAATCAGTGGATATATCCAATGGTTGCTTTTCCCGCCCTGCCAATCCGGCGCTATACTGAGAGCAAGAACACAAGGAGCAAATCATGCATGACGACATCCGCGAATACCTGGGCGAAGACGGCGAATTTCATACGCCGGTGGATGCGCGGTTGGGCGTATACTCGGCACGGCGGCGCGGGTTCTATCAACGGCGGGTGGCGCTCGGGTGCACGGCGCTGGGTTTCTTCGCCTGTGCGCTGCTGCTGTTGCCCTCTGTGGGATGAGAATCGCCGCACACCGTCCACCAACCGGACTGCCCACCTTGTTTGAACTTGCATACACGTCGCCCGATTCTGGCCGAAAACGGGCGAGAAATGCGCTCACCTTTGTTTCGGCAGATACAGCCCTGTGTTATAGTAAGCCCATGATTGAGAGACCAAACCCTGACCCGCACCCCTGGATTATCGCCGCCCGCGAACGTGGCTGGGGCGATGTGATGGAATCCGCCCTGGAGATGGTGGAACCCGTTGCGCCCGTGCTGGCGCAGTTGTTGTGGGTGGTGCAGCCGACGGCGGCGCTTTTCGGCAGCACGGACGAACTGACGCAGTTCGCCGAGGCGCTGGAAACGCCGGAAGGGGTCGCAGCGCTGCGCGAGCAGTTACAGGACGAGGAACCGGATTCGGATCGGGGGTAGGGTCGTGAACGAGCATTGGTGCGATGTTCCTGGCCTGGTCGCATTCCTGGGTGTTGCAGAACCAGAACAACAGATTTCGAGGCCAGTACAGGCTCGAAGAGACACCTTGTTCAATGAGCAACTGGCGCATGATCTTCGCGCTCCGTGTAGCAAGGCGAACTGACCACCCCAAACCGGGAGGGATACGTTGGACAGCGGCACGCAACTCATCGCACTGGCGATCTTACTGCTGGTATTCATCGGCAATGTCGTCTTCGGGCGGCGGCGGCGGCAGGTGCTGCGCCCCTTGCAGGCGCTGACTCTCGTGCCGCGCCTGACGGGTGAGAGCATCGAGGCGGGGCGTCCGCTGCATCTCTCGCTGGGCAGCGCCCAGGTCGGCACGTCCGATACGCTGATTGCCCTGGCTGGCGCGGATTTCCTCTACGAGATGACGCGGCAGGTCGCGGTGGGTGATGCCGCGCCCATCATCACGACATCTTCTGGCGTGACGCTGCCCCTGGTGCAGAATACGCTCCAGCGCACCTACGCCGGGCTGCCCACGCCCCTCGGCGGCGCAGCCAGTACGGCACGCTGGTATCCGGCGGGGACGCGCTCCCTGGCCTTCGCTGCTGCGCTCAGCACTATGCAGGGCGAAGATCGCCTGAGCGGGAACGTCCTCGCAGGCAGCTACGGCGTCGAACTCGCGTTGATCCTGGATGCGTCGATTCGTCACGATAACCCCACAATTGCCGTCAGCGATCAGCTTGAGGGGCAGGCCGTGGCCTACGCGATGGCGGATGGAGTCTTGATCGGCGAAGAGGTTTTCGCCGCGCCGGCTTACCTCAGCGACGCCCCCAACTTCCTCGTCCGCACGCAGGTGATCGACCGCCTGCGCCCACTGCTGGCGGTAGCCATCATCCTGCTGGTGATCGTGCCGCCCTTATTGACGCTTGTAGCAGGAGAAGGCTGAGCCATGCGTTCGAGAGTTGCGCGTCTGAGCGTCGTGCTGGCGGCGGTGGTCATCATCGCCATCGGCCTGGGGACGCTGCTGGGGCTGCTGTTGGGCACGGTGCAGTATGCGATCCCGGAGAACATCCCCCTCATCGGCGGGGTCTCCGGCGACCTGGCGCTGAACACCCCCGCTCGCGTCTTCCTGCGGATTGCCGTCATCACCGTCGGCCTCAGCGTGGTGATTGGCATCTTGAATTTGCTCTACATCCATGTCCGTCGCATCGTCCGCGCCAATACCTTCAGCGCCCGCCTCAGCAGTCTGGTGCTGCTGGCGAGCTTCGTCGCGGCCTATGCCTATTACGTGATCGACCCGGAAGTGAGCCGCTTCTTGCTGCAAGAAGTACAAATCCCCATTGAGGCGGCATTGGCGGGGCTGCTCTTCTTCGCCCTGGTCTACGGCGGCAGTCGCATCCTCAAAGACCGGGTGACACCTGCGCGGCTGCTCTTCGTCATCACTGCGCTGGTGATCCTCGCCGGGGCGCTGCCCTTCCCGCAGTTAGCGCCTTTCCGCGCCCTCACCGACTGGCTGCTGAATGTGCCCGTGAACGCGGGCGGGCGCGGCATCCTGCTGGGGATTGCGCTGGCGACGATTGTCGCTGGCCTGCGGATTCTGATTGGTCAAGATCGCACTTACGGTGGATAAGGTATGAACGACTGGGATGACAAGAACAACCCGCCACCCGAAGATGATGACGATATTTTCGGCTGGCTGGATGACGACCAAGACAGCGCACCTTCGGAACCGGGCGATGATGACCTGAGCTTCGAGTGGCAGGATGCCGCTGAGGGCGATCCGTCTAGCGGCGAATCCGACGATGATTTCAGCTTCGACTGGGAAGAGACGCCGCCAGAAGGTGAGACGCCCCGCGCGGACGAATGGCGCATGCAGCGCCCCCAGCGCCGCGAATCCGAATTTGAGCAGTCGATGGAAGAGGCCGAGGACGCCGACATCGGCGATGTCGAGTCGATCCTCGATTGGATGGCTGACCCGGACGGCGGCATTGAAGAACCTGCCGCAGCCGAGGAACCTGCCGACCTGCCCGACTGGCTGCAAGGCATGGAGATTCCCGAAGCCTCGGAAGAGCCGCCGGCAGCCACCCCTGAAGAACCGCTCAGCAGCGACTACGAGATCGATTTCAGCGCCGGAGCGGCAGACGACGACATCGAAGATGATTGGCTGCAAGACCTGGCGGGCACGGGGGCACTGGGAAGCGACGAAGACGATAGCGACCGCCTGGGGCAGTTGGCGACGGGTGAATTGGGCGGTGATGACGACTTCGCCCGCTTGAACCAACTCGCGCAGACGGGCGAACTCCCCGACCAGGATGACGATCTCAGCCGATTGCAAGACCTGGCAACGGGCGAACTGGGCGAAGACGAAGCAGCCGCCAACGGCTTCGAGTGGAAGCTGGGCGAAGGCTTCCAGGAAGATGACGACTTCCAGCCCATTGAAGCGGAGCCGACGGGTTTCGACAGCGCCTGGGATGCGGGGGACTTCGGTGAAGAGGACTTCGCTTCGTTCGGCACAGCCGACGACACAGCCGAAGAACTGCCCCGGGAAACAGGCAGCCCCTGGGGCGATATGGACAGCTTCGAGGAAGATTTCGGCAGCCTGGAAGCCGCCGACGAGCCGCCCCAGGCGGGTGCATTCGATACCGAGGCGCTCTTCGGCGACATGGATTTCAGCGAAGAAACGCCTGCCGAGCCATCCGCCGCCGAAGAACCGGATTGGCTGGCGGGGCTGGATTTGCCGCCTGACCCCGACGAGGAAGACGAGGACGAAGGCACCTTGCAAGATGCCCTCGACGCCCTCTTCGCGACGGAATCCGACGCGGCTCCCTCCAGCAACGAGCTGCGGGATGAGCCAGAGAGGCCCGGCCTGGGCGGGGAAGAACCGGAGTGGCTGGCGGAGATGGATTTGCCCCCGGCGGAAGAGACGCCGCAGGCCGGAAGCACGCTCGATGATCTGCTGGCGGAATTGGACGCAGGCGATGGCGACACCGAAGAGGTCGAAAGCCTGCTTTCAGAATTGAGCGCAGAAGAGGATACGCCCGGCGCGCTGGATGACCTGCTGGCGGAAATCGGCGAGGAGAGCGCCACCGAAGAACCGAGCACGCTCGATGACCTGCTGGCGGAACTGGACGCGGACGATGTGGTCAACGTAGATGAAGAGCAGTTCGCGCACGAACCGCCCGCCGCTGCGGAAGAATCTGCGCCCCTCATTGAAGACGATCTCTTCCGCGAAGAGGCCGAACCCGGCGCGGAACCTGCCGACGACCTGGAAAGCCTCTTCGCAGACCTGGGCACAGTCGAGGACAGCGGCGAAAGCGACCAGGAAGATGCCCAGCTTGCCGAGGCCGATTGGCTCAGCGAACTGGATAGAGCGCAAGACCAGGAGGCCGCTGCTGCTGAAGGGGATTTCCTGGATGCGGAAGAATGGCTGCAAACGCTGGGCGATACCGAGGCCGTGATTCCGGTCACGGGCGACCTGGAAGAAGAATACGGCGCGGTTGACCTGGATGCCGACCTCTTCGGCGACGAAGGCGAAGCTGCGGCCCCCGCCGATGACCTGGAAAGCCTCTTCGCAGACCTGGGCGCGGTGGAAGAAGGAGAAGCCGAACCCGAACAGGTCGATTTGCCGGATTTCGGCGGCGATGATGTGCCCGATTGGCTGCGCGAAGCCGCCGCCAGCGGCACCGTCGGCGCGACTTCAGCGGTGGGGCAGCTTCGCCAGCAGAAAGACCGCCCACTTGATGAACTGGACGAACGCCTGCTGGACATCCGCGAACGCGGCCTGGAACTGAGCACAACCGATATTGAGGCGGATACGGATCTGGAGAAGATCGAATCCCTGGTGCCCAATGCCAACGAAGCCCTGATTCCGGTCAAGCGCGGCGGCACTGCCAGCATCATCACCGAGCCTACGCTGACACCGGATCAGCAGCAGCGTGCGGAACTGCTGCGCGGGCTGGTGACCGCGACCATCGGTGAGGGCGAAGAAGAAGCCGTGCAGGAGCGGCGGCGCGGGACGCGTCGTGGCGGAATTCTGCGCGGGTACAAGGCCGGGCGCTTGTTGATCGCCCTGGTGCTGCTGGGTGTGATGGCGCTGCCCTTCCTCACGTCGGAATACAACCTGGCAGAATTGCCCCCTGGCAATTTCGAGAGCGGCAGCCAGCAGGAACAAGCCTTCCTGCGCGTGCAGAGCCTGATGCCGCAAGACCCGGTGCTGGTCGCAGTGGAATACGGGGCAACCGGGGCGCGCGAACTGGATACGATGACCGAAGCGCTCTTCAGCCACCTCTTCAATCAGGGTGCGGTACCCATCCTCGTCAGCACGGATCCGGTGGGCTTGCTCAATGCGGAGAATATCGCCGTTGACCTCGCCGGGGAAGCGGAGCGCGGCGTCGGCTTCTACAGTGCGGGCTACCTTCCCGGCGGCGAACTGGGAATCCGCGACCTGAACGAGAATCTGAGCGCTGTCATCGGCAGCGACTCGCGCGGTGAAGTCACGGATTTGCCCTTCGAAACGCTCGATGAGTTCGCGTTGATCGTCCTCATTGCCGAAAACAGCGAAACCGTCCGTCAGTGGATGGAGCAAGTCGCGCCCGTCACCGAGACCGATTTCGTGGTGGCGACCGGGCAATCAGCCTCTCCATTGGCGATCCCCTATGTGGGTAGTGTGGACGATGCCTTCGGGCTGCTAGTGGGCTACGAAGACGCCTACACCTACCAGACGATGAACGTCGCCTTCAACGGCGTGCCACCAACCGCGACTCCGTCGCCCACGCCTGAGCCAACGGAAGAACCGACCGAAGAGGTCATCGTACCCCCGGCGGACGCCACCGAAGAGGCTGACGAGACCGAAGAAGCGGCGGAAACGGAAGAACCCGCCGCCACCGAAGAAGCAGCCGAGACTGAAGAGGCCGTCGCGACGGAACCGCAACCAACCGAGACGGCGACATCTGCGCCCACCAACGCGCCGACAGCAACCGAGACGGCCACATCCGAACCCACCAACACCCCCACCGCCACTGCTACACCTGCGCCGCGCCAGTTCGCCCGCATCATCACGACGGGAGCGGTCAATGTGCGCAGCGGCCCCGGCACCGATTTCGATGTGGTCGCAGGGGCTGTCCCTGGCGAGGAACTGCTGGTGCTGGGCTTCAACGAGGCGGGCGATTGGGTCAACGTCGAATTGCCCGATGGCGGCGATGGCTGGATCGCGACATCGCTGGTAGAGATTTTCGAAGAAGGCGAGGGGGAAACGGGCATCCTGCCGCGCACTTTCGCCCGGCGCGGGCGGCCTGTTGTTGCGCAGCAGGCCACGCCTGATGAACCCGTCATCCAGGTCGGCATCAACGTCTCCGGCATTTTGATGAGCGTCTACGACAACCCGGACTTCGCGGGTGACCCCTTCGCTGAACTGGAACCGAACACCGAATTTCTGGTGTTGCAGCAAGGCGACGAGGTGACGCAGATTTTGCTGGAAGATGGACGCGCAGGCTGGGTCGAATCGCGCTTGCTGCGGGTGGAAGAGCGCCCCCTGGGTCAGGTGGAATTCGCGCCGACGACTACGCCGACCCCCACCGCGACCCCGACAGCAACCAATACCCCCACGCCGACCATCACGTCTTCGCCGACGGCGACGCCCTTCGTGCCGCAGGTGATCCCACAGACGCCGACGGGCGCGAACGAACGCTGGAACGCGATGACGCTCGGCACATTGGCGGCGATGGTGCTGATCTTCGGGGGCAACGTCATCTGGATCATTCGCTGGCTGCGCCAGAGAGGGAAGTAACGCATGGAAATTTCGCTGAGTTTCGTGCTGACGCTGGCGATCTTCAGCTATCTGCTGGGCGATAACTGGCTGTATCGGCTGGCGGTGGCGGTCTTCGTGGGTGTCTCTGCGGCCTTCATCAGCAGCGTGACCCTACAGAGCGTCATTCTGCCGCTGACACGGGGCACGCCCATCGAAATCATCACCTTCCTGGGGATTCCGCTGCTGTTGGTGCTGCTGCTGGTTCTGAAGCCTGTGCGCTGGCTGCGGCCTTTTGCGGCACTGGCGCTGGCCTTCTTGATCGCAGTCGGTGCGGCGGTAGCCTTGCTGGGCGCATTGACCGGGACTCTGATTCCCATCGTGGCAGATACCGCCGCTGTGGATTTCAATGGCGAACCGCTGCAACTCGCCAACGGCATCCTGATCGTAATCGGTGTGGTGACCTCGCTGCTCTACTTCCAGTACATTGCGAAAGAACGGCGCGACGGCACGATCTCGCGTGGGCGCATCGTGCAGGCGCTCTCCGTCATCGGCGAGGGCTTCATCGCGGTGACGCTGGGTGCGCTGTTCGGCACGGCGATTCTCACCAGCCTCTCGATCCTGGCGGGGCAGTTGCAGGTGTTCTTCGGGTGATGCGTTCCGCACAGACGCGCAGATTGATCCGTTCGGCTCAGTCAGAGAATGTCAGATGATGAACGTCGAGACGCAATGATGCTCTTTCACAATTCAACGCGGAGTACCGAATAGCGATGTAGGGGAGCGTCTGAGATACTCCCCACCCTGCCGGGCTTGCCCTCCCTACAATCCCCCCCCGCTGCGCAAAGGGAGAATCGCGAGGGCAGGGCAAAGTCTCCCCCCACGCAGTGGGGGGACGGAAGGGGGGAGACAAGCGGAAGCGTAGCTCGTTGGGTAATGCAATGATCAAACGTCAACAGCCCCCTCCCTACAATCCCTACCTCCGCATTGAATTGGTAAACCAGTGTGATATGCCGAATATTGGCAAATGAATGGCAGGAAAGATGACGTATGGCGAATAACGGTAGCTCCATCCTGGCGGCAGATTTTGGCAGCGTGAACACCCGAGTCATGCTCTTTGACCTGGTGCAGGGGCGCTATCGCCTGATTGCCCAGGAATCCGGCCTGACCACGCTCAACGATCCGGCGGATGATGTCAGCGTTGGGCTGCGGCAGTTGCTGCGGCGCATCGAACAGTACACCGGGCGCACGCTGGTCAACAGCGACGGGCAGGTCATCATGCCCGAAGATATGGATCACAACGGCGTTGACGCCTTCATCACCACATCCAGCGCGGGACGCCCCATGCGTGCCGTCCTCGTCAGCCTGATCCCGGAAGTGAGCCTCAGCACCGCGCTGCGCACCATCGACAGCGCCTATGTAGAACCCGTCGCCGAAGTGCATCTGCGCGATGGACGCACGGAAGAAGAGCGGCTCAACGCCTTGCTGCGCAACCGCCCGAACCTGATCTTCATTTCCGGCGGGGTGGAACACGGCGCACAGCAGGCCGTGCAGCAGATGCTGCAACTGGTACACCTCGCGCTGCGCATCACGCCGCAGGGACAGCGCCCCCTGGTGATCTACGCCGGAAACTCGGCGCTTTCGGCGAAGGTACACGGCTTGCTCGGCGACCTGACGGCGGTCTACGTTGCCGACAACATTCGCCCGGACATCAGCGACGAAGAATTTGACTCCGCCGAAGTGGCGCTGGGGCGCGTCTTCGACCAGTACCGCGACTCCGCCGATGAAGGCTTTCACGCGGTCAGCGAGATGAGCAGCACGGGGATTCTGCCCACTGCCCAGAGCTACGAACTGCTGGCGGAATATCTGCGCAAGGCGCACAGCGGCAACGTGATTGTGGCGGATGTCGGCAGCACATCCTGCATTCTGGTCGGCAGCTTCGGCGACGATGTCGCCACGCGCATCAGCACCCGCAGCGGCGTCGGCCACAGCGCCCCGCTCTTGCTGGAACAGGTCGGCACGGAGGCAATCGCCAGATGGCTGCCCTTCATCCCGGCCCCGGCGGAGATCGAGAATTATGCGCTGAACAAATCCATTCGTCCGGCCAGCGTGCCAATGAACGTGCGCGAACTCTACTTAGAAACGGCTTTTCTGCGCGAAGCCCTGCGCTACGAAGTGCAGGAGTCGCTCTACCAGTGGCGCGGTACGACGCCGGGTGCTCCACTGCCCCCGGTGGCGGCGCTGGTGATCGGTGGCAGCCCCCTGGCAGGGACGGGCAATCCCTTCCTCAGCATGATGCTGGCGGCAGATGCCTTACAGCCAACGGGTGTCACCCGGGTGTATGCCGACCCCAGTGGGTTTGCGCCGATGTTCGCACCTGTCGGACGGCTGAATCCCGAAGCGGCGGTGCAGTTGGCGGAAGGCGGTGCCCTGGTGAACCTGGGGACGCTCATCAGCATTGAAGGGTACGCCGCGCCGGATCGCACGGTGGCGCGTCTGACGATCACGACGGGCGACGGCGAGAAGATCAACTACGAACTGAAGGGCGGGCACTTGCTCTCGCTGCCCCTCCCCGCCGAGTACAGCCTGACGCTGCAAATTCGCACGGTGGGCGCACATCGCATCGGTGGCAAACGCCGCCTGAAGCTGACCCTTTCCGGCGGCGCAGGGGGCATTCTGCTGGACGCACGCGGGCGCAACTTCGAGCCTGCGGCAGCGGTGGCGGCGCGCGCACAGTGGATGCCGCTGTGGTTGCATGAAGCGACCGACGAGCCGCTGCAACCGATTCCGCCGGAGTGGTTGGGCGTGGACGCTTCCCAGGTCGAAGCAGTGCCTGCC
The DNA here is from genome assembly GCA_964549915.1 of uncultured Anaerolineaceae bacterium. Classification (GTDB taxonomy): domain Bacteria; phylum Chloroflexota; class Anaerolineae; order Aggregatilineales; family Phototrophicaceae; genus JAUZRW01. The sequence goes on along the minus strand of CAZJWX010000049.1, from coordinate 17,283 downwards.
GCACAACCCGCCGACATCCTGGAATTGGCTGGATTCGACGAAGCGGATTTCCCGGAGAACGGCGATTCCCAGCGCAAGAAAGACGACGAACTCAACGAAGAGCTGGGTTCCCTGCGTGATTTGTTATGAGGGGTTCGGGTACGGCACGGCGATGTGCGCCAGAGGTACCGCTGAAGCTGCTGGCGATTTGTTCATGACGTACCCGCTGCGCGTGCGTGTTCGTGTCGCAGTACGTTCTAAAGACAGCAAAATGTAGGGAATCATCTGATGCGCAGGTTCGAACCAGATGGAACCGGATTGAACCGGATGGAATAGGATTGAAGTTGACGGTCTTGATCGGCACGAGGAGGCCAGAACGCCATGTACTACCCCGAACAACGACTGATTGCCCGAATGACCCGGCTGCGGCGCAAGGTCATGCTGCCGGAGGAAGCGCTGGGCAGCGTGCAGGTCAAGCCCAGGCAGGCCGTCGATATTCGCGACCGGGTAGCGCGGGGCATCATCCCGGCGAATTATCACATCGTGGAAGCACAGCAGATTCTGCGCCTGCGCAGACCAGAGCAACTTGAAGAACTGCTGCTCAAGCGGGTGCGGGATCGTGTGCAGTCCGGGGATGCGCTGGCGGGCAAGAGCGCAGAGAGCGGGCGCAGAGTCCTCTCCCCGGTGACGGGCGTGGTGGTCTTCATCGGCGATGGGCGCATCGTCGTGCAGGAAGTGCCGCAGGTCATCAACCTGGAAGCCGGTGTGGCCGGGCGCGTGGAGCAGGTGCTGGAACGGCGCGGCGTCATCATCCGGGCTAACGGTGCGCTGGTGCAGGGCGTGTGGGGCAATGGGCGCGATGTCGTCGCCGTGCTGCGCATGGCACCGGATGACGGTATCGAGTCCATCCCGGAGGATACTCTCGATACGACGTACAAGGGCGAGATCGTCGTCACCCGCCACCCATTGACCGAACGCGCCCTGGATATTGCGGAGGTTCGCGCCTTCGATGGCATCATCGCCCCCAGCATGTCCGCCGCCCTGCTGGAGCGCGTGCAGGCGCTGGAAATTCCGGTGATGCTCACGGCGGGCTTCGGCAGCGTGTTGATGAGCAGCAGCACCCTGGCGGTATTCAGCGAACTGGATGGACGGCAAGCGGCGCTGGATGCAGCCGCCCCGGGGCGCTACACAAGCCGCCGTCCGCAAGCCGTCATCAACCGCCCCATGAGCGAAGAAGCCAGCGCGACATCGGAACAGATTGCGCTCAGGCCGGGGATGCGCGTGCGAGTCACCCGTGCTCCATACTTCGGGCAAACGGGAACCGTCGTCGAGATGCCGACACAGCCGCGCCCACTGCCCAATGGCCTGCGCGTACCCTGTGCCCTGATTGACCTGCTGGAAGCGGAGCCAGTTGCGATCCCGTTAGCCAACCTTGAACTCGCTGGCGCATAATGGGCTTTCGCTATATGATTACCTTGGACTGATCTTGGACGGCATTCATCAGTGATCGTGAGAGCGGCACTTATTCGTCCCACATAGGAGGGCTGGACAGATGTCCGATGACAATTTTCGCAACGAACTATTTGGCGACGACGATTTTGACGATCTGAGCGGGGACGATTTCGGCGGCTCGCTGGATGACGATTTCGGCTTCGAGGACGATTTGGATTTTGGCGATGACTTCGGCGGCGATGATCCGCTTGCGGGTTTGGAAGGCGAGTCTCGCGCGGGCAATGACCTGGGCGGGGATGACTTCGACTTTGACGATGACCTGGCTGGCTTCGATGATTTCGCTGGCCCGACGGATGATTTCGACTTCGGCGGCGATGACTTCGGCGATGAGGGGCCAACGACGACAGAAGGCGGTGGCGGCAACCGCACCTTCATCATCCTGGCGGGGGTGCTGATCTTCATCCTGTTGTTGGGCTTCGGCTTGATTGCCTTCCTGGCGCTGAATCAGGGGCCATCCGAACTCGACCTGGAGCGTACTGCCATCGCCCAGGAAAACGCGACGGTGGAACAGCAGATCATCGAAACCGAGACGCAGAACGCCATTGACATGCAAGAGACGGCGACGGCGAATTTCGAGGCGACGCAGCAGAGCGGCACGGACATCGCCAACACCGAGACGCAAATCGCCATCGACGAAGCCGCGACCGAAACCGCAACGGCGGAAGCCTTCGCCGAGGTCGCCAGCGCCACCGCCGCCTTTGAAGCCACCCAGGCCGAGGCCGATGCGCTGGCGTCCGCGACGGTGATCGCCCTCACGGAAGGCCCCGGCGAAGACACCGAACCGACGGATGAAGATGCCCAACCCGGCGATACCACGCCCTCCAGCCAGGACAACATCTTCGCCTCCGCGACGGCTGTCGCGCTGACGCAGCAGGGCGATGATGGAGAGGCCACACCCACGCCGGAAGCCCCGGACGGTGAGGCGACGGAAAGCGCGGAAGCGACCGATGATGCGGGCGGCATCGGCGGCAATGTGGAGACGGAAGAACCCGAACCCGACGAAACCGAAGACGAGATGCCGCCGACCCCGACGGGTGAAGGCATTTCCCTGCCCGCCGTGCAGCAGACGGCTACCGCACTCGCGCAGCTCTTCGACGCGACCCCCACGCCGGAAGTCGGCCTCACAGACCAGCCGACGACCATCCCCGGTGCCACACCGATCCCGACGACCATCCCCGGTGACGGCCTGAATGGCGAATTGCCGGATACAGGCTTGTTCGATGATGTCTTCCAGGGCAACCCGGCGGTGATCTTCCTGGTCGCAGTTGGCTTGCTGGGCGTGATCGCGGTCACGCGCGGGCTGCGTTCCGCCAATCGCAAGCGCGATCGCTGATCCCTACAAAACACGAATAAAAGCGAAAACCCTCACTCGGCTGCTCCGGGTGGGGGTTTTTTGTTGGCGCAAGCCAGGGCAACCGCATGGTTCACGCACGGATCCCCCCCAACCAGCGCAAGGCGCTCCCCCGCCACCTTACCGTGCCTTACAAAAATGCCGCAAGCCTGTTAGCTGGCTGTAAGGAAGCGTAAGTTACAGTCCAATCATATGGCTCGACGCAGAACGATTTGGAATGAAGAGGGGACTCTGTGATGGCAAGCCCGTATCAACTTCGCTACAACATTTTTACGAATCCGGCTTACGAGCAGCAGTTCCTGGAAGTACAGACTGCTGCGCCCGAACTCTCGGTCGTCATTCCGATTTATAACGAAGAAGAGAACATCCCGCACCTGCACAAGGAATTGACGGAAGCGTTGGAAGAATTGGGGCGCACCTACGAGGTGATCGCCATTGATGATGGCAGCCGCGACAACAGCTTCGAGAAATTGAAGAAGGTGCACGATCAAGATGATCGCTGGCGCGTGATTCGCTTCCGCCGCAACTTCGGGCAGACGGCTGGCCTGACCGCTGGCTTCGATGCCGCACGCGGCGACTGGATCATCACCATCGACGCCGACCTGCAAAACAACCCGCGCGACATCGGCAAATTGCTGGCGAAGACCGAAGAAGGCTACGACATCGTCAGCGGCTGGCGACAGGATCGCAAGGAAAATTTCGTCAAGCGCCGCCTGCCCTCGATGATCGCCAACGGCTTGATCTCGCGCCTGACCGATGTGCGCCTCCACGATTACGGCTGCACGCTCAAGGTCTACAGCGCCGATGTCGTGCGCAATGTGGAACTTTACGGCGAACTGCACCGCTTCATCCCGGCGATTGCAAGCTGGATGGGCGTGAAAGTGGCGGAAGTCCCGGTCAGTGACCGCGCACGCCGCTTCGGCAGCAGCAAATACGGCATGGGGCGCATCTTCCGCGTGATCCTCGACCTGACGACGGTGACCTTCCTGCTGAAATACGCCCATAAGCCGATGCACTTCTTCGGCCCGCTGGGGCTGTTCACTGCCGCCGCTGGTTTCTTCCTCGGCCTGATGCTGACCTACCAGCGCTTTTTCATGGATCAACCCCTGGCAGACCGTCCGCTGCTGCTCCTGGCGGTGCTGCTGATTATCCTGGGCATCAACCTGGTAGGCATCGGCCTGCTGGCGGAAATCATGATGCGCAATTACTACAATCCGCAGGGCAAGCCCACCTATGTGGTGCGCCACGTGCTGGATAACGCCCTGCCGGAGCCGGAAGAGAGCAGCAAGCAGCCCGTTCTGATGATGAAGAACGGCATCCAGATGTGAGCGTTTCCCTGGGAACAGGTTTGTGGAATGCACGGCAGAAGCGCCCTTCCCCGGCGCTTCTGTCGTTTAATGCCCTGTTGCAAAGAGGCGTGGCTCACCCTTTGCCCACCGCATTCAGGACGCGCAACATCATCTGGAAGATGCGCTGATTCGCATCGATCTGGTGCAGCGTGCCGACGACTGTCAAATCCCATTCCGGGCTGTGAAAAGCAACCGACGCATTGGCTCCGGCATGCCCCAGCACCTCCGGCAGGGCACGCAGGGGCGACAATATACGCGGGACTTTCACGCGCATCAAGCCGCCCCCGTAGTAGATCAGCGGCGGATAGAGCATGTTCCACTGCGCGGTCATCCGGCGCAAGTGCCCCGGATCGAACAATTCGCCCCCGGCGAAGGCGCGGGTGAAGCGCAGCATCTCATCCAGCGTGGAGACAATGCTCCCATCAGCGCCGAAGGAGGTCATGGTCTGTGGGATGTGCAGCGGACGCGGCCCGGAATAGAAGACGGCGGGCGCTTCAGCAGGTGGATTGCGGAAGTCGTAGCTGTAGGTCTGCTGCAAGCCCAGCGGCTCGTAGATGAACTCGGCGTAGTTCTCTTCCAGCGATTTGCCGCTGACGGCTTCGATGATCGCCCCCAGCAGCCGGAAATTCGTATCCGAATAGTGCACCCGCTTCGGATGGGGCGCGAAGCGCGACGGAAGCTGGCGTGCCGCATCCAGGACTTGCTGCAAATCCCAGCCAATGTCTTCTCCGCTGGTGATGCGCTGCTGCAAACTCTGCTGCCCCGGCAGCCGACCTTCGAAGTAGTCTGCGAGGCCGGAAGTCTGGCTCAGCAGTTGCCAGATGGTGAGCTGCTGGCTGTAATCCACGCCCCGATGAACGTGAATCCCCTCGATGAGCGCAGCGGGCAAATGCTCATTGATGAGGTCATCGAGCGTCAGCTTGCCGCGATCGTGCAGCGCCAGAATCGCGCTGGTGGTGAAGAGCTTGGTGATGCTGGCGATGAAGAAGGGGCTGTCCGTGCGCAGCGGAACGTCCTGCTGCGCGTCGGCATAGCCCGCTGCCGCGCGGAAATCCACGCGCCTATCCCCCGACCTCACCCCCAACAGTGCGCTGTACGTATGCTTCTTGCGCATTTCCGCATCCAGAATGCGCTGTACCCTGGCCTCAATCGCGCTGCCTGCCTGTGTTGCCATTGCTGTCTCCCTTTTGCTATGCTGCTCTGTTGCGATTTGAATACATCCGCTGCTATGACTCAAAGTCGTCTTCAATGCGCTGAATCGTCTCATCCAGCCATTGCAGAATCGCCTGGATGCTCAGTTCGCCCATGCGCCGCGTCGCATCCCAGAGGACGGCATCGCGGGCACGTTCCGGGTGAATTTGCACCCCCTGCTGAATCTGCGCCGGGATCATCTCCTGGAAGAGCGGCAGTAGGTCGGCGTAGAGTGCGCGCTGGATGCGAAGCTGAGTCAGGATCGCGTCTTTATCCAGTTGGGCGCTGAAGAACAACCGTGCCAGCAGCTCATCTTTGGCAGGCGTGATGTGCGTCATGGGCTTCTGCAACCACTCGCGCAGCCTCTCCCGCCCCGCCTCCGTGATGCTGTAGACCCGCTTATCCGGGCGCGAGTCCTGCGCTTCCACTTGCGATGTGACCAGTCCGGCATCCTCAAGCTGCTTCAGGGTGCGGTATACCTGGCTGATCTGCGCGTACCAGAAATGCTGCGCCGAATGCTCGATGAACTGCTTCATCTGATAGCCCGTCAGCGGCTGGTAATTCAGCGCCCCCAGCAAGATATACTTCAACATTGCGCGTTTGCCCCTCGGCTACGACTCATTACGAATATTCTACAACTCATGTTGCACAAGTGGAATATGACTTGTGTCATTTGTGCGCCCTGGGTGTGGCAGGGCCTGCCGTGCCTGAGACCTATTCATGTCTGCACGACCCTGCACCATTCATGCTTTGCCGCGAGCACGCCTTTGAGCGCCTGCTACGATTTCCCCGAAACGATAGTTTGTGGTACGATTCTGGAACAAGTGTTTAGGGGTATCGTCCCCGCATGGAAAGTTCTTACGTCGTATGACCGATTTCGCGAACCAGATCATCCAGGGCGATTCGCTGGACGTGCTGCCCAAATTGCCGGAAAAGAGCGTGGATGTCGTCTTCGCTGATCCGCCCTACAACCTGACACTGCGCGGAGATTTGTGGCGTCCAAACCAGACGCGCGTCGATGCCGTCACCGATGACTGGGATCAGTTCAGCAGCTTCCAGGAATACGATCACTTCACCCATCAATGGCTGAGCGCGGTTCGCCGCGTGATGAAATCCAAATCGAGCATCTGGATTTCCGGCACCTACCACAACATCTTCCGCGTGGGTGCCATCTTGCAAGACCTGGGCTTCTGGGTGCTGAATACCGTCAGTTGGAAGCGCCCCAACGCCATGCCCAACTTCAACGGCACGCGCCTGAAAAACGACGTGGAATACATCATCTGGGCGAAGAAATCGGAAGGCAGCCGCTACCACATCAACTACCGGTTGCTGAAACGCTTCAACGAAGGCAAGCAGTTGGGGTCAGTCTGGGAGATTCCGATTTGCAGCGGCGCGGAACGCCTGACTGACGCCAACGGGGAAAAGCTGCATTCCACGCAGAAGCCGGAAGAACTGCTGCGGCGCATCTTGCTCGCCAGCGGCAAACCGGGCGACCTGGTGCTCGACCCCTTCTCCGGCACGGGGACGACCGCCGCCGTCGCCAAAGAGCTGCACATGGGCTACATCGGCATCGAACGCGCCGAGCGCTACATCCAGCCCTCGCGTGAACGCATCGCCGCCAAGCAGCCACTACCAGAAGAGGATCCGCTCTTCCGCGAATTTGCCCGGGGCAAGCCGCCGCGCGTGGCCTTCCAGCGCTTGATCGAATGTGGCTACCTGCGAGTAGGCCAGCCGCTTTACCTGCACGCTACATCGCACAGCGCCGAGATTCTGCCGGATGGCAAGCTGCGCGTGAATGGCAACACGGGATCGATTCATGGGCTGGCACGCCAACTGAAGAACGTGCGCACCTCCAACGGCTGGCGCGAATGGCTCTACGAGAGCGACGACGGCAGCCGCCAACCGATTGACGCCCTGCGCCAACGCTACCGCGAAGATCATCTCTGATTGAGCACGCCCTGTTTTCGCGCGGCAGTTGCGGGTATGCTGGCGACTGTCCCCCTCTGACCTGCTGCGCAGGATACCTTCCCCTGGCATTCTGGGGGCGGATCACCGCGCCTGGTCGCAGATAGCGCCAGCTCTCTATCGTGATGGACGTGAGACGCGATGGAGAAGAAGTGCGGGGTGGGGATGCTGTGAGACTTGCGAACCGACAATTCGATAGAGAATCCGCTGACCCAACCCATGACCATCTCCCTGATTGCCACCGTCCTCAACGAGGGCGACAACATCCACCACTTGCTGAACGGCATCGCCGCGCAAACGTTACCGCCGGATGAGGTGATTCTGGTGGATGGCGGCAGCGCGGACGAGACCGTCGCCATCATCCATCGCTACGCGGATCGGCTGCCGCTGCGGGTCTTCGTCCAGCCGGGGTGCAACATCAGCCAGGGGCGCAACAAAGCCATTCACGAGGCCAGCGGCGCGATCCTGGCAATCACCGATGCGGGGGTGCGCCTGCCGCCGGACTGGCTGGAACAGGTGACGCAGCCCCTGCGCGAAGATGCCTCGCTGAGCGTATCCTGCGGATTCTTCGCCGCTGACCCGCAGACGGTCTTCGAGGCGGCGATGGGTGCAACGGTGCTACCCCTGGCGGATGAAATCGACCCCGCCAGCTTCTTGCCCAGCAGTCGCAGCGTAGCCGTACGCAAAGAGGCCGCGCTGCACATCCAGGGCTACCCGGAATGGCTCGACTACTGCGAGGATTTGATCTTCGACCTGCGCTTGAAGGCCACGCAACCGCCCTTCGCCTTCGTGCCAGGGGCCGCTGTCTGGTTTCGCCCCCGGCAGACGCTCGGCGCGTACTTCCAGCAGTACTATCGCTATGCGCGTGGGGATGGCAAGGCCGACCTCTGGCGCAAGCGACACGCCATCCGCTATGGGGCGTATCTGGCAGCCGCGCCGCTGCTGCTGCTTGCGGGATTCGCGCTGCATCCGCTGTTGTGGCTGGGGTTCATTGTCGGAGGGGCGATCTACCTGCGCCAGCCCTATCGCCGTCTGCCGACGATTATGGCACGCCTGGACAACGCTTCAACGCTGGATTGGCTCTACGCCGCGCTGCTGATCCCGGTCATTCGTGTGGTGGGTGATGTGGCGAAGATGCTGGGGTATCCGGTGGGTTGGGGCTGGCGGCTGCGTCACCGCCCGCCCGATTGGCGCAGCGTGTGAGGGATCACACGACCAGCACCGATTGCACATTCTGCGAGTCGCCGCTGACCGCTTCATCTTCGGGATCGTCTGGCTGCTCAGCATAGACCACGATACTGCCCGAATCCACGAATCCCCGTGTGCGCTGCTGCTCGCGGAATTGTTCCGTCATACCGACCATGAAGACCAGATCACAGCCCGCATCCGCCGCTGCGCGCAGCGCCGCCATCGTCAGCACGTTTTCCAATGCGGATTCGCGCTGTTCCTTCATGACGGCCTGGGCGACCAGGTGGGCGCTGTTGTCATGCAGCGTCAGCAGGGCAGCCCCGATGGGGAAGCGGTTGCGATAGAGCACCAGGTTGATCTGCCGATTGGTCTGCACTTCGCGCAGTGCCCGCCCCACCAGCAGCGGGTCGATGCCGCTGGTCATCACATCGTAATAAGCGTTGTTCCAGAGGTACCACCAGAGGCTCATGCTCTGCGGATCACGCGCCGGGGTGACGGTTACTTCCGCCGGGGGCTGCGCCAGGGGGCGATTCTCCAGGTCGATGTTGTAGATGATGATCGGATATTCAATTTCTGGCGCCAGGCCCAGGTTGCGCAGTTCGCGCACGAAAATCGGCGGGTACAGGCCATCCACGAAGCGCACGCGCGCCGTGCGTTCCAGGTTGCGCAATACGTCGATGCCGTCAGCGACATGCTTGCCGGATACCCAGGCCGTATTGCGCCGGGGCGTGACGTAGTTCAGGTGCGGCAGGGTGCTGTTGGCATGGTGCACGACATCCACAAAGCCCACCGACTGCTCTTCCGCGCCGAGGTTGAGGTGGGTCTGGTGCAGGTGTTCCTGAACGCGGCGCAAAATGGTGCGTGCTCGTTTGATTTCTGTTCGATCCATTGGGATACCTCGCTCACAATCCGGAGCGGTGAGGAGCGACTTGTGGTGCTTCCATTCACATCACGGGTCTTCCCTTCGACTGCTCGCCCGGCGCAAGCGATGCGAAAATTGAGCTGCGGCGATCCGAGCAATTTCAGTATAACAGGTCACCACGTACACGAAGATTGCACCTCGGTATAAACCTGTTTGAAGTGCGCAAGTTCAGTTAGATGTGTTGTAACACCCTGTTTGCGAATCGTTATGCCGGGCGGCGAACCCGGCGTGTGGCAAACGCTGCCGCTGGCGTGGCGAACAGTTTGACGAAATATCCTATAATGGCGGTACGAACTGACCACAGCTACCGAAAGTCAACGCAATGGTCACTCTGGTGATGGAAGTTTTGCTGAGCAAGTGGATCGTCTTCTTCATGCTCTTCGTCGCGTTTGCCTTCGTCTCGCGCTGGGCGCTGCAAACCCTGCGCGAATACGCCGGCTACGCACTGGGTTGGATGATCGGCTTGTTCTTCGTTCTGGTGTATGTCTCGCTGGGGGGCGGCAGCCGCGACCCCGGCGCAGATGCCAACGCAACCCTGTCGTTTTTCAGCGTCTTTCTGGCGACTCTCTTTGGCGTCGCCTTCGGCGGCGTGGTGATGGTCGGCTTGCGTTTTGGTATGCGCTACGCGCGCGGGGTCGCCCTGCAGGTGGCCTTCTACACGGCGCTCTGCGTGATTTTGCTCTTCCTGGTCTTCGCGGAAGGTACGCAGGCATCGCGCTCGATTGGCATTTTCGCCCTGGCCTTCGGCATCGCCACACTCTTCGCGGTGGTGATCTTCCCCGGCGGCACGCGCCGCCAATTCAACCCGGAGGGGGAGGGCGACGAAAACGGCTCACCCGACGGTAACGCGGGCTATGGCAACCAACCGGGTGCGCCCGTCAGCCGGCTGGATACCATCCGCCAGCGCATGAGCGAGCGCAACCGCCGCTGAGCCGCCCGCTACAGGGTCAGGGTTTGCGCGCACGAATGCAGATGAAGCCCGGTTCGCGCAGCAGTTCCGCGTAACCCTCTGGATGGGCCTGCTGGTATTCCGGCGTGGGCAGCGGCTCCAGCACCTGATCGAGCAGCAGTCCCGCCCCGGTCAGGGGATTGAGCATCGCCGCCAGCGGACGCCGAAACGAGGTGATGGTCGGGGGTGGGTCGCCGAAGCCGCCCCATTCCATCGTGAACTGCTGCGTCTCGAAGTAACTGCGAGCGTTTTCGGGCTGGCGCTCCCGTAGCAGGTTCCAATCCGCCATCGGATGCCCCGCAGAAAAGACGACAAATCCCCCCGGCTGCAGCACCCGGTAGAATTCGCGGAAGACCGCGCCCCAATCTTCGATGTAATCCAGCACCAGCGGACAGAGCACGCCATCGAAGCTGTCATCCTGGGCGAAATCCAGCGGCTGCGAGAGATCGGCACGCAGCACCGCCGCTCGATCACCGACTCGCCCCCGCGTGATCTCCACGAATTCCGGCGTGACATCGAAGGCCACCACGTCCGCGCCGCGTTCCAGCAGCACTTCGGCGTAGATGCCGGGGCCACAGCCCGCATCCAGTACACGCCGTCCGCTCACGTCCGGCAGCAGCGAAAGCGTATTCGGGCGATCATAATAGGCGTTGTGTGGCTTGCTCTCGGCGTGTTCAGCGTAGCGCCGGGCGAAGCTCTGGTAATTTTGTTCTCCGATGGATTGCTCTTCTGACGCCGTGCGTTCTTTTCGCCCATCCAGTTTCGCATCCAGCGCGGCTCACGCGAAGAACTGCGCCAGCCACTGCTGAATCGGTGCCATTTTGCGGAAATGCTCCACGCAGAGATCAGCGAAGGCGGGCGAGGTGACGGCATCCGGCGGCAGCGCCATATGGCTTGCCCACAGTGCATTGTACAGCATGTACGGTGCGCGTTCATCTTCCAGGGTCGGGAACCCGCGCGGGGGTCGCTTGTAATGTGCGCCGTTGATGCTGTACGACCCGGCGGCCTGCACCCGGCGTACAGCATCCAGCAGCGCCTGCCCGGTCTGCTCATCGGCGACGGCTTCGCGGTAGCGTGTCAGCGCGGCCTTTTCGAACCCGAACATGCCCGCCATCAAGCCCGCGTCATCTGGCGTGATCTGCAAGCCGAAGGCAGGACTCTGCATCTTCTTGCCCGCGCCTTGCCACCACAACATGGCGACGGTGGACTTATAGGGCGATTTGTCCTTGCTGAAGCGCACATCTCGGTGAATCCGCATCAACGAACCGCTGCCATTGGTGCGGATGTCGTACTGCACGCCGGGGAAGTGAGCTTGCAACTGTGCGCCGACGGTGGCGACCAGGGCGACGGCAGGAGTCTGCACATGGTCGATGTAGCGGGCTTTGTTGGCTGCGAACCATTCTTTGTCGTTGTTCTCGCGCAAGTCGCGCAGGAAGGCGAACGTCTCGGTACTGAACCCTTCAAAAGGCGGTACTTCACTCATGATAGGAAATGCTCCTCACTCGTGCCTCGCGATGTGTACAGTATAGCACAGGATAGAATATTCGTTCTAGCGCCCGGTGAGGGCGTGTTTATTAAAACGGACTTTACGCTACCCCCTTGCGTCCCCTCACGTTGTGGAAGGAAACCTATCTTCCCCTTGCCAGGCAGGGGGAGTTATGAGGAGGAGAGGTGAGGTAGTCTGAAAGGGCGAAGTTGCAGGGGGAGAAACGGCACCAGAGAGACCCTTTTTTAACCATGACGATTGTATGTACAGACACCCTCTCAGTTTGCACCATGTCGCCCGAATCGACGCAGGCCGCAGGGCATGTCACCCTGCCCCCTCACAGATTGACCTATCATGAACCACAATGAACCTTGAATTTCTCCCAGGGTGGCGTATCATAGAAATAGGAAAATCAGGCAGAATCGCCTCCATTCTCTTCGAACTGGGTTGTATGACAGTGAAGGAGTGATCTGGAAGTTCGTTCAAGGCCAACGTGAGGCGCTCATCCCACGAGACTCCCGCGTTGTTGAGGAGGAAGACTGATGGCGATGACAACAGATACCCGCATAGCGACAATCGTAGACCTGCCCATCTTGCGACGCCTGACGGGAAGCGGGACGGTGCTGGATACGGAAATTGGCGTCACGCGCTACGCCCACAGCGCGCACAACCTGTCGCTTTCTAGCTTGCTGGCACGCGGCGCGTATACCGTGCTGGCACGTGTAGATCAGCAGCACGCGATGGGGTTGTTTCGCTATCGCCCAGAAGACTTGATCGCCCACATCGTCTACCTCGCTCCAGAGCTGGAGCCGGGCGACGATACAACGCTCTGGCTGCATCTGCTGGATGGTATGGCGCGGGAAGCGGGGCGCAACGGCGCACACACGCTGATTGCCGAAGTGGAGCCAGATAGCCCGCTGTACGAAGTGCTGCGTACCGCGCGGTACGGCGCTTATGCCCGGCAGACGATCTGGCGTCATGCGCCGCTGGAAATACACGATGAAGAACCGGCGCTGCCGCTGGTCGAGGAAGAGAACGGCGACCAGATCGGCATCATGGCGTTGATCGCCAGCAGCGTGCCGACGATGGTGCAGCAAATCGCCCTGCCGCACAGCGAATTGAATGGACTGGTATACCACAAAGAGGGACGCATCGCGGCGTACATCGGCGTGGCAGAGGGCAAACACGGCATTTACCTGCTGCCCTGCCTGCACCCGGATGTGATGAGCGAAGCGGCGGACATCTTGCAGAGCGCCATCCTGCACGTGGAACGCGCAGCCAAAGTCCCCGTATATGTGGTCGTACGCATGTACTACAGTTGGCTCAACGGCGTGCTGCAAAACCTGGGCTTCGAGGAGTGGCGCGAGCAGGTCGTGATGGTCAAGCAAATCGCGGCTGGCATCAAACACCCCGGATTCGCTCGTGTCGTCGTGAACGGGCAATCCGAAGTACAGCCCTACGCGCCGCATCCCTACAGTTGTGTGACCGAACCGACAATGACAGACGAGGAATCCGAGTAGCTGAATGGAACAACGCATCACAGAGGATCTGGAGAAGCTCAAGCGCGTGCTTCCCCCCTATATCAATCAGGCGCTTGAGGAGTATGGGAACCCCCATAACCTGCTGGAAATTGTCCTGGACCTGGGACGCCTACCCACCGCCCGCTACACTGATGGTGAAGTGATCCTCGCTGATACCGAAGTCACCGCTGCCGACATCGAAATGGTCAATGAGCAGACGGGCGACTTCGATGCCGACAACCGCGCCGGAATCGAGCGTACCCTGCACCGCATCAGCGCGATTCGCAACCGACGCGGGGACATCGTGGGGCTGACCTGCCGCATCGGACGCGCGGTCTACGGTACGATTGACATCATCGAAGAACTCATCAAGTCCGGGCAAAATCTGCTGATGCTGGGGCCGCCGGGGGTTGGTAAGACGACGATGCTGCGCGAGGCGGCGCGCGTGCTGGCGGAAGAACGCCGCGTGGTGATCGTCGATACGAGCAACGAAATCGGCGGGGATGGCGATGTGCCGCACCCGGCAGTCGGGCGTGCGCGACGGATGCAGGTCAATCACCCGGAGCGGCAGCACGAAGTCATGATCGAAGCCGTCGAGAACCACAACCCGGAAGTCATCATCATCGATGAAATCGGCCGCGAACTGGAAGCCATGGCGGCCCGCACCATCGCAGAACGCGGCGTGCAGTTGGTGGCGACGGCGCACGGTAACACGCTGGAGAACCTGCTGCTCAATCCTACGCTTTCCGACCTGGTAGGCGGCATCGAATCGGTGACGCTTTCCGACGATGAAGCGCGGCGACGCGGCACGCAGAAGACCGTCCTGGAACGCCGCAATCCGCCCACCTTCGACATCCTGGTGGAATTGCAGACGCGGGATCGGTTGGCGGTGCATGAAGATGTTTCCGCCTCCGTCGATAGCATGCTGCGCAACCGCCCGACGACGGTGGAAATCAACTGGCGCGATGAACAGGGGCACATCCACCGCAAAACGGAACAGGTGGAAGTCGAATCGTCGCGGCTGGCCAACCGCGAAGGAACGCCGCCGCGCGGGGGCAGTGCCCGCATGGTCAAGGGACGTTCCAACGATCATCTACAGAGCGGCGGCACGCAGGCCCCGCTGCTGGGTACACCCGGCGGCAACTTGCAGGCGATGCGCGTCTACGCCTACGGGGTCGCACGCAATCGGCTGGTGCAGGCTGCCCGCCGTCTGAATGTGCCGATGGATGTCGTCGATGAGTTCGGGCAGGCCGATGCGGTGGTCACGCTGAAGAATTACTACCGCCGCCGCCCCAAGGTGATCATCGACGCCGAACGGCGCGGGATGCCGATTTATGTGCTACGCGCCAACACCGTCTCGCAGATGGAAAACTTCCTGGTGGATGTCTACCGCCTGGAGGAGCGGGGCGACTTCGACCCTTTTGATGATGCGATGCTGGAGGCAGAGCAGGCGATTATGCGCGTCCGTTCTGGCGAAGAGGTGGTGGTCCTCAATCCTCAAGCATCGCACATCCGCAGCCAACAGCACGAATTGGCACGCGCCGCGCACCTCCACAGCAAGAGTTACGGCAAAGAACCGAACCGTCACGTGCGAATCTATTCGCAGGGGAGCGAGTGAGCACACTCCCCCTTCCGAACGTAGTAATAACGGCATAAAAACCATAAACTCTGCTTAACATCGGGCGGGGTTTCTGGTATACTATGACTACTTGGGAGCGAATCAGACTCGACAGCGGAGGCTGATGCCGTACTGCAAGCCGCAGTGGGTCAACTGCGTTATCAAGACCCAGACACCATTAGGTGCCAACGATAACACTCTTGCCTACGCTGCGTAACAACAGCGTGAGGTAGCTAGCCCACAAGTGGCTAGCCGTCCGCGTCCGTTTTGCCCGTCGGGCGGGCGTTGGGCGTCACTCCAGGCGGGATGCTACCTCGCCCATGATGATAAGCGGGGCCAAGACCTAATCATCTCAGCCGCAGGTGTACCGCGTCAGCCGGGCTGCCTGCGGTGAAAATAAAAGCTGACTAAGCTTGTAGATGTGCGCGCATCGAACCCGTTGGACGGCGGTGCGAATCCGCCCGCTTCCACAAACCCGGAACAGCCGCCAGTGCGCGGCTGTTTTGCATTCCCGGGGCACAGGCATATCGGCGGTGGGTCATCCGGCCTACGCCTCAATCACGCGGCGGTCGGTGACGATTTCGCCACCCTTCATCACCAGGGCGATGTTCTCCTGATCTTCCAGGGAGCGCAGGTCTTCCAGCGGGTTGGTGCGGCTGATGACGACATCCGCCAGTTTGCCCTCTTCCAGCGTGCCCAGGTCATCGTCCCAGCCCAGGCATTCTGCCGCGACACGGGTCGTCGCCAGCAGGACATCCTGTGCGGACATGCCCAGATCCGCCATTAAGCCCAGTTCACGCAGATTCGTGCCGTGTGGCATCACGCCGGCGTCCGTGCCCATCGCAATCTTGACGCCTGCCTGGTAGGCCTTGGCGATGCTCTCGCGATGTGCCTCTACCACTTCACGGGCCTTGCGGATACCGTATTCCGGCATCCGTCCCTGCTCTCCCAGTTCCAGCACAGCCACCGGAGCCAGCAGCGTCGGCACGAGGTAGGTGCCGTGTTCCAGCATCAGGTCGATGGCTTCATCGTCCAGGTAGATGCCGTGTTCGATGCTGTGAATACCCGCCCGCACCGCGTTCTTGATGCCTGCCGCACCCTGGGCATGGGACATCACCTTGACGCCGCGCCGATATTGGCCTTCCTGCACCATCACGCGCAGTTCTTCTTCCGTGAATTGAGTGAATTCCGGGTGATCGGTGGGGCTGAGGACGCCGCCCGTCGAGCAGACCTTGATGATTTCCGCGCCTGCACGCAGCACTTCGCGCACCTTCTTGCGCACATCTTCCACGCCATCGCAGATGCCGCTGGGATTGCCCGGATATTCCGGGAAGAGATTGGTGACGATGCCAGAGGGATTCCAGCCGTCTGTATGACCGCCCGTGATGCCCAGCGCCGTGATGCTGATCTGCATACGCGGCCCCGGCACGACTCCCGTCTCCACCGCCATCTTCACACCGCGATCTGCGCCGCCTGCGTCGCGCACGCTGGTGATGCCTGCGTCGAGCGTCTTGCGCATGTGCCGCACGGCATTGAAGAAATTCAGCGAAAAAGGCGTGTTGATGCGTTCTTCCAGCGGCCCCACCTCGAACATCAGGTGGACGTGCGTGTCAATCAAACCGGGCAGAATATAGCCACCCTGGGCATCCACGCGCGTCAGCTTCTGGTAATCGACCGGGAGCGTCGCATGATCCAGATCACCCGCGTGCAGGATGCGATCATTGTGAATGATGAGGTTGGCCTTGGGGATCGGGTCAGCGCCCGTGCCATCAATCAAGGTGCCATTGTGAATGTGGATATAGGTCATGGGTCACAATCCAGAAATAAATCTTTACCAGACCCAGACTATACCCACAACAACGGGTACTGGCTACTGATGAATAACAAAAAGTGGTTAAAAGGTTTTGACCCACAGAGAGGCACAGAAAACGCAAAGAAATGCGTAGGGGCGACCCGTTGGATCGTCCGAAATAGATGCTTTTTCGCTCACTTGTAGCATCTCCACCCGTTCCCAAATATGACAGTAGCGGAGTCGATCATCCTGTCAGACGTTACCAGCTTGCGGCGTGTCTTACCCTTGCTCGTTCGGATCAAAATCCCGTGCACAGCGGAAGCCTATAAGAAATAGCGTATTGGGAATATCCACTGTCGGACTGATTCGCTGTCTATTTGCATTACTTGTAAGACGAACGGCGGTTTCTGATGGACAAAGCAATTAGACATCACACAAAACAGGTGGTAGATACTTTTCAA
>CAZJWX010000048.1:0-32389 GCA_964549915.1 uncultured Anaerolineaceae bacterium | reverse complement strand
GCACCAGACTCTACCTTGCTTTATCCTTCATATCCACTGTGACTGAGTACTAGCCGGATTGGGGATGCGAAGGGCGGATGAGCGCGGTATGCTCTGGACGCATACAGTGAATCAGGGAGAGCCTCATGCGCATCAGCTTGCAATTGCCTTATTTTGATTTCCCCGAGCGCCGCGAAACCGTTGCCCGCATCGCCCAAACTGCCGAAGCTGGCGGCTTCTACAGCATGTGGGTCATGGATCACTTCTTCCAGCTCGGCGGCGAATTCCTCGGCCCGGCGGAAGACCCCATGCTGGAAGGCTATACCACCCTCGGCTATCTGGCGGGCGTCACAGAGACGATGAAGCTCGGCACGCTGGTCACGGGTGTGATCTATCGCAATCCCGGCCTGCTGGTGAAGGCCGTCACCACGCTGGATGTACTCTCCGGCGGACGGGCGTATTTCGGTATCGGCGCGGCCTGGTACGAGCGCGAGGCGAAGGCGTTGGGCTTCGAATTTCCATCGGTGAAGGAGCGCTTCGAATGGTTGGAAGAGACGCTGCAAATCACGCACCAGATGTGGTCAGACAATGATGGCGCTTACGAGGGAGAGCACTACCAGATGGCGGAGACGATCTGCAACCCACAGCCGATCAGCAGCCCACGCCCACCCATCATGATCGGCGGCATGGGCGAGAAGAAGACACTGCGCTTCGTCGCGCAGTATGCGGATGCCTGCAATCTATTCGTGAGTGTCGGAGCGGATGTGCTTCGTCATAAGCTGGATGTGCTGCAAGGTCACTGCTCGGATGTGGGGCGCGACTACGACGACATCGAGAAGACGGGGCTGGGCACGGCCTTCCTGGGTGATTTGCGGACGCCAGACGCCATCGTCGATTTCTGCGGCACGATGGGCGAATTGGGTATCAGCCACATGATCTTCAACCTGCCCGATGCCCAGGGACTGACCAACATCGAGACGATTGCCGAAACGGTCATTCCGCAGGTGGCGGATCTGTAGCGGTTCTCGTGTCCTGGCACACCGCAGAGGGCCAGGGGGGAGACATCATCAGGTCTCCCCCGCTTCGCCATGCGCAGCCGCACGCCACACCCGAAACGGATTGTATGCGCTGCGAACAGACCCCATCCAACGCATCCCAACAGCGCCTTGGTAAGCCATTTTAGAACAAAACGTATACAGGCTTATAACATTACAAATCCCAAACCATGCCCGACTCCCTGTAGACTGTTGGTATGATGTACGACACGACTGTGGTAAAGGGCATCTTATGGTAGACCATGTGCTGCTGAGTGCCAGCCTGACGAATGCAGAAGAATGCGCCGAACTCGCCGCCGAATATGGCCTGGGGATTGAGGTGATGGCCTTCGCCTACCCGCACATCCTCGACGGTGACTGGCGCGATACACTGGATGAATACAAGCAGCTTCTGCGCAAGGTACCCGGGGCGATTACGTTGCACGGCCCCTTCATGGATATGGTCAGCGGAAGCCCTGATCCACGCATTAACGCCGTCTGCACGGCGCGTTACAGCCACGCCATCCGCATTGCGAGCGAATTGGGGGCGAAGCAAGTCGTCTTCCACGCCAATTTCATCGGCACGCTGCATAACTTCTTCTACCGCGAAGGCTGGCACAAGCGCAATGTAGAATTCTGGCAGCCGATTGCGGAATACGCCGAACAGCACGGGGTGGTCGTCCTGCTGGAGAATATGTGGGAGTTTGACCCGACCATCATCGTCGATCTACTCGCGGAAGTCGATCATCCCGCGCTGAAAGCCTGCCTCGATGTCGGACATGCGCATCTCTTCAGCGACCGCAAGTACCCCTTCGAGTACTGGCTGCACACGCTGGAACCCTGGCTTGTCGAAATCCACATGAACAACAACAACGGCATCCTGGACGAGCATCATGGCTTCGACTGGGAAGAGGGCGTGCTGGATTACAACGCGATCATTCCCCGGCTGCGCGCCTTGAACCCGGATGCGGACATGGTGCTGGAAATGGACAGCGTGGACGACATGCGCCGCAGCCTGCGCTTTCTGCGGCTGGCGAACAAGCCCCTGCACGAGACATCCTGAGCGTACTGGCTCTATGGTGCGAGCTTTGTAGACGAGTGCTGGCCTGATGAGCGAGTTTCCCATTTTGAGTGCGTTGCGCTACTGGTCCACCCCCGAAAACGTGAAACCTTTCTTCTTGAGTGGTCGCCATGTGATGGTCGCATGCTTGACGGCTAATAGGGTATAGATGTGTTACAATCTGGAAAATTTTCTTGCGAAAGAGGCAAACATCCATGACCTTGAAACAACGCTACCAACAGGCCGCCGCATACGCACGAGAAGGTAAGTACCGCAAAGCGCTCCAAGAAATCGATGGTGTGGATCATCCAAAAGTCAACGACTTGCGCAGTCGAATCCAGGCTGCTGCGAAAGCGAAGCAAGGTGCCCCCTTGTGGGCACGGGCAATCGCATTCGCGACTCCGCTGTTGATCGCGTCAGCAGTGGCGGGTTTCGTCATCATCCAGCCCTACGGTGGTGCAACCGAATTTGGACAGTTAGCAATGGTGCTGGTGACATTCTTTGGTACGTTGTTCGTTGTGGGGTATCTGTCGCGGGCGGTGCTAAAGCGGACGTTCTGACAGGATATACAGCAAAAAGGGGCATGATTGATCACGCCCTCTTCTGTGTATATATGGTGAAAGAATCTACGGCTCGGACTCGGCGGTTTCAGTGTATTCCGGCTGGATAACCGGATACGGGCACGTCCAGAACTGGTACTGATTGCCGATGTAAACCTCGTAGTCGTATTCGCGCTGGGGGTCGGGTTCCACACCAACGCCTTCATCCGTGATGTAGAGCACATCCTGGATCACCGGGACGCGGCTGTTCTTGCTGTTCCCGGTGTGATCGACCACCCGGTTGTACTGGCGCGGCTGGCTGTAGGCGTCGGTCACGCTGGCGAGGATGCCCGCCCGTTCCAGATGCTGCGCGGCGAGGTAGTGCAGGTTGCGGATGCCGCTGGCGTTATAGACCAGCGCCGTCGGCAAGCCCTGGGCGAGGCGGCTGGTATTCGGCGGCGTGACCACTTCTTGCATCAGGGCAATGATGGCCTCCCGCTGCGGATAGAAGACGAAGCGCCCATCGCCAGGGGTGTAACCCTGCTCAATCTCTGTGCCGACGCGGAAGGTGAATGTCTCGATGGCGGCGGGTTCCAGGGCTGTCGCCAGCGGCAGGAAGCCGAGCGCTGCGGATAGCGTCAGGTCGGTTTCGACGATGCGGTTGAACTGCTCCCACAATTCCGGGAAGTTCTCCAGCAAGCCGTCCGCCCGAATTTCCCGCCAGAGCGCACGCAGCACATCCTGCTGGCGTCTTCCGCGATCCAGGTCATTGCTGGTGCGGCGGCTGCGCACGTACCACAGCGCGAGGTCGCCATCCATCCAATGCCAGCCTGCCCACAGCGTGAACATCTCCCAGTTCTGCGGGTCGTGCTTATCCAGTTCGGGTTCTTTCAAGCGCCAATCCTCGATGGTGCAGTCCACCGCGATTTCGATGCCGCCAACCCAATCCACCAGGGCGCTGAATTCATCGAAATCGACGCGGGCGTAGTAGTCAATCGCCAGCCCCAGATTGTAAGTGATCGCTGTGCGCAGGGCATCCATGCCGCTGCCGGGTTCTGCCTGTTCCGCCAGAAAATAAATCTGATTGATCTTGACCATGCCCTGCCCCTCGGCGTAGACGTAGAGATCACGCGGGATGGAGACCACCGCCACATGCTCCGTTTCTCGGTTCACCGAGACGACCATCAACGTATCCGTGAGTCCCATGTCGTGGCTGCCATGTTCGGTAGCACTGCCGATCAGCAAGATGTTGGTGATGTCTTCCGCGCCTGCCTGCACAGGGGGCAGCGGTTCCGGGATGGCGGGTGCTTCGGTGGCTTCCTGCGCCGAAAGCGGCAGGATCAATACAAAGACGAACAGGAGAACGCTCCAGCGGGGCATGATCTCCCTCCTCAGATAGGGTAGAACCAGTGTCAACGAGCATCTGCCTCTCAGCCTAGCAGGAGCGATGCAGGGCGGGATGGTTGCGCCCGATACGCCTGCCCTACGCTTCGCCACCGCAGCCCGATTGCGCATCGCCTCAACGCTTACTGATTTAACCAGGAGTTCTTCTGGCCTGTCCTGGCATTCATACTGGTTGCTTTGTGTGAGAAGTGGAATGGCAAATCCACGCCAGTGGCTTCATACGAGTTCAATGCATACCCCCCAGTAATTGGGGGTACAATACAGCATAAATCATACTACGATTTGACCGGATGGCGTCATCTGGTCAGATGCGCATGTAGACATGTAGAAAGGACTCTATGGAGGAAAGCAGCAACACATCGGGCGAAATCGAGCAGCGTGTGCTGGACGCCGCGAAGGCGCTTTTCATCCACTACGGCTACGACAAAACGACCATGAACGACATCGTGAGTGAGTCGGGAGTCGCCAAGAGCACGATTTACCTGCGCTGGAAGAAGAAAGAAGACCTCTTCAACGCCCTGGTCTGGCGCGAAGCGCGGCGCTATACCGGCGACTGGTTCAGCCGGGTCGAAGACGATCCGGCAGGGGGAACCTACGCCAACTTCATGCGCCATGCGCTGGAAGCCTACTTCAGCAATCCCTTCCTCCGCGCCCTCTACACGCGGGATCGTCGGGTGATGGGGCGCATGGCGGAGCAGATGGGCGTCGAGCAGCTATTCCAGCAGCGAATGGCGCTCGCACAGGGTTTCTTCCGCGAGATGCAGGCCGCCGGAGTGGTGCGCCAGGATATTGACGGCGAAGCACTGGCCTACCTGATGAACAGCCTGCACTTCGGGCTGCTGCAAGTGGGCACCTGGCTGCCAGACGAACGCGTGCCGCCGATTGAGAAGGTGATGAGCATGATGGTATCGATGATCGATGCCCTGGTCACGCCGGAAGATGGTGGCGATAGCGAACGCGGCAAGCAAGTCCTGCGCGATTTCAAGCGCCGGGTAGAGCACTGGATTGACAAGCTAGAACATTGAGACACGCGCGGCGGGCGTTTTATCCGCGATTTGCCGCCGACGCGAACATCCCATTAGGAGGGAGAAGGGGATATGGCTGCACAAAGCGTAATCGAAACTCGGGGGCTGACGAAAATCTATGGACGGGGCGCTCGCCAGACGCTGGCGCTGGATGCATTGGATTTGCAGGTACAGCCGGGAGAAATTTTCGGCTTTCTGGGGCCGAACGGCGCGGGCAAGACCACGACCATTCGCCTGCTGCTGGATTTGATTCGCCCGACGAAGGGCGGCGCGACCATCTTCGGCAAGGATGTGCGCGAGAGCAGCGTCGAACTGCACAAGGACATCGGCTTCTTGCCGGGGGAACTGGCGCTGTGGAAGAATCGCAGCGGGCAGCAGGTCATCAATTACATTGCCAGCGTGCGCGGTGGCGTGCAGGATCAGGTGAAAGAAGCCAGGTCGCTGGCGGAGCAGCTCAAGTTCGATCCGACCCGGCGTGTCGGCGAATACAGCTCCGGCAACAAGCGCAAACTGGGCTTGATCATCTCCATGATGCATCAGCCGAAACTGTTGATCCTGGACGAACCGACTGGCGGCCTCGATCCGCTGATGCAGCAGACCTTCAACCAGATGATGCGCGACGTGCGCAAGCAGGGGCGGACGGTCTTCCTCTCGTCACATGTGCTCAGCGAAGTGCAGGCGATCTGCGACCGCGTGGGCATCTTGCGCGAGGGGGATCTGAAAGCCGTCGAAGATGTCGCCAAGCTGACTCGCGTCGATTTCCGCCGCGTGGAAGTCTCGCTGCGCGATGCCGTGCCGCAGGAAGTGGTGGCGCGTCTGCAGAACATCCAGGGTGTCAGCGATGTCTCCGCAGAAGGCAACTCGCTGCATCTGAAGCTCTTCGGCGATTTTGACCCGTTGCTGCGTGCGCTGACGGATACCTACGTCACCGACCTGCACACGGAAGAGCCGACGCTGGAAGACATCTTCCTGGCGTTCTATGGCAATGGGGAAAACGAAGCTGCCAACGAGAAAGTCGAGGCAATGGCATGATCGGCACAATCTTCATCGAGCAACTGAAGCGCAGTTGGCGCCAGATCCTCTACTGGGGGGGTGGACTGGCTGGGCTAGCCTTCTTCATGTTCATGATCTTGCAAGATGCGACCATCGCCGAGCAATACGCCGCCTTGCTGGAACAATTCCCGCCGACCTTCCTCAGTGCGTTGGGGTTGGAAGATGCGCAGATGCTGGCGACAGCGGAGGGCTTCCTGGCCTTCGCCGCCTTCTTCTACGGCGTGGTGATCCTGGCGGTCTTCGCAGTCATGGCGGGGTTGAACATCATCGCCAATGACGAAGACACGGGCGAGATGAACGTGGTGCTGGCGCTGCCGATCCCGCGCTGGCGCATCATCGTCGAGAAATTCCTGGCCTATGTGGTCATCATCGTCGGGATCGCGTTTGTGCTCTATCTCGGCATGCTGGCAGGCTCGCTGATCTCCCCGGTTGAAGTCGATATGGGTAAGATGCTGGTGGGTTCGATCAACCTGATCCCGGCGGGTATCTCGCTCATGGGCATCACGGTCTTCGTGACGAGCCTCTTCTCGACCAAGATCATCAGCACCGGCATCGCGGCAGCCTTCGTCATGGGCAGCTATGTGCTGAACGTGGCGGCGGAAGTCGTGCAGGCGGGGACGCTGGGGGACCAGCTTGGGCGTCTCTCGATCTGGCGCTATTTCAACACGCAGCAGGCCGTCTTTGACGGGATCGACCCTACGAATACGGCGTTGCTGCTGGGGATTGCCCTGTTGGCGGTGCTGGCGGCGATGTTCTTCTTTGAACGCCGTGACATTGCGGGGTGAGATGCGTTTTCGCGCTTTCGACCGTCGCCGTCTCGTTGAAGCATCCGTTATGCTGTAGTGGAGGGCCTCAGTCCCTCCACACCGTTCTTTCACGGCATGATCCGTCTTGCCCAGCGAAAATACAGTGAACTGACAGAAGCAAAGGAGAACAATCTCATGCCCTGGGCCGTATTCCGACATGCACTGCGCAATAGCCTGGGCGTGACGCTGCTCTGGGGGTTGGGGATGGTCGCCATGATGCTCTTGATGGTGAGCATGGTGCCCTTCCTGGAAGGGCTGGATCTGGCGAATCTCTTCTCGACCTTGCCGCCGCAGATGCTCGCTGTCCTCGGGTTCGAAGGCGGTGAAGAAACGCTCGCATTGCTGAGTACGCCGGAAGGTCTGCTGGCGTACGGCTTCTTCGGGGAAATGCTGCTGATCTTCGCGGCCTATCCCGTCGTGATGGGGCTGCGTGCGACATCCCACGAAGAAGCTACCGGGACGCTGGATGTCGTCTTGAGCCTGCCCGTCTCGCGCAGCCGTCTGCTGCTGGAACGTACCCTGGCTTACGCGCTGGATATCATCCTGCTGCCGTTGATGATGATTGGTGGCCTCTACCTGGGGTTGGCGCTCTTCCCGGATGTGGAGCTGGATGCCATGCAGGTATCGGCGCTGATCCTGAACCTGCTGCCGACGCTGTGGTTCTTGCTGGCAGCGACCGTCTTCGTCGGCGCAATCATCGGCAATCGCCGCACCGCAATCACGATCATGACCATTTTCGTGATTGGCAGCTATGTCGTGCAGGCGGTCGGCGGACTGGTGACGACGGGGTGGATCAATATCGTGGAAGCGCTCTCGTTCTTCACCTACTACGATGTCGAAGGTCTGTTGATCGAGCGCCTGATCGTCAGTGACATGGTTTTGCTGCTGACCCTGAGCGCTGGTTTGCTCGTGGTCGCGGTATACGCCTTCCGGCGGCGCGACATCGCCGTCTGAGTACGACTGCCGCCTCTGGCTGCCCCTACGCAAGGGGAAGCGTGTAAGGAGGATGGGCAACGTTTGTTGTCTATAGAAAAAACAAATCCTACCCCCTGGCTCCCGCTGTGCGAGGAGAGGAACAACAAGTCCCCCTCATATGAAGTGAGAAGGAATTCAGGGAGGGGTAGAAAACAAAAAGGAGAAAACACATGCCCTGGGCCGTATTTCGGGATACACTGCGCTACAGCCTCGTTGTCACCCTCTTGTGGGGGATCGGAATGGGGGCGCTGATGGTCTTCATGGTCATCCTGACGCCTGCCATGCAAGGGATGAATCTGGTGAGCCTGTTCGAAGCCATGCCGCCGACAGTGCTCGCTGCGTTCGGTATGGGTGATGGCAGCCAGGAAGCCCTGGAAATCTTCGCCACGCCGGAAGGCATCATCGCCTTCGGTTTCTTTGGCAAGATGGCCTTGATCTTCGCCGCTTATCCGGTGGTGATGGGCTTGCGGGCGACCTCGCGTGAGGAAGCCGACGGCACGCTGGATGTCACGCTGAGCCTGCCCGTTTCGCGCAGCCGCGTGATCTTCGAGCGTTTCCTGGCCTACGCGCTGGATATCGTGATCCTGATTCTCTTCATGATCGGCGGCCTGTACCTGGGAATCGCGACGACGGGCGTAGAACTGGACGCCGCCGCGCTCTCCATCCTGGTGCTGAATCTGATTCCCGTCCTGGTCTTCGTGCTGGCGGTGACGGTCTTCGTCGGGGCGATGGTCAGCAAGCGGCAGATGGTCGTGGCGATCATGACAATTTTCGTCGTCGCCAGCTTCATCATCCAGACGGTCGGGGCGATGGTCTCGGCAAGCTGGATGGATGTTGTGGAGGCCTTCTCGTTCTTCACGTACTACAACGTGCAGCATCTGCTGATGGACGGCATCGTGCTGTGGCATGTGGCGCTGCTGCTGGCAGTGGCGGCGGCCCTGGTCGCTGGTTCCATCTATACCTTCCAGCGCCGCGACATCGCCGTATAGCTATTCAACCGCGTCTTCTGGTGCTAGCGGGCACGAACACTCGTGCCCCCTCTACTCACCCATTCGCGGTGACGATGACCCCCGTGACGATCAAGGCCATGCCGAAGAGCTTGACGACAGTGATGCGTTCGCCGAAGAAGAATGCCGCCCCCAGCGTGATCGCAATGAAGGCGATGCTCAGCAGGATGGGATAGCCGACGCTGAGCGGTTCGCTGGCGATGACGCGCATCCAGAGCAGGGTGCCGCCGCCGTAGAGCAACACACCCAGGATGAAGAGCGGTTGCAACAGCAGGTCGAAAATATCGCGGTGAATCGTGCTGATATTCAGGGCGAAGCCGCCGATGCTGTCGATGCTGGCACGCAGCAGCAAACTGGCGGCGGACATCATGAAGGCGGCGATGAAGACCATCACCAATCCGGCTACACTGATTGCCATCTGTTTCGGTTTCTCCTGTAGGGTCATCGTGCCTCGTCCCGTCCACGCACATCGCCGATCACCCTGGCGGGGACTCCGGCGACGATGGCGTAATCGGGCACATCTTTGGTGACGACCGCCCCCGCGCCGACAATCGCGTGTTCGCCCACCGTCACGCCCGCCAGAATGGTCGCATTGCTGCCCAATCCGGCGCGCTTCTTGATGAGCGTCGGCACCAATTCCCAATCGTCGCCGCTCTTGGTCGTGCCGTCGAAGTTGGTGCTGCGCGGGAAGAGGTCGTTGGTGAACATCACGCCATGCCCGACGAAGACCTCATCTTCCAGCGTGACGCCTTGGCATACGAAGCTGTGCGATTGAATCTTGCAGCGCGCACCGACGCTGACCCCCGCTTGAATCTCCACGAAGGGGCCGATGGTCGTACCGTCGCCGATGGTGCAGCCGTAGATATTCACCAGATCAGGCAAGAAGATGCGCACTCCCTCGCCCAACCGGACATTCTCGGATACTGGCATGTGTTTCTCCGCTGTCGTTTTCCAGCAGCGCCTCAGGATAGCGCCTCGTGTAAGGAACTGCAATACAGGGGTCAGGGCAATCGCACCCGACGCTGACCCCCGCGTTCAATCCTTGCCAGCGCCGTTCCCCCGCAGCTTGCCCGCTGCGAAGCGCAGCAGCACCAGCAGCGCATAAGCCGATAGCGCGAAGAGCAGCGGATCCGTGGGCACGCGGTAGCGCGTGCTGGGATGGAAGAGGACGTACATCACCGTCATGCTGAACTGCAAAAACCAGATCAGCGAGACCTCACGCCACTGCCGCAGCGCGAAGAGGCTCCCCAGGATCGCCAGCGCCAGCAGACTGCCGAAATACAGCATGTGCACAGGCCGTCCGACCGTATCCAGCAAGCCCTGATTGTAGACCGAGAGCAATTCCACATCCTGCAACTGCTCGCCCTCTTGCAGCACCAGCAGCGAACCGTCGTCCGCCAGCGCGAAGCTCTCCCCCGGCTGCGGATTCACACGCGGAGTGATGGCAATATCCCAGTGCACCAGGAACTTGGTGGCGATCAGCGGCAGAATCTGGTCGGGATTCTCGCGCAGGAAGTCCATCCCGGCAGCCAGCAGAATCTGGCTGTTCTCGTAGAGGTCGTCATCAACGGAGTTCTCCGGCGGGATCGACCACTGCGCGTCGTAGCCGTTGCGGAAGAGCGGCAGCGTCATCGGATTCCAGCCCTGGTAGAAGTTGTCGCCCACGTTGAGCGAGACAGAGACGAATCCGTCGTAAATGCCATAAGCGCGGATCGTCCAGGGCAGCACAATCGCCACGCCAATCATGGCCACGATCCCCAGCCGCAGCACAGTTTGCCGCAGATTCAGGCGGAAGAGGAACCAGATCGCCGCCAATATCGCGAAGAGCGGCAGCAGCGCCCGCGTCAGCATCGCCAGCCCCAGCACGATCCCACCCAGCACCGCCCACAGCAGCGTCACCCGGTCGAAGGTCGGGCGTTCGCGCAGCAGCACCAGCAGCAGCACGAAGGCGTGCAGCAGCGTCATCCAGAAAGCGGTGTCGATCAACGTCAGGTTCTGGAAGATCAAATAGGGGTAGCAGGCGTAGAACAACCCCGCCAATGCGCCGACCCACTCACCCAGCGGCGCGCCGAAGAGTGTCCCCCGGCGAAAGAGCCGCCGCGCGATGTCGTAGAGCAGCGCAATCGAGATCAGGTCAAGCAGGATGTGGAAGACACCCACCTGCACGAAACCCCGCCCGAAGAGGCCGTACACCAGGGCCAGCGTCACGCTGTAGAGCGGCGGCAGGACGGAATCGGGCACGCCGGGGGTACGTCCATAGACGCCCGTCTCCAGGAAGCTGCGTGCTGTCTCGTCGTAGGCCACTGAGCCATGCATCGCCCCTTCGTCGAAGGCCAGCGTATCCGCGAAGAGCACCAGGAAGCCCAGGCGCAACACCAGGGCAATCAGCAGCACCAGGAGCAGTTTATAGCGGCGCAGGATGTTGAGCGCGGGGTGTTGTTCACTTGCGAGCATAGACCGTCACCATCGAAGGAACCAGGATGTTCAGGCGCACCAGTACGTCATCGGCGGCGCGCAGCAACCGCAAAAACGGAATCGCCGCCGAATCCGGCAGGGCGAGTTGGGCGCTGATGTATCCCGTGACAGCGGGCATGGGCTGCACCGATTCCACGTCGAAGCGCTCGCGTACCAGCGTCCACCAGTCATGGTCGCGCCCCGCCCCTTCGAAGGGCGATAACCCCTCCGCTTCCATGCTGGCCTTGATGCGCGAGGGCGCGTCGAAGCCGAAGCGCAGCAGGCCGCGAATCTTGTCCAGGTAGCTGACTTCCGTCGGCAGCAGGAACATCAGGGCGCTGGCTGCGAGGACGGTGCGCGGGTTTTCGTCGTCGCGCGTATCGTGAATCCAGAAGAGGCCGCCCGGTTTCAGCGCCTGGTAAATTGCTTCGACCACATGCGGCATCTCGATCAGGTGGTGCAGCGTGCCCTTCACCGCGATGATGTCGTAAGTGTCCGCCGCGAGTTCGATGCGATTGAGGTCGGCATGGCGGTATGCTGCCGTGCCGGGAACCTCCGCCGCGATGGACTGGTAGTAGCGCCGGGCGACTTCCAGGGCCGGTTCGCTGATGTCCAGTCCCGTCGCATCTGCGCCGCGCTGTGCCATCGCCAGCGTCAGCCAGCCGCTCGCGCAGCCCAATTCCAGCGTGTGCATCCCCGGCTGCACCCGTGCCAGCAATGCCTCGATGCGCTCCCCATGCAGCAGCCGATTGTGGCGCAGGCGACGGTGTTCACGCCAATCCGGCACGATCTGCTGTGCCATGCGCTCGGCCTCCGCGCCCCAGAGTTCGCTCTCCTGGGCAAGCTGCTGCTGGTACTGCCCTTCCTGCTGCATCATTCACGATCCCTTCACGATTCCGGGCGAGATTGTAGCAGTCCCTTGCGAGAGCGCCCAGACTGGCTGTTGTGCTGGCTGGTTCGCGCGCCCGCATGGCCTTCCCGGTGCGTTTTTGCGCTGTTGAACGCTGCAGCTCAGCGCCAGTCCAGCACATAGCGCCCGCGCGTCGTGCGCGAAGTCGCCGTGATCATCGTCGTGACTCCATCCACGACCAGCAAATCCGCGTGTCCGATCCCCCAATTATCGACCAGGCCCACCAGAATCGGATTGCCAGGGTAGCGCTCCCATTGGCTGTCGATGGCGCTGGCGCGTGCAAAACCCAGGCCGAACTGATTATCGCGCCCGTATTCCAGTTCGCTGGGACCGCGAATGCCCTCATAGGCCATGTAGTAGTGGTCGCCCACGCGCAGCACATCGGCGCTGCTGATATAACGGAAGTCGAAGTGTGGGGCGGCAGCCAGTCCGCGCGCGCCGACTTCGCCATAGGTCTGTGCCCCGGTGAAGAGCGGATCGGTGTCGCAGCGTTCCAGCGCACCCAGGTCGCCGTGACGGTCGCCTTTATAGCAGCGCAGGTGTGCCGGAGCTGATCCCGCTGTGACGAAGACGTACAGCGTATCACCTTCAATGTAGAGTCCTGGCGGCGCACCCACCAAGCAGACATCGCCTTCCCCGCGAATGTGGGGGTGCTCTCCGATGTCTTCCACCGGATCGCAGGGATGCACGTCACGCGGCCAGACCCCGCCGGGGATGGTCAGGTACTCCCAGTCAGCAGGCCAGTGCAGGCCGTCTTCGCTGCGGCGCAAGATCGTCTGGGCGTGCCATTCGTAGGCCATGTACCAGGTGCCATCCTCAGCAACGGCAACGCGCGGGTACTGCTGTGCGGTGATGTGGTCGCGCTGGTCATCGCAGGGGCAGGACGCGCAGGGCAGCAGGCAGACCGGGACTTCCAGCGAGAAAGTCTCGCCGCCGTCATCGCTCTGCCAGAGCGTCGTGCAGCCGGGGAATTGCACGGGAGCGCCGCATTGGTCGATCACCCCGGCGGATGCGGCGCTGGCGTGCAGGTAGCTACGATACTCGGACTCGCTGATTTGCACTGTATCGCTCTCGCCGACGGGCAGGCCGATGTCGGGGTCTTGCAGCACCCACTGGGCGCGGCCTTCCCAGAAATCGTCCAACGTGGGCGGCGCGGATTGTGCATCACCCGCCAGCAGCGGCGCAAAAATGAGGAATCCGCCGACAATGCCGAAAAAGAACAGTCGATTCATGGCGCGTTTTCCTGGGTTCACCTACAATACAAAGGGAAGCGTCCTCGTAAAGATATTGAGACCTTCGTACTCCGGGTCTTCACGGTAGACTCCGGCGGTTGTGTTATAATCGAGGGCGAAATTCATCAACCCGGCACGTCCCATTTCACAGGTGCTGCATGGCAGAAGTAAGCTTACGCAATTACCAGAAGCAAGTCGAGGCGTATCTGCGCAACGAGCGCCTGGAAGAGGCTGTCGCTCACAGTTCGCATATCCTCGGGCGCTACCCCAAGAATGCGACATCCTACCGGGTGCTGGGCGCGGCACTGCTGCGCCAGGGACGACACGAAGAAGCCGAAGAGATCTACCGCCGTTTGCTCGGCGTTTACCCCAACGATTATGAAGCGAACGCCAACCTCAGCCGCATCTACGAAGCGCTCGGACAGACGGATTACGCGCTGTGGTATGCCGAACGAGCGCTCGACCAGCGCCCCAATGATCGCCAGACGAACGAGCGTCTGCGCAATCTGGTACACCGCGTGCAGGGTGTGCGCCTGAACAAAATTCAACTGACAGCGGGGGCAGTCGCCAACCAGTACCTGAAGGCGGGGCGCACCGAACAGGCCATCGAATTGTTGCAGGGGGCGCTGGCAGAGTCGCCGGATCGGGCGGATTTGCGTTTGCGGCTGGCCCAGGCCTTCTGGCAGGCGGGCGCAGCGGTGGAAGCCGCCGAGACCGCGCTCGAAGTCCTGCAAACCTTGCCCTACGCCGCCGAAGCCAATGAAATCCTGGCGCAGCTCTGGCTGAGCGAAGACCGTCCCTCAGACGCACAGCGCTACCTGAGCCGCATCGAAGCGGTCGCGCCCTATGAGGCATTGGCCCTTGCGCTGGGTTCCACCCCGGAAGACGACGCCTACGCCATCGACGAATTGAACTTCGCTCAGTACGCTGCCAGCGTGGATGTAGATAATCCGGATTGGCTGGAGAGCCTGGGCGAAGATGACTTCCAGACCTCCGAGATGCCGCCGATCAATCTGGATGATGATCAGGCGACAGAGACCTACGACATTGATGAGCTGCTCAGCGGCTTTGACCTGGAAGAAGAACCTGCCGCAGACGAACCGACCAGCGCCGATGTTGAAGACCTCTTCAGCGACCTGGACGACCTCGACGCGGAACCGGCACAGCAGGGTACGGGCCTCACGGATTTGCTGGGGTTCGATGTGGAAGAAGAAGACCGGGAAGCAGAACCCCCCTCTGAACGCGCCCCTACCGGCCTCACCGGGCTGCTGAATCTGCCGGATGAAGACGAGGCGGAAGCGGAGGAAGACCTCTCGCTGGATGATCTCTTCGCCAGTATCCAGGCGGAAGAGGGCGATCTCTTCGGCGAAGAAGATGAGACGCCGAGCGAACCGAGCAGCAGCGGCACGATTCTCTTCGACGACCAGGACGACGATTTCCCCGCCGAACAGCCCGCTGCCGAAGCCCCCCCCTCCACGACGGACTTCTTCGGTGATTTGCCCGACGATTGGGACCCGCGTGCTGCGGAAGAACTGGCCAGTCGCTTTGTAGACGAGCCGCCCGCCGAGGGCGAAGACCTGCTTACCGAGCAATTTCCGGATAACACAGACTGGGAGATGGACAGCGCCCCGGCGGAAGAAAGCCCCGTTGACGAAGCCGACCCCCTGGCCTGGATGCGCGAGAGCGGCATCGAATTCGACGAGCAAGCCCTCGGCGGCACGGTGCTCTTCGATGATGAGGATGAACCGAGCACCATCGAGAGCGACGAGGCCGACCCCCTGGCCTGGATGCAGCAGAGCGGCATCGAATACCAGGGCGGGGATAGCAACCTCTTCGACATCCCGGAAGAAGAACTGCGCGGCGCAGTTCCGCCGCCGGATGATACGATGGAATTTGACGATCCCCAGGGGCCACCGCCCCCGGCGGATATGCTCTACGAAGAGCCGGACGATCCCGAAGCGGCAGGCGATGAATGGCTGGCGGATGATGACATCCTCGATGAGATGCTCAACCTGGAAGCCCTGACGGACGACCCCGGGCAGCCTGATGAGGCAGCCGATGATTTATTTGCAGACATGGATTGGCAGGCAACCATGAATGACCAACCCGAACGCCCCGAAAATGACAATCCCCCCGGCGACGACAATTTTGAGTGGCTGGATGACGACCAATTCCAGGATGAGCTGCCCCCCGCAGAAGACGAGATGGGCGACCCCATGGCCTGGCTCAACGAAGTCGGTGCTGAACTCGCTGACGAAGAAGCGGAAGACGAGGCCGAGCCGCTGGAAGATCCGATGGCCTGGCTCAACGAAGTCGGCGCGGAGTTGGACGAGGACGCCCCGGAATCGGGCTTTGATCCGCAGACCAGCGTGACAGATATGTTCGCGGATAGCGGCCCGCTGGAACAGCAGCAGATGGGCGCGACAGACTACCTCAGCGAAGGCGGGGAAGAGGACAGCCCGCAGCAAGAACCACCGGAATCGCAAGAGGAACCGCGCACACCTACCGGCCTCACCGGGATGCTCAGTCGTGCGGATGAGATCCCGCCGCAGGCTGCGGATGCAGATGATGAATCGGCTACTGAGGCGGAACTGGATTGGCTCAGTGAGCTAGAAGGCGAGCAGCCCGAAGCCCAAGCGCTGGACTGGCTGAGCGATGAATCCGGCGAAGCACCCCCCGCAGAAGGCATGGATTGGGGCGAGCTTGGCCCGGCCTTCACCGACCAACTACCCGACGTGGAAGGCGACCAGCAGCCGGAAGAAGCGGCACCCTGGAGCGCCTTCGAGCAGGGCTTCACCGAAGAAATGGACAGCGACGAACTCAACTGGCTGGCGGATGAGCCGCAGATGCAGGAAGATCCCTGGGCGGGCCTGGGTTCGGAACCACAGCCCACCGCTGAAGACCCGGGCGAACCCCCCGCTGATGCCGACGATTGGCTGGATGCCTTCCAGCAGGAAGACAGCGAAGAACTGGATTGGCTCTCTGCGCTGGACGAGGATGCCGAGCCGCCAGCAGAAGCGCCGGAGCCAGCCGAACCCATCAGCGCTGAAGAAGACCCCTTCGGCTTCGGCGAACTGGCGGCGGAAGAGCCAGAAGCGGAACCCGCTGCCGATGCGGCCTGGTTGGATGACCTGATGATGGAAGACTCGCGTGAAGAAGATCCCTTCGCTGCGCCGCAGGAGCCGCAAGAAGAGGAAGCCGAACCCGCAGCAGCCAACTGGCTGAATGAATTCGCGCCTTCCGGCGACATCCCCGAAGGAGCCGAAGAAGAGGATTTCTTCGCCAGCTTCGATGCTGGCCTGGAAGATGAAAGCCTGGAAGACGACCTGATCGGCACGTATGGCGAACAGGCGGAAGACACTTTCCCCGTCTCCGAAGCGGATTTGAACTGGCTGGATGCCACCGAAGGGGATGAAGAAGAACCCCTCGACTTCGACATGCCAGGAGGAGAACCGCTGCCCTTCGAGGAAGAGCGCCCCGCCGCTCGCGAAGAACTGCCCGATTGGGACGCACAGGAGGACGACATCACGCCTGCGCCCACTGGCATGACGGACTTCTTGCAGACGATTCGCGACGATGAGGTCGAAGCGCCGTCCTTCAGCGAGGCCCCGGAAGAAGAGTTCTTCGCCGAGGAAGCCTTCGCAGCGCAGACTGAGCCGTCCGCGCAGGAAGGGGACTTCGACTGGGGCGACCTGGACAGCGGCTTCGAGGACGAAGCGGAATTGGCTCCCGGCGAACCCGCTGCCGAGGCTGGCTGGCTGGACGACTTCGACGAATTTGAAGAGGAGGGCGACTTCTTCCCCGCAGCGGCGGCTGAAGAAGAACCGACCCCCGCCCTGGACACCGCTGATGACGCCTACGAAGAAGAAGCGCTCTACGACGAGCCTGGGGAGTACGAAGAAGAACTGGACTTCGCACCTACGGATAACGTCCCCGACTGGCTCAATGCGATGGTGCCGGGACTCGATATTAACTATACGGCGGAAGAAGACGCGCCCATTGAAGACCGCTATGAAGAAGGCGTGTCGCATCGTGCCAGAATCTTAACCGAAAGCGAACGATCTGTAACTTCGACTAGCGACTTCCGCTGGTTGCAAGATATAGTAGATGAAGAGATCAGCGTCGGGGATGGGGAAGACCGAGGTGCAGATGGTGGGCGTCGTCGGCAGCGCTTCGTTTTCTCGCGGTTGCCGCGCTGGCTGGCGCGTCCTCGCCGGGGTGCCCAGGCGGTCGCTGCGCCACCCACTGCTGCGCCGGATGCCCAGACCGCAGAGGACGATCTCGATGAGCTTCCCGATTTCAACCTGGACGACTTTG
This sequence comes from uncultured Anaerolineaceae bacterium, assembly GCA_964549915.1. Classification (GTDB taxonomy): domain Bacteria; phylum Chloroflexota; class Anaerolineae; order Aggregatilineales; family Phototrophicaceae; genus JAUZRW01. The sequence goes on along the minus strand of CAZJWX010000048.1, from coordinate 14,594 downwards.
ATGATCTCGATGACGATTTTGAATTTGACGATTTGCAGTAAGCCATGGCTGGCTACCACTGGCAGAGAGGATTGAGTCATGTCTGATATGCCCGACTTCGACTCGATGTCACCCGAAGAGATGATGCGCTGGATGGAAACGCTCGCCAAGCGCCAGGGTGCGGACGAGGGGCTAACCACCGATGCTAACCTGGAAATCGAAGAGATTTCTGAGGACGACGAACGCCTCGCAGGCCAGGGCGACTATATCCCCTACGGCTGGACGCAGGAGCAGTGGGAAGCCCAGCTAGCGAAAGAAGAGCGCCAGAAGGCCGAACGCGCCGCCCAGCGCCAACAACAGCCGCCGCCTGCCGCTCCAGAACCGCCATCGCAGCCAGAGCCAGAGCCGGAACCCCAGCCCCAGCAGCCCGTCGCCGATGCCAGCGGGGGAATGCCCGACTTCGATTCGATGACGCCGGAAGAAGCGATGCGCTGGATGGAATCGCTTGCCAAGCGTCAGGGGGCAGATGAAGGGCTGACCACCGATGCTGACCTGGAAATCGAAGAGGTTTCCGCAGACGATGAGCGCCTCGCAGGCCAGGGCGACTACATCCCCTACGGCTGGACGCAGGAGCAATGGGAAGCCCAGCTAGAGAAAGAACGCCGCCAGAAAGCCGAACGTGCTGCCCGGCGCCAGCAACAACCAGAACAGCAACCGGATGAACTCTTCGACGAAGAAGAGGCCGAAGCGGACTTCCTGGAATCGCTCAGCGGGGATGTGCTGCAAGCGCCCTCGCTGGAAGATCTCTTCAGCGCGGCGAGCGAAGACGATAACGTCCTGCCCGAATTGGATGAAGACTTCACGTCGCAGCCGACAGAACTCGTGGAGCCGGAAGCCCCGCAGCCCGAACAACCGGCTGCCCAAAACACGATGGAATGGCTGGCTGGCCTCACCGGGCAGGAGGAAGAAGAAGCGGGTGAACTGGATTTCGATATGGATGCCCTCGGCGACCTCGCCGGGCTGGCGCAAGAAGAGACTGCCGATGATCCTATGAGCTGGCTGGCTGGCCTGGCTACCGGCGAAGGCGAACCCGCCGATGAGCAGCCCCCCGCTGAAGCTGAAGAAGGCTCGCTGGAATGGATGGAGACTCTCGCTCGTCGCCAGGGTGCCCATACCGAGGAACTCGTCACGGGCGGCTACGGAGAAGCCCCGGAAACCAGCGAAGAACCCGGCGAGGACCCCGGCTATCAACCCTTCTCCTTCGAGGAAGGCACAGGCGGCACCCTGACCGAGGCGCAAGAACCCGGCGAACAACTGGACTTCGCCTCTCTGGGTGATCCGCAGGACTGGCTCAGTGAACTGGCGAATGCGGGGGAGAGCGCGGACAGCGCCGATGACCTCTTCGACATCGACTTCACCGAGCAGGAGAACGTCATCGCTGGCGATGAGGCAGAAGAAGCCTCCGCAGAATACGACGAAGTGACCAGCGATGTCGTCGAGAAGATGAACCGCGGCGATGTGTCGCCGGAAGAAATCGCCAATTTCTTCGATGCGCAGTTCGCACGGGCGGCGCAGCGTGGTGATGTGCCGGATTACATCGACGAAGAGGAAGACCTCGTGCCGCCGATTGAGGCCGAAATCCCGGATTGGCTCCAGGAGACGATGGCCGAGAATATGCCCGACGACGAGAGCGAAGAATCCGCCACCAGCACTGCCGAGATGATGGTCGCCGGGCTGGGGTTGGATGACGAAGCCGACGACGAAGAAGAGACCTTCCCGGATTGGCTGGCAGAAGGCAGCGAAGACGATACCGGGGTCATCGGCGATGACATCTTCGACGAAGGCGAAATCGAGGCGGCCTTGCCCGAAGCCACGGATGACACCTGGGTGCAGGCCTTCGTCGCGGAAGGCACCGGAGACCTGGAACAGTGGTATACCAACGCGCTGCAAGAAGTCAGCGGTGACCTGGATGCGGCAGCGTCCGCACCGGATGAAGCAACCGCTGAGGTGGGCGAAGAAGGCGAGGCCGAAGAACTGCTCGCCGCCGACCTGCCGCCGGAAACCCGCCTTCCCGCCGGGCACCCGCAGGCGCTCCCGGCCTGGATGACGGGCGAGGAAGCCAGCAGCGCGACGGAGATGCCCGCCGTTGACGTGGTGGATGAAGAAGACCTGAGCTGGTTGGAAGGCGATACGAGCGACCTGGGCGATTTCGACGACGAAGAGATGCCCACGTGGCTGCGTCAGCAGGTGGATGAAGATGCCGCTGACGAAGAAACGCCCGACTGGATCGCCGAGGCTGGCCTGGGAGACATCCCGCTGGAAGAGATCCCGGAATGGCTGCGCGAGACGATGGACGAGGAAGACGCAGTGGCTGCGGAAGAGCCGCTCGCCGCCGAGCCAGAGGAAGAACCCGCGCTGCCCGCACAGCCCGCCGTCCAGGAGACGCGCCCCGCCGTGCCCGAGCGTTCGCCCGCACCCGTACCCGTTGCCGCCGCCGACATTGACGTAGTGACCGTCTTGCAGAGTGCGCGGCAGAAGGTTGGCAGTGGGGATGTGACGGGCGGTATGCAGGACTTCGAGCAGGTCGTCCGCGCCAATCAAGCGCTGGATGAAGTGGAGCGCGAGGTGAAGCAGCTCGCCGAAAAAGACGAGAAGAAGAATCCAGCGGTGCATCGCGTGCTGGGGGATGTCCTCATGCGGCAGGGCAAGCTGCAAGAAGCGCTCGACACGTACCGCAAGGCATTGAACATGCTCTGAGGCGATGCCCTTGCATCGCTCCCGACAGCAAAAGGGCGATCCTCATGATGGGGTCGCCCTTTGTCGTTCAAGTCCGCGGGATCATTGTCAGGCGCTGGTGTGGCATGATGATCGTATTGGCCGGAACATCCTGGTAAATGGTCACGCCGGGGCTGATGACGCTGCCGCGCCCGATGTGAACGCTGTCCTGAATGGTGACTCCCGCCCCAATCCAGACATCATCTTCGATCACCACCGGGCCATTGGTGTAGAGCGGCTGCTCGATGATCGGCACATCCAGCGTATTCGTGCGGAAGCGTCCGCCGCCGATGTGGCACTGGCTGTTGATCATCACGTACTTGCCGATGAAAATGCCGCCTGCGCTGCTCAGCCGCGTCTGGCTGCCGAGCACGCTGTGATCGCCGATGACGATGGGGCCGTTCTTGGCCTGAATCAGCGTATCGCGTGCGATCAGCACATCACTGCCGATTTCGATGCCGTCTTCGCGGCAGCCCTTGGCGTCCAACAGGCAGTTATCATCAATTGCCGTGCGATCCCCCAGCGAGATCGAACCGGGGTAACGCAACGACAGGTTGCGCCCCAGCATCACATCTTCGCCCACCTTGCGGAACAAGCCCGGCAGCATCAGCCTGCGCAGGAAGAACCCCAGCGCACCCGGCAGCGGATTCGCGATTAAGAGAGCGGCTTCGTAGTGCAGCAACTTTCGCCAGCTATGACTGCCCACGAAGAAATTCTGATATTTGTGTAAGGCGCTCTCATTCTCATCGTGCAGCACCTCCCCCAGGGGCTTACGATAGAGAATGCGTCCTACGTCTCTGGTTGCCATAATTGATCCTCTCTAACGGCAATCCCCCCCACGGGAACAAAAGCCGTCTCGAAACCGAAATAAAGCAATGGAGGCAGCGTCAATCAATCCCTATCCCACATAGCACGAACCGAAAAGATGAACGGTCTTTGTTGGCTGCCCCCTCCATTGCATCTTTTACCAGTTTTATGCATGTGCCTTGCTGCGCCCTAAATATTCCGCAATGAAATTGTGTGCAAACCGTTGGCTACCTATCCACGTACCCCTGCTGCAGGGCGTTGAAGGGGCTGAAAACCTGTAAAAAAACGAAGACAAGCGTTAGGGACTTGTTAGGGGTGCACGCCTGACGGCGGTTCCGTGCGCCAGTCCGCCGTTCGCACAACGCTCAACAGATACTGAGAAGCACCAGGCTGACTCTGTGCTATGATGAATTCACGGTGCTTCGCAGGCACCTCCAAAAACGGAAATGTTGGTTCCCCAGGATGCCGTTTCATGAATGAAGACCCCTACAAGATCCGATTGATTCCCTTTTATCTCTGGTGGACGGCCTGCGCTGTCCTGGTCTGGCCGCTGTCAGTCATCGCACTGGGTGTCGTCCTGATGCCCATTGGGATCGTTTTCAATATCGTGCGGCCACTGCCCTACGACAGCACGATGTTGGACACGCTGATGATGTTCGGGCTGATGCTGCTGGGCGGCCTCATCATCGCGGCAATGGTCGGCGGGTTGCAGCGCTGGCTGCTGCGCACCAAACTCTACTGGACGGCGGATGGTTGGCGCTTCTGGACAGTGCTGGGTGGCGCGTTTGGCGCGACGATTGTCGGCCTTGGACGTTTGTTTCTGGACGAATTTGCGAGTTATTACGCAGCCGATTATTGGATGACGCTGCTGGCGATGCCTGTATTCATGCTCTGCGTCAGTCTGGCGCAGTGGGTCGCCCTGCGGCAGGCCGTGCGCGATGCCTGGTTCTGGGTCTTGGGCAATGTCGTCGCGGGGATGGTCTTCGGCGGCATGCTCTCGAACAACGCCGAGGGACGGGATGCCGCTTTTCTCTTCTTCGTTGGCGGCGTGTTGGCACAGGCGATCATCACAGGCTTCGTCCTCAGCTACCTGTTCGAGAAGAAGCTGTTGCCCATGCAGCCCGATGACGTGGAAAACAAGTCCGCAGACACCCCCCGCCCGCAGTCCGTCTGGGATGAGGCGATTTGAGCGCGTAGGGGAAATGCCAGCGGGTGAATTGCTGGTTTTCGCCGGATCGTTCGAGGTGCTCTATCCCGCAAATTTGCGGAATACCACACACTCCCGCTGGTCGGTGCAAAGTCCCCTCTACGGAAGTGGAGGGGATTGAGGGGATTTCGGGAAGTTTTCCGGACAGAGCACTAAACCACTGAGCCACAAAGAACACAGAGGGCAGGCCAGAATCACCCCCTCGCTGCGCAAGGGGCCGGAAGGAGGAAAAATGAGTCATTCACAATGTTTCGCTCCTCATTCTCCCCATTTCTACGTCAATCAAGTTATGAGGCGGTCACCCCTGGCTGCCGCCTGCATTGGTTAACGCGATTGGGCGCTATGTGTTATGCTCGTAGAGGTTCAATGCAGCGAGTAGAGAAGGCGACGATGACGATCGAATCCCAATTCACAATCGATGGCATTCACTCCTGGCAGTACGGCACGGGTGATGTGTCGGTGCTGCTGGTACATGGCTGGGCGAGTTCCAGCTTGCTCTACGAAAATCTCATTCAATCCCTGGGGGATGTCGCCACCTTCTACGCCTTCGACTTCCCGGGGCACGGGCAGTCCGATCCACTGGACATCCCGCCGACCGTCAGCACCTATGTTGATATTCTGGAGCGCTACCTGTTGCAAAGCGGCCTGCGCCCTGATGTGATTCTGGCGCATTCGATGGGCGGCCTCATCACGCTCAAGCTGTTGCAGCGCCAGCCGAACATCACAGATCGCCTCGTGTTGATTTGCCCGGTGGTTTCTGGCGAATATGGCGTGCTCAGCCTGGGTAGCACCCTCGTCCGCACCGATTGGGGGCGCTGGTGGCTGAACCACTCGCGCCCGTTCTGGGAGTTCTTTCAGAACCCGGAACTGCATCAGCTCATGCCGCATCCGCCGCTGAACAGCGCCCACCTCTCGCAGCGCATCCGCGAGGATTTCCAGAATACGGACTGGGCGACGGGGGTGCAGCTCCTGCAGAGCATGTGCGAGCACGACGCCAGCCCACACCTGCCCGATATTCAGCAAGAGACGCTCTTGATGGTCGGCGTATATGACACGACCGTTCCACCCTCGGAGAGTTACGTCGCGGCGCAGTTGCTGCCCAATGCACACCTGGAACGCTTCGAGAATTCGCGGCACATTCCTTTCGAAAATGAGCCGGAGAAGGCCATCGCCCTCCTGCTCGAATTCCTCTCCTCACCCGCAAAACCCAACCTGTCATGACCCATCAAGAACCGCCGATAGACTTCTAATGGATGCGTGCTATACTGAGGGACAATCGCATGAACGCGGAAAGATCGATGGAGGTACACCCTGGATAGTCTGGAACTGGCACGTCACATTGTGGACATCGTAGAAGAGCGCAAGGCTGAGGATATCGTCCTCCTGGATTTGCGCCCGGACACGGTGATTGCGGACTTCTTTGTGATCGCTAATGGCAATAGCGATCGCCAGATTCGCGCTCTGGCGGAATATGTGCGCGAGGATGTGAAAGAGAATCAGCAGCGCCTGCCTGTTGCCATCGAAGGCACGCCGGAAAGTGGTTGGATGCTGCTGGATTACGGCGATGTGGTTGTCCACATCTTCAGCGAAGACCAGCGCGATTATTACGACATCGAAGGGCTGTGGAACAAGGCCGGGCAGGTCATCCTCAGCATTCAGTGAGGGCGGTCACAGGCGAAGCGCACACCTCAGAGGGCGACGACCAATCGCCCTCTTTGCGTTGGAGGACTCAACATCCGGCGGGCATTTCTTGGAGAAGGCGCTGCAAGGTCTGAAGTTCGCTTTCCATCTTACGCGCCAAATCACGCACATCCGGCGCTGGATTCTGCTGCAAAATCTCGATCGCGAGCGCCAATGTGCCGAGTCGATTGTTAATCTCGTGTCGGCTCGTCCGATGATGAGCGGTAGAGGGAAATTCATTGTTCATCGACATTCTTACGGTCTCCATAACACGACGCTCTACCACCAGTATACGCAGGGTATTGTCACAGAAGCCGTAAGGTTTTCTGAGAATATGCGAAGCGCGTTGCTGGACGAGGCTGTTGTGAGGACGGTACCGGGTGGCCATCGCCATCAGCATCCGCATTCCTGCCACGCACGGCATGGCGTCCCCCAAAAAACGGCGATGCGCGATCCGGCGCTCACTCTGGCGGCGCGGGCGGGTTGATGGTGAAGCGTTCGCGTCCCTGCTGGCGCAGCAGCTTCTCAAATTCGCCGATCCAGCGTTCGGCGTTGCGCTGCCGTTTGCGCGTCTCGCGGTCGCTGATGTCCTGCTTGCTGAGCGCAGCGGACGCCTGCTGCATCCATTGCAGCGCCTTTTGATTGTTGCGCAGGCGATGCTCGGTCATGGCGAGGTAATAGAGCGTCTCGGCGCGTTCGGGCTGGGCAGCCCAGGCTTTCGTGAAGTATTCCAGCGCCGTCTCGTAGGCTTCGCGCTGGTAATGGATCGCGCCTTTGCCGTAGTTCGCCAGCATCTCGTACGGGTGGCGCCTGAGCGCAGCGTCGAAATCCGCCTCGGCCTGGTCGGGCAGCCCATCTTCCAGGCGGAAGAGGCCGCGCGTCGCGAAATATTCGGCGCGGTTCGGGAATAATTCCAGCGCCCGGTTGATATTATTGATCGCCTCTTCCAGATTGTTCTTGCGAAAACTCCCCAGCGCCATGCGGTAATACTCGTCCGCTTCGTAGCGCGTCAATCCCAGTCGTGCGCCCATCTGAGCCATAGGACCATTTTTCCTGTGAATTCAGTCTTCCTGCCGTTATAATTAGCCTACCATAGTGGACTGTGTGATAGGAACCAGAAAAATGGATTTTACCCTCCCTGAAGAACTCCAGGCCTTCCAACGTGTCGTCCGCGACTTCTGCGAAAATGAGCTGAAACCCCACGCCGCCGAAGCCCACGAGACGGGCGAATTGAACTGGGACGCCATCCGTAAAATGCCCGACCTGGGATTGACGGGTTTGCAGGTGGATGAAGACCATGGCGGCATCGAGATCGACACGCTGGGGGCTTCCATCGCTGTCGAAGAGATTGGGCGCGTCTGCGGTTCGACGGGGCTGACGATTAGCGCGCATAACGGCCTGGGCTGCGGGCCAATTATGAACTGGGGCACGCAGGAGCAGAAAGACAAGTGGCTGCCGATGCTCACCAGCGGCGAGTACCTGGGCGCGCTGGCGCTGACCGAACCGCAGGCCGGAACCGATTTGCTGGGCGGGGCGACCACCAGCGCAGTGCGCGATGGTGATGAATACGTCATCAATGGCACCAAAGCCTGGATCACCAACGCCAGGTGGGCACCGGTCATCACTGTGCTGCTGCGCACGGATAAAGATGCGGGGTCGCGCAGCTTCAGCTTCATCCTGGTGGAGACCGACCGCGAAGGGTTCACCATCCATCCGCCCGAAAAGAAGATGGGCTTGAACGCCAGCAAGTCGCACATGTTGACCTTTGAGAATGTGCGCGTCCCGGTGACGAACCTGATCGGCGAAGAGGGCAAGGGGTTCTACTACGCCATGCAGACTCTCGACAGCGGACGGGTGAGCATCGGTGCGCTGGCGCTGGGGCTGGCACAGGGCGCTTTCGAGGAGATGGTCAAGTATGCGCAGGATCGCGTGGCCTTTGGCGAACCCATCGCCAAGAAGCAGCTCATCCAGGAAAAGATCGCCAACGCCGCGATGGAGATCGAAGCAGCGCGCACGCTGGTTTACAAAGCAGCCTGGATGAAAGATCAGGGGAAGGATTACACCAAGATCGCCTCCATCGCCAAGCTGAAGGCGACGTTGGTTGCCGAGAAAGTCAGCTACGATGCGGTGCAGGTACACGGCAGCGCGGGCTACAGCCGCGATTACCCCGTCGAGCGCATCTACCGTGATCAGCGCCTGATGCAGATCGGCGAGGGCACGAACGAGATTCAGCATGTGGTCATCGCACGCAACGTCCTCAAGGAATTTGAACAGGGCATCTTGCTGCCTGCATGAGGAATCGCGGACGTAGTTGCGTATGGATGGTAGGGGCGGCTCGGATCAGGCTGCATATTTCGCTCATGGCTCGCTTCTCGATGCGCCCTCAGTGCTCTGTCCGGTAACGATTCTGAAATCCGCCCCCCTATCCCCTCCATCCGTTTCCCCTCAATAAGTTGGGGGACGGAGGAGGGGCCAGAAAGAGCTAACTACTGCTGCAAGGATCACGCTCATGGTTGAAGCAAAGCCTATCCCACCCGCCATTCTGGATGACCTGCGCGTCATCGTCGGCGACGAGAACCTCAGCACGACAGAAGCCCAGCGCTCCCTACACGCGCAGGATCAAGGGCATCACGAGGCGGTGCTGCCGGATGTCGTCGTCTGGGCACGCAGCCCGCAGCAGGTGGCGGATGTGCTGAAGTGCGCCAACGACGCGCGGATTCCGGTGACGCCCTGGGGGGTGGGCACTTCGCTGGAAGGCAACCCGATCCCGCTGCACGGCGGTATCTTGCTCAGCCTGGAGAAGATGAACGAAGTCATCGAAGTCCACGCGGACGATTTCCAGGTGACGGTGCAGCCGGGGATTCCACACAAAGACCTCAACGAGCAGTTGGCGCGTTATGGCCTCTTCTTCCCGCCTGATCCGGGTGCGAACGCTACCATCGGCGGCATGTTGGCGAATAACGCGGCGGGCATCCGCACGGTGAAATACGGTGCCAGCAAGGACAACGTGCTCTCGATGCAGGTGGCGCTGGCGGATGGTCGCCTGATTCGGGTCGGATCGCGCAGCATCAAGCAGTCGTCGGGCTACAATCTGATGCAGCTTTTCGTGGGCAGCGAGGGCACCCTGGGGGTCATCACCGAGGCCACGCTGCGCCTCGTTCCCGTGCCCACGCACATGAGCGCCATGATCGTGGCCTTCCCCAGCGTGGAAGCGGCGATTGAAGCGGTGGTGGCGGTGCGCGGCAGCGGAATCGATGTCGCCGCCCTGGAATTCATCGACGAAACCAACATTGCCATGCTCAACCAGGCCGGAACTGAATTGGAGCCGTACCCCACGCTGCTGATGGAAGTCCACAGCGCACACGAAGAGTCGCTCTCGGCAGACATCGAGATTGTATGCGAAATGTGCGAGGAATTAGGGTCGCTCTCCTTCCGCGCCACGTCCGATCATGTCCAACGCAAGGTCTTGTGGGAAGCGCGTCACCAGGCTTACGAAGCCCTGCGCCGCAGCCACCCCGACGAGCGCTTCTTCCTGATGGACGTCTCCGTACCCATCAGCGATTATCCCGCCTTGATCGCCTACGCACGCGAAGCCATCGAAGCTGAGGGCATCAAGGGCTACATGAAAGGCCATGCCGGGGACGGCAACATCCATGTGGAACTACCCTATGCGGATGACGAGACATTCGCCCGCGCCCAGCGAGTGAACGAAGCCATTGTGCTCAAGGCGATTGCATTAGGTGGCACGGCAACGGGCGAACACGGCGTCGGCATCGGCAAAGCTCCTTATATGCGTGCCGAACATCAAGAAGCGCTGGATGTGATGCTCGCCCTGAAACAGACCCTCGATCCCAACGGCATCCTCAACCCCGGAAAGATTTTTACCGAATACCAACCATCTCTTAAGGGATTCGTGAGCTAACCCCGGTGCAGGAAATCTTAAGTAATGTTATGCTCTAGGTGTGTGTGTCACCCGACCAATGAGTTACCTGGAGCATTCAGCATGATTCGCGTGTACTGGAGTGAACGGTCGCCGCACGTGATCCACCTGGATTACACCGATCCGATTGCAAGCTGGGAAGAATACCACGAAGCGATTTGTCAGGCGACGGAGATGAGCCGCAGCAAGCCGGGGACGGTCTACTTGCTGCATAACCCGGGTATCACCCCGTTACCGGATGGCAATCCCTTCCCGCATCTGCATAAGGCGATGGAAGTCGCTGCGCCCAACACCAACGGCACCTTGATGGTCATCAGCAATGTCTATGCCCGCCGCATCATGGAATTGATGCTGAAAATCGCCAGTGCGGACGATGGCCATTATTTCGTCAGCACCGTCGATGAGGCCTATGACTTGCTGGAAACCTTGCAAGAGCGCGTTTGAGCGCCTGCGTCAGTAGCGGGCGTGACGAAGTGCCGCACGCAGGTGCATGCAGCGATATCGCTGCGAACCAATGAGCGGGCCGATAGACGCTGATTCGCGGAGGGATGCCGCATTTCGCCCCTGCAATCATGGAGAATTGATACGCTGTTGCCGGGCGGAACCTGTTTCGCCCTCTTGTGTCTTGTCAGGTCATGCCGGGCTGTGCCCGAAATACGCATGGCACCAGCAACTTCCCCAAAGGCACATCAGCGCCCATTGTCGTATCCGCAGTCTGCCAGTACACGCTCTGACCGCATAGCTGAACTGATTGGCGGAGCGCGACGCGCTAATCCTTAATGCATTCGTACAATGCACGAACAATTTGCAGTCTTCCGCAAGATTTCAACGCGGTACAATAAGCATATCATTTCGAGACATCAGGAGACGTTCTCATGATCAAAGTGTATTGGGCGGACGACGCGCAAACCATCATCCGGCTAGATTATTATGAACCTGTGGAAAGCTGGGAAGAGTACACGGATGCGGTCAAAGAGAGTTTTGCCATGATCCGCACCAAGGCGCACAAGGTGCATATGATTCACAATCCCGGCAAAACCTCAATGCCAGGAGGCAATCCCTTCTCGCACATTGGCAAACTGATGGAACAGCTTCCGGCCAATGGCGGCATGATCGTGATGGTGATTGCCAATCCCTTTGCTCGTCGCATGATGGAAATTCTGCTCAAGATCACAGTCGGCGCGAATAACTACCACTTCGTGAAAGAATTAGACGATGCCTACCAATACATCGAAGTGCAAAAGCAGAAGGCACGCATGCACTGACATCACTCCATGCCGAGCCTGTCCTTGAGCGTGCTGACCATGGCAACGCGACGCTGGTGACGGAGGTGTTCTTCTTCCTCCGTCATCAGCACAGAGAGCAGATCGACAGAGACCGAAGGGCGCAAGGGGTGCTGCGTCATGAGGAATGAAATCCCCTTGATGAGCGCGGAACTGCACAGATTGGCCGAGACGATGGTCTGCGCGAAATAATCCAACTCCCCATCGATCCGCCGCTGCAAAGCATCCAGCATCTCCACCGGGAAATTATCGATCCCCAGGAACTTGAAGATCAACTCAATGGGGGGGAGGGAGATGTCGTCCTCTTCCACACGCCCATGCATCAGCGCGTCAGTCTGCCGATAATCGAAGACATCCAGCAGAATCCCGGAGCCAACATCCGTACCCAGCAGCACGGGAACCATCTGTTTGCGTGCCTCGATGTTGAGGCCAACGATCAAACGGGTGTTGTCCAGTGCACTGACGACGACATCACATCCTTCTACGAAAGCAGCGAGGTTGTCTTCGCTGAGTGGTTCAAACTGCTCAACCTGCATGAAGGGGTTGATGGCACGCGCCTGATAGGCCACTTCTTCGGTTTTCTCATTCCCCAATGTAAAGAGGTTACAGGGCTGTCGGTTCAGATTCGTGATTTCGAAGGTATCCGGGTCGCAGGTACGCAGGTTCTCGAAGCCATAGCGTGCCATTGCGACGGCAAGATTACCGCCGACTGTCCCCTGGCCAGCGATGCCGATTTTCGCCGTGCGCAAGCGCTGCTGATCTTCGCGCGAGACCAGCGGATAACCCCGCGAGACCAGCGTTTGATAGAACGTCTCGTGATCTGGTAAGAGCAAGATGGTCTGCGTGCGCAGGTCGAAGAGGCGATGGGTGGCGTCGGATTCCGCCAGTGCAAAGGGATTCTTGACGGGCAGGCTGGCTTTGCGCTCAGTGAATTGTTCCGGGGTCAGGGGTTGTAACATACTATTGCATCCTCTCTTTGCACAGCCGCAATCGCTTCACGCACATTTGCGGGCGAAATCCAATACAGGTAAACCACATCTTGCGGGTAAACGCCATCAATGATCGACCGCAGTTCAAACAGGGTCATGCGTGTCGTACGGATAAAGCGCTCATCTTCGACATCTGGCAGCACCAGGTTCAAGCGCGGGAAGAAATAGTCGAAGTAGCGCACCATGTAGAGTAGCGCCTCAATATCGTTGCGATTCAGCCGAAAACCCTCGACCGGGTGCAAATGAATGCCGACATTCGCCATGCGTTTTTGCAGCCAGGGGAACGCGATGGCAATGAAAACATCCAGGTCGAGCAATTCCATGATATGCGCATATCCCTGGAATAGGCGCAAAATTGCCATATCGCTGCTGGATGGCTTCAACAGCGTGAAGCGCCCCAGTTCGCCAATTGACCGAATGCGGTTGATGCCGCTCTCGGCTTTCAACTGCTGCATGAGTTGCTCACGATCAATGTTGAAGAGCAGGTCAAGCTCACTTTGCAACCCGGGAAACTGGGTGGAATGGTACAGCACCGCACGCCCAGTGCCAACAATTCGTTCTTGTTCGGTCATCATCACACTCAGCGCGCGCGGACGACCATCGGGCAGGCATTCCTCGTCCACTTCGTCGATGAAGCGTTCCGGCGGAATGTGGCGATAAAAGCGCCGATAGCCCTTCGAGCGCAGTCGATAGCACTGGTCTTTTTCTTCCGGGGTGGTGGCAATACGCCATTCGATATTCGGTGCAGTGTTCATAATGCGTTACCCAGCCAACAGTTCACAGTCCTGTTTCAACTGTAGCGGTTCCTCATTGCGCTGAGTATAGAGGCTTCTAGTCGTTTGTCAGGATACCCTTACGCCTGTTACGCCATTGTTGCAATTTTGCCGCCAGAACGTCGGCATTGCGGCGGAAGTAGGCATCCACCCTGGGATAGGTGTAGCCCACCAGCCCGATTCCAAACGAAACGCCAGTGATCAGGCGCAGCCACCAGTTCAACGATCCCAGCCCGTGTCCCCGGTAGAACTCCGGCGGGAATGTCGCTCCCAGCCGCGCTGCCAGCCATTCATTTGTGTAGCGGAAGCCCTCGAAGAGACTCGCCGTGTCGCTGACGGAATGCGTCAGGCCGTCGATCACTAACGGTGCGATCAGCAAGACCGCCAGCCAGAGCGGAATCGGCTGTGGGGGCTGCCGCCGGGAAAGCACGCCATAGAACAGCGCACTGAGCCACCAGGAAGCGAACATCGCCACCAGCCGATCCGACCAGGCGACTTTCCAGCCGCGCTGCTCGTCACCGCGATACTGCTTGAGCGCCCGCTCATCCTGGAAGACATCTCCCGTGAACGCGATGGGCAGTTCGTCGGCGGCATACATAATCTGTTCGCCGAACAAGAAATAGGAGCGGTTGGCGAACTGGTGCGAGATGGTGCCGTAGAGGTCATAGATCGCGTTGCCCGCGCCCGTCGCCCCCGCGTTCATAGCGATGGGAGCCAGCAACGGCAGCAGGTTGAACAGCGCGAAGAGCGCCAGGAAGATCGGCAGCCAGCGCCGAAAGACGCGCTCCATGCGCATCAGGAAACGTACACGCGGGGGAATCGACAGGGAAGTCTGGGTCATGAGTTGTTGGTGTTTGTGTTTGGTAGCTGAGTTTAGCGCCGACTATCCCTCAAAATGCAGAACTTCTCAAGCGTGTGTTTGCAGGAGTGGCAATCCTGCACCGGTTTGTTCAGCACAGGGTGATTGCCTCAAGCCGTGCATGGTGTAGAGAAAGGGCAGAATAGTGGGTGAAACTCGGTATATTCCCCATGTTCCTCCTTGCGTCCCCCACTTCGTCTTGTATCCCCCCTTGCGTCCCCCCACTTCGTCTTGTATCCCCCTTCCGTCCTTTTCAGGGGTAGGTATTTTATGGTTCAGGGATCGAGTGCCAAGCATAGGGG
>CAZJWX010000047.1:22126-33443 GCA_964549915.1 uncultured Anaerolineaceae bacterium | reverse complement strand
CTCTCTCCACTACACATTACCAACTTTCTTTCATTTTTGAAGCGATTGCCCTGGCTGACGATTCAGAGCGCCCGCATAGTAGGGGCGTCCCCACGTGGGCGCCCGCGTGCACAAACAATATTGCGCCCGCTATTCTGCTCGATTGCTACACCAATCAAGATTGGGCGCGATCTCACCGCCCCCACCCAGACTAGCGCCTGTGATTCCCCCGCCCCCGCCGCTATAATTACGAGTCATCTGAAGTGGCACGTAGTAGACGAGGGCGCTGCGCCAGGATCATCGGCCTCCAGCGGAAGAACACACCGTCCGCCGCGATTGCGCTCACTTCAATCCAGTTTTATAGCGATGCCGCCCGCTTTGCCCTGTACGCCACTCGCTCATTCATCGTCGTGCAGCGCAGCCGAGGCCGCATCGGGGGAGAAAATCGAATGTCCTCTGATTTCATTGTCCGGATGATCGGCATGGTCGTCTTCATGATTCTGGGCGCACGCCTGGGAGCCGACAGTGCCTCCTTCATCAATTTTCCCGTCGAAAGCAGCGCGTTCCTCTTCGGCCTGGTCGGCATTCTGGTCGGCCTGATCCTCACGCCCTGGTTCACCACGCGCCCGGTGCGCGAACTGCGCCGTTCGATCAACGAATGGCCGGTGGAGCGCCTGACGATGTCGCTGATGGGCGTCTTGCTGGGGCTGCTGCTGGCGCTGCTGGCGGCGTATCCGCTCTCGCTGCTGCCACAGCCCTTCGGCAGCCTGATCCCACCCGCGCTGACCATCGTGCTGGCCTACCTGGGTGTGACGATCTTCGGCGTGCGCTCCAAAGAAATCCTCGATACGCTCACCCTGTGGATGGGACGTTCGGGCAACCGCATCCTGACCACCGGAGGGCGCAAGCTGCTGCTGGATACCAGCGTGCTGATTGACGGGCGCATCGCCGATGTGGCAGAGACGGGGTTCCTGGGTGGCTCGTTGATTGTGCCGCGCTTCGTGCTGAGCGAACTGCATCGCGTCGCCGATTCGTCGGACGCCATGCGGCGCAATCGCGGGCGGCGCGGCCTGAACATGCTCAACCGCTTGCAACGCAGCGATATGATCCCGGTGCGCATCGTCGAAGATGACTTCGAAGATATTGTCGCCGTCGATGACAAGCTGGTGGCCCTCGGCCAACAGATGAACGCCGCCATCATCACCAACGATTACAACCTGAACCAGGTGGCGGATGCGCAGGGAGTCCCGGTGCTGAACGTCAACCAGCTCGCCAATGCGGTGCGTTCGGTCTACATTCCCGGCGAAATCTTCGCCATCCGCGTGATCCAGGAAGGGCGCGACGACAACCAGGGCGTCGGCTACCTGGAAGACGGCACGATGGTCGTCATCGAGAATGGCAAACGCTACCTGGATCGCACGATTCAAGTGGAAGTGACCAAGCTCATCACCCGCGATACAGGGCGTATGATCTTCGCTGTGCCGGAAAATGAGGTCAATCGCTGATGGCGTGCTGCGGCGGATCGCTCAGGTGTGTGCGCTGTAGTTATCGACAGCGGTGGGCGGGAACCCATAACGACCGATCAAGGGCGGCGCATCCACATCACAGAGGGTACGCGCCCGCCAGCGCTGCCCGTCGCGTTGGATCAGGCGTAGTTGCTGGCGTCGCAGCGTGCCGATGGGCAGCACCATGCGCCCCCCGTCCGGGTCAAGCTGCTGGGCCAGCGGCCTGGGGATGCGCGGCACCGCCCCCGTGACCAGAATCGCCGGGAATGGCGCCATATCGGGCAGGCCCTGCGTGCCATCTCCGGTATGCAGGTCGACGCGCTGCGCACCGAGGCGGCTCAGTCGTTCGGCAGCCAGCGCGGTGAAGGATGGCAGCCGTTCCACGCTGAAGACATAGCCCCCCAGCAGAATCAGCAGCGCCGTCAGGTAGCCGCCTCCGGTGCCGACTTCCAGGACGTTCTCTGTGCTGCGCAGCGCCAGGGCTTGCAGCATGGTGCCCACGACCAGCGGCGAGAGCATCCATTGACCCTCCCCCAGGGGCAGCATGTGGTCGTCGTAAGCGAAGGCGCGGAGATATTTCGCGACGAAGAGGTGGCGGGGAACCCTGCGCATGGCTTCCAATACACGTGGTGATGACACCCCGTTGGCGCGGAGCAGCTCATCCACCATTTGATGCCGGAGCACGGTATAGGAGTCCTTTGAGGTTTTCACATCCCACACTTTCCACCGAACGAAAGCGGTCTCTTTCTGCGTTATGTTGACCATAGCACGGCCTTCAGATTGCCGCAAATGGAGCGCTTACACGTTGCAGAATCCAAATGTAACCTTCATGCGGATCGCATCCTTGCTGATGAACTGCTCATGGTCAACTCATGCCCGGCGCTCACCCTGCGTCTGCTCTGCGGCAGCGCGTGAACGCGGGCATTCGTGCGCGTATGGGATCGTCAGCTATGCTATACTTCGGATTGGTACGAAATTCAAGAAAGCGACCAAAGAGGCATCATGAGCGAACGCGAGGCGCTGGCGAAGTTGCGATGGCGTGATCCGCACACTCACGAAGTGCGAGAATTTGTCCTCACGGAAGGGGCAACGGCGACCATCGGGCGTTCTTCGAACAACGACATCCAGGTGGCGGAACAGCACGTCTCCCGCCAGCATGCAGTCATCCATTACCGCGACGGCATCTTCATGGTCAATGACCTGGCGAGCAGCAACGGAACCTTCGTCAACGATCAGCGTGTGGAAGAGCCGTTTCCGCTCTTCGCCGGGGATACGATCCGCCTCTATGTGCCGATTATTCAATTCATGGCGGTGGAGAGCGAAGATGTGGCGACGGCTTCCGAAACCGGACGCCTGATCACGGCGACCAACCCGCGCGGGCAGGGTAGCCTGATCGTCACCAATGGGCCACAGGAAGGTCAGACCATCCCCCTGCTCTTGCAGCGCGTGACCATCGGACGCGCGACCAACAACGCCACCTGGGAAGTCCTGCTGCAAGACCCGTCTGTTTCGCGGCCTCATGCCCGCATGGAAAAACACGACGACGAATGGTACGTGACCGACCTCAACAGCAGCAACGGCACGCGCGTCAACAAAGTCGTCGTCGAAGGGGGAGAGAGCCGCCTGCTCAGCGATGGCGACATCATCGAACTGGGGAGTTCGGTGCTGCTCTTCCGCACAGGCTGGCGTTCCCCGGCCTCTGGTAACTGATCGCCGTTCAGATCACACCTGCCAGGGAGGCGATCGCCAGCGCCACGAAGAGGAATGCACCCAGCACCACCCAGGCCACCAGTCGCCCACTGAGCTGCACGGGGTTGGCGGGGCGTTCTTCCACCGTCACATTGCCCAGCAGATCCGCCGCGAAATCCAGGTTGATCTGCCCTCTGTGCAGGCGCATCAGATAGTCCCCATCGTGGATCAGCATCCATTCGCTGCGCCATTGGTCACCCAACTGCGCTGCGATGGCAGCTTCCAGGGCGGCGCGGGCTTCTTCCGGGGCAATCGGCTCGATTTCGTCGTTGGGGGCGTGTGCTGGTTCAGTCATCATGCACCTGGCTTATCTGTGCGATCCAACCGCGACATAAATTCCTCGGCATCGATCACGTAGCGGACGATTGTGCCTTCGCCGATTAGCTCGTGCTCATCCCAGGCACGCACCTGTAATTCCACCCGCTTGCCATTGATGCGCGTGACTTCCGCCATTGCCGTCACATATTCGCCGATGGGCGTGGCGGCGACGTGCCGCACCTGGATTTCCACCCCGACGCTGGTATAGCCCGCCCGCAGGTAGGGGTCAACGGCGGCGACACTGGCTGCTTCTAGCTGCGCGATCAAGGCCGGAGTCGCGAAGACTTGCAGCGAACCGCTGCCCATTGAAACAGCGGATTGTTGGCTCGTCACGGTGGTGATGGCCTCGCCGATGAGGCCGACGCGCAGGGTCGTCTTCTGTTGCATGGCGCTTTCCCTTCATTCATCCCGTCTATTGGGCATTATATCCGCTGCCTCCCGCTGCTCCCATAAATGTTTCTTGCTGCCCTGCATTGAAGTGGGCGCTCCCCAGACGATGTTTCGCCTGCTGTTGCCCGGCATTCCTGCGCCATTCACGGCCTGGGGCGATTACCCGGCGATTCGCAATCGAACATTTGACACACGAACGAACGTTCACTATACTCAGAATAAGTATTCGTTGAAAGAATGCGCAACAGAGACGCCAAACGTCTGGAGAAGCAGGAAATGGGTGAGTTAAAGGATTTCAAGAAACTCTCGGAACGGCAGCAGAACATTCTGCAATTCATGGTCAATTACATGAACGATCATGGCTTCCCGCCGACCATCCGCGAGATTGGCGAGGCGACGGACATTCAATCGACCTCGGTGGTCAATTATAACCTGAACAAGCTGGTCGAAGCGGGCTACATCGAACGTACGGACAAGAAATCGCGCGGGCTGCGCGTCGTGGCGCGCGTACCGGGGACGAAGCCGCCGCGCACCATCCGCATGACACCGCAGCGCACCGCCATTCCCATGATCGGGCAAATTGTCGCGGGGCAGCCCGTCGAAGTGCCGGAAGACATCAGCCACTATTATGATGAAGATGACTTCCTTGATCTGCCGCCGTTTTTGCTCAAAGGCATCGATCCCACCCAGGTCTTCGCGCTGACGGTCAAGGGCGACTCGATGATCGACGCCATGATCGGCGACGGTGATCTGGTCATCCTGCGCCACCAGCAAACCGCCAACAACGGCGATATGGTCGCCGTCTGGCTACCGGAACGGGGCGAGACGACGCTGAAGTACTTCTACAAAGAAGGCGACAAGATTCGCTTGCAGCCTGCCCACCCCACGATGGAGGCGATCTACGTAGACGCGCGCAACTGCGAGATTCGCGGTAAGGTGCTGTCGGTCATTCGTCAGGTACACTGAGGCCGCCGCGCCGCGACGCCATCCCGAACAGCTATTCCCCCGTGCAGGTGCGTGAAGGCGGCGTACCTGTCATTTAAGGTCTCTGTGCGCACACTCTGATCTAACAAGGTGTCCCTTCTAGCCTGTCCAGGCCTCAATACTGGTGGTTTTGTATGAGCAGTGGGATGGCAAATCCACGCCAGTGGCTTCACCCATTTTCTGAATACGATCTCCCCAGGCTCCCTCGCTCGCGCAGCGGGGAGTCGGTACTCTGGGAAGCAGAACACGTGATTCAGCCCTGCCATGAATCATCAGGTGCGCAAGAATTCCTCACATGTCGCCAGCATCTCCGGCAGGTAGCGCAGCGTCGCCTGCACGCTGCCCGGTATTTTCAGCCCATGATCCATACCTTCATAGACCAGCCATTTGAGCGTATCGCTCTCCACGATCATCGCTGGATCATAACGGCTGTCCGCCGTACCGATCACCGCCAGCGTGGGAAGATCGCCCGTCATGGTGTGGGCATTCTGCACCGGAGTCAGCAAGAGCAGCTTGCGCACCCGGGGGACATCCTGCGCCAGCGAGACCGCCAGCATCGTCCCCAACGATTTGCCGACCAGCACAACGGACTCATAGCCCGCTTCCAGAGCCTGCTCCAGGATGCGCCGGGTCTCCTGGCGGATGTCGGGGATTTGCGCCATGTCGAAGTCGGTCTGCGCGATGTGGAAGGTATAGGGAATCTCCAGCAGGTCGTAGCCCAGGTCTTCGCCAAGCTGCTCGATGTATTCCATGACCGCGTTGCTGCGGCTCACCCCCGGCAGGCGCACCAACAACCGATCTGCGCCTTGCTGCAACAACGTACAGCGGATGGTCACTCCCGCGCTGCTGCGCGTCTCTAGCATTGTGCGTTTCATGACCCGGCCTTATCCGTATCATCTGCGCCGCTGTGGAATAACTGCGCCAACTGTTCGGCGCGTTCACGGGCTTCTGCGAGGTTGCTGAAGATCAACGTATGGCGCTTGACGGCCAGCAGCGCCGTCAGGCGGGAATTCTGCGCGACGCGAAAATCCTTCGCCGCCACAACCCCGGCGTGCAAGCCCGGAATCGCCGAAGCGCGGGCGAAGACCTCGCGCGCAGCCGCGGTGATGTAGGTCGCCTCCGTCGCATCCACCAGGGCGACAATCGGGTGTGGGCTGGCTTCGGCGTGCTCGCGCACTTTTTCCGCCCACAATTCGGCGTCTTCTCGCTCGATCTGCCCAATTTCGCGGCAGAAGAATATGCCGTCCTTGAACTCCATATCGGTGATCGGCATAGGCATCTCCTGAAAGACTCTGCCTTTCCCCATAACGATAGTATGCGCCAAAAGCGTCCCGGATGCCAGCAATTGCGCCCGCACAGCGCAGACTCTGCGTTTCACGACCTGCCGCTCATGCCCCGTCCTGGCTTCCAGGCGGGTCTCCTCTGTATAAGACCTGGACTTGCCCGCACATACCGATGGCTTAATTTTAGATGAGATGCTCGCTCACCCGGCGTGACCCTGCTCGGGTGAGCGGGTTTTGAATCTTGCACGTTCAGGATTCTCTAAACGAATGCTAGCGGAGTCCTTAGCTGCGGTTGATGGGGAAATTACGTAGCACCGCCAAACTAAAATTAATACAGAGAATGAGGGGCATATTCATGGGCATTGAACTATATTGGGACGACGAAGGCCAGACCGTCATGCTGGCGGAATTTTCCGGCAAGTGGACGTGGGATGATCTCTACAACATGCTGCATACGATCAAGAAGCTCTCCGTCGAGCGCGGGCAGCTCTTCGGTGCGATCATCGACCTGCGTCAGGGCTTCCAGCTTCCGGGTGGTTCGGTCTTCAATCGCGAAGGGCTGGCGCAGTTCCGGCGTCTGCTGAGTCTCAACGATGATTCGGGCAAGGGGCCCGTGGCGATTGTGGGCATGAACGGCGTCATTCGCTCGATTTTCGACGCCGTGAACACGATTGACCGCAGCCTGACCAACGATGTCTACTTCGCCAAATCGCTGGAAGATGCACGCCGCAAGCTGTATCCCGAAGTAGCGCGGGTCAACGGGCAGCGCCGCACGACTTCCGCCTGACGTAAATCACTTCCGACCAGCAGGGCCAGCGAATAACGGGCAACTCAGCGAGTCGCCCGTTTTTGTTTCGCCCAGGCCACGCACCCCAACCGCGCCGACGGATCACATCAACGGCGGATTCTCGAAATCGTCATAATCTTCCGCCAGGTTCTTCCAGGCTTCGCCCAGCCGCCGGAAGCCTTCCTCGATGCGCTCCGGGGGTTGCAAGCCGTAATTCAGGCGCATGTTGAAGCTCCCACCATGATCCAGGAAGAAGATATTGCCGATGGCGAAGGCCACGCGATTCTGCACGGCTGCGATGTAGAGTTCGGCAGCGGTGGGGCCTGTGTCCGGCAGCGTCACCCAGAGGTAGAGGCCGCCCTGCGGAACCTGCCACTGCGTCCCTTCGGGGAAATAACACTCCGCAGCGGCGATGGCTGCGTCCCGGCGGCGGCGCAGTTCGCGGTTATTGCGGGTGAGCTGCTGCGCCAGGATTCCGCGCTGCAACATCAGGTGGATAGTGCGCTGGTTCAGGCCGCTGGTGCTGATGTCCGCCGCCTGCTTGACCCGCACCAGGCGCTCGTGCGTCTTGCCTTCGGCGATCATGTAGCCAATGCGCATCCCCGGCAGCAGCATCTTGGTGAAGGCGCTGATGTGAATCACGCTGTTGGATTCGTCCAGGGCTTTCAGCGGCGGCAGCGGCTCCCCTTCGAAGCGAAATTCGTGATAGACCGAGTCTTCCACGATGGGCACGCCATATTCCCGCGCCAGATTGAGCAATTGGCGGCGGCGGTGCAGGGACATCACCTGCCCGGTCGGGTTCTGGAAGCTGGGCACGACGTAGATCAGGCGCGGCGTGTTCTCCATCAAGTAGCTTTCCAGGCAATCCAGCCGGATGCCGTGCTCGTCCATCGGCAAACCGTGTACCTGCACGCGCCGCGTCCGCGCTGTATCCAGCACGCCGACATAGGTCGGGTTCGAGGTGACGATTGTTTCCCCTTCGGCGACCAGCGCCTGCACCACCAGATCAATCGCCTGCTGCGCCCCACCTGTGATCAGCACATTCTCCTGCCGGGTCTGGATTCCGTGTGCGCTGACGTAATCGCGCACGGCTGCCCGCAGCGGCTCGTACCCTTCGGCGACTTCGTAGGTCAGGGCGTTGGCTCCATCGCGCTCCAGCACCGCGTTGATCGCCTCTTTTAGCGCACCGACCGGGAAGAATTCCGGCGGTGGTGCCCCGTGCGAGAAGTTAATCACCCCCGGGCGCTGCGCCATGCGCATCAAATCGCGCAGCGAATGATCCGGCAGGCTGCGGCTGCCTGTATCCGAATCGCCCTGCGTGGGGTTGCTGCCGGGGCTGAAATCACGCGAGACGAAGGTGCCGCGTCCGGCATGGGCGCTGAGGTAACCCTGCGTGCGCAGTTCCGAATAGGCGTTGACGACGCTGATGCGGCTGACATCCATGCGGTTGGCGAGGGTGCGGCTGGCGGGTAAGCGCGTGCCGGGGGGCAGTTCGCCGCTTTCAATTTGCAGTTGAAGCTGGCGAATCAACTGGCGGTAGATCGGTTCTTCGCTTTCGCGGTCGATGTGAACAGCTAATTTGGTGGGCATAAGACATCACCCGGAACAATCTACAGATATTTTCGCTACCGTATATGGCATGTGTTGTCATCGGGGATGGCCTGCCATGCCTGTACCATTTTCTGCCTTTGCGACGGAAACTGTTGACGGGCACCGTACCGCACAAAGGCGGGTGTAGTGGCAAGCCTCAGCCCCTTCCCTATAGCGCATAAATCACTTCCACGGCAAACTTGCCAACAGCAGCATGCTTCGGTGCGCTCCACTCTTTGCTACCATCCCAGTCTATACCGCCACTATATCCATTTCCATTCCATTTAAGTCCATTCTGTGACCAATGCTACTATGCCACCCCATAGAGGGTGCTGCTACAATGTTCGCCGGAGTCACGCGATGGGAGCCGGGGATCACATGTTCATCACATTCGAGGGCACGGAAGGCAGCGGTAAGACCACGCAAATCAAGGAAGTGTACGCGGCGCTGGATGATCTGGGGTATAAGGTGCGGCTGACCCGCGAACCCGGCGGCACGCCCATCGGCGACCAGATTCGGACGATCTTGCTGGATAACCTGAACAACACCAACATGCAGTCTCGTGCGGAACTGCTGCTGTTTTGCGCATCGCGGGCGCAGCTCGTGGGCGAGGTGATTCGCCCCTGGTTGGCGGAAGGTTGCATCGTCCTCTGTGATCGCTACGCCGATTCGACGCTGGCCTATCAGGGGTATGGTCATGGCCTGCCCGTGCCCGAACTCAAGCAGATTCTGAACTTCGCGACGGACGGCCTCTACCCGGATTTGACCGTCTATCTGGACATCGCCCCGGAGCGCGGGCTGGAGCGTCGGCGTCGGGGGCAGTTCCTGGGCGAAGATTGGAATCGCCTGGATGCCCTGGAACTGGCCTTTCACCAGCGCGTCTACGACGGTTACCAGGCCATCATCGCGGACGACCCAAAGCGCTTCCTGCGCATCAATGCCGGCCAGCAGCCAGAGGCCGTCACGAGCGATCTGCTGCGTGCCCTGCGTGCCGTCCTGCCCGATCCGGTGCGCTGACTCGCCAGCGCTAAGCGAATTCCAACAAAGTCGCTACGTGCGGGTGGTATACTTTTCGGGAGTATTTCAGGTTCTACCGGAATTGGTGGAAATGGAACTTGTGATGCTGCCTTCACCCTCATTCCCCCTCCCGAACGGGCTTTCAGCCCTGGGAGTAGGGAGGTCAAAAGCATTTTCTCCCAATGCAGCGTTCGGGAGAAGGTGCCGGGGGATGAAGGGCAAAACAAGATCCCACCAAAAACGGTAGAACACGGTTACCCGCTCACTGTACGTACTGGTAGAAGAACAATCCTATGCAATACGTCAATCGCACTGCACCGCTGACAGCGGAAGAAAAACGCGCTAGAGAAGAAGAGCGCCTGCGCCAGGAAGAAGAATTGCGGCTGCGCAACAACCGCCTGGGGCTGCTGCTCTTCCAGGGATCGTGGATCCTGGTTTTCGTCTGTATGCTGGTCGTTTACTGGTGGATGGGCTATCAACCGGGCTGGCGTCCCACGCCGGAACAGGCCCCTGATCCCATCCTGCCGACCCTCGCCACGGTCGGCTTGATCGCCAGCGGCTGGCTGGCACGCCGCGCCTGGAAGACCATCGAGCAGACCGAACCCGACGCCAGCAAAGCGCCCTTCATCCGCACCTGGCAGATTTCGCTGGCGCTGGGTGTGGGCTTCTTCGCCATCATGATGACGCAGTTCTTCGCCGTACCCACCGGGGAAGAAGCGCGCTTCGGCACAATTTACCGCGTCTTGATCGGCTACCATGCCCTGCACGCCCTGGTGATCGGCTTCATGATGTTCCAGGTGATGCGCTTCGCCCAAGCCGGTCGCTACCACGCCGAAAATTCCTGGTCGGTGGAAGCGACGGCCAAATTGTGGTACTTCGTCGTCGTGGCGTGGCTGCTGTTCTACGCTGTGCTCTATCTGCCGTTCCTGGCCTGAGGCATCTCCCAACGGATTCCGGGGGCGGTTTGCGCTCCGGAATCCCGGCTCTCTTGCCCGGCATCCCGTATCTCCTAACGCGGGTTTTACAATTCACCCGGAAAGTGTGAACCGCATTTTACATTTTCTACACCCGCCCTACATGCTGCGCGGGCATGATGAGGGCGTAGTCAACGAACGCACCGAACATGCGAGGAGAGAACGAAATGCAGTTCAAGTGGATGTCCCCGATCATTGTGGTGCTGGCCTTCGTGCTGGCAGTCGGTATGGTGGGAGCGCAAGATGATGCGACCCCGGAACCTCCCTTCGGGGAACGTATGCCCTTCGGCATGGGTGGTGAACGCGGCTTTGGCCTGAACATCGACACCGTGCTGGAAGCGACCGGGTTGAGCGCCGAAGAACTGCGCAGCGCCCTCGCCGAGGGTTCGACCATTGCCGAACTGATCGCTGCCAACGGCGGCGACCTGGACGCCCTGATCGCTGAGGCAGTAGCGCAACGCGAAGAACGGCTGGCGACGGCAGTCGAAAATGGTCGCCTGACGCAGGAAGAAGCCGACGCGCAGTTGGCGCAGTTTGAAGCGACCCTGAGCGCCTGGGCAAACGGCGAAATCGAAATGCCCTTCCGTGATGGCTTCGGCATGCGTGGCGAACGCGGCATAGGTGGTGAACGCAGCATGCGCGGTGAACGCGGCTTTGGCCTGAACATCGACACCGTGCTGGAAGCCACCGGGTTGAGCGCCGAAGAACTGCGCAGCGCCCTCGCCGAGGGTTCGACCATTG
>CAZJWX010000047.1:0-22026 GCA_964549915.1 uncultured Anaerolineaceae bacterium | reverse complement strand
CCTGAGCGCCTGGGCAAACGGCGAAATCGAAATGCCCTTCCGTGATGGCTTCGGCGGGCCTGGTGGGCGCGGAGGCCGCCGCTAGGCGACACCAATCCGGACACGGGCAATGCGCTCTCCCTGGCGTTGCCCGTCACACAAAACTCCTTCCCCTTTGTGAAACCTCTATCGGCCTATCCGGTAGAGGTTCTTGATTCGCGCCCCCACGTTTCAGCCACCGCGCTGCCCTGCCCTGCGCCGGGGCGTGGCCTCGTACTGGCTTTCATCCGCTTCTGCCGCGTCGGTGAGGCGGGATTCAGCGCTCATCTGGTGGCTCTCGCGCCGGATGTAGTGCGCCAGCCAGTTGACGTAGTGGCGGTTCTTGCCCAGGTCGTAATATTCGCTCAGGGTGGCGGGCTTGCTGGCAATGTCGATGCGCGTCGTGCCGGAAGCGACCCGCTCCAGCCGCAGATCAATCTGCGAGAAATCCAGCACATTATCCAGGCCGAAGACCTTGGAACGCAGTCCGGCGCGGATTGTCCCAGATGTGCGGTCTTCGTCATAGATGCGCAGAAGCTGTTTACGCGGAACCCAGGTTTCCGCACGCATCAGCCAGTTGTCGGGTTCGGGCTGCGGCACTTCCTGGCGGTTCAGGGTTTGCAGCGCTTCCAGTGCGAGGTCGAAGGCCGCGCCATAGGGTAGGTCAATCTCGACGCTGCTGCGCTGGTGCGAGCGGATGCTGTCGCTCGCTTTCTTCTTGCCCTCGAAGGCTTTGCGTTGTAAATACCCGCGATAGCGATAGCTGACCATGCCCAGCAGGGCGGTGAACAGCCCCATCGTGACGGCCCCCAGAATGCTGGGAACCAGCGCCCCTCCGATGAAGAGCAGGTGAAACAAGAAGACGAAGGGGATGACGACGGTCATAATGCCGACGATGGCGGCTTCGCTGCGTGATTTTGCCATGAATTTGCTCCGTCCGTGTTGCGTTGCTCCCTATACGCAGAAATGGCTCATTGAGGTGTATTACTGCCTGCGATTGCGCTGTCCGGTATCGTCTCAGTCCAGCCCCTTACCCGTGATGGGGATCAGTGTGTGGCCTTCCGGCGTGCCCGTCAGCAGCGGGGCCGCTTGCCCGATCAAATCGCGCACGCTCTGCAAGGTCAGCGAGGCGTCATGCGACTCCTTGCCATCCCACAATTCCGTGACCCAGACGGCTGCCGCATCTTCCGCATCTTTGTAGACGATGTACATCTGGCAACCAGCAGCCTCGCGCATCAAAGCGGCAGCAGATGCCAGTATTTTCACCAGTTCCTCGCGGTTCTCGGGTTGCGTCGTCATCTTCCCACACATCGCAAATCCAGCCATGCCCTATCCCTCGTTGTGCCTATTTAAAAAGGTATCCCTTCCAGCCTGTCCTGGCCTCCACACGGGTTGTTTTGTGTGAGAAGTGGAATGGCAAATCCACGCCAGTGGCTTCCTTGAAACGCCAGCATAGCACCGCATCCGAAGGCGGACAACTCACCCGCCCGCCGCAGCCGCGAGTCTACCTGTACCGCCGGGGAAAAATGCGGCATACTGGCGCGTACCCCGAACGCCAATTCCATGTTGCGAGCCGATGTACGTCCGACGAGATTACACCCAACCCTTCTTCCGGGAACGGAAACCGAAGCGCCGCTGGCTGCGCATTCTCTTCGTCCTCCTGCTGATCGCCGTGCTGGGTGGGGCGATGGCCTTCACGCTGACGGAGCCGGAAATGGTGCGTGACGCCGCGCTGGAAGTGTTGTTTCCACCGGATGTGACACCGACGCCGCTGCCGCAGACGCTGGCACAGCAGGCGAATTCGCTGTTCCTGGCAGGTGATTTGCGCGGCGCGGCGGAACGCTATGAGCAGGCGCTGGAGATGCAGCCGGATAATCTCTCGTACCTCTACGAATACGGTATGCTGCTGCTCGACCAGGATGATGGGCGCAGCGATGCACCGGAACGAGCGCTGGAACTGGCGCAGCAGATCATCTCGCTCGATCCCAACGATCCCCGTGGCTACACGCTGCGGGCACGGGCCTTCGTCTGGGATGGCAACTCAGGCGGCGCGATCCCGGTGGCGACGGCAGGGCTGGATATTCAGCCGCAATACGGCCCGTTGCACGCCGTCCTCTCCCGCGCCTACATCGGCGAGGGTGAGCTGGCACGAGGCCAGGAAGAGGGGCTGCTGGCGATTGAATACGCGCCCAACGATGTTCGCTCGTACTGGGCCTATTCCTCGGCGCTGGCGGGCAGCGGCGCACGCGATGAGGCCATCCGCGAATATGAACGCACGACGGAGATCAATCCGAACTTCCTGCCGCCCTACTTCGAGCTGGCCTTCCTCTATCTCGCCAGCGACCGCGACCAGGAAGCCATCGACACCTATAACCGCATCCTGGGTGTGGAGCCGCGCAACGCTCGCGCCCTGCTGCGCCTGTGCGAAGCGACCCGTAAAGTGGGGCAATTCGAGCGGGCGCTGGGCATTTGCCAGGATGCCGTCTCGGCAGATGCTACCTACGTCCCGGCGCAGTTCCGCCTGGGTGTGCTGCTCTACAACGAGTTTGATTTCGAAGGCGCACGCAACGCCTTCCAGGCCTGCCTCGATCTGGAGCCGAACAACCTGGAATGCACCTATCGCCTGGGGTTGACCTATTACTATCTGGCGCGGAGCGAGTATCAGGCCAATTGCGCGGAAGCGCGGCTGTCTCCGCTGGAATGTGAAGCCGTTGACCTTTGTGAAGTGGGCTATGGCCTGCTGGAAGAATCGCTGCGGATGGCGCAAGCGCGGAACGAAGCCAGCGCCGACATCGAAATCATCAGCGAGGGGATGACGGCCATCATCGGCGATCCGGCCTGCGTGGGGGTGGCGGGTGCCAACCTGCCGGAAGTGACGCCGGAAGCAGCAGCCGAAGTCACGCCAGAAACACCCTGAACCTGGACGCACGCGGGATTCCGGCTACTGTCGCCCTCGCCCCAGGCCGAAGACACCCGGTTCGCCCGCCAGGTAGCGCACGGCCCGCAGCCAGCTATCGCCCTCTGGCCCCATCGCCTCGTTGGGGATGTTGTCGCGCACGTTGTCGGTATAGAGGGTGATCTCATCTTGTAGCGCCCGCCACTTGCCCACCTGGAAATCCAGCAGCCAACGGACATCTTCCGCAGCCGTCAGGTCGCGCAGCACCATGCGCGTATGCGGCAGGCACAAGCCACCGCTGGAGGCTTGCATGGCGTCGCGCAGCGTCTCATCGCGAATGTTTTCGGCGATGATGTTCACATAGAACGACTCCGACTGGTTCATGCTGGTGCAGAGCGTGCAGTCCCCGCCGGGTTCCAGCGCGTCGGCGGCTCGCGATCCCGCGCTGCTGCCGAGCAACCGCCCCAACCCCCTCGGCCTGATCCCGTCCGCGTGTTTGAGCAGTTCCAGCAAAGTTGACTCGTACATCACCGCCACGCTGACCGAGCCGCCCTTGGCTCGTGCCATCTGCCAGGCGTGGTCGTTGCACAGGCCGCGTGCCGCCCGAAATTCCAGGTGCGTCTCCACCTTGTTGATGCGATCCTGGTACAGGTTGAACATATCACGCTCGTTATCGCGCAGCAGCAGCTTGCAGATGGGGCAACCCGGCTCGGCGAAGGCCGTCAGCAGGTCAACGTGGCGGGTGGAGGCGTTCATGGGCATGGGCGTTCGTCCTTTCCGGTCAAACGCCCACTATAGCGGACGACTCATGGCACGAGCCAGATTCAGGTTTTCAGAGGACGATCAATACTTCTTGACGATGCTACGATAGGTGGCGGGCTGGCGCGTCTGGATGAACTGGAATTCCTCGCGGTATTTGCGCACATCGTCCAGGTCGATGCGGGCGACGGCGAAACCTTCCAGCGGCGCACCCGTTTCTTCGTCGGTCTCTTCAGCGAGCGAGGCATACAATTCCCCACGCGGCCCGACGATCATGCTCTCGCCGCCGAAGGTCAACGTCACATCTTCGCCGACGCGGTTCGCGGCGACCATGTACATGGAGTTCTCGTAGGCGCGGGCGCGGACGTAGGTCTTCCATTCATCGATGTTCGCCGCTTCCCAGTTGGCCATCACGCATAGCAAATCAGCGCCTTCCAGGGCCAGGGTACGCGCCACTTCCGGGTAGGCCAGGTCGTATCCCAACATCAGGCCGATATTGCCGATTTCCGTCTCTGCAACCGGAATCTTGAACCCTTCGCGGAAGGCCATGCGCTCTTCACCCCGCAGGTGGATCTTGTTGTACGTCTCCACCAGTTCACCATCTGGCCCCACGAGCACCGCCGAATTGTACAGCACCGATTCGACCTTTTCCTTGCTGGCCATGCCGAAGGCTACGAAGATGCCGTAATCGTTGGCGCGTTGGGCGATCAGGTTCACCGTCGGGCCGGGGATACGCTGGGCCAGCTCGGTGAAGCGCAGGCCGAGTTCGCTGCCGCTGGTGATCAATTCCGGGAAGACAATCAAATCCACTTTTTGCTGCGACGCAATCGTGCCGATCATCTCGGACATTTTCACGAGGTTTTCTTCTGGTTCACCCAAAAGGGGCTTCATTTGCACTACGGCAACGGTTATTTCGCGCATGGGGTTCCTGTCCTCTGGGATACTCCGATCATAACTGAGCTATTGTAACGGCAGATAGGCGTTTATACGAGTGTTGCTGCGCAGGCAACGGGCAATCGCTGCAAAATGCTTTGAACTACAAAGTCACAAAGAACACAAGGCAAAGGCCAGAATCACGCCCCGCTGCGCAAGGGGAAAACCGTTTCCCCCTACTGAAGCCACTGGCGTGGATTTGCCATTCCACTTCTCACACAAAACAACCAGTATTGAGGCCAGGATAGGCTAGAAGGGACACCTTGTTAAATAAGTGGGGGACGCAAGAAAAGACATCATGGGGAATACACCATGTTTCACCCGCTATGCTGCCCCCTCCTCTACACCATGCGCGGCTTGAGGCGATCACCCTGGCGCAGGCAACCAAACAATCGCTTCAAGGGAGGCTGAACCATGAAGGCAGGCGGGGCACTACGAAACCCGCCCCCTGGGGACGCCCCCACTCACCCGGCGTAGATGCGCAGGCCGTCCAGCTTGTCGAAGGCGTTCAGGGCGTTTTCGATGCGCTTCCAGTAAGGCGTGGGGTGCTTCTCCGGCGTCCAGGCCGCCAGTAAGAAACAAATCGCCCGTGCGATGGAAGCGCGGTAATCGTATTGCAGGTCATCCCAGGTGTAGCCCGTCACGCCAGCCCGTCGCAGCCCCTCATGGTAGCGGCGCAGCAACTTCTCCTCATGGAAGCGCCGCAGCGGCTCCGGCCAGAAGCAGGCGATCATATAGGCCAGGTCGTCGGTGGCGGGGTCGGCGCGCCAGCTTTGCCAATCCAGGATGCGCAAATCCTTGTGCGAATAGAGGAAGTTGCCGGGGTGTAGATCACGATGCACCAGAGTCAGCCCCTGGCCTGCCAGCAAGCGTTCATGGCGTTTCGCGGGGGTGCGCTGCACGATTTGCTGTAGCAGGTCGCGGTGCAGCGGATTGAGGCGCTCCCCGGCGAAGGCGTCTAACTCGGCGAATTTCTGCTGGTAGCGCTCCTGATTCTGCGCCAGCGTCGCTTCTGTGGGGCGCTCGCTCAGCGTCCCCAGGTCGTCATGCTCCCACCAGAAGGCATGGAACACAGCCAGCGAGTCGATGACTTGCTCTCGATGGCGCTGGGTAGGTGGTTCGGGCTTGCTGTGCGGGCGAAAGTCCGCGCCCAGGTCTTCCAGCAGGATGTGTGCCGCGCCCGTGTCTTCATCATAGTAAGCGTCGAAGCAGCGCGGAATCCGCAGATCAGCGCGTTGGTGGCGTTCCAACATGGGCGGCAGCACGCGGTTGTAGAAGGTCACTTCGCGCTCTGCGAGTGCACCCTCCCCGCCGCCAGGGGTCAACTTCACAAAGATGCGATCCGGGGCTTGCCGCTGCGTGCGAAAATCCGCATAGCGCAGGGAGAAGCGTTCCCCCGAATCGCCGCTGCCCTGGTGCTGTGCTCTGGTCACGCGCTCGCGCTCGCTGAGGAATCCGTTGGCGCGGAAGACGGCAGTCAGGACGGTGGGAGTCACCTGTTTCGGATCGGAGATGAGCATAGGAGTACCTCGTTGTTCCGCAGTTCGTGTTCCCCATGATACGCCCTTTTGGTCATCGGCGCAGCGGCGAGTCGGCAGGACGATCCCATCGACACCCGAACTCCCGGCTCACCCCGCGCAAAAAACGACGACCTGCCGGTGATCCGGCGCATCCCGCTCAAAATAGAGGTGTTCTCGCGCCCAACCTGAGTATAATCGGGGAAGAGAGTTGCATGAATTGGAACGTAGCTATGCGGCAAAAACGCACCGTAG
This sequence comes from uncultured Anaerolineaceae bacterium, assembly GCA_964549915.1. Taxonomy (GTDB): domain Bacteria; phylum Chloroflexota; class Anaerolineae; order Aggregatilineales; family Phototrophicaceae; genus JAUZRW01. The sequence continues at coordinate 15,648 of CAZJWX010000047.1, read as the reverse complement.
ATGAACTGAGCATCGAAGAATTGGAGCGCATCCTGGCGATCAAGAAGCGCGAAGCCCGCCAGGAGTCGCTGCGGCGGATGCGCCAGAGTGGGCGCGTGATCGAGACGGCGACCGTCACTGCAACGCCACCTGTTCCGCAGGACGCAGCGCCGTCCCCCGCGCATGACGATGGCCTGCCATCCGAGACGATTGAACTGCCGCCGGAAGCCGTCGAAAAGCGCAAGCTCGCGCCGCAGTTCGAAGACGGCATCAACCCGGACGCTTTCGCCGAGCCGGGTCGCGAGGGAGCCGGACGCATCTGGCGCACCTTCGTGGATCGGTCGCTGCTGCTGCTGGAAGTCGCGGCGGTAGTCGGGCTGGTGGTGCTGGGGTTCAGCCTCTTGAACGGGCTGGAACTCTTGCAGCAGGAGACTGCCGCTGCGCAGGCCGCCGCTGAAGAACAGCGCAACGCCAGCGTCCCCACCCTGGCACCGACACCCCAGCTTCGGCTGGCGGATGTCGTGCTCCCTACCGGACACACCCCACCGCAGAACGGCGTCAGCAGCTTCAACTTTGCGGAGGTGCCAGCAGCGCTGCAAGCCGAGGTCGCGCGGCAGGTCTTCTTGCCGGATGACTTCGCACGCCCCGAACGCACCGACGACACGCCGCTGCGGGTGCGCATCCCGGCGTTGAACATCGACCACGACATCGTGCAAGGCGTCGATTGGAACGCTTTGCAGCTTGGCGTCGGTATGCTACCCAACGGCGCACTGCCCCGTAACGAAGAGGATAACGTGGTGCTGGCGGCGCACAACGACATCTACGGCGAAATCTTCCGCGACCTCGACCAACTGGAAGCGGGTGACCAGATCGAGATCCAGACGCAATCGGGCAGCTATGTCTATATCGTGCGCGGCTGGGAGATCGTAGAACCGGACGCGGTACACGTCATGCAGCCGCAGGGGACGCCGATGGTCACGTTGATTTCGTGCTATCCCTATCAGGTGAATACCGAGCGCATCGTCGTCTTCGCCGACCGCGCAGATGCGATGCAGTGAGGAGCTTGCGCGGGCACGTCCGGCGCATTTGATGAATCTATTCTGGTGATTTTGGCTGATGAACCCGGAGCAATGAAGCCACTGGCGTGGATTTGCCATTCCACTTCCTCACACAAAACAACCAGTATGGAGACCCGGACAGGCTAGAAGGAACACCTTGTCAAATAAGGACTTATACCAGGAATTTCTGCCCCGCCTGGGCGAATTGCAAATGACCGAACGACGGCTGCGGCGGTTGATTGACACGGCGCAGCGGCGGCAGCGCGGCCTGATGCTGCTGATGGAAGATGTGCACAACGAACACAACCTGGCGGCAATCGCGCGTAGCTGCGATGCGTTTGGCGTGCAGCAGGTGGCTTTCACGCTGGAAAATCCCGAAAACTTCAATCCGCAGCGCATCCCGGAAGTGACCGCCAGCGGCACCGCCAAATGGCTGGATTACCGCATCTTCACCGATGGCACGGCGCAGGCGCTGGCGACGCTCAAGGCCGAGGGCTGGTACATCCTGGCGACTTCATTGGCGCACCGCGCGCATTCGATCCACGATGTTGATTTCACGCAGCACGAGAAGCTGGTGCTGATGGTCGGCAATGAGCATGCCGGACTCAGCCCGGATGCCCTGGCACACGCCGACGGCTATGTCTACATTCCCATGAAGGGCTTTGCACAGAGCTTCAACGTATCGGTAGCGGCGGCGATCAGCCTCTACGAGATCACGCGGCAGCGCGACGCCAGCGAGATCGACTTCCATATCTCGCGGGAGCAGGCTCGCGCGTTAGTGGAATCCTTCTTACAGCGTTGATGGCCTGCTGTTACAATGCGGCGCAGTCTATTCGTACTGTATTGGGAGCAACCAACATCCTCATGAAAATCACCCGCATCGGTCTGCTGCTGCTCGTCTTCATCCCGCTGACGCTCGCAAGTGTCACCCGTGCCCAGGATACGGCTGTGCAGGAAGGTTTCCTGGTGGCGCAAAATTACACCGTCGAAGTCCTCAACACCTATCCGCATGACACGAGCGCCTTCACGCAGGGGCTGCTGTGGCATGAGGGGCGGCTCTACGAGAGCACGGGGCAGCGCGGCGAGTCCACCCTGCGCGAAGTGGAAGTTGAGACGGGCGAGGTGCTGCGTTCGCTGCCCGTGACGCGCGGTGAAGAAGCCCTCAGCGTCCAGAACGCGCCGCCGGACTACTTCGCCGAGGGGCTGGAACTGGTGGACGGGCGCTTGATCCAATTGACGTGGACGGCAGGCGAAGCCCTCGTCTATGATCTGGAGACCTTCGAGCGACTGGCGACGATCTCTTACGAGGGACAGGGCTGGGGACTGTGCCAGAGCGGACGTTACCTCTATATGAGCGACAGCACGCAGTACCTCGCGCTTCGCGAAGTCGATTCCTTCAATCTCGTCGCACGCCAGTTGGTGACGCTCAACGGGAATCCGCTGCGGACGGGCTTGCTCAACGAATTGGAATGCGTGGGAGATTTCGTCTACGCGAATCTCTGGGGTACGGATTTCATCGCGCAGATTGACCGCCTCACGGGCAACATCGTCGGCATGATTGACGCATCCGGCCTGCTGACGGACGAGATGCAGCGCGAGATTCCCGGCGCGACCGTCGCGGCAGACGGCAGTGTGACTGCGCCGTCGAACGCCGTCCTGAACGGCATCGCCTACAACCCACAAAGCGAGACCTTCTACATCACGGGCAAGGACTGGCCGCGCCTCTTCGAAGTGCGCTTCATCCCGGCGGAAGCGGGGCAGCCTGCGGGGTGACGTTTGCGATCATCAAAATTGCACGGCGACGGAGCAAGCCGCCTCATTCCGCGCCGCGCACGCGCTGCTCATAGACGAACAACTGCTTGCCCTGGCGGCCTGTCAGATGCACGAAGGGGCGCACCATGCGGATGTGCTGGATGGCGTCCCTGGCGCTCATGCCCTGGTGCTTGATGAAGTAGGCCGCCGCCGCTGAGGGGGCGCGTCCCACGCCGACGCCGCAGTGGATGTAGACCTTGCCCCCATTGGCGACTTCTTCCGCGATGAAATCCGCCGCTGCGTCCAGGTCTTCCAGGGAGACCGGGGTGTTATCCGGCGTGGGCAGGTGCAGGTGACGCTCGCCGCCGATGCCCAGCGCCACATCATCGTGAACGGCTTCGCGCATGTTGACCACTGCGGTGATGCCCTCGGCCTGCATGAGCTGCCAGCCCTGGGGATAATGCTGTCCGCCGCAGTAGACCTGGGGCGCGATGCGGCTCAGCGTCCACACGGGGGAGCCAGTGCGCTTGCGCGTCGTCTGATCGTAAAAACGCAGCACGATGGGCGTGAACCCGGTGCGCAGCAGGCTGATGGCGCGGCGCAGGGTGTTCGGCGGGGTCTGTTCACTGGACATAGTGCCTCCGTCAACGAATCGATGATGGGTGAACTGAATGCCCAGACGATAGCACGTTTTTAGCGGCGGGGTAAGTCGGGGTACATCGAACTCGGTTGATGCGAAGAACCGATCTCGCTCCCACAGCGCCGGATTGCCCTCTACGTAGGTGGCGATGCTCTCGTCTTCGCGTGGATTACGGATGATGCGCCCATTTATTCCCCCCTCTAACTCCCCCCGCTGCGCATGGGGGAGGACAGTTTCCCCCTACGAAGTGGGGGGACGGAAGGGGGGATTGTGCAAAATCGATTCGCCTGACGGCGAACCGCCCACAGTGTTCAGGATTCAGGGAGAAGGGGGACGCCACAACGCACAACGAAAACCCACAATGAAGTCATCGAAGCCTACAAGGTTCCCGAAACGACCGGCGACGCGCAAAGCGCTAGATGCATCGTCGAACGACCCGCCGCGAACAACCCGACGGGCGTCAGAATCCGCGTTCTCGCGTCCATCCGTCGCATCGTAAGGATAGGCAAAATCGTCGTAGATTGTGCTCGTCCATTCCCAAACGTTGCCGCTCATGTCCAGCGCTCCCACCCAGGAAGCACCAGCGGGAAATGAACCTACGGGCGATGTTATAGCAAACCCGTCATCATTCTCTTCATTCACATAATTGAAACTCGAACCCCAATCTGAATTGCCGCAGTTACGATCACAATGATTCGCTAACGTCCCATCAAATTCATTTCCCCAGGGGAAAATCAAACGATCCGGCCCACGTGCTGCATATTCCCATTGTGCCTCTGTTGGAAGCTGCGCACCGCGCCATTCACAGTAGTCCTGCGCCTGATACCAGGTTACACGGTTAATGGGTTGATCGTCATCTGTCGAGTAAGCAGAGGAAGGTGTTTCGGTACAAGCTCCTGCTTCCACACACCGCTGATACTCAGCGCGAGTTACTTCGTATTTGTCGATCCAGAATGGTTGACTGAAAATTTGCGTATTGTCGCCATTTTGTGCTTCGTCCTCAACCCAGACACGTTGGCATTCTGCATCATTATCGGCGGCTTGCTGGCACATCTCAAAACCAAAGTCAATTTCTTCTGCTGTGCTACCCATTTCAAAACTACCCGCAGGTACCAGCACCATTGTCACGCCATCGAATTCTCGCTCAACGGGTGTCCAGTCGGCGTTGCGTGCTACTGGCGTAAAGGCCAGTTGGATTGGATCAGGTGTGTTGGTTGGGCTTGGTGTCGGTGTGTTGGAAGGTGTGTTACTCGCGGTCGGTGTCGGTGTGGCAGATGGAGTGGCAGTCCATAACGTCGCCGTTGCCGTCGCATCAACTACCTGCTGTGTAGCAGTATTCTGAGCGTCTACCGTCTCTTGTGCTTCGGTCGCCTGTTGTTCAGCCGTCGCAGTGCTGCGGGCTTCGGCTGTTGCCCGCAAGTCAGGAGTTGGCGTTGATGTCCAAAGGGTTGCCGTTTGTGTCAATGCCTGCGCTGTACCCACTTCTGCCTGACGAATCGCATCGTTCGTCGCTTCTTCAGCCGCTTCCTGTGTTGCACGTTCTTCCTGGGCGATCATCCCCATTTCTGCTGTGATGGTTGCTTCAATCTGTGTTGCATTCGGTGTGGGCGTAAACGTGGGGGTTACAGTGGGTGTATCCGTCGGAGACGGCGTTTGTGTTTCGCTGGGTGTTTGCGTTGGTTCTTCGGTGGTGGCTTCAACTGCGACAGTGTTTTCAGGTTGCGTTGCGTCTTGCGCAACTTCGGCTGTGGCACCTCTATCGGGTGTCAGCTCTACTTCTGGCGAATTTAACTGTGTGAAAAGAAATAGAGCAGCAATCAGCAAGACAGCAACTACACCAACGGCAGCCACCCAGGGAAAACGCCGTGTTCTCACATGCGGACGAATGAGTTCAGCGATCTGTCGCACCGACTCATCCACCATGATATTCTTCTGGTCGAGGATGTGAACCCCATCAAATCCCAAAACATAATCTACCGCAGGGGGCATATCAGGCAGTGGTCGATAGCTTTCCTGAAACACGGGAATGCAGAACTTCCGAAGATCATACGCCTGCTGAATTTCTTTCAGCACCCATTCGCTTTCGAGTGTATGTTCTCCATCTCGCTCACCCAGTACGCAAACAAAAACGGGCGCGTCAGAAATGGCTTGCATTAGCCGCTCAGGGAAACGGACTTTTGTGCTGTCTGTGCGGGTGGTATCAAGATAGGCATCGAGCTTGTGTTGTGCTTCGAGCTTTGCTTGAATTGCTGTTGCTACCGCTGAACTAGGCGTGCGCCTATATGAGATGAAACAATCTGCCATGAGCCTACTTCATATGAGAATGGGCGATACTGCCATTATGCCGTTTGAAGCTGGTTTTCGCAATTAAACCATGAGAAATTCTGGACTGTAATCGTCGGCCTATTTAGCCAGGACGGCGGGGGTATAATGGGACGCCTGTTGTGAGCGAAAGGAGCGCGAAAATGGCGAATATTCTCGTCGCGGGATTGATCAACCTGGAGACGACGCTGCGCATTGAGGGCTTCCCGCTGCACTACGATCCGGTGCGCTATCCCTTCTTCGGCGTGCGCAGCACTGTGTCCGGCGTGGGCTATAACATCGCCAGGGCATTGACGACGCTGGGGGATGACGTTGGCCTGCACGCCATGATCGGCGATGACCCCGCCGGGGCGATGACGCGGCAGGCCTTGCAGGGGGACGGAATCGACGACGCGCGGGTGCTGTCGCGCTTGCAGGCCACGCCGCAGTCGGTGATCCTCTACGATGGAGACGGGCGGCGCATGATCCACGTCGATCTGAAGGACATCCAGCAGACGCCCTATCCGCTGGCGCTCTGTGATTTCGCGGCGGTGGATCTGGCTGTGCTGTGCAACATCAACTTCAGCCGTCCCCTGCTGGCGCGGGCGCAGGAGGCGGGCGTGCCCATCGCCACCGATGTACACGTCATCAGCGACCTGGAAGACGACTACAATCGCGATTATATGGCGGCGTCGGACATCCTCTTCATGAGCGACGAAGGGCTGCCCACGACGCCGGAAGACTGGGCGCGGCAGGTCTGGGTACGCTATGAGACGCCGATTGTGGTCATCGGGCTGGGGGCGCAGGGGGCGCTGCTGGCGGTGCGCGAAGACGACTCTATCCAGCGGATTCCGGCGCAGGCGCTGCGTCCGGTAGTCAACACCATCGGCGCGGGGGATGCCCTCTTCTCAGCCTTCGTCCATGCCTATGCCGCAAGCCGCGATCCCTATACAGCGATGCGCAAGGCGGTACTCTTCGCCGGGTACAAAATCGGCGAAACGGGCGCAGCGGAGGGCTTCATGACGGCGGCACAGCTTGAGGCGGCCTATCAGGAGCGGCACGGAATGCCCGACGGCAGCTAGACTGACACTATCGCAATGCGGCGCACATCTTTAGACTCGGCCTCATCGGCAATGAGTGTGAACAGGAGCTTCCGCCGATGAGCGAAGACAAGCCCAAGGACTCGACGAAGCGCATCGCGGGATTCTCCCGCTTTGATCTGACGGTGGGTGGGGTGGCGCTGCTGCTGGTGATCGCGATTGGGGCGGCGGCCTACCTCAGTAACCCGGCGCGGCGTGGCCCGATGATCGCCTACCTGTATCCGCTGGATGCAACGCTGCAAAATATCTGGGTGGCTCCGGTGGATGATCCCGGCGCGGCGCAGCCGCTCACAGATACCGAGTCGGGCATTTACGATTTCGCCGTCAGCCCGGATGGGCGCAGCATCGCCTACAGCGAACGCGACCCCGAGTCGCTCTTGCTGGATATTTACCTGCTCGATCTGGGCACGGGCAATACCCGCCGCCTGACCACCTGCGGCGAGCAGGACTCCGAATGTCATACGCCGACGTTTCACCCGGACGGCGACATTCTGGCCTTCATGCGCCAGACGCTCAACCGCGACCTGGAGACGGTCGGGCCGGGGGTGCCGCGCATCTGGCTGCTGCAACTGGACAATGGCGCGATGCAGCCCCTTTCGGGGGATGAGCAGTTGATCGGGCATTCGCCACAGTGGGCGGATGACGGCAACACCATCGCCTTCTACAGCGCCGACCTGATGAATCCCGGCATCCTGGTCTATAACTTCAATCCGCAGACCAGCGATCATGCGACGGTGAACTTCATCCCCAGTGTGCACGGGTCGGTGGGGGCGCTCTCGCCGAACGGACGGCAACTGGTCTTCCCGGACATCGTTGACCGCAGCGGGCAATACTACACGCACCTGAAAATCGCCGACCTGGACGCTGATCCGCCGGAGTTCACCGATTTCACCGATGCGCAAGGGGATACGGACGACATCGGCGTGGACTGGCACCCGGCGGGTGACGAAGTGACCATCGTGCGGCGCTTCACGGATGATCGCTACACACGCGGCTACCAGTTGTATCAGGTCGATGTCGAGACGGGCGATACGGTGCCGCTGCTCTACGATGAGCGCTACAGCCACCACTACTTCACCTGGAACCGCCCCGGCACCATGCTGGTGATCCAGCGCCTGCAACTGCTGGACGACGACGGCGAAGTCAATCGCGGTGCCCGCCCGGAAATCTGGGTGCTGGATGCCGAAACAGGCGCCCTGACACGCATCGCCGAACAAGCCTACTACCCCCGCTGGGTGCTGCCGGAGGGGTAGTTCCTTCGTCCCGGTGACGGCACAGTGTCTGTCTGAATCCACGCACAAGACAGGGCAACAATGCCGAACCTGGCTATACTTGCGGTAGACGAATCGAAAGGTTTACTGCAATGTCAAATACACGAGTCAAATGCATGAATAGAATATACCATGTTCGCGTGGACGAAGTGGATGACCGAATACGCCTATCAAACGCCGCCTATACAACCCGGCGTATGCTGCCTACAATGCACGGCAAAGAGGACGGTTTGAGGAGCAACGCCTATCACAACCATCCCGCAGAGTCCGACGCCGGAACAATCATCCGGCAGAGGTGTTCTTGCGCAGATCAGCATGCGTCGGTTGCAATTTGCGGCAGTGCTGCTGATCGTCCTGGTGGGGTTGGGCACTCGCCTCGCCACCGTTGACCGCTGGTATCCCTTCGTGGATTACACCGATGAGGGCGTCTACATCGCCTGGGGAATGCATATTCGCGGTGTATCCGATGAGACTGCGCTGCTCGAAACCTACGGGCAGCTTTCCCCGGCATATACCAGCCTGAGCGCCTGGATGCAGGCCGCTTATGATCTCATCAAGCCACACGATTACCTCCTGCCAGCCGAATATTATCTTGTGCAGCGGCTCGTCGCGGTGGGCATGGGTGTGCTCACATCGTTAGCCATCCTGGTCGCAGTCTGGTCGGTGGTGGGTGGCATGGCGGGCACATTGGCAGGGTTGATCTGGGCGGCGGCTCCCGTGATTGTGGAATACAACAGCCTCGCCATTCCCGATCCACTCGTATACCTCGCAGCCTCAACAGCGCTAGCGACGGGCATCCTGGCCTGGAAACAGCAGTCGCCGCGCTGGGTGCTGGCCTCGCTCCTCGCCGCCATCATCGCCATTTATGCCAAATACTGGCTTGTCCCGGCGCTGGCTCCCGCGCTGATGGTGGGCATATGGCTCGTCTGGCGGAATCCGCGCCGGATGGCTCCCTGGCTGCTGATCTATGCGCTGGTGGCGTCGGTCTCTGCGGGGTACATCCTTTTCGGCGTCAATCCGCTGGCGAATCATAACAAGATGTCGCAGACGGGCATCGGCGAATTGATCGCCCGCATGACGAACCTGGATCGCGTGACCAATAACCTGGGCTATGCCCTGCTGCCGATGGGCGCGATCTTCTTCGGCTTCTCGCTGCTGGCAGGGGGTGCGGCCTATCTTCTCAGTGGGTGGCGGGGATGGAGGCGCGTACCGACGGCGATTCTGGGGATGCTGGCGGTTTACCTCGTGATCGTCATTCCGATGAGCGCCATGATCTCCAACATCGGCACCATCATCAAGATTCGCCACGCCCTACCGACCACCATCGGCCTCTTGATTCTCTGGGGGGTGGCTGTCGGTCAGGTTATCTGGACGGCGCAGGATGCCCTGCGGAAGAACCCCGTCAGGCGCTGGGTATCACTGCTGGTGGCAGGCTCGCTGGCCCTGGTGCTCTTCCCCGGCTATCTCGTGGGCAATATCCAACTCGCCGAGAAATATTCGCGCGAACATGTGATCAACCTGCTGCGCGATTGGTCGGACGATAACTTGCCTGTCGATGGCTACGCGATGTTCGTCGGCGGCGGCCTGACCGACCTGGATCGCGTCTGGAATCGGACGTGGGGTGCCTACATGGGCGACAATCCCTTCGTCTGGTGGACAGAGACGGCGGGCGAAATTGTCAACACGACGCCGGCTGAATACGTCGAACGGGGCATAGCTTACTTCACCGTCGATGAAGCGGATTTGCGGCGCGTGCCGAACCCGGAAGCGCTGCAAGCCTGGATGGACGAATTGCTGCTGGTGAAGACCTTCGAGACGGATTCGCCAGACATCGCAGGTCACACGACCTATGTATATCGCATTGCGCACCCGCAGGTAGCGGCAGATACGGTCTTCAGCGAACAAGTCGCGCTGATTGGCTACGACCTGGATACGACAACGGTACAGGCGGGCGACAGCTTCACGTTCCGCCCCTACTGGCGGCGCGTGGGTGAAATCCACGCCAATTACAACCTCTTCGTGCATTTGCACACCGCAGATGATCCCACGCCGCTGGCACAGCACGATGGTCCCCTGACCGTCCGCGAGCGTCCGACGCTGGCCTGGGACGATCCGCATGAGGTGTACATCGGGCGCGACATCGCCTTCGCGATTCCGGCGGACTTGCCCCCAGATGACTATGTGCTGACCGTCGGCGTCTACAATTATGAAACGGGGATGCGCCTGACGACAGTCGCGGGGGATTCCTTCCAGCGGTTGATCACGGTGGAGTGAGCATATCCCCGTCTGCGGGTTGGGTCTATATTCAACCAACAGACTACCTCACTGGTCGTGGGCGGTACAACCTGCTATCCTCTGCGGCGTGCAGCGCAGCCAATCATCGAGGAGAGCGAACCCGTCCATGACCTTCTTCCGCCAGATTCAAGCTGTCATCAGCGATATGGATGGCGTCATCTACCGGGGCAAGCAGCCCTTGCCCGGCATGCAGGATTTCTTCGCCTTCTTGCGCGAACAGGGCATTCCCTACACCTTCGCCACCAACAACAGCAGCCGCCACCCTGAAGAATTTGTGGAGCGGCTGGCGGGTATGGGCTTGCCCCACGTGGAAGAGTGGCAAATCGTCTCGTCGGCGACGGCAACGGCGGACTCGCTCAAGCTGCGTTATCCGCAGGGGACGCGGCTGCATGTGGTGGGTGCGGATGGCCTGCGGCGAACCCTGCGCGAGGCGGGATTTGTGCTGGCGGATGAGCGCGTCGAAGCGGTGGTCGCCGGGATCGATTTCGACTTCACCTACGAGAAGGCACGAGTCGCTGTCAAGCTGATCCGTGAAGAGGGCGCGACCTACTTCGGCACCAACCCCGATGTGACGTTTCCCGCCCCCGAAGGCTTGCGACCCGGTGCGGGCAGCGTGATTGCCATGATTGCCACCGCTGCCGAAGTCGATCCGATCATCATCGGCAAACCCGAAGCAGGCATGTTTCGCGCTGCACTGCTGCGCATGGAGAGCGATGCGGCGCATACGCTTATGATCGGCGATCGTTTGAATACCGACATCGAAGGGGCGCAGCGGGCGGGCTTGAAGACGGCCCTGGTGATGACCGGAGTCACGGATGCGGCGACTCTGGAAGCGAGCACCGTGCAGCCCGATGCCGTCTATGATGACCTGGTGGCTTTACACACAGCATGGCAGGAAGAACCGAACGCATGAAAGACCTGGAGACTCTCATTCGGCAGCGCATGGAGCAGATCACGCCGCCGGATGTGCTGGAGAAGCTGGTATTGCCCTCGCCTATCTCGTATGTGTTGGGCGTGGAACTGCTGGAATTTGACGAAGCGGTGCCCTCGCTGCGCTGCCAGTATCCAGTCAATGACGACCATCGCAACCCCTACGGCTATTTGCAGGGCGGCATCCTGGCGGCGCTGATGGACAACACCATCGGCATCCTGGGCTTGCTGGTTGCGCCCCCCAGCGTGACCACGCAGTTCAATATCAGCTACATCCGCCCGGTGACGCCGCAGGAGCAAATGGCCTGGGTGCAGGCCACCGTCACCGAGCGCACCCGACGGATGCTCTTCTTCAGCGCGACGGCCTCTAACAGCGCCGGGAAGACGCTCGCGCAGGCGCAGGCCGTCCAGCAGATCACGGATGTGACCGGGCGCTGAGCGAACCATGCTTCGCCCGCCATCCTCCCATTCTCTACACCATGCACGGATTGATGCGATCAAGCTGCGTTCAGAAACTGCTTAGTTGGCAGCGGGTGTATCGGCGTGCTATAGTCAAAGTACTTCGATGCACGAACCAAAGTAATCTTCTTTCGCGACTCAACGACAACGAATTCCTGGGGAGAGAAGCGGTATGCGTCTAGATCTACCACGTTTGCGCGAGCGATTCGGGGGCGTGCTGTATTACGGGATGCAGCAGGTCTACGAACTGGACACTGGATTGGCGGCGGACGAGCGCGAGAGCCGCCGCAATGAGGCCACGCAGCGCGTTCCCTATGAAAGATTGCACGAAGAATTGGCGAATATGGCGATTGTCGTCCCGGTGCGCGAGGAGAAGCTCAAGTTGCTGGACGGCGTGCTGGCGGGTATCCCGCATCCCTGTTTGGTGATTCTGGTTTCCAACAGTTCGCGGAAACCTGTGGATCGCTTCCAGCTTGAGAAGGACATGGTGGAGACCTTCGCCGCCTATGCCAAGCGCCCTGTCATCACGGTTTACCAGGGCGATCCTCGCCTGGCGGAAGCCTTCGCCGCTGCGGGCTACACCGAAATTCTCGATGATGAGGGCAAGGTGCGTGCGGGCAAAGCCGAAGGAATGATGATCGGGATCCTGATGGCGAGGCTGGCTGGAAAGCGCACCGTCGGCTTCATTGACAGCGACAATTACTTCCCCGGCGCAGTGCTGGAATACTGCCACCTGTACGCCAGCGGATTCGCGATGGCCAAGCGCAACGATTATGCGATGGTGCGCATCTCCTGGCACAGCAAGCCCAAAATCGTCGAATCGAACCTGTATTTCGCCAAGTGGGGGCGCTCCTCCGTCATCACGAACAATTACCTGAATCAACTGGTGGCGCACTACACGGGCTTCGAGACGGAAGTGATCCGCACGGGCAACGCGGGCGAACACGCCATGACGACCGAACTCGCCATGCAGCTTGGGCACTCGTCAGGGTATTCGATTGAGCCGTACCAGCTCGTCTACCTGATGGAAGAATTTGGCGGCATCGCCACCCCGCATGACCCGGATGTGACACAGAAGATGGTCAACGTCTACCAGATTGAATCGCGCAACCCGCACCTGCACGAATATAAGGGCGAAGAGCATGTCTTGCGCATGATCGAAGCGTCATTGAGCGTGATCTATTACTCTGACCTGTGCCCGGAACGCCTGCGTGAATCGATCCGCGAAGAACTGGCGACGCGCGATATTCGCCCATTGGACGAAGAAATTGTGCAATTGCGCCAGTATTCACCGCTGGCGAAGCTGGATCTGGATGCCTTCCGCAAGGCGCTGCCGGAGGAGATGTACGACAGCGAAGCACTGCCCAACGAGATACATCCCAACGGAATGGGCGATACTTCCGAGGTCGAGGCGGTCAAGTAGGACAATCCCCCTGATTGACTCGCCTGCCCTTGCGTCCCCCTGCGGTTTGTCTCCCCCTTGCACAGCGGGGGGAGCCTGCACAGCGGGGAAGGAGGCAGGGAGGGCAAGCGCCGTAATTCAGCCTCTTTGATGCGAGTGCCCTGCATCGGTCACGATCAATCATGCCCCCTGCTAGCGCCCTATGCTATAATCGAACCAAAATTTGATTATTGCTGAAAGGGGCGTTTGAGGATGACCACTTCTACCACACCGGGCAATGCTGCCGTGCGCGGACGCAACAATCTGCTGGCCTGGGAACAGAACAAGCCGAAGAACTTCTTCACCTCGGATACGAACTTGCAGGCTGTGCTACGCCGATACATGGGCGCGGAAGCCTACGCCGCTGCGGAAGCCTCGTTCGTCGAATTGGGGGCGCAGGCCGCCACCACCCTGGACGAAGCCGCCAAAATCGAAGACCGCATCGGCAATCATCCGCGCCTGGAGCGCTGGACTGGATTGGGCGAACGCATTGAGCAGATCGAATTTCATCCCAACCACGATGTCGCCGGGGAACTCATCTGGGGCAGCGGCATCCTCGCGCTGCAAAGCGAACCGGGGCGGACAGTCGAGCAGATGGGCCTGTATTACCTGATCACGCACAACGGGGAGGCGGGGCATATGTGTTCGCTGGCCTGCACCAGTGGCTTGATCCGCGCTCTACAGCAGGTTGCCGACGCCGCCACGCAGGCGAAGTTCCTGGCACCGCTGCTCGATACGAATTACGAGACGATGCAGCATGGGGCGCAGTTCCTGACCGAAGTGCAGGGCGGCAGCGATGTCGGGGCCAACGCCGTGCAGGCGACACAGGCAGAAGACGGCACCTGGCGCATTGACGGCGAAAAGTGGTTCTGCTCCAACATCAACGCCGATCAGTTCCTGATGACGGCGCGCGCGACCGACCGCGACGGCACGCGCGGCCTGGGGCTGTTCCTGGTGCCGCGCACGCTGGATGACGGCAGCACGAACGGCTTTTACATCCGCCGCCTGAAGGACAAGCTGGGTACGCGCACCCTCGCCAGCGCCGAACTGGACTTCAAGGACTGCGTGGCCTATCCGGTCGGTGCGGTGGAAGAAGGGTTCAAGAACGTGGTCATGCTGGTGCTGAACACATCGCGCCTGATGAACGCCGTCGCCTGCGCCGGGGCGATTCGCCGCACGCTGATCGAGGCCGGGAATTACGTCTGCCACCGTGAAGCCTTCGGCACGACCATCGCCAGCTACCCGATGGTGCAGGAAGCAGTGGCGGATTTGGTCTCCGAGACTTACGCGGCGACATCCAGCACCTTCTACCTGGCGCATTTGCTGGACAAGATCGAGACCGGGCAGGCCAGCGAGAGCGAAGCCCAGGCATATCGCCTGCTGGTGAACGTCAACAAATACCTGACGAGCATCCGCGCCAGCGAGATGATTCACCGGGGTATCGAAGTGCTGGGTGGCAACGGCGCAATTGAGTCCTTCAGCATTCTGCCGCGCTTATACCGCGATGCTGTCGTGCTGGAAAGCTGGGAAGGTACGCATAACGTGCTGGCGGTGCAGGTGCTGCGCGACATCGCCCGCTACAACATTCATGAAGGGTTCTTGCAGGAGATGCAGGCGCAGCTCGCGACGGTGACTCGCGATGAATTGCAGCGCGGCGTGAGCATCGTCCGCGAGAGCATGGAGCGCTTCGTGGCGCTGCTGGGGAAAATGCAGCAGGGCGGCAACTATGCCCAGGCACACGCCCGCCGCATGATCGACCAGGCAGGGATGCTGGCGCAGGGGATCTTGCTGCTGGCGGAAGCCCAGTGGGAACTCGGTGAAGGGTTGCGCACTGACAAGCCGGATGCTGCCTTGTATTTCATCCAGAAGACGCTGCTACCAGGGTATGATCCCATGACGGATGAGGAGTACCTGCCGCGCCTGGAACGTCTGATGGCAGCCGTCTGAGGAGCGCATTTTCTGCACCGCACACATTGCACAGCGAACGCAGAGGGCGGCGCAGTGCGTCTGTGTCGCTCTGCTGCAACTATGGGCAGGCGCGGGGTGAAGGTCATCCATCGCCTGGCTGTTGCTCGCGCTGCTCCCGATTCAGGAAGTCTTCGCCCCAGTCCAGCGGTGCCGCCACCGATGCCGATTGCGGTCAGCACCCGCCGCCGAAAGTTGCCAGCGGATGACGCCTCGTGTTCGACAGGAATGGAGTCGGTATTTTGCTGTGTCATTCAAGGCCTTTCGCAGTTCATCTGGCTTCGCTCCTGCTCGGTTCCTATGCTTGTACCTCAACCCAATCGCGAGGTGCTGCATCACCGGGTTTCGTTGTCGTCGTCGAGGAGTCCGTGTGAAAATCGTAGAGCGCTCAAATGAATCGCAGCTAATGGACAAAGCAAAAGGAACCCGCATGAAGTAAAATGTTAGAATGGCAAAG
>CAZJWX010000046.1:0-34944 GCA_964549915.1 uncultured Anaerolineaceae bacterium | reverse complement strand
CTTTTTGTTGCAATTACTCTTACAAATTTGAGGCGATTGCCCTGAGCGTGGGCGCAATCCTGGAAAAATAGGTATACTGGACGCATATCTGCCTAGCGAGGAGAGCAAGCCCCAATGCGGAAGCGCGTACGGATCATCAGTCGCAAGGACATCTTCAAGCAATCTTTTTTCCGGCTGGAAGAAGCGCAGCTCCAGTACGAGCGCTACGACGGCACGATGAGTCCGCCCCTCACGCGTATCAGCTTCGAGCGGCGCGATGCGGTAGCGGCTCTCCTGCATAACCCGACCGACGATACCATCGTTTTGATTGAGCAATTTCGCTATCCGGCGCTCAAGGGTAGTGACGGCTGGCTGCGCGAACTCCCCGCAGGCGTGGTTGACCCAGGCGAAGATCCCCAGCAGACGATGGAAAGAGAATTAGTCGAAGAGACGGGCTACCATGCAGAGATCCTGCACCACATCCACACGTTCTATACCAGCCCCGGCGGTTCATCCGAGCGCATCCACCTCTACTACGCACGCATCCACGCCAATAGCAAGCGCAGCAAGGGCGGCGGACTCGCGAAAGAAGGCGAAGACATCAAGACCGAAGTGATGAAGGTCGATGCGGCGCTGAAGCTCTTGCAGGACGGCGCAATCACCGATGCCAAGACGTTGATCGGCCTGCAATGGTTGCAGCTCAACCGCCACAGGCTGCCGAAGTGATTCATGTGCCGCACAGAAAATGACACTATACTGCGCACAATGCCCGACAAACCCCCTGTTGTAAGGAGTCATCATGCGCAAACCTCGGCGAAAACTGACCGATGCACAGCTTGAGCGCCGCCGTAGTTGGGTGCGCTTCGTCAGCATCGTGCTGGTCGTCAACATTGTGATGAGCGTCTTCGTCATCTGGAGCATTTCGCTCAACAGCGCCTTCACCGATGCGGATTTCGGCAATGGGATGATTCTGATGGCGGTGGCCTGCTTCATCGTAGGGGGCACCTCGCTCAGCAGCAGCGCGACCGATCCCCGGCAGGCGGCGGGGGGCGCTGGCGGCGGTTACACGCCCTTCCTGGAAGCGGAACACATGGAACAACTCGCACAGACGATGACCGAAAACATGCGCGAAGGTCGTCGGCTCTTCGTCTATGCAATGACCTCGGCGGCGGTATCGCTGGTCATTGGCGTCGTCTTCAATTTCGTGCACTGATTCATGCACTGATGGTTGCGCTGTGGGGGGGCAGGCTGTGTCCCTCAATACTCAGGGTCGTCGCTCGGCGGTTCCGGGTTGGGATTCGTGTTGTAGAGGTAGATGGGCTGCTGCTGCGGTTGCTGGGGTTTCAGCACGCGAGCGATGGCGTCGTCTACGGCGGCGTTCAGTTCATCGACCAGCAGGCGCAGGTGCGTGCGGGCATATTGCAGCCGCTTTTTGACTGTTGTCACCGGGACTTGCAGCCGCTCCGCCAATTCTTGCTGCGATTCGCCCTGGATGTAGAAGCCTTCCGTGACGGCGCGTTCGTGTTCGGGCAGGGCATCCAGCGCCGCGAGAATCTGGTGGCGCATCTCCTGCGATTCGACCACGCTCTCCGGTGTCGGTAGATCCGTCGCCAGCATGGGGCGGCTGTCCAGCGATTCCGGCGTCGGTGCTGTGCCACGCACGAGGCGGTGGCAGTGTGTGCGCACGATGCGATTGAGCCAGCCGGGGAACGCCGCCGGGTTGCGCAGTTGGTCAATGCGCAGATACGCCGTGAGGAAGGCGTCCTGCACCGCATCCTCCGCCTGATGATGGTCTCCTAGAATATGCAACGCGACGCGCAAGGCCGCAGCCTGGTGTGCCAGCACGAGTTGGTCGAAGGCCGCTTTACGCTCTTCGTCCGTTCCCTGCTGTGCGCTCATCACCCACTGCTCGGTTGTGTTCACGATGGCCTTCCTCACTACATGCTGCCGTCGTTTTTCTGTAGAAGTGCCTCTATCTTACTCGATTCTGGCAGGATTTTCCGTTGGACGCGCATTAAGCCCTGATGCGAATTGCATCATTTACCGACGATTTCCCGTATAGTGAAGAGGGTACTTCGGTACCGCACATTGCAGAAACCACACAGTTAAGGAGTAATTATGTTGCGTTTTGCGCAAATCCTGTTCGCGATGAGCCTCTTGTTCTCCGTGAACATGTACGCCAATGCGAATGGCGAAGTTTCGGGGACGTTCGAGGAAGCGTCCTGCATGTTCCAGGTGCCGGATGGTGTTGAAATTGACTGCGGTTACCTGACCGTGCCGGAAAACTACGACGACCCCGAAGGTACGCAAATCCGGCTGGCTGTCGCGATTCTGCGCCATCCCGATGGCAATCCTGAACCAGACCCGATCCTCTACCTGGAAGGTGGCCCGGGGGGCAGCGTGCTGGAACTGCTCTACCTGACCTACCCCCAGATTTATGAGCCGATGTTCGCCGCCAACCGCGACATCATCCTCTTCGACCAGCGCGGCGTCGGCGCTTCCGAACCAGCGCTGGACTGCGACGCAGCCCGCGAACTGGAACTCGACCTGCTGGATTACGAGTTCGAAGGCAATCCGGTTGATCTGGCGGAAGCGCTGGAACTCGTCAACGAGGCTTATGAGGACTGCGGCGCATCCCTGGCACAAGCGAATGATCTGACGCAGTACAACAGCGCCAACAACGCAGCCGATGTCGAAGCGCTGCGCACCGCCCTGGGCTACGACCAGGTCAACCTCTGGGGCATCTCTTATGGCACGCGCCTGGGGCTGACGGTGATGCGCGACTATCCGGAAGGCATCCGCAGCGTCGTGCTGGATTCGCTGGTGCCGCTGGAAGCAGAATTTGAGGCCGTCGTCGCAGACAGCTACAATCGTGCGCTGGATGTGCTCTTCGCTGACTGCGCCGCGGACGAAGCCTGCTCCGCTGCCTACCCCGACCTGGAAGAAGTCTACTTCGATACAATCGACGCCCTCAACGAAGCGCCAGCGGTCTTCGATGCGACCAATCCGCTGACGGGCGTGGAATACGAGAATATCCGCTTCACCGGGTACAACTTCTCGCAAGCCATCTTCCAGCTTCTGTACAGCACGGAACTGCTGCCCGCGCTGCCGCAGATCATCTACGAAACCGCTGCGGGGGATGTCGAGGGGCTGCGCACTTACATGAGCATCAGCTTCGTCAATCTGGAAGTCATCAGCATCGGCATGAATCGCGCCGTGAACTGCTACGAAGAGCGACCCTTCATCGAAACGGAGGCTTTCGTTGAGGCCTTCACGACCTTCCCCGGTTACACGGAAGAAGATGCCCAACTGGAAGCCGAGAGCTACATCGGCATCTGCGACGCCTTCCAGACGGGAACCGCCCCCGCCATCGAAGATGAACCCGTCGTCAGCGACCTTCCGACGCTGGTCGTCTCTGGTGAATACGATCCGGTCACGCCCCCGGCCTTTGCCGAGCAGGTTGACTCCTCGCTGACCAACAGCACCTACGTCGCATTCCCCGCCGCCGGGCATGGCCCCACCGGAACAGTCGCCTGCCCGCGTCAGGTCGCAGTAGATTTCTTCAATGATCCGGCTGCGGAACTGGATACGTCCTGCGTGGACGAGATGAACGTAGATTTCGTAGTACCTGCGGAAGAGACCACCGAAGTCAGCTTCGTGCCGCTCGACCTGACGGAGTACAACATCAACGCCACCACCGTCATCCCCGAATCATGGACGCTGATCCCTGCGCCGGGCAACACCGTCGTCTACGGTCGCCAGGAAACGGCGCTGGATCAGACGGCAGTGACGATGATTCCGCTGCCCGGGGTGACCTCGGTGCAGCAGGTGACGACTGCGCTGGCGGCGCAGTTCGACATCGGCGACGAAGCGCAGCAGATCGTGACGACGCCGGACTACGAATGGTCGATCTTCCCGTTGGAAGTGCAGGGCTTCGGCGGCTCCCTGGCGGTCTCGCTGGATGATGCTGGCGCGATTGTGGTGCTGCTCATCGGGGATGAGGCCATCCGCGATACCGTGCTGATCCCGATGCTGGAAGCCTTCGACCCGGTCGAATGAGCGCCCACCCGTGGCTGTTGAGGAAATAGCCACCCGATCGAAGACAGAGGCAGGGGCGGGTCACGGACTCGCCCCAGGCCGTGCAATGTGGTGTATTCCCCATCCCCCTTGCGTTCCCCCACTTCGTAGGGGGAAACCCATGCACCCCTTGCGCAGCGGGGAGTAGTTCTGGCCTTTTCTTTGTCTTCTTTGTGACTTTGTGGTTTAAAACATTTTGCAGCGATTGCCCTGCAATCATAGCCCTCTCATTTGCCACACCTCCACCCCACGCATTATCATGGTTGCGTAACCCAACCATAATTCGCCCTGGTATTAGGCCGGGGTGCTCTGCGAAATGGAGTCTGAATCCATGTTTGAGAATGTCGGTCAGGTGACCAACGGCCTGAGTGAACAGGAATATCTTGCCACTGACGAGATCTCCACTGTGACCTTCCTCGCGCAGCAGCTTGGTAAGCCGCTGCTGGCAGAAGGCCCCGCCGGGGTCGGCAAGACCGAACTGGCAAAAGCCTACTCACGTGCGTCCGGGATGCCGCTCATTCGCTTGCAGTGCTACGAAGGGCTGGACGAGAGCAAGGCGCTGTATGAATGGGAATATGCCAAGCAGATGCTCTACACGCAGCTCTTGCGCGATAAGCTCAGCGAAATTCTGGCAGGCGCGGAGAGCCTGACGGCGGCGGCGGATCGCCTGGGGCAAGAAGAGGATGTCTTCTTCAGCGAACGCTTTCTGCTGGCGCGCCCCCTGCTGCGCACGGTGATGAGTGATGAACGTGTCGTCCTGCTCATCGACGAGATTGACCGCGCCGATGCGGAATTTGAAGCCTTCTTGCTCGAAATCCTCAGCGACTTCCAGGTGTCTGTGCCGGAACTGGGGACGATTGTCGCCAAGCATCGCCCGGTGGTCTTCCTCACCAGCAACAACACCCGCGAATTGTCGGAAGCGCTCAAGCGGCGCTGCCTGTACCTCTTCGTCGATTACCCGGATCACGACAGCGAACTGAACATCGTGCGTATGCGCGTGCCGGAGATGAACGAGAAGCTGGCCTCGCAGGCGGTGGAAGTGGTGCAGAGCCTGCGCGGACTCGACCTGAAGAAGAACCCCAGCGTCAGCGAGACGCTCGATTGGGCGAAGGCGCTGGTGATGCTCAACGCGGATACGATTGACGAGAGCACGTTGGAGAATACGCTCACTGTCCTGCTGAAGCATGAGAGCGATGTACAGAAAGCGCGTCGTGCGCTGCTGCGCGGCAGCACCCAGCCGGGCAGCGACCGAGATGGCGGGCGCTATGGTCGCGGTGGGTGGTGATCCCCTGACGCTGCAACCTCCAGCGCGATTCGTCCGGCGCACAGCGTGATGAAACGGGACGGAAAGCCCCTTTTCACCCTCACATTCGATCCCTCTCCTAATTCCAGGGCGAGGGATTTTGATTTCTCAAAATGGTAGGGGGATGCGATGCAAACCCGAAGCATGAAGCCCCGCGCTCTCCTGTGAAAACGCGCGTTCATGCCCCAATGAGCGTCCGGTTTCAGTCCCGCGCGACGTTCTTCTTGGTGCGGCGGGTGCCGTCGTCGCCGAAGAAAAACTGACGCAGCAAGATCAAGAAGCCCCCCGAAATTGCGGCAAAGGCGGCCCAGCGCAACTGCGCATGAGCGGGCATCCGGCGCAACTTCCAGAGCACGCCGCTGCGCTTCTCGCCCAGGAGGTCACCCCTCAGGCTGGCGGCGAAATCGCTGCGCGGCTCTACCGGGGTGAAGCGCTGGTGAAGCAACTGCGCAATCTCCAACAGCTTGCGGCTCTCCGGGTCGCTCAGTGCATAGCGCGTGTAGAGCGTATCCAGGCTCTCCCCAGCCAGCAGCGAGTCGGTTGCTTCACTTACAATGGCTTGCATACGGCTGTCGTTCGTCATTCTCAACCTTCACTTTGCTGCTTACGATCCGTCCGGCTGCTGGTTCCCAGGTTCAATTGCTGCAATTGCAATTCATCCCGGAGCGACAATAAGGTGCGGTGATACAGTGACTTGACGGCTCCTTCTGTGCGCCCCATGATCTCGCCGATTTCGGCGTTGGACTTCTGCTCAATGAATTTCAGGATGAGCAGTTGTTGGCGCTCCGCCGGGAGCCGATCAATCGCTTGCATCAGGCGGTCTTGCTCTTCATTGGCTTCGGTCTGGCGGTCGGGCGCTTCGCTGTGCAGGGTATGCGCGATGTACTCGTCCAGCGAGATGATCTTGCGCCGTCCCTTGTCGCGGTGGAAGTTCGCCACCAGATTGTGCGCGATGCGGTAGAGCCATGCCTGGAAGGGCACGCCTTTATCCTCATATCCCTCAATGTGGGAGAGCGCCCGGTAGAAGACCTTGGCGGTCAAATCTTCCGCATCGTGCTGGTTGCCCGTGCGGTAGTAGACGTAATTGTAGATCTTGGTCAGATAGCGCTCGTAGAGTTCGCCGAAGGCTTGCTTATCGCTCTTAGCAGCCGCTACGAGTTCACTATCGTCCATATCCTTGTAGTTGGGGGTTTTCTCACCCCAGTTCAGGTTGAAGAAACTCATCACATCCCCGGTGTTGGGCTAATCCAACCGTAAAAACCCGGTCAATGGCACAGGGTTACGCCCTCTATGCAAATCCTTATCCGCGTGCTGCTTGCACCACAGAATACACGGTACGACGAAGCATGACGCTTTTCGATGAGGGCGCGGTGATGGTAGGATGATGGCCAATTGAACCGGACGAGCATCACGAGGCGACCCCGCTCATGAGTGAGACATCCGCCCCTCCCGAAGCGGCACAACTGGACGAATTGCAAGATTCCGTGCGCGGCTACTTACCCCCGCTGCTGCGACGGCTGGCCCTGACCTACGGCCTGCCCCTGGCGGCGGTATTGGTGATGAACGCAGTGCTGCCCCTGCTGCTGCCGGATTTCCTGCCGCTTTCGACGGCAACCATCCTGACCTTCGCCGTGCATCTGTTGATTTTCTATTTCGGGTGGCAGGCACTGGAACGGCGCACCCAGGCAACGGCGCTCTTCGTCGCCTATTCCAGCTACAGCACCCAACGCCGGACTCTGCGTAAAGCTCTGGAAAAGGGGGAAGAAGCGGCGATTTCGCTGGCGGATGTGCGCAAATCGGCAGATTCGTTCATCCGTGCCGCGCAGGATAACGGCCTGACACCCCACGACGAAACGTGAAGCCACTGGCGTGGATTTGCCAGGCCAAAACCACCTGTGTTGGGGCCAGGGCACCACCCTGTTCAATAAGAAGCGAAGGAGCGACTCATGCTGGAAATGCTGATGCTGCTGGTGGGAATCGGGCTGTTGAGTTATGGCCTGCACCGGGGGTACATCCGGCGGATGCAGCTACCCGCCGCCGAGCCGGGACGCTACCGCGAGGTGCTGCTGGGGACGGGCATGAGCGTCGGCGGGCTGATGATCCTCTTCGGCACGACCCAAGACGCCGATATGGCCCTGATCACGTACGGCGTAGGGATTGCCCTGGTGCTGGGGAGCATCGCCGGGGCACGGCTGCTCTCCCAGCGCGGGGAGTGAGCGATGCGCTACAGCGATTTCCTGGATGAAGCCGAGATTGCCGAAGCGGCTCGCTCAATCAACGGGCGGGCGCAGATGCTGGGGATTGCCGGGCGCATCCCGGTCGATGCCCTCCGCGACCGGATCCTGGCCTGTGGTGGGCGCTGCGAGTGGTGTGCCAGCAGCGTCTGGCAGCAGCCCATCGAGATCGACCACATCATCAGCCTGAGCGCGGGGGGCAGCAACGAAGCGGAGAATCTGGCGGTGTCCTGCACCGCCTGCAACCGCGCCAAGTCCAGCAAGCATCCGGCGCGTTTCGCCCAGGAGACCGTCGCCCGCACCGGACTCCGCACGCCCTTGATTCAGCGCGTGCTGGCGCAGTACGAAGCGGATGCCCCGGTGCAGCGTTCGCTCTTCGACCAGGACAGCCCGGCCCGGCCCGATGACGACGCCTCGCCGGACGATCCACCTCCCTACATCTGGAAACGCTGACCCGGTTACCCCGCTGCGCAGGGAGCAAGCCTGTCGCAACCACCAGGCCCAGAATCGCATTCCGCCCCCCCAGGCTGACCGAAATGCAGAATGTCGGGATCTGTAGAATCTTGTTCGGTTACTGTTAGAGAGAATCCTCGTAAGCTTGCCATACCGTATAATGCAGACTAGAAGACCAAGTAGGAAATACTTCACAGGAGCGATGCATGGAAACCAAGGGGCTACAGGTTCCAGCACAGAACAAGCGAGACCGGGGGCAGGCGATTGTTTTGGTCGCCTTCTTGATGGTGCTCTTGCTTGCGATCACTGGCGTTGCCATCGACGGGGGCGGTTTGTACTTCCTCTGGCGTGATGTGCGCAACGCAACCGATGCCGCCGCCATCGCTGCGGCCTATACGCTCTGTGTTCAGGGTGAAGACAGCGGCTGGCGCGAAGCGGCCATCTTCAGCGCAGAGGAGAGCGGTTTCTTCGGCGATCCAGTCGATAATGACCACGACGATGACGGCAATATCACCATCATCGAAGTGGATCACCCCGCCGCCGGTGCTTTCCCCGGCAAGGCGTCGGAGAATCTGGTGGAAGTGCGCATCACCGCCGGAAAGACCAATTACTTCATCCGGGTGCTGGAAATCATCGCACCTGGGAGCCTGGATAACCTGACGGTGAGCGCCAGCACGGTTGCGGAATGTTCGCCGGGGTCGCCCGTGCAAGAAGAGGGTGAACCGCCGGATCCGCAGAAATTCGCCTTCCACATCCGTTCGCCGCGCGGCACCTGCACGGGTGAACCGGCCTTCGCCTTCGCCGGGACGGGCAACGCGATTTACGGCGACATTCACATTGACGACGGCATTATGGGCGGTGGGCCGACCACGCCGGGTGCCAACCCGATCTACGGTGATCTCTCCGTAGGTGCGCCGCCGACCGAGCCGCCGAACCTGCGCATCGGACACCTGCGCGAAGAGCCGACCACGGGGCCGCTCTACGATACGCTGGGTGACGGCACGATTGAGTGGAACGCGGGGCATGTGGACGACGGCTACGACCCGACGCCCTGGGATGACTGGAGCGAACTGCTGCCGGGTGGCTCGGTGCAGACGCAGTTGGGCAGCAATTACCGCCTGCTGGCCTGCTCCGCTGGTGGCAAGGTGGAACCGGGCGAATGGGCCAATCACTACACGGCTCCCGGTTCGGGCGTGATGCAGGATGGCTTCTACATCCCGGACTACGCCGGTACGCTGGGCTACGCCTGCAACGTCAACCAGCAGTTGCAGATTCCGGGTGGCCTGCGCGGACGTGTGACCATCGTCAGCAACGGCAAGATCGAGACATCAGGCAGCGGCACGCAGTTGACCCCGTACTGGGAGGGCGTCCTGTTCGCTTCGAACCTGCCGCGTACCGACCCGCAAAGCTGCAAGAACGGCGACCACTCCATCCGTCTTTCGGGCACGAATGAGACGTTGCAAGGCGACATCATCGTCAACAGCAACGGCATGATCCATGCCAACGGCAACAACAGTACCTACGAGGTCTGCTTCAGTGCCTGGGCGGTGAACCTGACGGGGAACAACAGCACCTACGCCTGCCAGCCAGGAGGTGCGCCACCGGAAGAGACCTTCCCCAGCATCAGCATCATCCAATAAGTCGCATCCTTGTGATGACAGAAGGGCGTACCAGTCGGTACGCCCTTTTTGTTTCGGTCGTCCTTGCTTTCTCTGCCCCCTCGCATCTTCAGATAGGCGCGGTGCTCCCACAAATCCACCGCGATTCGTGATCGGCTCCAGAAGCTGGCTTCTTACACCTGCCGAGCATGTCACCGGGCGCTTTCTATCGCTGGAACAATGTCATGGGCGTGTGTGATATATGTCACTATTGGCTGCGACGGGCTTCTGGCACACTATGGTCAACGGTGCGAAACGGACAACCACAACACAGGATCATCGCCCGATGGTTCTGTGCCAGAAGCGAATTGCAAACACAGTTCCTTCCTGGGATGTCCTCACAATATACGGATAACGCAACTACCGCCCATGCCCCTCGGCGGTAGTTGCGTTTTAATGGATAAGAATGGATCAGGGGAGATGGGCGCTGTGCCGCGTACTTTGTGCTAAGATGGGGTGCGGAAGCTCCAACTTGTGAACCAACAGCGAGATAACGGTAGGCTCTTATGGTCATTCAGTGGATTGCAAAGATTCTGCGCCCCGTGCTGGAACAACCCGTCATCAAGCGTGTACGTCGTAATCACGGCATGGAACATGCGACGATCCACATGCTGAATCGACAGCGCTATGTGCTGTCTGGGCGGGCATCCTGGGGCGGTTTCATGATTTATGGGGATGTGCCCACCGAGATGGTCGAAAAAGCGGCGCATGAAGCGCTGAATCGGCTGCGGCGGGGGCAGGCGCAGTGGGCTGTGCATCCCAACTGCGGCACGAATCTGGTCGTCACGGGGATGCTGACGACCTTCGTCGGCGCTCTGGGCTTCACGGGCACGAACCGCCGCCACGCCTGGGAGCGTTTCCCGGTGGTGTTGATCCTGATGATGGTGACATCGCTCTATTCGCTGCCCATCGGCCTGGAAATTCAACGGCACATCACCACCAGCGGCGAACCCGGCGGGCTGGAGATTGTCGGCATCAAGCGGCGCACCGCGAACATGCCCTTCCGCAAGAATCCCGTCGTCGTCCACGAGGTGATGACGCGCGGACAGTGAGATAGACTGATGGGCGATTTTGTCCCGCGTCGTCGCGTTGTGCGTAGAATGCACGCCGAACCGGATAGATAAATGTCCATCACGCGCCCGATGGTGCAATTACGGGTTGGGTAATTCTATGATCAAACAGCAAGTGCCTCTGCCGTTGGGTGTCCACAGAGGGCAACCACTCACGCCAGAACAAGCACCCAAAACCAAAACAAGCCACCATGACCGATACGCCGACCTTTTACCTGTTCTACGGTGATGACGACATCGCCATCGAAAACGCCGTCAAGAAAATCCGCGCCAGCATGGGCGACGGCTCCGACGCCGATATGAACACCAGCGAGTACGAAGGCGAAGAAGTCAGCGTCGCCAAAGTGCTCAACGATGTGCGCTCCTACCCCTTCCTGGCGGATAAGCGGCTGGTGATCGTTAAGGGCTTCGTGGAGGCCTTGCAGCGCACCGCTGGCGGCAAGAAGGAACTCGATGACTTGATGGACGCTGTGCCGCAACTGCCCGCTCATGCGCGGCTGGTGCTGGTAGAGCGCGGCGACCTGCGCAGCAACGCGAAAATCGTCAGGGTGGCGCAACAGCACGGCTACTGCAAGCAATTCTCCGCGCCCAAAGATACGACGCAGTGGATTCGCCAGCGTGCCGAAAGCGAATACCAGACAGCCATCGAACCCGCCGCTGCCGTCGCGCTGGCGAGTGTCACCGGGAGCGACTTGCGCCGCGCCGATAACGAACTGGTCAAGCTGGTGAGCTATGTCGATGGCGAACGCCCCATCAATGAGGCAGATGTCGCGCTGCTGACGCCCTACGTCGCCGAGGCCAATGTTTTCGATATGGTCGATGCGTTGGCGACGGGCGATGGGCGAGTCGCCATTTCGCTGATGAATACCGTGCTGGAACAAGACCCCAGCGATCCCGGCTTCCGCCTGTATTCGCTGATTGTGCGCCAGTTCCGGCTGCTGCTGCTGGTGCGCGAACACCTGGAAAACGGCGGCAGCGCCAACAAGAACGACATCGCCCGGGCGCTGGGCATTCATCCCTTCCCGGCGGGTAAGCTGGCAGTGCAATCACGCCGCTTCACCGTCGAGCAGCTTGAGACGATTTTCCGGCGTTTGCAGCAGTATGACCAGGACATGAAGGTCGGCAAGATCACGCCGCGTCTGGCGCTGGAACTGCTGGTCGCCAGCCTGGGGAGCTAGCCGCGCACCGTGCAATTTACACCGGGATGACGAAAGTTTACGGATGCGAAAAACTTCGTCAACAACTCCTGCATACCCTGAATACAACCCGACGAAACGGGGCGCGAACGAAGGGATTAAGGAGTTGGATCACCATGAAGATGGCTCGTTGGATCATCGGCCTGCTGGGACTGCTTGCGCTGCTGGCGCTTCCGGCGGCTGGTTTCGCGCAGGAAGAGGTGCGGGGCACGGGCGTGCTGCACGCCACCGGGGACGGCGTGGCTACCATCCACGGGGAACCCGCAGATTACATCAATATCAGCGGCGACGGCTCCCTCTACATCGTGGATCGTGCGGGGGACGCCAGCATCAACGTCAGCGGGGAGGGCATCCGCCGGGAATTCTCCTGGCGCGGTGAGACGGTCATCGCCTACCAGGGCTTCAACGGACGTGCCGAAATCTCCGGCAGCGATGTCTACGTCCGGCTGACGGGCGAGAACATCGTGCTGGATGCCGCAGGTACGGGCTGGGTGCTGCTGCGCGGCACGGGCGAATTCACGGTCAGCCGCGCGGATGGCAGTCATTATAGTGGCCACTGGCTGCCCGAGGGCGCACGCATCGAAATGACGCAGGAATGACTTCCTCCGCAACTCGCGGAAAAGGACACACACATCGGGCGCTGCTGGCACGGCAGCGTCCTTATTTGCTTACCCCATCTCCAAGCTACCGTGCCTGCCCCCATGCGAGCGCCGATGCGCACTGGCGCAATCACCCCACCAGGGCGCGTTGCTGCACCATCTCCGCCAGAATCGAGAGGGCGATTTCCGCCGGAGCCTTGCCGCCGAGGTCGAGTCCGACGGGGCCGCGCAGCCGGGCGATTTCGTCTTCTGTCAGTCCGCGTTCGAGCAGGCGTTCACGGCGCGCCGCCTGGGTACGACGGCTCCCCAACGCGCCCACGTAACGGGCAGGGGAACGCAGCGCCACTTCCAGGGCGGGGTCATCCACCTTGGGATCGTGCGTCAGCAGCACAATCGCGGTGGAGGGCGTGATCTTCATCTTCGGCAGGGCTTTCTGCGGCCACTCGTTGAGCACCTGCGTCACATCGGGAAAGCGCTCTGCACTGGCGAAGGCTGAGCGCGGGTCAATCAGCACGACCCGATAATCCAGCACGGCGGCCAGCCGCGTCAGCGCAACCGCTACGTGATTGCCGCCGACGATAATGAGCGTATCCGGCGGGGTGATGCGCTGTACGAAGAAGCGCAGTCCACCTTCTTGCTGGATGACTGCCGTCTCGTCTGCCCAGCCGCGCAGCGACCCCGCCAGGTCTTCGGCGATGCGTGCGGGCAGGGACGAATGAGCGATTTCGCCGCCGTGCAGCAGCAACGTCGCCCCCAACAGGTCATCATCCCCGCCAATGGTGATTGCCCGTGTGAATACCGCCTCGGAGTCCAGCAGGGGGTGCATCGCCGCCTGGATTTCAGGCGTCCAGACCTGGACGAAGACATCCAGTTCGCCACCGCAGGCCAGCCCGACCTCCCAGGCGGTGTCATCCGAGACGCCATAATGCAACGCTTTCGCCCCCTGGCCTGCCTTCAACAGTTGGCGGCCTTCTTCGATGACCGCGCCTTCCACGCATCCAGCCGTCACGGAGCCGACCATTTGCAAGTCATCCGTGAAGAAAAGCGATGCCCCCGGACGGCGCGGCGACGATCCCCAGGTTTGCACGACGGTCGCCGCCAGCACCTGTTTACCTGCCGCCAGCCACTCCCCGGCCTGCTGCACAAATTCACGGAGTTCGGTCATGGGTCATGCCTCCGCCTACGTGTAGGGGCGGGGCTGAGGCTCTCCCGCAGCAAGGGGATGCCCAACCCCAGGCCGTAGTATGCTTCGCTGCGGAGAGTCCCTCCACTGTATAGGGGCAAACTGTCCGGCGTCCGCACCGCGACCTCTATTCCCATGGTTACACGGATACGCTTCAGGGGAAGGCCTGCCCCTACACCCGTTCTTGTGCCGCATGTTGTCCGTGAACGGGTGCCGTCCTGAAGACAGAACAACGTACTATTTCCTCCTCCTGCGAAGCGAGGGGAGCTAAAGAGAGGATAACTCATCGATATTCTCCCAGCAGTTCGATGGTCTGTTGTTCCACTTCCCACAGATCCATGCTCTCTTGCTGCTTGAGCAGCTTGCGCAGGCGAGGATAACCATCGGCGTATTCCCGCGCCCATTCCTTGCTGAAGGCCCCGCTGCGAATCTCATCCAGCGTCACTTCCATCAGGCGTTCCAGCTTCAGATCGTTGAAACGATCCAGGCGGCTGAAGAGGCCGAATTGCCCCGTCAGCGAGGAGAGCCGCAGGGCGTGCAGCAGGCCGTGGCTGGCGGCGCGTTCCAGGTAATCGTTCAATTCGCCGGAGATGTAGAGATCCATCATGGCGGCCTCTGGCGGATAGCCCTGGCTCAGCAGCAGTTTGGCAGCGGTGGTCATGATGTGATGGAAAGCCGGCAAAATCGCCTGCTGCATGAACAAATCCAACTGGGCTTCCTGTTCCATCGTCACCTCGACCGCCCCCGCTTGCAGGGAGCCGAGCGCCTTCGCCAGCCCCAGCACCGTATCCCAGAGGGTGCCGCTGGCATCCTGCCCCGCTGCCACGAAGCTGTAGAAGCTCTCACCGGAGAGATACTTGGCACGCACCGCAGCGCCAATCGTGCGCGGCGCAACCAGGCCGACATCGACGAAGGGCGGCGGCTCGATGTAGCCGAAGGCCACGTTGTAACCGCTGGCGAAGATCAGCGTATCCCCCCGCGATAGATAGGGAGCGACCTGCTCCAGGTAAACCTGCGGCATGACTTCATCCGGCACCAGCATCAACAGCACCGACGAAGTGCGTGCCACGATGGGGATGCTCTCATGGGTCAGTCCGTCAGCCTCGACGATGGCGCTGCTCTCGTCGCGGTGCAGCCCGACCTGCACGCGCATACCGCTGTCGCGCAGGTTCAGGGCAATCGGACGCCCCAGGCTGCCATAGCCGATCACGCCAATCAGCTTCTTGCGCACGACTTCCAGGTCGCCGTCGTCTTCGTAGTAAATCACGGTCATAGTGGTCTGTCCTATCGGCTCGGTGGGGTTGTCTCGGTTCCGCACTGCGCCTAGTGTAGCGAAACTTGTCCGCGCTGTCTGCCTTCACCTGACGTGCGCACTTTCCCCTTACACACAAAGCAAGCAGCCTGTATCCTCAACGGGCGTGTGAAATTGCCTGGTTTCCCGCCGGGAAATGGATCAGAAAACGGAGAAAACCAATCGTGTTGAAAATTCTGATAGTGGGTGCGACTTCGGCGATTGCCCACGAGACAGCGCGGCGCTTCGCCCCGGAAGGCGCAAAATTCTTCCTGGTGGGGCGTTCGCCGGATAAGCTGGCGATCCTCAAAGATGATTTGTTGGCGCGCGGCGCAGATTGTGCCGAAACCTACGAACTGGATATGACGCAAAAAGACCAGCAGCGGGCGATGTTCGACGCGGCCATTGAAGCGCTGGACGGGCTGGATGCGTTGATCGTGGCGCACGGTACCCTCACTGACCAGCACACGGCGCAGGAAGATGTCGAACTGGCGCTGCACGAACTGGATACGAACTTCCTGAGCATCGTCCCGGTGTTGAGCTATGCCGCCAACCTCTTCGAGCAGCAGCGGCGCGGGGCCATTACCGTGATTTCCTCGGTCGCCGGGGATCGCGGACGGGGCAGCAATTACGTCTATGGCAGTGCGATGGCAGCCAAGACGGCCTTCACATCCGGGCTGCGCAATCGACTGGCGAAGGCTGGCGTGCCGGTGCTGACGGTCAAACCGGGTTTCGTCGATACGCCCATGACCGCCGACCTGAAGAAGAATTTCCTGTACGCCAGCGCCAGCGATGTGGGGCAGGCGATTTATGAGGCGATGAAGAAGGGGCGCGACGTGATCTACACCCCGGTCTTCTGGCGCGGGATCATGGCGATCATCCGCAGCATCCCCGAACCGATTTTCAAGAGGCTGGGGGTATGAGCAGCACCTCATCGGAGAACAACGTCGCCTTCGCGCCGCTGCTGCGCGGCATCTGGAAGACGATGCGCCCGCACCAGTGGACGAAGAATCTCTTGATCTTCGCGCCGATCTTCTTCGACCAGAAGCTGTTCCAGTGGGGCGACCTGCTGCACGTGGTGCTGGGATTCTCGCTGCTGTGCCTGACGGCGAGCGTGGTCTATCTGGTGAATGACATTGTGGATGTCGAGAGCGACCGTAAACACCCCAAGAAGCGCTATCGCCCCATCGCGTCGGGTGCGGTGCCGATTTCTGCGGCCTGGGCTACGACAGTCCTCTTGCTGCTGGTCGCCCTTCCGGGGAGCTTCTTGCTGAGTCCCTGGCTGACGATCACGCTGGTTGCTTACCTGGGGCTGCACTTCGCCTATTCCTTCCGCCTGAAGCACATCGTGCTGATCGACGTGCTCTCGATTGCGGCGGGCTTCGTGCTGCGGATTCTGGCGGGGGTCAGTGTGATTATGGTGGAGAATTTCTCGCCCTGGCTCTACGTCTGCACGGTGGCGCTCTCCCTCTTCCTGGCGGTGGGCAAGCGGCGGCAGGAATTCGTGGAATTAGGGGAGCGTGCCGCCGAGGTGCGCCCGGTCTTCCGCGATTACAATCTGCGGCTGCTGGACGAACTGCTGCGCATGGCGCTCTTCACAGTTTTCCTGACTTACTTGCTCTACACCATCGAGACGACCTTCCCCGGCGAACACCTGATTCCCAATCCCGGCCTGCTGACCGTGCCCTTTGTGCTCTATGGCCTGATGCGTTACCTGTATCTGGTCTACATGCGCGATGAGGGCAGCGCCCCGGACGAGGTGCTGATGAAAGATCGGCCTTTGCAGGCGGCGATTATGCTCTGGGTGCTGGCCTTTCTGGCGATCCTCTACATCCCAGCGCTGGTATGATGTCCGCGGCGGAACGGCTGCGAGACGCAGAAGGGGCTGGGGTGAAAACAAAACCTCACCCCTGAAACCCCGCTTCCTGGCTGGCCGAGGGGACTTGTTACGGACTTGCAGGAGTTGATGCTATGGATGAAGCGCTGAGCTTTCCGAAGGTTGATTCTTCGATACCCCGCAATACCTCATCGTGCACGGTCATCCTTTGCTCGTGCGTCCGCGCATCTCATCGAACGAGAAGGCGTAACTGATGAAATAAGAATCGCCGATCACCAGGGCGCTGAGGGTGCTTTCCAGCAGGCCGGGATTGTCATGTACGTCGATGTAGGCTTTGTCCTGCGTCGTCTTATGTTCCAGCCCATGATGCTCCAGCACGGGCAGCAGCCGTTTCGCCAACGGCTCCGGCATCTGCCCCAGCAAACCGCCACCCGAACCCAGCAGAGTCGCCAACGGCTGCGCCACATTCAGGTATTGGGGGAAGTGCCGCCAGCCCTCGAAGGTCGTAGCATGTGCCTGAGCGATGTCCAGAGCCAACGAATCGACGTTATCGGGCGTCCCCCGGAAGAAGACCGCCGTCGGTCTGGTGGTGTATTCGTAGAGCAGCGGATGATCCGTCGTCAACGTGGCTTCGCCCACCGTCATGCCCAGGTCGCTGACGCGGTGTTCCAGCGCCCCCAGCACACGAATCAAATACGTCCGAATCGGGCGCAGCCCCCCGGCATCCTCATCCAATTCAGCAACCTGGGTGATGAGCTGTAGTTCGTTGGGCGCGCCGCCGACCTGCGCCACCAACAGCGCCGCCTGCCGATTTTCGCCCGCCATATCCTCGAAGAATTGATCGCGCAGGGGCATCTCACTCGCTCTCTTCCTGGAAGCGACCGGTGATGAATTCCGGGTGCGGATACCCGACATGCTCAATTTCCGCCAGCAGCGCCTGGACATCGTAGGGCACGGCGCGTAGTTCCACCTTCACCTGCCCCTCGTTGAAGGTCAGCAGCGCCCATTCTGCCTTGCCCGGTTGCGTGAAGGAGAGGCCGACGCTACCGGGGTTGATTGCTCGCCAGTGCCCCAGGTCGCGATCCATCGGCAGGTGGGTGTGCCCGCCGATGGCCATCCGGCCTTCGCGGTCGAGCAAGGCATCCTGCGCTTCTTCGTCGGGCGTATCCGGGCGCAGCGACATCGGCTCATCGCTGCCGGGGACGGCGTGGTAGCCGATCACCCGGCCATAGCGTTCGACCTTCGTCTGCAATTCCTTGCCCAGGAGCTTGCCCAGGAATTCGTAATCTTCCCAGGTGATCTGGCTCAGGTTCCAGTTGAGGACGGCATCGCGATGGGCGAAGTTCTGCTGGCGCTTGTGGAAGCCCTTTTCGTCTTTGGCGGCAGGCACTTGCGGGCGCTTACCCGTCACCAGGTAGCGATCTGTATTACCGCCGATGACCTTGAACTTCTCTTCGCCGTAGTGCGCCTGCAATTCGCGCACGCGGGCGATGCACGCTGCGGGGCGCGTGCCGAATGCCGCCAGATCACCCAGGCACCAGATCAAATCGACCTCGCCTGCCTGTTGCAGGTC
The DNA here is from genome assembly GCA_964549915.1 of uncultured Anaerolineaceae bacterium. Lineage (GTDB taxonomy): Bacteria > Chloroflexota > Anaerolineae > Aggregatilineales > Phototrophicaceae > JAUZRW01. The sequence goes on along the minus strand of CAZJWX010000046.1, from coordinate 16,491 downwards.
TTGCAGCATGGCCTCTAAAGCGATGAGATTCCCGTGAATATCGGAGAAAACTGCGAGTCGCATCATTTGTTTCCAATCCAATTCTGACATTTTCACACTACGATAGTAGCACGTTTGTGAGCATTTGGCGGCAATTCGCTTTGTGGGTTTGCACCTCACAAAATGGTAAGAAATGTTGCGCCATGTGCATCACAGAAGTAGCATATGAAGTTATGCGCTTGTGGCCGACGAGCCTCGCAACATTGTTGAAGTCGCTGACGAAGTATGCTACATTGACACGGTTCGTTGGTTGATGAGAGGTTGTGACGGGAAAACGCACGCTGCAAGAGCCACACCTACTTTGCTACCCCCACCACGCCCCCATCGTATCTGTGTACAGATGCTTACCACACAGAAAAACCATTCTATAGGCACGAGACACGCTGTTTCGTGAGCGTCATTCATCATACCCCATCATCGGCGGGGTCTATCGGAGCCGATGTAGTTTTCAGAGTGAGGATTGTATGGTAGTGAACGAAATTGACCAGCAGGAAGACCGCAGCGGGGACGAGCTTTCCTTCGAGGAGTTGCTCGAAACCTATATGTTTGAAGCACCGGAACGCGGTCAAATCCTGGAAGGTACCATCATCGAAGCGAAGCGGGATCAGATCATCCTGGATGTCGGCTTGAAACGGGATGCCGTCGTGACGCGCAAAGACTTGGAGCGCCTCTCCGATGACATCATCGGCGACCTGACCCCTGGTAAAGAAGTCCAGACCTATGTGCTCCAGCCCTACAATGGCGACGGTGAATTGATCGTTTCCATCAACAAGGCGCTGGAATTGGAAGACTGGGCGCGTGCGCAGCGCCTGCTAGAAAGCGAAGACGTATCCGAAGCCACCGTCGTCGATACGAACAAGGGCGGCTTGTTGGTGCGTTTCGGTCGTTTGATCGGCTTTGTGCCCAACTCGCACATCGAGAGCGTGCCCCCGGCAGCGCCGTCGGGTCGCCTGCGCGAGATCAAGGAAGAATTGATCGGGCGTAAGTTGCAGCTCAAGGTGATTCAGGTGGAGACCAAGCGCAACCGCCTGATCCTTTCGGAACGTGCGGCGCGCCGCGATGCCCGCAGCGAACGCCTGAAGGAACTGGAGATTGGCACTGTGCTCACCGGGCGTGTGGTCAATCTGACCGATTTCGGCGCTTTCGTCGATATTGGTGGGGTGGACGGTATGATCCACATCTCCAACATTGACCACCGCCACATCAACCACCCCAGCGATGTGCTCACGGTGGGGGATGAGGTCGAGGTGCGCATCGACAGCGTTGACCTGGAACGTGAGCGAATCGCGCTCAACCGCAAGGCCGTGCTGCCGGATCCCTGGGACGCCTTCATGGAAAACTACAACGTGGGCGACCTCATGGAAGGTATCGTCACCAATGTGGTGGATTTCGGCGTCTTCGTGGCGGCTCCCGGTGGTGCTCAGGGCTTGATCCACACCACGCGCATGGAGTCGCTGGGGGCATCCACGCCGCGTGATATGTTCCGCGAAGGCGATCCAGTAATCGTGCGTATCGTGGGCATTGACGAGGTGCAGCAGCACATCGAACTGAGCATTGATGATGTCAGCGTCGATGAACAGCAGGCGTGGCTGCATTCGCGCCGCGAAGGTGACGCGCTGCTGGAAGGCGTTGACGAAGAAGACATCCCCTCCGCGCAGGATGAGGATGAAGATGAGGATGTGGAAGCCAACGACGAGGCATGAGTCGACGGCAGCCCATCGCAGTTTCAAAAGGCGTACCCGGTGGGGGGTACGCCTTTTTTGTTCTTGAGAGCGCTACGGCAAGCCTGTACATTTTAGTGACATCGACCGTGAAAAGTGTCGTAGACATCGTGCCGTTGAATCTGCGGTTTTTTGTAGGGGAGGGTCTTTGACCCTCCCGCGGGCAGGTCTCAGACCTGCCCCTACACCCATTCTTTTGCGGCACGATGTCCGTAAACAGTTTCCGTCCCAAAGCTAGAAAAATACACAAAGCCTCCCCGAAATCCCCTCCACTTCGTAGAGGGAACTTTCATCGACTTGCGGGAGCCAGGGCGCTCTCAGACCAGAGAGTTTTACCCGTCAGGCGGAGGCTGGTGAACACAAAACGAGGCAGGGGGTGCCTACCTCGTGCGTTTCAGGGAATGCGGTTTTTGCTCTCCGTGCTCAGGGCTGGGCGACGAACCAGACATCGCCGACGTTGTGCCCGGTGGTGTCGCCAGGGGCGATGTCGCGCACCCAGTAGTAAAGCGGCTGACCGTTGTAAGTCACCTGCATTGCACCCGTGTCTTCGCGGGTGATGGTGCTGAATTCGCCGTTGATGCCGTCTGCCGCCACGATTTCTTCGCCTTCCGCGACGGTCAAAGCCGGCCAGTTGGCGAGACAGCCGTCGGTGCAGTTGCTGACTCCATCTTCGTCATTGGCGAAGGTATAGAGCGTGAAGCCATTCGGCCCAACCAGAATCTCGCCCAGCTCTTCGTCTTCCATCACGCGCAAAGTCGGCTGCTTGGCGACGAACCAGACATCACCGACGCCCTCCCCGGTTGCATCGCCGATGGCCTCATCATTGACCCAGTAGTAGAGGGGCATGCCGTTGTAGGTCACCTGGATGCTGCCGTCATCTTCGCGGGTGATGGTGCTGAATTCACCTGCCAGCCCCGGCTGCACGGTCAGGGCATCTTCGCTCTCGACGGTCAGCGCAGGCCAGTTTTCCAGGCAGCCACCCGTGCAGTTGCTGACTCCATCTTCGTCATTGGCGAAGGTATAGAGCGTGAAGCCATCCGGCCCAACCAGGAACTGCCCCAGGTCGTCATTGCCTCCCAGGCCGACGGTGGGCATTTCCGCCACAAACCAGACATCGCCGACGCCCTGCCCGGTCGCATCACCGGGAGCCTCGTCGTTGACCCAGTAATAGAGGGGCATCCCGTTGTAGGTCACCTGGATGCTGCCGTCATCTTCGCGGGTGAAGAATCCCAGTTCACCGCTGAGGCCGGGTGCCAGCGACGGAATCTCCCCTTCTTCGATGGTCAGGGCGGGCCAGTTCGCCAGACAGTCCCCCGTGCAGTTGCTGGTGCCGATTTCGTCATTGGTGAAGATGTAGAGGGTCATTCCCTCTGAGCCGACGAAGAATTCACCGAGTTCTTCGTTGCCTCCCAGGGTGACGGTGTATTCCATCATCATGTCATCCTGGGCGAAGGCTGCGAAGGGCAACACTGCCAGCAGGGCGAAAAGGACGATCATCAACTTGCGCATTGTATGTATACTCCTTGAATGTAGAACGAGTCGGAATGTTGAGTGCGCACTCTGTTACGGGTTACGGCGTGAGACCTGCTTTTGGATGAAGGCGACCTACAAAAAGGTTGCAAACAGCTACAAAAGCCCGAAATGCACTGAATGCGCTGTCAGTGAACCGTTTGCAATCCTCCCCTGAAGCCCCTCCACTTCGTAGAGGGGACTTTCATCGTCTTGCGGGGGCCAGGGCGCTCCCAGACCAGAGAGTTTTACCCGTCAGGCGGGGGCTGGCGCGAGGGAGCGCTTCGGACGACAATGAGGGATGTTTCTGGAAGAGCATCACGACGGAGACTGATGGACGCACAGACCCAACGCGCCCTGACCGAGGGCGTGCAGCGCTTTTTACTGAAGCCCGAAAACGAGCCGCTGCTGGCGCTCTGCGGTGAACTCTACGCTGAAGCCCTGCGCCTGCTCGATCACGAGCCGCTCACCGATGAAGCGCGGGCACAGGTGACCAGCGCATACGAGATGATCTGCGACGAGGTGGCGGAAGAGATGGATTTCTGGGTGTGGATTGGTTCGTCGAACCGCACGGGAGTCGATGAAGCCGACCTGCCGCGAATTATCATTCCGGCAGTGGCGCATGCGCTCTATACGCAGCAGATGACGGAGTGAGCGCTATCCGTCCGCGATATGCGCCATTATCTCACGGATGTAGCCCTGGTCGTTCTCGTGGTAGGTGGCGAAATTCGGCGGCACGGCGTGCGGCGGTACGGTTGTAGAGCGGTGTGAATGGAAACGTCCTCGTCGTCGTAGTGGAGATTGATGCCGGGGTATGGCTTTGCATGATTTGCTCCGCTGTCTCTGCAACCTTATGGTGAAATCGAATCCGGAGAAAGGCCACTCTTATGGAGAAAACCATCATCTATGTCCTGTGCGATCCGCGTGATGGCACCCGGCATTATGTGGGCAAGACCAGCCAGCTACCGGAACAGCGCCTTCGCCAACACTGGCAACATCCGCAGACAGACGCACTAGCGCGGTGGATGGCGGCCCTGGCAGACCGGGGGCAGCAGCCGCAGATGATCGTGCTGGAAGAACTTGCTCCGCAGGAAGATTGGCGGGTGGCGGAAATCGACTGGATCAAGCACGGGTTGGGCTGTGGCTGGCCGCTGAAAAATGCCAACGCAGGGGGTGATGATCTGGCGCTGACGACGCTGTTACGCGCCGAACCTGAGTCCCTGCTGAAGCGCACACTCTACGGCAGTGAGGCGACCCTCCGGCTGCTGGTGCAGATCAACGCCTATTTCCATCGTCGGCGGGCAGTGCATGACTGGATTTTCACGGATTTGCTGCACGAGGCGCTGCGCGTAGTGCAGGCAGAGGATGCGGCGGCTGCGCGGGAGCACTTCCACGACCAGGTTTTCTTCGGCGGGGTCGCGCAGGTGGGGCGCGGCTGGCGCGTCCCGGTGCAGAAGAAGCATAACTTGCAGGGCGGCGTCTTCCTGCGGGTGGGCAAACCGTTTCATCTGGAGGTGATGACCTTCCCTGGTAACTGGAACGGTACAGAATACCAGACGACGCTGGAAATCCGCAAGCGCACATCCGACTTGCTGGATGAACTGGCGGCGGTGCGCTGTGACGGACGGCGCAGGGGCTACGACGCAGCGCTGCGGGCTGCACTGGATGAAATCACGACGAGCTTTGACCGCATCACGCAGGGAAACTGAACCTTTCACAGCCGCCAATCAGGGTTCTGCAACGATTACCGTCAGCAGCGGGAAGAGGTCATCGTCGGCTGCTGGCGTCACAGGCAGGCGGCTGCCATCGCGCCAGTCATAGACCGTGACGCGCAGGGGGTATGCGCCGGGGGCGGCATCCGCCGGAATCTCCAGGGTGCGCACATCGGGCGACCAGACCTCAACGGGCAAGACCTGCGCATCAATCTGGCCGCTGCCGAAATTGCCATCTTGCTGCACCAGTACACTCACATCGCCCCGCAGACCGTCCCATAATTGAAAGCTCGCCGAATAGTTGAAGTCCGGCGTGCGCAGCGCCCGCCACCAGACATCCAGCCACAGCGTTTCACCCGGACGGACGATGATTCGCGGCGTCCCGGCATAGCCCAGCGCAATCTGCTCATCGAACGTGGCGGCGATTTCCTCAGGCTGTTGCTGGTAGAGTTCGGCGACGATGGGCTGCTGTTCCACACGGCGGGTTTGCACCATGCCCTGCGGCAAGGCATTTCTTGCCCGGTTCGGGATATTCTGCTCGTCGGTGATGAGCCACAGGCGCGGCCCCGCATCTGGATCGCGCAGCCAATCGCGCATCGCATCGTAATCGATAGACGTGCCCAGGGCGCGTTGCAGATAGTACTGCGTGCTGTAGGGTTCGCCTTCGATCACGTACAGGTCATCCGCACGCGCTGACTCCCCAACTCGCCCCATTGCGCCGCGCCAATCCGGCGTCCCCGGCCAGAAGTAGCTGAACCCGACCAGCCCCAGAATCAACCAGACGACGCTGGCTGCCAGCACTGCCGCCACGCCAACCCTGGAACGCGAGAGAGCCGCCAACCCTGCCCCGTACAGGATGACCACAGCGGGGAGCGTGTAGAGCATATTGCGCCCGATGTACCAGAGGAAGAGCGTCTGATTGACGACAATCACGGCAGCCAGGGTCGCCACAATCCACAGCGCGAAGAGCAGCAGGATTTCCCGGCGGCGCTGCCGTATCAGGGCGACCATACCGAGCAGCGCCAGTGTCGCCCCCAGCAGCGGAGTCGCATTGGTGACGCGATCCGCGTAATTCTCCATGATGCGCGGCACATCCGGCACGCCGTAAAACAACCCCTCTCCCAGGTCGCTGCTGAGCTGTGTGGCAATCGCCGGGAGCCAGGGGAGCAGCAGCAACCCCGCGACCACCAGCGCACCCCACAGGCGCAGCGTTCGCCGCCAGGGCAGGGTGACCAGCGCGTGCAGCGCCAACGTCATCCCCAGGAAGGCGCTGAAGTAGTGCGTGTAGAGGGCGGCGGCCTGAAGCAGCGCAATCGCCAGCAGCCAGCGCCAGTTGCCGTCTTGACGCCAGCGCCAATACGCCCAGATCAACGCCGCCGACAATGCGTAGAAGAGCGTATACTGCCGTGCCAGCCGCGCGAAATACAGCCAGAAGAGCGATCCGCTCGCCAGCCAGGCCGCCACCAGGCCGACGCGCCGGGTGAGCAGCGTCGCCCCCAGCCGATAGGTGAAGGCGACTCCCAGCAGGCCCAGGAGTCCGCTCGTCCAGCGCATGGCGAATTCGCCGTCACCGAAAAACGGCTTGAGCAGGTAGGCGATGGTGAAATACAGCGGGGGATGCACGCCGCGTTCTGCCGAGAAGCGCCATAGATCGCCGAGGCTTCCCTGCATCGCCAGCGCCAGCCAGCTCTCGTCTTCCCAGAAGCTGATGGCATTCAGCCGGAAGAGCGCGACTCCCGCCGCCAGCAAGACGATGACGACCATCCCCCAGCGCCCGGCAGCACGAGACAGGTCAGCAGGCGACATTGGCGTTTTTTCGGACGAGTCGATCACGGCGGAACCCCCGCGTAGCACCCTTGGATACCCTTTCACAAGCGCCGCGCATTGTAGCACAAGGACTATGAAACGCGACCTGACGTTAGTGAAGCGATGATTTACGTCACCATGATCCACTTGATGCGCAAGCGGTTACACCCTTCATGACAAAACATTACTTATCCAAAATCAGCTCTTAGGTGCGATCGTCATGCTGAGTACAATCCCAGCGGCCTTCACAGATCAGCAGGTCAAACTACTGCTTCCGGCAGCAAATCAGGTCTCTGCATCCATCAATAGCGCGGAACTCTATCAACTGATCCGTGATCAGGCAGAGCGAATGGGCAGTTTGCTGCGCTCTGAGCAGGAGGAAGCACAGAAAAACAGCGCAATTCTGGAGGCCATTGCAGACGGTGTCATGTCAGTGGATTCTCAGGGTAAGATTGTTCTGTTCAACGCAGCCGCAGAACGCATATTGGGAATAGAACGCAATCGAGTGCTTGGGTCAAACGTGAGCGCACTATCCACTTGGCCTGAGGGGATTGCAACAATTTGGGAGGACTTGATCAATGAATGGTCGAACGCCGAAGAGCTACTGGATGATACCCACATTGAAGAGTTCACAATTGGTGCAAGAATCTTCCGCTTGCAACTATCCCCTGTTTTCATCGGTAACAATGTATTTCTGGGCGTAGTTTCTGTCTTTCGCGAGATATGAGCCGAACCAAAAAACGCCCTGCACATCACGAGGCGCTGTCCTTGTCCTGGCCCTGAGATTTCGCCTCTAGAAGTTGGCGACATCCCAGGTGCGAAAGAAATCTTCGGCGGATAGCGTGCCGTTGACGAAGGCGACGAGGTTGGGCACAGTAACGGCAACGGTTCCTACCGCTGAACCGGAGGAGTCGCCGATGACGACGACAACGACATCCGCGTCCATCTGCTGCGCACGGATCGTCGTGCCGACGGCTCCCCACAGGCGACCCAATTCGCCCAATAGCTCGTCCTGGCTGCTGGCCTGGCTCATCATGGCGATGATGATAGATTTATCGCCGCCAAGCGCACGATCATCGGCGATTTGAAGCGATTCGATGGAGAGCGTGGTGACGCTGCGGATGCTGAAAAGGATCGTCTCCTGGTCGGCAATGGTCTGTGCGGTGCCGTCTGGCGTGGGGGCAGGCGGTGGCGTCTGCGCGAGGGTTGGGGTGGATGGCGCTTCGCTTGGCCTGGTGGTTGCAGCATCAGCGGCATCTGTGGGGGGCGGGTCATCCTGGGGCAGGAATGCGCCGATGGTGACCAGGATCATGAGAATCGCGGCAAAGGCGACCAGCGAACTGCCTCCCCAGCGGACAATACGACGCATCCTACAACCTCCGACAGCATCTATTCACGAGGAGTAAGAATCAAAAACCTCACTGCAATTCTGGGCATCCTGACGTTATGCCCGCAGCGAGGTCTCGATGTACCCTCAGAACCGAATTCAGGTTCAAACCTGGGTCAGGCCGGGTCATTCCCTTTGGGATGGTGTCGGGGCGGCGGGATTTGAACCCACGACCTCACCGACCCGAACGGTGCGCGCTAGCCGGACTGCGCCACGCCCCGATCAACTCGGTACATCGTACCGCAGCGCTGGCGCGAATACAAGACGGAATTCGCGGCGCTTGCGCCACAGCGCAGGGCAAGCGCGGGGCAACTCAGCGTTTCCGATCCCCGGCTTTTTCGGTATATTCGGTTGCCATGCAGCCGCTGGCACAGAGACCGCTGTGGCGCACTGCTGAAATAAGTGAAAATGAGCGTTGGTATCCAACCGAGTAGGAGCAAGAGATGTCCCAGACGCAACGAAATCAGGCGGGACATGGATGGCGGATCATCGCCCTTCTGGGGCTGCTGCTGTTCAGCGCAGGCTGCGGAAGCGCCGCCCCCGCAGAAGAAGAAACCCTGGCGACGGGTGCGCCCGTCGTGCAGATTGCTGCGCCGCTGCCCGGTGATGTCTACCGTGAGGGCGTGGGCGTGAATATTCTGGTGCGCGTGGAGAACGCCGGGCCGGATCTGGCACGAGTGGCGATTCAGGTTGATGGCGAGATCATCGGGGAAGCGGTGCAGCCGCAGCTTGGCAGCGCCCAGACGCTGACGATCAACAATGGCTGGCCTGCCGCAGGCATTGGCGAACACGTCATCAGCGCCGTTGCCACCCGCGCCGATGGCACCAGCAGCGACCCTGTCAGCGTGACGATCAATGTCGTCGGCAGCGATGTCGTCTCCGCCGATGAGGATGACGAGGCGACAGAGAATACCCTGCCCACCAGCACCCCCACGCAGACCAATTCAGACCAGGGTGGGGCACAGGGTGGCGATACACAGCCGACCCAACCTCCGGCACCGACCAGCGCGCCGCCGACCGAGGTTCCGCCGACGGCTACCCCTGCGCCGCCGACGGCAACTCCCACGCCCGCAGTGCCCCAGGTGCGCGTGACGACGGGCGCCAATGTGCGCGGCGGCCCCGGCGTGAACTTCGATCCGCCGATTGGCAGCCTTGCCGGGGGCGCGACGGCGGACATCCTCGCCGTGCACACCAGTGGCACCTGGTACAAGATCGAATACTACAATGGCGAGGGCTGGATTTCGTCCACCGTCGTGGAAGTGACGGGCGATATTTCCGGGCTGCCACGCGACGCCGGGCCACCGACGCCGATTCCGGCGACCAACACGCCCGTCCCGACCAACACGCCTGCCGCAGCAGCGGATTTGAGCATTACGTTCGAGCAGACGGTTCCGGAATTTGAGTGCAACCAGACATCGGAAATCACGATTACCGTCGCCAACACGGGGACTGGCCCCAGCGGCGCAACCCGAGTCGTGGCGGAAGACCTCTACAATGGACAGGTCACGGAATCCACCGAGGCACCCATTCCGGCGCTGCAACCCAACGAGAGCGCGACCGTCGTCGTCTACCTCACGGTGAGCACGAACTTCGCCGAGGCGCACGTCAGCCGCCTGCGCGTTGATCCGGACAATGTAGTGCCGGAGACCAACGAGAACAACAACACCCGCGAACGCACGTACGTCCTCGCACCCGGTGGCTGCTGAGCCGACGAACTTCTGGGGGAGGCTGTTCGCGGCCTCTCCCAGCGCCCCCCTGGCAACCGCGGAGCGACCCTGCGCCTTGCCTGTTAACGCCCACACCGCGCACGATGGTTAGAATCTTCACAATCGCTTTTTTGGCGCTCTGCGTGCAGGCTGGTACGCTGGGAAGGGGCGTTTCGGCGCTGCATGGTGCAGAATCTGGATGCGATTGCCCCGCTTTTTTGGGTTTTTGATAGGTGCAAGCTTCATACTGGGGCTATAATGTCAGCAACAATCCGCGCATGAGTCCGCCCACCCCGTATGCTCAATTTGCCGGTTGCGCCATCTCGTAGGAGACGGCTGTGGGATGCGATTGGTTCATTGGCCGGTCGTGATGGCGGCAAGCATGCCATTGATTGTGTGTCGATGGGACGAGCTGCGCCCGAACGCGGCAACCGCACCGATGCAAGACCCGGTTGGCCCTGGCGCTGGACGAAGACACACGGCTCGACCAATCGACAACCACGAGTTTCCAGAAACGGAAGCAGCATGAGTACGATCATCTTCCACAACCCCGACATTCCGTTCCGGTATTTCCTGATTATCCCGCACACGGATTTAGCGACGTTCCGCGTGCTGCTGCAGAAGAAGGACGAATGCTGGACGCTGCCCAATTACGTGCCGCAAGAGCATCACTTCGGGGTTGTCAAGCATATCAATCAGCACGTCTGGGAGCAATACGGCCTCTCCGTCGCGACGCTGCGCTGCCTGCAAACCGAATATTCGCAGGATGAAGGCGAGCGCCGCTTTTACGCGCTGGACAACCTGCACCCAGGCTGGACACCGCCGGAAGACATGGCGTGGTTCACCGAGCAGGAAGTGACCCTGCTGAAGCTCTCCAGCCAGTTGGAACTGACGATGATCATGCGCTGGTTCAACTGGATGCACAGCGATTCGTCCCTGCGCCCGGATTGGATGCGCCCTGGGTGGCTGCCCAACGCGGCTCGCTGGATGATCGACCTCGCTGAGCGGCTGGAAATGGAAGGTCTCATCACGGTGGAGCAACTGCGCGCCTGGTCGCGTTCGTCTACCGTGCGGCTACGCACCGAGAAGGGCAATCTCTACCTGAAAGCCGTACCGCAGATGTTCAACTACGAGCCGATCATCACGCGCGTCATCTCGATCCGCTACCCGGAATACGCCCCGCAAGTGTCCGCAGTGCATGTCGATAACGGCTGGATGCTGATGCACGATTTCGGAGGCCGTCCGCTGCGCACAGTGCAGGATATTGATGTCTGGAAGCGCGTCATGCAGCGCTACGCAGAATTGCAGATCGACATGGCGAGCAATGCACAATCCATGATCGGCCTGGGGGTGCCGGATCGCAATGTGGATTACCTCTGCACACAAATCGAGCGGCTCATCAAGAACCTGCCGGAAGCGCTCTCCGAAGAAGAGCGTTTCGAGCTACAGCGCCTCGCGCCGACGCTGCGCAGCATGTGCTACCAGCTCACCGAGCATCGCGTGCCGCAAACCCTGACGCACGGCGACCTCTGGTCATCGAACATCATCATCCGCGATGACGAAACCTGCCTGTTTTTCGATTGGTCGGACGCCTCTGTCTCTCATCCCTTCTTCGATATTCCCTTCTTTCTCTCGGAAATCGAGCGCGAACTCCCACACGAGCCGGATGCACGCGAACAACTGCGCGACGCCTATCTGCTCCCCTGGACGCGCTACGAGCCGATGGACAATCTGCGGCGGGCGTATGCCCTGGCGGAAGTGCTGGGGGCGCTGCATCAGGCCTTGATCTACCACATGCACATTCTGCCCGGAATCGAAGCCGATGCCCGCTGGGAGATGCAGAATATGCTGCCGATGCTGCTACGTCAGGTCATCGCGGCAACGCGCATTTTCCAGTTTTGAGGGCGGGTTCTTCGTGGGAACGTGGCCTGGCGACCGGGGGAGTGCCAGGCATAACAAGATGAAACGGGGCAACATCGCCCGTTTTCACCCGCACTTCTGAATCCCTCTTCCAGCAAGGGCGAGGGACTTCGACCGTGACCCGCGTGGAGGACTCAACCCAGGTAATCGCGTAGATTGTGTGCCAGCCGAGGATGGCGCAGGCGGCGCAGGGCTTCTTTTTCCAGTTGGCGGATGCGCTCGCGGCTGAGGCCGAATTTGTTGGCGATCTCTTCCAGCGTGTGCGGCTCGCCCCCACCCAGGCCGAAGCGCAGGCGCAGGATGTGGCTCTGGCGTGGTGTCAGTTCGCTGAGGACTTCTTCAATGGTCTCTTGTAATAAGTGCTGTGTCGCCGCATCAACCGGGCTGGGAGTCTCTTGATCTTCGATGAAATCGCCGAACTCGCTGTCGCCGTCATCGCCGACGGGGCGCTCTAGTGCGATAGCGTGCTGGCTGGCGTCCATCATGCCGCGCACCGCATCGGCGGGGAGATCCATTTTTTCCGCAATTTCTTCGGGGGATGGTCTGCGACCCAGGATTTGCTCCAGGTTCTGCGCAATGCGGTACATCTGGCGGATGCGTTCCGTCATGTGCAGCGGAATGCGGATGGTGCGCGTTTTCTGTGCCAGCGCCCGCGTGATCGCCTGCCGAATCCACCAGGTGGCATAGGTGCTGAAGCGGTTGCCGCGCCGATAATCGTATTTATCCACCGCGCGCATCAGGCCGACGTTGCCTTCCTGGATCAAATCCGGGAAGGGCAGCCCTTGCCCCATGTAGCGCTTGGCAATGCTCACGACCAGCCGCGTATTGGCGCGTCCCAGGTGTTCCCGTGCGGATTGCCCATCGAAGGCCAGTTTCTCGATGTGCATGCGCCAGCGGGCGCTTTTGCTGCTCACATCCGGTTGTGCGAGGCGTTCCTGGGCTTTCTTGCCGCGTTCAATGCGCTTGGCGAGGTCGATCTCTTCTTCGGGGGTCAAAAGGGGTTCTTGTGCCATCTGGCGAAAATACAGGCCAACCGGGTCATCGGAAGATATGGCGTTGATGTCGCCGATGCTGGGGTCTTGCAGCGGTTCTTGCGAGGTTATATCCGGTTCCGCGTCGTCGGAGGCGTTGTCTGCGCCTTCTTTTTGTAAATCGATGCCGAGTTCGTCTAATTCGTATAACACACTCTCTAACGAACTGATGTCTTCCCCATCTTCTTCCAGAACTTCCAGAACATCCTCAAATGTGATGTAGCCTTGTTGGTCTGCACGGTTGATAAGTTCCTGGATCACGGCATCTTCCCCTAAATGGCTAAACGATGTTCACCTACTATTTTCTGCACGGTTTCCCCGAATGTCGCCCTGATAATGTAACAATCGGAACGCTCCGGAGTTACGCGACGAATGGATCGTGGTGGCGCACATCCCGGTCGTGGGGTGTGGCATTTCACTCTTGTATTACGAAACCCACTTCTTCGTAATAAACCACCCTGGAATCCACGAATATGTGCCCGAATGGGCGAATAGAGCGTAATAATTTGCGGTTTTGCGTCAGAACCTCATTAAAATCTCTTGTTCAGTATATCAGAAATTTGTTTTCGCACAGGCGCAAACGCGGCTGATCTTGTGATTCTTATGAAGATTCCATTGAGAAAGCATGCTTTCGTTGACTTCTACACCCATAAGACTTGCAACTGCGTAACACTGTGTTAGAAAGCGGTTTCGGCAGCACGCCAGAAATTGCACAATGGATTGAACATCTGTATGATTATTTCAGACTGCACGAGCGCGAATGATGAGAGAGGGCGTATGTCCACCCGTCGTTTTACCGATGATTTCCCGCCGCCGGATGACTCTGATGGGAGCGATGAGCCCCAGCAGCCAACCGAGCCGCCTCCCGCCCCGGCGAGCAGTGACAGCCTGGTCGCCCCTTTGTCGCGTCCACGTCCACCGCGAGGCGAGCGCAAAGAGCGCAACCTGACGCACATGCCCCGCACCCTGGCACAGGTCATCAACGAGGCAGATGACAAGATCATGCAGGGGGATCTTGTGGATTACGTGCCGATTCCGACCGGATTCGACCCGCTGGATGGGTTGATCGGCGGGGGATTGCGCAAGACGGAACTGACTTTGCTGGGTGGGGCACAGGGGATCGGCAAGACCATCAACACCCTGCAAATTGCCCGCAATGTCGCCATGCGCCCGGATCAGTACGCATTCTTCCTGTCGTTCGAGCACACCGAAGCGCACCTGATGCACCGCTTGCTGTGCCTGGAGAGCATCAATCCGCCGGAAATTGACCTCGTGAACGGCCTCAAACTGCGCGACATGTACCAGATCATCGTCGCCCAACGCGCCAAGAAATTCATGGGGCGCGACAGCGGCGCGGGGTCGCTGCAAGCCATCCTGCGCGACCACCCCAAGACCGCCCCCGCTCTGGGACGGATGCTGCGCTACAGCGACCGCCTGATCTTGCTGAAGGCCAGCCCCGCCGTGACCAACCTGCGTTCGATCAAGGAAATGGTCGCGCGGTTGGTGGATGCGACAGGTGGTAATGTGACGGTCTTCGTCGATTATTTGCAGAAGGTCGCCGTGCATCCCGAACGCCCACGCGATGAAAACGACAAAGTGACCATCATCGTGGAAGGGCTGAAGGACATCGCCCTCTCGATGGATGTCCCGGTGTTTTCCATCGTGGCGGCGGATCGCGAGGGCTTGAAGAGCAAGCGCATCCACCTCTACCACCTGCGCGGCAGCAGTGCCCTGGACTACGAATCCGACATCGCCATCATCATGAACAACAAGTACCAGATTCTGGCGAAGGATCATGTGGCCTTCAACCCATATACTGCCAAGCAGTACCGCAACTGGGTGGTCTATACCATCGAGAAGAATCGTGCCGGACGCGCCATGATGGACATCGAATTTGAACTGCACGCGCAGCATTTCGCCTTCAACCCGCGCGGGCAGAAAGTCCAGCAGCAGTTGATCGACGACAAAATCCTCGAAACGTAGTTGAGGCGACACACGGCGGTGCGGTGGGCTGCGGCTGGCTTCACCGTACCGCGCACGAGCGCTCCGTTCTCACCGTCTGCCCCCACTGCCTGCGCAAGTCTGGTATCCTGTGGTTGAAAATACGTTTGTTTCACAGGAGCACGACATGATTATTATTGCAGGCACCGTCCCCATTGACCCCGCCAGGAAAGCCGATGCGCTGGCCGCCATGCAGGCCATGCAGGCCGCAACCCAGGCAGAAACAGGCTGCATCCACTACCACTTCTACACCAACCCCTGGGATGACGCCGAAATCCACATCTTCGAGGTCTGGCAAGACGAAGACTGCCTGCAGGCGCACTTCCGCAGCGCCCATATGGATACCTTCAACCAGCAGATTCCCAACTACGTCACCGGGCCGATGCGCCTCAAGCGTTACGAGGTCAGCAGCGTGAGTGATTTGTGAGTCTCAGCCGATGGGATGCCACCGACGTTTTAGGATAGGGGCAGAACAACACACCACAGCCTGAGGAGGAGACCATGCCGCCCCGTAACCCGTCCGAGCAGCTTCTGTCCCTGCCCGTCGATGGCCTCGTGCTGGAGCTTCTGAAGCAATTCCAGCGCCTGCTGGCAGATCGCGGAGTCTCGTTGACGACTGCCGAAATGAAGGACATCAGCCAGCGTGCCGCCAACCACGAGTCGCTGCCGGAGAAGGTCGGCGCGATCCAGGCCGCCATGATGCAAATCGTGCAGGAGAGCCAGACCGTGCTGGCGGAGCGCTTCGGCTACACCTTCGCCGAGTCGCTGGCGACGGATATGAGCAGCATCGGCGGCTGGGAGACGACGGCGGACTTCCTGAAAATCGCCAATCACAAGAGCAACGCCGAACTGCGCATTTCGGCGGGGTCGTCGCTGCTGGCTTTGCTGGGGGATGATCGCTTCACGGAACCGTTGTTCGCGGTGGTAGCGGCGGATGGCGGCGCGGGGGATGTCGATGCGACCATTGCCCGCCGCGCCCTCACGCACTACGCCCAGGTCGATGCCACTGCGCCGGATTGGGCTGAGCAAGTCCGCGCAAAACTGGCGGGGTGAAGATGAGAAAAACCGCGCGCGAAAATGCCGGAACGACTACGACTGTTCGTCTGGCAGGGCGCGGATTCTGGCGATCAAGCCGCTGGTGCTGTGATCCGGCAAGTAGTCAATCAGGCGGATTTCGCCGCCGTAGGCTTCGACGGTGGGGCATTCTGGCAGGGGCTTGTGGGCGTAATCGCCGCCTTTGACGTAGATGTGGGGTTGGATCACCGTCAGCAGCCGATCTGCCGTCGCATCCGGGAAGAGCAGCACCGCATCCACCGGGCGCAGCGCCGCCAGCAGCCGTGCCCGTTCGGCTCCCGGAACCAGGGGACGCCCCGCGCCTTTATAGCGGCGGGTGCTGGCATCGTCGTTGAGCGCAACCACCAGGGCATCGCCCAATGCCCGCGCTTTCTCCAGGTAATCCAGGTGTCCCACATGCAGCAAATCGAAGACGCCGTTGGTGAAAACCAGGGTCTTCCCCGCTGCGTGCAGGTCATTGCGCAGCGTGATGGCTTGTTCCAGGGTGATGAGTCCGTTCATGGGGCGCAGCATAACACAGCGTGCTAGCACTGCCTAGTGCAAGATCAGGGCTGAGAAGTTGAAAACTAACCTGAGATCGTGTCA
>CAZJWX010000045.1:0-35064 GCA_964549915.1 uncultured Anaerolineaceae bacterium | reverse complement strand
CGCAGCGCTGTTGACGGCAGAAGCCCCCGCCTTTAGGCGTGGGGAGTATGTCACGCGTAGTCCCTTTGGCACGGGGCAAGTGGCTCGTAAAACCATACGAGAACTGCAATTGCGGCTTCGACATGGGGTTCTCAAGAAGCTGCTCGACCTCAGTCGATGCAGAGTGTCACGCACACAATGTTTCAGACGAAGAGCAGCACCGTCCCGGCGAAAGCGACCAGCGTCCCGCCGAGGGCCTGCACGGTGGGGCGCTCCTTGAAGACGAAAAAGCTGATCGGGATCAAGAAGATGGGCGTCATGGCGATCAAAGCCGAGGAGACGCCCACCGAAGCGCGTTGCACGGCCACCAGGGAGAGCCAGACGCCAATCACAGGGCCAGTGACCGCCGCGATGCTCATCATCGTCAGGGCACGCGGTTGGGCGCGCAGCGTGCGGTAACTCTTCATGACTTCGCCCCGCAAAATGGAAATACTCCAGATGGCAATCAGGGCAATCAGCAGGCGGATCACCAGCGCCGACCAGGGCGAGAAGGCGTCGGAAAGGCCGGGTTTTGCCAGGACTTGCCCACTCGCCTGCCCCAATGCCCCACCGAAGGCGAAGAGCAGCCCGATGATGTACTGCTGCGGCGTATCGACGTTCAGGCTGGTGTTCTTCTGCTTGCCCTGCCGTTCACTGACCACGACTCCGATCCCGGCGACAGTGAGTCCGATGCCGACCAACTCCTGCGCGGTCAGCACTTCGCCCAGGAAGACCCAGGCCATGACAACTCCCAGCACGGGTGCCAGGGCCATCACCAGCATGGCGAGGCGCGGGCCAATCATCACGAAGGCCTGGAATAGCAGCGCATCGCCGATAGCCAGCCCCACCAGCCCGGAAAGCCCCAGCCACAGCCAGCGCTCATCGCCCGCATCCAGGGGCAGCGGCTGCCCGTACATCAATGTATGCAGCAGCAGCACGACCAATACGGCAATCAGCAGCCGGGTGCGGTTGACGAGCGTAGACCCCACCAGACGACCGGAGAGCGTGAACAGTGTGGAACCAAAGGCGAAGAGTACTGCCGTCCCCAGGGCGGCGAACTGTCCGATGATTTCTTCCGACATAAGCGCCTCGTGTGTGTGCGAAACTGGTCACAGTGTACGCCCAGCATACGCCCACTCAAGAGGCCATTGCAGTCCGATTCTTGCGCTGCGATTCTCAGCCATTTTCGCCCAGGAAGAGGATGCGTCGCATCACAGCTCTGTGGTCGACACGCCCACCTAATGAGCCGACCAGGGTGCCCATCGCCGCAATGAACGTACTGATCTTGATGTGGTCAATGGTGCGCACCGCAGGATCAACCGTCGGCCAGGTTTCCATCAGCCGGCGTGGGAAGAAGGTGAAGTTGGGATCCAGCCGCTTGGTGGATAGAATCGCCACGTTGGTGAGCGGGCTGGCTCAGGTGGCGTGTGGGGTGACGGTGTAGTGAATGGTCTGTGCGACGATTTTGCCATCGCGGATCACGAACGAATCGGCTCCGTCGCGCACATTGCCCACCGTCGACTCGCTCGTCCATTCCAGGAAGGCGATGTCGTCTTCCACTCGTTTGGTTCGGTAGCAGTATGTTGCGTTCGGTTGGTAATGATGCAGGTTTGCAGCGGTTTGCCGGATTCCGTCGTGGCCTCGGAACGTGCCGACGCCAGTGAGGATGATGACCTCTTCTGCATAATTCTGCTGGATGTCTTCTTCAACCCGGCCTTGCATGCGATTTTCCAGGTGACTTTCGAAGACTTCTCGCGGAGTTCGTTGATCGGAGGCAGGCACGCTATGCTCTTTCTACTTCGAGGATGATCCCGATTTTTTCTGCGAACAGGGTAGTGCGCCGCCTTTTGCGCAACCTCAGAAGGCCATACGAAACACGACAGAGTTTCTCGCCCTTTCTCATGTGCTGCACCAACCCGCCGACGCTATGGACAGTCTCACCCGGCCTGTGCTATAACTGAACCGGATGCCCCCGTAGCTCAGTGGATAGAGCAGTGGTTTCCTAAACCATGTGCATAGGTTCGATTCCTATCGGGGGTACAAATATCCTGCATGCCTCGTCACACCCCGACCACCCCTCCCTCACTTCGTGAAGTGTCTCTTAGTTCACAAGATATCCCTTCTAGCCCTGTAATGGCCGCAACACGGGTTGTTTTGTGTGAGAAGTGGAATGGCAAATCCACGCCAGTGGTTTCATGCCGTTTTTGCGGCGTTTGTGGATCGTGCTTCAGAATGTGCGCCGTCTGAAGTAAGATCAGGGGCGCTTGAGGCGCTCAAGGCAGAGAAACGAGCTTGCCTCGTCCGCACGACACGACAAGGGAAAAGACGCCACCATGCCGAACAAAGAACTGGTCATGTACTCCCGTACCACTGGCTGCCCATATATCACCACCGCCAAGCGCGTCCTCACCGCGCACGAGATTCCCTACCGCGAAATTTTCATCGACCGGGACGAGCAGGCAAAAGCCCGGGTCCTGGAATGGACGGGCTTCCTCAGCGTGCCCACGCTGATTGTCGCAGACGCCGGGAGCAACCTGCCCTATACCGATTTTGCGCCGCTGCCACGTGGGGAGTCGCCGCGTGGGATTGACCGCGGCCCAATGCTCACCGAAGGCAGCCGTGAGGATGTCGAAAACTGGCTGCGCAAGCATGGCTTCATCGGGTGACCAGGGCTGATGCGCTGGCTGAAAATGAGGGAAAAGGCTGATGAACGACCCGCTGCAAAATTTCATTGAGCGCTACAAGAACCAGGATGCCCCCTGGGATACAGGCATCACGCCGCCGGAGATCGTCGCCATCGCCGGCGAACTACCCCCGGGCAAAGCGATTGATCTGGGTTGTGGGACGGGCACCAATGTGCGCTATTTGCTGGAACAGGGCTGGACGGCGGATGGGGTGGACTTCGTGCCCCAGGCCATTGAGCTTGCGCAAGCCAAGCTGGCGGATTTCCCCGCCGAGCGCTATCGCGTGCTGGTGCAGGATGTCACCCGTCTGGAAGAGGCCGCTGCGCTGCGCCCACCCTACAATCTGGCGGTGGACATCGGCTGCGGACACGGTACGCCGCGCGATCGCCAGGAGAAATACGCGCAAGATGTGGCGACCCTGCTGAAACCCGGCGGCATCTTCATGCTCTACGCGCATTTCCCCACTGAGGAGCGCCAATTCGGCTGGACGGATTCCGACGTGCAGCGGCTCTTCTCGCCCCATTTCGCGATTGTTTCGCAGGTGCTTAGCACGGATACCACCAACGGCATGCAATCCGGCTGGTTCCGCATGGTACGCAAGGGATGAAGACGATGAAATTACTGATCGCCACCGGCAACCCCGGCAAGCTGCGCGAATATCGCCGTTTGCTGGGCGAAACGGATTACGAAATCGTCGGCCTGGAGGAGGTCGGCCTGCAAGGCATGGAAGTCGAAGAGACGGGGACGACCTTCGCCGAAAACGCCATCCTCAAAGCGCAAGCCTACGCCGCCGCCAGCCGCCTGCTGACTCTCGCCGATGACAGCGGTCTGGTCGTCGATGCCCTGGATGGTCGTCCGGGGGTCTACAGCGCCCGCTATGGGGGCGAAGGGTTGGACAATGCCGGACGCCGCGCACACCTGTTGCGCGAAATGAACAACGTCCCGGATGGCGAACGCAGCGCTCGCTTCGTCTGCGTGATTGCGCTGCACAATCCCGAATCGGGCGCGACGAGAACCACCGAAGGCACGGTCGAGGGTCGCATCCTGCGCGAAGAGCGTGACGCGGGCAAGGGCTTCGGTTACGACCCCATCTTCCAGCCGGATGGCTACGCCCTCTCGTTCGGCGAACTGGACGACGACGAGAAGAACCGCATCAGCCACCGGGGCCGCGCCGCCGCCCAGGTGCCGGGCGTGCTGGCGGTGATGGTGGGGGATGATTTACAGAAGCCCTAGTTTCTCAAGGATTTCAGATGCCACTGTTTGAACTTCTTCTGCCGCATCGAAGCGTGCATGTTGCAAGACAGTAATCGCTTCTGGACTGTCAGTCATATCTCCAATCGCTGAGATTGCCGCAACACGTACGGCTACTTCCGGCTGCTGAGCTGCAACGAGTAATACAATAAGCGTTCCTTGTGTATTCTTAGATATAAGATTGTGTTTTAAATCGGAGATAATTTTCAATTTTTGGTCTACGCTGATATTTAACTTAAGTGTGTCTCTATACACATGCAAGCGTTGAGATAATTCCCAGCTATCAAGCTCTTCACGCTCGACTTTGTTTCGCATTTGGTACATTGAATGTTCGCGTTTGTCCCCACTTGATGCTTCCCACCATGCTTTCCGATGTCTCTCGTGCGCTTTCTGTGCTGCGTTTTGTCGAACTTCTTTCGCTTTTAACCTTTTTCTAACCTCTTCAACGAGTTCCATTGCTGCATCATGTCGTCCACCTGTCCCAACGGCAATTCTGTTAAGCTGATGTTGCTGATCGTTAATCAGTCGGTTTTCAAGCATATATTCGAGAGTGCTGTCCCTAAATATCCGATTGTTATGGATCAAACCTATTGTCAAGCCCTTCAACATAGCTTCTTTGTCAAAACTGACGAGTGCTGCTTCCAGATCCTTGAACACTTGATTTCCTGCTGTGAACTGTCTTCCACGCGCGCGAATCATCACCGGAATCGCATCCGCGCCAATTTGCGTGAGTTGCCGCACGATATTGACCTGCACGACAGCCGCCCAACGACTCGTCTCTTCTTCGTTGGCGCGTCTGAATTGCTCGAAGAGGCGTTCGGCCTCCGGAATGGTGAATTCTTGCAACACCTCGTCAAATTCAACGCCCAGGTTCTGCTGCATTTCGTAGACGGGCTTCAACTGCTGATGCCGCCAGAGCAAATAATCGGGTCGTCCCTGATGATCCCAGTCGTATGCCGCCTGTCGCACACGGCGCAGCAGCCGCAAATCTTCCTGAGTGGTGCTGATCCACTCCGCCAGTCGATCCCAACTGCGCAGGAGGGCTTCATGTGCGACTTCGACATAGGGCTGATTGTTCTCGCCCCGGCTGACGACCAGCAAACGGGCATCCACCAGCGCTTTGATGAAGGCGACTTCGTGCTCCTTGCCCTGGAACTGACTGGTTGCGGCGCGGCGGCGCGTGACCGTGCCATCATCGCGGACGTTGACCAGCTCACGGAAGACGTTGGGCAGCGCGGCCTGCTGCTCCGCAGACATTCTGGCGAAGGCGTCTTCCGAGCGGCTGCCGATAGCCCCCTGTACGCCCCCCAACTGGTCATAGGATTGGCGCGTCAGCAGGCCTTCTTCGGTCTTGCGGCGGTAAAGTTCATCCAGCGTGTAGGCCAGCAGCGCCAGCGCACCGGGATCATCGCCCATTTCATCCAGCATGTATGACGCCAGCCCTTCTTCGAATTCCAGGCCAGCGCGTTCTGCCGGGCGCACGATCATCTCGTAGAGCGAACCAGAACGCGGTACAGAGAGCGGGAAGGTATTGTCGTCCAGCAAATCCGCCAATTCCGGAATAGCCACGCATTCGCCGTAGAAATCGCCGCGCACAGTGATGATGATATGCACGCGCTCATTTTGCAGCGTCTCGATCATGCGCTGGACGAAGATGGGGCGGTAATGATCGGTGACGGTGGTGAACAATTCTTCGAACTGGTCGATGAAGAGCAGCAGTCGCATCGTCTCCGGTTGATCCGCCAGGAGATTGGCGCAGAGATCATGCAAGGCGTTCGCGTTGGTTTCCAGGGCGGTGGTGGTCTCTTCGCCCAGGTCGAAGGCCAGCGCGATCGGCACGAAGGGGTTGCCAGAGCCTTCTTTGTCCCCGGGTGTGAAGGTGCGCTGCATCCAGCGGTTGTCCCCGGAAGTCTTCAGCAGGCGCGGAATGAGGCCAGCGCCAACCAGTGAGGATTTACCGCTGCCGCTGGCGCCGACCACCGCCACAAATTGACTGCTGCGGACTCGTGCCGTGAGCTTGTCTGTTTCCAGGCCACGCCCGAAAAAAATCGGCGCATCTTCCGGCTTGAAGGAGCGCAGCCCCGGGAAAGGCGGCACCTCCCACAGCTTCGGCGCTTCGACAGGTTCCGGCGTTGCCTCTTTCGTCTTCAGCAATTCGCCGATTTTGAAGCGCAGATTGCCTTCCAGGCGGGTGCGAAATTCTTCCGGCTCTTTGTAGCGGTTGTACCCACGTTCCGCGCCGGAAAACTCATGCTCAAAGAACTCTTTGACCCGTTGGTACTGGCGATACTTCTCCATGTGATCCGGGTCATCGAAATCCGCGGGGGGCGTCCCTTCACGACGGTAGACCAGCACTCTGGGCTTGCCGTGCTTGCCATCCAGCGCTTCGCGATACTCGAACTCGGTGCCGGACTGGTAGCGAACGCCGCCGATTTCGACGGGAGTGCCCATCCGCGCCCAGAAGACGATCACCACGATATCACACATCGAAGGCAGCGGCAGACCGCGATTGATGGCTTCCTGCGGTGGGATATTGGCCTCCAGTGGCGGCGCGCCGGGGATGTCCCAGGCAACGCGCTCTAGCTTCACCTTCCCACGAAAATCCTCATGGTATTGCAGATTCTCAATCACTTCAGAGGCAATCGTGCGCTCATCGGCGACATCTCCGGGTGAAGAGATGAAAATGCGAATCGGGACAACCATAGCGCGTTACCTTTGTTGTTCTAGAAGTTACCGTGCTTCATTCCAATATACATTGAATCAGAAGGTAACGGGTTAAGCTTTCAGTTTACTTGCACCATATCCACGCTGAAGGGCAGGCGCGGCTCGACGAAGAAGCGCACGACGAAGAACTGCACCGGAGTCAGCCAGCTTTGATCCCAGTTGTTGACGAACAGGCGTCCGGTTGTGGGATCATAGGCCACATCGCTGCTGCCACGATAGCCACCCGCCAGCGGCAGCAAGGTGCCATCTCGCAGGCGCATGACCTCGTTTTGTGCCAGCGCCGCGACATAAATCGTACCATCAGGGGTGACCGTCAGGCCGTTGAAGCCGGGTGGTTCGGTGCCCACGCCATCGTAGAGGTAGAGCGTCTCGGTGGCGGAAGCCGGGTTGTCGGCATCCAGCGGAATCGCGTAGATCGCGTCGCGGGCGACATCGGTCACCAGCAGGCGTTCGTTGGCGCTATCATACGCCAAACCCGCCGGATTCGCCGGGTCTTGCGGGGCGATCCACCAGTTTTCGCCCGAATCCGCGCCCGGAGCAAAACGCCAGATTCGCCGCAGGGAACTGTCCGTATCGACGACATAGAGATTGCCCGCATCATCAACGGCGATGTCGTTCGGCAAGCTGACGCGCTGCAACCCATCTGCCGGGAGGGAGGCCACCTGCTCGATTTCGCCCTCGGCAATACGCCAGACCACCGCACCCGCCACCATCAACGGCTCCACGCGATCCAGCACATAGAGCGCTCCGTCCGCCCCCACATCCAGCCCCACGACGGAACCGATGGCCTCGCGCGTGCCGGGGATTTCGCTGCGCTCCCCGGCGCTGTCGGCGAACCAGATGGTGCCGCTGATGTAGCTGCCGATGTAGAGTCTGCCGTTGTCCGTCGTGGCGAGTGCAGCAGGATAGGCGTCCTCATCGTCGAAGACCACGAATTCCTCGGTAGTCACGGATTCTTCCAGGGCGACTGGCACGCTGCGCGGGAATCCGCGCACGTTCAGGTAGTACAGCACCGCTGACACGGCGAAAATCAGGACAATCACGCCGATGATGCCACCGAAGAAGATGCCGAAGCGCACCGGGCCGGATTGGCGCTGTGCCCAGCCGATGAAGCCCTTACGCGGTTGTTCGTCTTGCTGCGTCATGCTCGTTTGTCTTTCCTCAATCCTGGTCGGAATATTCATGCCGTGCAGGGTAGCAAAGTTGTATGAGCGCCGGGGGAAAATGAACAGACCATTCCGACGTGCTGGCATCGGGTTGGCTTCCTAACAATGGCCGCAACTGCCTATAGGCCAGGTGCCTGAACCTGGGTTAGTATTGCATCTGTCGGGTGTTCTGGTTTCGTTATCATCGGCTCGGGAACCCATGATAAGGAGAACTGCAATGAACGCAGATCCACTTGTGAATACCACGCTCGTACGCCGCTACCGTATTCTGGAACGCATCGGCAGCGGCGGTATGGGGATTGTCTACCGCGCGTTGGATCGTCTGCGCCAGGAAGAGGTGGCGCTGAAGCGAGTCTTCTTCGCAGCGCCACAGCTCGACCTCACCCCGAAAATAGGCAGCGATCCGGCGGGGAGCCTCGCCCGCGAATTTCAGATTCTGGCATCGCTGCGGCACCCGCACATCATCAGCGTGCTGGATTACGGCTTCGACCCGGAAGGTATGCCCTACCTGACGATGGACTTGCTGCCAGAAGCCATTGACATCGTGCAAGCGGGGAGGGAGCAGGATCGTGAGAGGCAGGTTCGCCTGCTGACGCAAATGCTGCTGGCGCTGACCTACCTGCACCGCCGGGGCATCCTGCACCGTGACCTGAAGCCGAGCAATGTGCTGGTTGCCCAGGATCAGACCGTCAAGCTGCTGGATTTTGGGCTGGCGCAGCGTGGCCAGGAGCGCGACAGTCTGACGGGGACGCTGGCTTACATGGCACCGGAAGTGCTGCAAGGAGCCAGGGGCAGCAGCGCGTCGGATTTGTTCAGCGTCGGTGTGATCGCCTACGAAGTGTTCGCCGGGGAACATCCCTTCCCGGCACAGTCGCCTTCCCTGCTCATACAGCAAATCGTGCACGAACCGCTCAACACGGCACCGCTGGCGCATCTGCCGGAAGGTTTGCGGCAGGTCATTCAACGGCTGCTGGCAAAGCAACCACAAGAGCGCTACTCATCGGCGATGCAGTCCCTACGGGCTTTCTACGCCGCGCTGGATCGACCGCTGCCGCCAGAGCCAACGCCCTATCGCGAAGAGATTCTCGATACGCCAGCCTTCGCCGGACGAGGAGATGTGTTGCGCCGCTTCCAACAATCGGTGCAAAATCTGGAACGCGGCGGCGGCACCTACCTCGTCAGTGGCGTCAGTGGGGCGGGGAAATCGCGCCTCTTGAACGAACTGCGCATCTACGCAGCCGCGCGGGGTATTCCCGTGCTCTACGGACGGGGCGACGAAGCCAGAGCGGTCAGCAATGCCATCTGGCGCGATGTGCTGCCCTCCCTGGTGCTGGAAGTTCCACTAAAGGATGCCGAAGCGGGCGTCCTCAAACCGTTGATCCCCAACCTGGAGCTGCTCCTGGAGCGCCCCATCCCGGATCTGCCCGCACTGGATTTCCGCTCTGAGCGTGAACGACTGAGTCGGACGATTCTAGCGCTCTTCCAGCGCTTGACGCACCCGCTGCTGCTCTTCATGGATGATTTGCAATGGGTGCAATCCGAAGTGCTGCTGCCGTTGCAACAACTGCACAAAGCCGCGCCCGACCTGCCGCTGCTGATCGTCGGAGCCTACCGCAGTGACGAATCCCCCTACCTCTACGGCAAATTCCCGCAGGCGGAGCAGATCGAACTACAGCCGCTGGAACAGGGGGAAATCGAACAGGTGGTGCGTGCCATGCTGGGCAAGCGTCGGGATATAGCCACCATCGCGGAGTTCCTGGCGACCCATACCGGGGGCAACGCGCTCTTCCTGGTAGAGGTGCTGCGCATCATGGCGGAGGATGCAGGCGGCATCGAACGCATTCAGACGGCGCAGATGCCCGTCGAGCTGGCTTCAATGGGGGTGGTGCGCGTGCTCAAGCAGCGGCTGCGGCATGTACGGCTGGATGACCAGCCTATGCTGCGGCTGGCGGCCTTGCTGGGGCAAGAGATCGACTTCGACCTGTTGGGGGTCGTTGACGACGAAATGGACACCGAGGACTGGCTGTTACGCGCAGCGGATGCGGTGATTCTGACCGTGCAGGATGGGGTCTGGCGCTTCAGCCACGACAAGGTGCGCGAGGCCCTGCTCTATGGGCTGGATGACGATTACCTGCGCAAGCTGCACGAAAGAGCCGCTGAGGCGCTGGAAGCATTGCACGGCGACAATCCGGCCTATGCGGAGACCATCGCCGCACACTGGCACCAGGCGGGGCGCATGGATCGCGAGATTCAGTATCTGCCGGAAGTCTTGAAAGTATTGTACGCTCGCGGGGCATTTGACGAAGTCGAACAACGTACGCGCCCAGCGCTCGAATATACCAGAGGCAGTTCCCACGTGAAATCGATCCAGGCAGCGCGTTTGTACGTTCTCCTGGGAGATGCGCGTTCTGCCCAGGGGCGTTATGAAGAAGCGCAACACGACTACGAGCAGACCCTGCAACTGGCCGAGACTGCAGCACTGGAACCGGAGATGCGTGCTTTTGCACTGGGTGGGCTGGGAGTAGTGCGCTCGTCGCAGGGCGATTTCGATGCAGCCGCCGCTTACATGGATCAGGCACTGGCCATCCTGCGAGAAGTTGGCAATTCCAGCCAGTACGCCTATCTTCTGAACAACCGCGCCATCATTGCCGGGAAAACAGGCGATCTGGATACCGCGCAGCGGCTGCTGGAAGAGCGGTTGGCAATTTGTGAGGAACTGCACGATTGGTTTGGTCAGGCCACGGGGTTGACCAATCTGGGCAACATCCCCACGATGCGCAACGATATCCGCACAGGGCAGAAATACTATCTACGTGCCCTGCGCATCGCGGAAGAACATGGCTTCCAGAATGTCATTTCCATCACGCAGATCAACCTGGGAACGATCGCGGGGGTGTTGGGGCAGTACGTAGAAGCGGAAAAGCGACTGCGCCGGGGATACGAAATCGGGCAGAAGATCGGCGACCTGAATCGGCAGGTGGCTGCAAGCTACTTCCTGGGTGTGATCAGCCTGCTGCAGCAGCGGCATGACGAGGCGCGGGCGTACTTCCAGACGGACTACGCAATGGCGACAGAGGCGGGCATGAAGTACCAGATGCTGCAAATCGCCGGGGTTGCCGTCCATTCATCCCTCGCCCTGGGGCTGCCAGACGAAGCGCGGCGCTACCTGGAGGATGCGCTGCAGCTGGCGCTGGAGATGGGGCAGCCGCCCATGTACCCGCCAGCGCTCTATGGTGCCATCGCCTACGCCATGTACTGTGAAGCATACGAACTCGCAGCGGAGTGGACGGCTTACTGCCTGGCGCAAATGCCGTCCAGCGAACTGCGTCAGCGGCATCTTGCGCTCCACGTTCAGCCGCAGATTCAAGCGATAATTGGGGAAGAGGCCTATCGTGCGGCGCAGCTTCGCAGCAAGTACCTGCAACTACCGGAATTGATCCAGCAGTTACAGGCGCAATTCGTGCCTCAGGCGTGAGCGACTTCACTCGCTTCCCCGTTGTGCGAGGATAGCGGGTCGGGAGTTTGCTTGATGGGCAGTTGCAGGTGAACGATGGTGCCGGGTGTGCGGTCGGGGAAGCCTTCGATTTGCAGGGTCCCGTGCACCAATACCACCAGGCGGTTGACGATGGCCAACCCCATACCGGTGCCCTGCTGCTCGTATTCTTCGCGTTCGAACTGCATCATCGCGCCGATTTGCCCCACCTGCCGCCCGGACATGCTGCGTCCCCGGCTGCTGATGGTCAGGCGATAGCGATCCGCCTCAACGACGGATTCGACCGTGACGAGGCTGCCCGCTTCCGAGAATTTGAAGGCGTTGTCCACCAATTCCTCGACCATCCGCCCCCAGTATTGGGCGTCCAGCGGAATCGCGGCGCGTTGCAGTTGCATCTGCAAATCGGCCTCGCGTTCGTAGCGCTGGGCGAGCCGCTGCGCAATCTCTCCGGCAATCGAGTCGGGTTGTCTGGTGGGGGTAGCCTGTACTTCGGCGGCAGTCAAGACTTCGGCGTTGATATACCACAGGTAGCGTTCGGATAGATTGTGAATGCGCTCCGAATAGCTGCGGATGTATTCCAGCATGGGCGCGACGGAAGCGGATTGTTCATCCAGGCTGTCCGACATCAAATCCACATAGCCGCGAATGACATTGATGGCTGTGCGCAGTTCGTGCGGGAGCGAGATGGCGATGTTCTTGCGCAGCGCGTTCATCATCTCTTCGACTTCGGCGCGGCGCTCCGCATTTTTGCGCAACGCAGCGCGGATCGACTGCTGCAATTCGTGGACGCTGAAGGGCTTCACCAGGTAATCGTCTGCGCCCAGGGTCATCCCCCGCCGGATCTCGGCGCGGTCATTGAGGGCCGTGATGAAGATCAGCGGCAGGGTGCGCGTCGCCTCCTGATTGCGCAGTTGGCGCAAGATGTGCAAGCCATCCATATCCGGCAAATTCACATCGCAGAGAATCAAATCCGGCAGAATCTCCTCCGCGAATCGCAGGGCGTCGGTGCCGTTCTCTGCGACGATCACATCGTAATCCCTGGATAGAGAGCGGGAAACCAAC
Source organism: uncultured Anaerolineaceae bacterium (assembly GCA_964549915.1). Classification (GTDB taxonomy): domain Bacteria; phylum Chloroflexota; class Anaerolineae; order Aggregatilineales; family Phototrophicaceae; genus JAUZRW01. Next base: position 22,666 of record CAZJWX010000045.1, on the reverse strand, counting down.
CGACGCAGCAAGTCATCATCTTCGACGAGCAAAATGGCTGGCATAGGTAGTACCTTTCCAGGAAGCCAGGGCGAGCGGGCGCTCCCCGGTTTCCAACGTTGGGTTGTGGTTATCTGCGCGGCTCCTCTTCCTAGCGTACTCGATATTTCGCTGTTCAGGCGAATTTGTAAGTGTTTCACACGATTCGAGCGCGATCACAAACGGAACTGTAACGGCAGACAAACAATTGGCGCACGATTGGGTCATTTGACCAACCCGTGCTGATGCGCCAACGAGACGGCCTCGGTGCGGCTGCTGGCCCCCAGTTTTCCCAGGATGCTGCTGACGTGAAATTTGATCGTTGACGGGCTGACGTAGAGATGTTGGGCGATTTCGCGGTTGCTCAGCCCCTGGCAGATCAGCGCCAGCACCTCGTGCTCACGGTCGCTCAGGTGGATTTCTGGCGGGGCGGGCTGCGTCCTGTTCTGGATCAGCATCAGGGTCGCTTCGGGTGCCAGCGTCGGCCTGGATTCATGCGCCGCGCGGATGGCATCCGCCAGCTCGTTGACTGACACTGTCTTGAAGAGATAACCAATCACCCCTGCTTCCAGCGCTTGCTGCAAGAGATGCGCATCTTCGCTGAAGCTCGTCAGCGCCACTACCTGGGTCTGCGGCCAGGCCTGGCGAATCTGGCGTGTGGCTTCCACGCCGTCCATTTCCGGCATCTTCATATCCATCAGAATCACATCCGGGTGCAGTTGGGCGCACTGCTCCACCGCCTCGCGCCCGTTGGCCGCTTCGCCGACGAATTCCAGGTCGGGCAAGGCGTGCAGCAGCATGGCGAATCCCTTGCGCACCAGCAAATGATCGTCAGCGACGAGCACGCGGATGGTCGTTTCGGTCATGGTTGTCGCATCCTTATGTGAACGTTTCTCCCACATGGTATTGTACATGTAATTGCACGTTCTTTGTGTAATAGATTGTAATGGAACGCGCGCTTCTCATCGGTCGTGCCGCAAAGAACAGGTGTAGGCGAAGGGCTGTTGACGTTTGATCATCGAATGACCTGACGAGCCGTGTTTTCGTCTGTAGCCCCCTTGCGTCCCACCACTGCACAGGGGGAAACTCATTTTCCCCTTGCAAAGCGGGTGGAGCTTGCGCAGCGGGCAGCCCAATACCCGCTTTTGTCCATAAATAGGTTCCGTCCCAAAGACAGAAAAACGCGCACAATCGCCCCTGGCACCCTCTCGTGTGGCGGACTAGCCGCCCAGGGCGTCCAGGGCGTCCCCGGCAATCTGTGCCAGGGTATCATCCCAGCCCAACCGCAGGGCGAGGCGCTGCCCGTTCTGCGGCGTGATCCCGGTTTCCGCCAGCATCTCGCGGTAGCGCTGCGCCTGCACCAGATCATCCGCGCGGTAGAAGGCCAGCATCAGCAGGGCCAACAAGCGTTCGTAGAGGGCATCTCGCTGGCGGTGCAGCAAAAGGGCGTGTTTCAAGTTGGCGATGGCGGCGGGTGCATCGTCCAGCAACAACCGCACTTCCCCCAGGTCGGCGAGCGTGGCGGGCTGATTGGGCATCAATTCCGTCGTCCGCAGCAGGTCGGCCTGTGCTTGCTCGTACTTGCCGCGCATACGGTAGGCCTGCCCGCGCTTGTGCAGCGCCGAGACGCGATCCGGCTCGCGCTTGAGCACATCGCTCAGGTCACGGCGGACACTGCGATAATCTTCGACCTCAAAATAGGCCATCGCCCGCGCGTAATAGGCATCGGTATGCGTCGGGTCGATCTTCAGAACGTGGCTGAAATCCGCGATGGCTTGCTCGAATTTGCGGCTTTGCAGGTAGACCGCGCCGCGATTGTAGTACGCGCCCGCGTCGCGCTTGTCCAGGTCAATGGCTTCGCTGTAATCGGCGATGGCTTCCGGCAGCAGCCCCAACTGCACATAGGCGCTGCCCCGCGCTGAATAAACTTCCGGCGCTTCGTAGCCGTTCTCGATGGCAGCGCCACAGTCTTCCACCACCCCGGCGAAATCACCGACATGATAACGCAGCGTGGCGCGGCTGAAGTGCAACCGGGCGGGGTCATCCGTGTTGGCGATGGCAGCACCGTAATCTTCCAGCGCCTCGTCCATGCGTCCCAGGCTGGCGTAAGCTGCCGCCCGCCGCGCATAGGGGGCTTCCGGGTGCGTCGGCGAAATTGCCAGGAATTCGTCGTAATCCGCGATGGCCGCCTGCGCATCCCCAAGCTGAAGCTGAGCATTGCCGCGCATCAGCAGCGCATCCAGATTCTGCCCGTCCAGCGCCAGCACCGCCGTGAAGTCATCCCTGGCGTGGGCGAAGGCTTTGCGCAGGTAATGGGCCATGCCGCGCGTCAGGTAGAGGGTCAGGTTGTCGCGCTCGGATTCCAGCGCTTCGCTTGCGTGGTGGATGGCGGCCTCGTAGTCGGCGCGTTCCATCGCTTCTTTCGCCTGGGTTTTTTGCCGTTCGACATCGGGCATGGGGAGTTTTCCTTTGATTGTCTTCTTATGTAACAAGGTGTCCCTTCTAGCCTATCCTGGCCTCAATACTGGTTGTTTTGTGTGAGAAGTGGAATGGCAAATCCACGCCAGTGGCTTCAGCAGTGGAGCCTGGAATTGCGGATGCTCTCGCGCCGCCCTGCGCTGCCCCGGGCCACCGCCCCGAAGCCAGGGGAGTTTGGATTCGGGGTGGGGGCTGGACGAAATTCACCTCACAATTTGGCGACGACGGCTTCCACTTCTTTGACCAGCGGTTCTGGCCAGAGCATTGTCTTGCCCACCCACTCCGGATCACGGAAGTTGCGATCCAGCGCCACCAGCCCACGCCACAGCTTCAGGGCTTCGTCTTCGTCTCCCAGCTTGTGCAGCGTCAGCGCCATCCCGCCCACCAGCAGGCGCTCGCTGGGGATGAAGGTCAGCGCTTTTTCGTAATCCGCCCTGGCTTGTTCGTATTCTTCCAGGCAGAACTCGACGACGCCGCGATTGTTCAGCGCCCGCACGTTCTCCTCGTTGATCTCCAGCGCCGCCGTGAAGTCTTCCTTGGCTCCCTGCCAATCATCCAGGAAGAAGCGCGCTGCGCCCCGGCTGGTGAGCACATCGTCATCATCCCCCAGCAGTTCCAGCGCCTGATCGTAGTCGGCGAGGGCTTCCTCGTACTGGTCTTTGTCGGAATAGATGATGCCGCGTCCGTAGTAGGCTTCGCCGATGCCTTCGTCCAGTTCAATCGCACGGTTGAAGTCATCCAGCGCCTTCTCGGTATTGTTGCGGCTGGAGAAGTATTCGCCGCGTTCGCTGTAGGCTTCGGCGTTTTCAGGGTCGAGCTTGATGGCACGCTTGAAGTCGCTGAGCGCGTTCTTGTCGTCCCCCTTGATGCCGAATGCACGTCCGCGCCCGACGTAATAGCGCGAGACGCGCTTGCCCAACTGCACCGCCTTATTCAGGTCGCTGAAGGCCTGCGTCATCTCGTCCAGTTCGATCAGCGCCAGCCCGCGCACGTACCACAGGTCGGCGTTGGTGCGCTCCTCTTCAATCGCCTCGTTGACGAAAGCAATCACCTGTTCATATTCGCCTTCGTCGTACAGCGCTTTCGCTTTTTCGTATGTTTCGCTCATGGGTCTTCGTTCCTGGTTGGGTTATACGCCTGCTTGAACAAGCTATCTCTTGTACCGGCCTGGGCATGGGTTGCGATGCGTGAGCAGTGGAATGGCAGATCCATGCCAATGACTTCATTATGCGGATGGAAGCGGGAGCGTCAATGGGACTTCGGCGGCGGGCGCTCAGAGCGTGCTCAGCAGCAGCAGGGCGCTGATGACCAGCAGGACGAGAATCAGCCGCTCGAACGTCTTCTGGTCGAAGCGATCCACGATGCGCCGCCCCAGCCAGACGCCGAAGGGCAGCAGCGGGATCGCCCAGGCATATTGCAGGATCGTCTGCGCATCCAGCAGCCCCTGCTGCCAGAAGACCGGGAGCTTGAGCCAGTTGAGCACCGCGAAGAAGAGCGTCGCCGTACCAATGAAGGGGATCGGTTCCAGCGATTGTAGCAGCAGGTAGGTCACGTAAATCGGCCCGCCCGCATTCGCCAGGGTGGATGCCAGCCCACCTGCTGCCCCGCTGAGGTAGCCATGCCATGCACGCGGCCCGTAGGTCACATTCGTCAGCCTGTCGGAGAGCAGACGGTAGCCGACGATGCTCAGCGTGAAGATGGCGATGACGACTTTGAGCGCCGTCGCATCAATGGCGGAGAGCAAAACACCGCCGACCACCACCGAGACCACCGCCAGCGGCAGCGTCTGACGGATCACGCGCAGGTTCCATTTGCCCCAGTAGATGCGCAGGGCGAACAAGTCCGCGATGATCAAAAAGGGCACCATCAGCGGCACGGCGTCTTTGGGGTCAAAGACCAGGGAAAGCATCGGCAGCACCAGCGAAATCGGCAGCGCAGCGCCCACGCCCCCTTTGGAAAGGCCGATGGTGAGTACGGCAGCGATGATGACGGCGATTTGAATGGGCGACATGCCAGCGCTTTCATGGTGATGGGCGGGTATCGGGAGGGGCGGGGACAGCCCACACTTTGTTGCTGCGCTGCGTACAACTCAAACCGCTCACGAATCACGCTCGCGAATCACGGTAGAAGACCAGTTTCTCATCGCAGAGGTAGACGACATCGCCGACGCTGAGGGTGTGCGGAGTCGTCAGCAACTTGCCGCCGATGGTTGTGCCGTTGGTGCTGTCCAGGTCTTCCAGGATCAACTGATGCCCTTCGCGGCGAATTTGCGCGTGGAAGCGCGAGACACCCCGCGCCACGATCTTGATCTCATTGTGCGAGGCGCGCCCCAGGCGGAACAGATCCCCATCCAGCGCGTAGACTTCGTCGTTCCAGCGCATATGCGTGGGGGTGACTCCCGGCTCGGGGACGACCTCTGGCGAAGCTTCTTCTTTGTGGGTAGGGGCGCTGGTGAAAGCGAATTCCCCGGTCTCGCCCCCCTTGCCCTGGGCTTCGGTGCGCTCACGTTCGCGCACGCGCAGGCTCATCGTCTCATGGTGGCGGCTGGACATGGTGTAAATTGCCTGGGTGGACATGGTTTTGCGGTCGTAGGCATTGTAGCCACTCTGCCCGCGCTCGACCTGTTCGGCCTGTTTCAGCAGGGCAGCGCGTTCTTCCGCAAGCTGGTCGCTCTCCAAGCCCGCTTCGGCGATGGCGTCCGCAGCGGCCTGCAAAATCTGCGACGCCGCCTGGAACTCGCCCTTATCCGCCGCCTTGACCGCACTCCGCCGCGCATTGGCCGCCTTCAGCAGCAGCACCGATTGCGCCACATCGGGGTTGGGCAGGGGGCGCATCTGCGAGTCGTCCTGTACGTTGACGCGCACGGGCAGCTCGCGCACCTGATGCTCGGTGTAATCACCCGCCACATCGTCGTATTCAAAGCGCAACGTCGCGATCTGCGCTTCCCCCAGCGAACGCAGCGCCGGAATATTCAATTCCAGCATCAGCGTCTTGACTTCGTTGCCGTAAATATCGCCCAACCGGAAGCGCGTCCTGTTCTGATCCTGCACGCTGGGGTAGGCGTTCAACTGGCGCACGCTGCTGACCTGGGGGGTCGGGATGAGGGAGATGGTCAGGTTTTGCCCGACGACATTCAACAGATCGGTGAGTTCTTCCTGGAAAATCTGCGGGGCGACTTCCGGGCTTTCGATGAAGTAGAACGCGCCGCCGCCCGCATGCGCCATCTCGATCAGCAAATCTTCGTTGAAATCCGTGCCCAGTCCCATCGTGGTGGTGCTGATGCCTTCTTCGTGCTTCTGCCGCGCCAGATGTACCAATTGGTTGGGGTCAGTCACGCCCCGGTTCGCCAGCCCATCAGACATCAGGATCACCCGGTTGAGGGTGCTCTTGTCCAGATTTTCGGCCACATGCTGGCAGCCCTGGAGCCACCCACCGCTGAGGTTGGTCGTACCGCGCACGCGCATCTTATCCAGCAAGTGCAGCACGCGGTCTTTGTTCAGCACGGGTTCCGGGGGGAGCAAGGTCTCAATTTTGTCGTTGTAGAGCACAATGGAAAATAGATCACGACGGCTGAGGTGCTGCACGAGGAATTGCGCGGCCTGCCGCGTATAGTCGATCTTGTCGCCCGCCATGGACCCGCTGCGGTCGATCACCAGGCTCAGGTTGAGCGGACGCCGCACCGATTGTCGTGGGCCTGTCCCGGCCTCGAAGCGCGCCATCAGGTAGAGTTGCTGCGGCCTCTCGACGGTGAGCACATCGTAATCCAGCGCAAAATCAGCCCGCATGGCAACCCTCGATCCCTATTCCTCGGCACGTGCCACAATTGTAGCACAATCACGCGATGCCCGTATAATGATGCCGTTTGCGTCATGGTTGGTGCTGCCACCAACACGAAGTTGCGAGGGTTCCTTAACGCCCTGTACAATGGTCTCATGTGGTTAAGGGTAACTCACTGGTAGATTTGAGGTGATGGTTTTACGTGAGCATTGAACATTTGGAAGAGAAACAGGCGAAGTACCGCGCCATCGCGCCCCTGCTGGAAGCGGAATACGGGCGCAAAGAATGGAAACGCCACGACGGCATGGACGAGTTGATTAGCTGTATCCTCAGCCAGAGCACGACGGACGCCAACCGAGATCGCGGATTCGCCGCCCTGAAAGAACGCTTTTCCTCGTGGGAAGCGGTACATCACGCGCCAGAAGCGGACGTGATCGACGCCATTCGTCCGGCGGGACTCGCCAACAGCAAAGCCCCCTACATCCAGGGATCGCTGGCGGCAATCTTCGAAGAGCGTGGCGAATACAACATCGACTTCTTGCAGGAAATGCCCGTGCCAGAAGCGAAAAACTGGCTGACGAAGCTCCCCGGCGTGGGCGCGAAGACGGCGGCGATTGTGCTCTGCTTCGGCTTCGGCATGTACGCCTTCCCGGTGGATACCCATGTGCAGCGCGTGGGCAAGCGCCTGGGCTTCCTTCCGCAGAAAATCAGCGCGGATAAGGCACACGAACACATGGAAGCCATCGTGCCGCCGGAAGAATACTACGCCTTTCACTTGCAGATGATCTATCATGGGCGGGCACTGTGTAAGGCACGCAGCCCGCGCTGCGAAGAATGCCCGCTGCGAAGCCACTGCAACTACTACGAGCAGACCTTCCTCCCCCAACAAACAGAGACAGAGTAGGCGATATGAGCGAACAACCAGCCGTGACCGAACAAGAGGTGCAAAACGCGCTTTCCATGCTGAATCTGTTGGCACGTCAGATCCAGGCGGATCGCGTCGAGCGGGATTATGCCCTGCGCCAGATTTCGCGCATCAGCGACTTGCTGAAGCAGCTCGGCGGCCAGCGCAACGAGCAAAAATCGGCGCAGCGCTTCGAGGCGTTGTACAACGTCAGCCGCATCATGGGCACCTCGCTCGACCTGGATACGGTGCTGCGTCAGGTGATGGACGCCGTGATCCAGCTCACCCGTGCGGAACGCGGCTTTTTGATGCTGCGCGATGACGATGGCGGCATCAAGGTGGAGGTGGCGCGTAACCTCGACCAGCAGACGCTCACCAGCGAAGAATTTGCCTTCAGCCGTACCATCACCAATTACGTGATGGATACGGGCGAAGCGGTGCTGACGACCAACGCGCAGGATGATCCGCGCTTCCAGGGGCATGAGAGCATCGTGCGGCAGGCGCTGCGCAGCATCATGGCAGCCCCGCTGCTGGCACGGGGGCGCATCCTGGGTGTGGCCTATGTCGATAACCACATCAAAGAGGGCTTGTTCCGCAACGAAGACCTGGAAACGCTGGGAACCTTCGCCAATCAAGCCGCCTTCGCCATCGACAACGCCATGCTCTTCGCAGAGACGGACGAAATGCTGGCGCGGCGCGTGGAAGAACTGCGGATGCTGCGCCGGGTGGATATGCAGTTGAACGCCAAGCTGGACGAGAATGCGGCGATCCGCTACACGCTGGAAGCGGTTTGCCGCACAGCGGGTGCCAACGTCGGCTACCTGGGCATCCTGGACGAATCCGAAGGCCGCGTGCCGCTGGTGCAGCGTTACCCGCAAGAGCACGAGGAGGCTCCGGAGTACCTGGACGAGCGCTATCCCCAGGTGCTGGCGCTGCTGAAAGATGAACATACCCGCCTGGAAAAGACGGAGTCGGGCGAGATGATGCTGATTCCGGTGCGGCAGGAGCAGGTCGCCATCGGCGCTGTGATTCTGCTGCGAGAAAACGAAGGGGGCTTCACCCCGGAAGGGCAAGACCTCGCCGAGCGCATCGTGGCGCGCGCCGCTATCGCCATTGAAAACGCACGCCTCTACGCCCGTGTGCAGGCGGCGAATCAGGCCAAGAGCGAATTTGTGGGCATCGTCGCCCATGACTTGAAAGCCCCCATGACCAGCATCAAGGGCTATGCGGATTTGCTATTGATGCTGGGGAATGAGGACTTCACCGATGACCAGAAGCGCTACCTGGATAATATCCGGCGCACGGTCGGGCGCATGACCATGCTCGTCAGCGATCTTTCCGATATTGTGCGCATCGAGAGCGGGCAGTTCTTGATGACGGAGACCCAGGTTGCCGTCAAGCGTGTCGTCGATGATCTGCGCGATTCGATCCTGCCGGAGATACGCCGTCGCAACCACACCTACCACGAAGAGATCGAGCCAGGCTTGCCCGACCTGTTCACCGATTACTATCGCTTGTTGCAGGTGTTGACCAATCTGCTGAGCAACGCCTATAAGTACACGCCGGACGGCGGCACGATCACCTTTCGGGCACGACGCGAAGGGGATCGCGTACGCTTCGAGGTGCAGGATACCGGCATCGGGCTGACGCCGGAGGGCATTGCCAAGCTGGGGACGCGCTACTGGCGTGCGGAGGACGATTACACCCGCAGCCAACCAGGCACCGGACTCGGATTTACTATCACGGCGCGGCTGGTGGAGCAGATGGGCAGCCAGATCGACATCGAGAGCGAAGTGGGCGCGGGCAGCAAATTCTCGTTCAGCGTGGCCATTGCACAGTGAGCGAATCAGCCCGGCCAGGCTTTTTCGGAGCGCTCTTCGTAGTGTGCGTAGGCTGTCATCAAGCTTTCGATGACCTCAGCCGAGGTTTCAAAGAGCGCCTGTGCGCGTGGGGCATCCACCTTGTGCACATCTTCGCGCATGTGGTTGGCGGTGTCGCGCAGCATCTCCTGAATTTTCGCCGCGTGATGACGCGGATCATGCTGAGGTCAGTTCTTGTTGCTCATGGGGGTTCCCTCCTGTCTTTTGCGTTCATTCGTACTGTGACAGACAGGGGGGTATAGCTGCGCATGAAGCGTGTGAGTCTCGCCTGAGACTCAGCCCCGGATGCGCGGAGTGGTCAGGGTGCGCCGGGAAATTCGCGCAGGTAAGTTTCCATCTGATCGCGCGAGAAGTCGTACAACTGCGCTTCCAGGTTCGCGAGCACTGTGGGCGTGACGTGATCCCAGAGACGACCTTGCATCAGATCGCTGTCATCCAGCATCACACGCAGCACATGGGGTTCAGTGCGGATCCTGCCGCCGAAAATGCGCAGAGTTTCGCTCTCGCCCTCCAGTTGGTCGGCGAGGAAATCCCGCCAATCGCAGATGCCGTCGTCCGGCAGGAAGGGCAGCCAGTCGTTCGGGAAGCACTGGCGCAGTAAATCCGCTGTTTCCTGTGGCAGTCGATCCTCGTCGCGCTCATCCATCCAGATCAACAGCAAGTGCAGCACGAAGAAGCGATCAAAGCGGTCTTCACCCCACTCGCCGTTGGCGAAGTGCGGCCCTAGCATATGCCGTGACCAGTACTCATCCGCTGCCAGGTGCGCCACATAGCCCATGAGAAAGGCGTGATGCGCCTCGGATTTCGGTTGCATCAGGGTCGGGTGCTGGCGGAACATCTCGCGCCAGGGGTTATCCGGCATCGGGCGCGTGTAATGGTAGAAGTGGGTATCCGCCCGCTCCATGCCTTCCAGCCGTTGATCAGCGACAATGCCGCCCAACAGGAAACAGGGCTGGTGCGCCGCCAGGATGGCCTGCGCCGCTGCGGAGACGTGCCCATCATGCAGGAGGCGGCTCGCGATGTAGAGGTGAGTGAATGGTGTCGGCATGGCGCATAGTATAGTTTTGGCTTGCCTGCGCTGGCAAGGGAGTAACCGAAATGCCCGGGGCATTCGCTTCAAAGTGTAGCCTGACGTTCACAACGTCAGGCTGAGGGCAGCCAGCAGCGGGAGCGCACACGGGCACTCCCCTACAGAATAGCCACTACTGCTGCAACGGCACGATGTTCACGATACGTTTCACACAAGAATCAGCCGAGCGTGTGCGTACCACCCGGATCAAGGACGATGGGCTGGGCTTCGGTCTCGCGGTTGACGCGATCTGCCCAGGCTGCAGCATCCTGCACCAGCGGCGGGAAGGTGTTGTAGTGGATCGGCATGACGAACCTGGGCTTGAGCAGCTTGATGGCCTTGATCGAGTCATCAATGCCCATCGTGAAGACATCCCCAATCGGCAGGAAGGCGACATCAATACCCTCTTCGCCGATGAGCGCCATATCCCCGAAGAGGCTGGTATCGCCGGCGTGGTAGAGGGTTACGCCCGCGCTCTTGATGATGAGGCCGTTGGGCTGCCCCCCATAGGAGCCGTCACCGAAAGACGAGCTGTGGAAAGCCTGCGTCCACTTCACATCCATGTATTCCCCGCGCATGGTGCCACCGGGATTGCCCTGGAAGACATTCTCCAGCCCCTTCGCCATGAACCAGTTGCCCATCTCGAAGTTGCAGGCCACCTGCGCCCCGGTGCGCTGGGCAATGCTGATGGTATCCCCGGCGGGACTTTCATCCGTGAAGCCCACGTGGTCGCCGTGTGCATGAGTCAACAGGATATGCTCCACGTCAAATTCGTCGGGCTTGGCGGGGGAGAGCGGATTGTTCGTCAAGAAGGGATCAATCAACACACGATGACCGTCTAGTTCGAGGAAGAATGCTGAGTGTGCCAGCCAGGTGAAAGAAACAGCCATGATCCTTAGCTCCTCTGTAGTTTGATTTGGAAGCGTTCACACCAATACCAGGTCATTGGTGTAACACACTTCGTAGTATAGCAAACAACGACTTCCCGTGCTTTTCGAGATGCCAGCAAGAACGCAAAAAGCGTGTAAATACGGGGCAACGTCTGCGGCTGTGTCGTCTGAAATGTGCTTGAATGCCCCCGGTTTTGCAACAGCGCTGCTGAAGCCACTGGCGTAGATTTGCCATTCCACTTCCCCCTCCACAGAATCCCACGCACTGAGGCCAGTACAGGCCAGGAGAGATACTTCCTCGCATGAGTGAGCCACGCAACGCACTGACCAATTCCTGACAGAGCGAAAGTTCGCGTGTTATATTCAGGGGCAGTTTCGCAACAGACTCATGATTGAGGATGCAACTGATGACCGACCCAACCCCAACCACCAATCTACCGCAATTGTCCCCGGAGATATTCATCAACCGCGAATTGAGCACCATCGAATTTCAGAAGCGCGTGCTGGCACAGGCCAAAGACCCCACAGTGCCGCTGTTGGAGCGCGTGAAATTCGTGGCCATCGTCGGTAGTAACCTGGACGAGTTCTTCATGGTGCGCGTACCGTCCTACATCCAGAAGTACGAATTGAACATCAACCGCCCTCGTCCGGATGGCTACCTGCCCGCTGACTTACTGCGCAAAATCGGCGAAGAGGTGGAAGGCATCTACCGCGATCAACGCCGGGTCATGCGCAGCCTGCTGCAACAACTGGCGGAGGAGAACATCGTCATCGCCCGCGTCGCCGAACTGAACGAAGCGGAACGACAGGCCGTCAGCGCACACTTCCAGCAGGCAGTTTTCCCGGTGCTGACTCCGCTGGCGGCGGATCATGCCCGGCCTTTCCCCTTCATCTCCAACCTGAGCCTGAACCTGGGGGTCTACCTGGAACGCGAAGACGATCATTCGCAGGAGTTTGCCCGCATCAAGATACCCGCGCCGGACGTGCTGCCGCGCCTGCTGGATCTGAATGAGACGCTGCGCAAGCACGGGGTTCCGCAGCGCGAGGGCATTCAACTGCTCTGGATCGAAGATGTCATCTTGAACAACCTGGAGAATCTCTTCCCCGGTATGCATGTGGTAGAAGCCTATCCCTTCCGCGTGATTCGCAATGCGGATATCGACTACGAACAGGAGAACGAAGAAGATGTGATGACGGTCATCGAGCAGAGCGTGAAAGACCGTCGCTTCGGCTTCGTCGTCCGCGTGACGGTGCCCAAGGATATGAGCGCCCGCATGAAGCAGCGCCTGATCGAAGGGCTGGAATTGCGCCAGGGTTCCTTCCTCTACGAGATGGAGGGTGCCCTGGGCACAGCTAATCTCTTCGGGTTGGCCGGGGTGGATCGCCCGGATTTGAAGTATCCCTCGTATGTGCCCAAGGCCAATGAAGTCTTCGCCGCCCACGATACGATTTTCGATGCCATTCGCCAGCAAGACATCATCGTGCATCACCCCTATGACTCCTTCGCCCCGGTGGAGGAATTCTTCCGCCAGGCCGCCAACGATCCGAACGTGCTGGCAATCAAGGCGACTCTCTACCGCGTCGGCAAGAATTCCCCGGTGGTGCAGGCGCTGATGGAAGCCCGCGACAACGAGAAGCAGGTCACGGTGCTGGTCGAATTGAAGGCACGCTTTGACGAAGAGAATAACCTGACCTGGGCGCGAGCGCTGGAAGAGAAGGGCGTGCACGTTCTCTACGGTGTGGAAGAACTCCCGGTGAAGACCCACGCCAAGACGGCGCTGGTCGTGCGCCGCGAAGAAGATGGCGTGCGCCGCTATTTGCACCTGGGGACGGGTAATTACAATTCGTCCACTGCCAAGCTCTACACCGACCTGGGCTTATTCACCTGCGATCCCATCCTCGCCGATGATGCCAGCCGCCTCTTCAACCGCCTGACCGGGTACGCGCCCCATACCTCGTACCAGAAGCTGCTGGTCGCCCCGGAATACCTCTTCGACACGATTTACGGCTTGATCGAAAATGAGATCATCGCGGCTCGCGCAGGCCGTGAAGCGCGGTTAATTTTCAAGATGAACCAATTGGAAGAAGATTACATCATTCAGAAGCTCTACGAAGCATCGCAGGCCGGGGTGAAGATTGATCTGATCGTGCGTGGTCACTGCTGCTTGCGCCCCAATGTGCCGGGTGTCAGCGAGAATATCCGCGTCATGAGCATCATCGGGCGCTTCCTGGAACACAGCCGCATCTTTTACTTCCGCAACGCGCCGGATGAGCAGCAGATGCTCCTGGGTAGTGCAGACCTGATGCGCCGCAACCTCTACAATCGCGTGGAAGTGGTCTTCCCCGTGCTCGATTCGGCGATTCGGCTGAAGGTGCTGCGCCTGTTGGGGACTCAGCTTCGCGACAACATGGGCGCGTGGGAACTGCTGCCGGATGGTTCCTATCATCAGGTGCAGCCGGAACCGGACGAAACGCCCATCAATTCGCAGGAGATTTTCATGCAGAACAGCTTCGGCCTCGACCTGCTGCCATGAGGCGCTCGTTCGTGGCAGGGCGCGTTCGCGACTGCGCAACCCGGCACATTGGCTCTCAACCGGGTCAATGCGACATACTCGCTTCCAGCGCTGGGCAGATACGCCCCGGTTTCCTTATTGAGCCGGGGCACGACTCGTAAGCCCTGGTGTAATTGGAGGGGCCAGTGAGTCCCTGTATAGTGAGATCGGTTCAATGCGCCTGGGTACTGATCCAATTGCTGCCGCTCAATTCACCTCCGCCTGACCCGATCGGCAGCGCGTACGAGTAGCACTCTTTGCCAATATTATGATTGAGCGAAAAAGCCATGCCCACGCAGTTGCCTTACTTGAATGTCTTCCTCTCTTCGCCGGGTGACGTTCCTGAAGAGCGTGCCATCGCACGCCGGATCATCAAGCGGCTCCCGAATCGCTACACCTTTCGTGGGCGTGTCGCCATCAACATCATCGCCTGGGATGACCCCGACTCGACGACGGCGATGGAAGCCTCGCTGACGCCGCAGGAAGCGATCAATCGCGGCCTGCCGCTGCCCTCGCAGAGCGACATCGTGGTGGTCATCTTCTGGTCGCGCCTGGGGACGCCCTTCACCGATAGCGACGGCACGCGCTACGAATCCGGCACGCACTGGGAATTGATGGACGCCATCCGTTCGCCAGCAACCCAGACCTACATCTACCGCCGGACGGATGAACCTGTTCTCGGCAGCGTTCATGATGACGAGTACGAGGCGAATTTACAGCAATATCAGCGCTTACAGGAGTTCTTCAAATCCCCGCTCTTTTACGAAAATGATGAGATCAAGCGCAGCGTGCAATCCTTCCGCACGCCGAGCGAATTTGAGCGCATGTTCGAATTCCAGTTTGAGGAGATTGTCTCGCGCATCCTGGATGATCTCTCGTCTGAACGCCCGGATTTTGGGCAGCAGTCCGATCAGTACGTCGAGACCATCGAGACCAGAACCTGGCCGGATGACCGTTCGCCCTTCCCCGGGCTGCGGGCCTTCACCCGCGAAGACGCTGGCATTTTCTTCGGACGCGGGCCAGAGACCGACTTGCTGGTGAAGCGCCTGAGCCAGAGCCGTTTCGTGGCCGTCGCAGGGGCATCTGGCAGCGGGAAATCCTCGCTCGTAGGAGCCGGGCTGCTGCCCCGGCTGGAAGCCAATGCGATCTCCAGCGGGAAAACGGGCAGCAAGGATTGGCTCGTTGCATCCTTCACCCCCGGCGCCAATGACAACCCCTATGAAGCGCTGGCGGACGCCCTGATGGAAACGGTGCCCGCCCTGCACTGCGAAGACCCCATCGAATACCCGGAGCGGCTGGGCAAACTGACGACCAATTTGCAGAAAGCGCCCCAGAATCTGCGCAAGATCGTCGCCCATTCCCTGCGCGATGCCCCTGAATGGGCGGAGCTGCTGCTGTTCATCGACCAGTTCGAAGAGCTGTTCACGCTGGCAAATTCCGAATACGTGCAGAGCTTCGCCGAGATGCTCTACGACGCGGTTGCTCAAGGAGATGTGTCGGAAAACACGCGCATCCGCGTTGTATTGACGCTGCGGGCCGATTTCTACCATCACGCGGTGGAGGTGCAATCGCTCTCGAACCTGCTGGTACACGGCTCATTCCCGCTTTCGGCACCCGGCCGCGAAGCCCTGCTGGAGATGATCAAGCGCCCGGCAGAACGCGCCAATATGCTCTGGGATGAGGGCCTCCCGGAGCGAGTCCTGGATGATACCGGGCAGGGGACGGGGAATCTGGCGTTGATGGCCTATGCGCTCGACGAATTGTACAAGGCCGCCGTGCAGCGGTCGGATCGTTGTATGACGACGGCGGACTATGAGCAGCTTGGCGGTGTACAGGGAGCCATCGGCGCACGGGCAGAAGATGTCTTCAAGTCCACTGGGGCCACCCAGGAAGCCCTGTTGCGTGCTTTCCGGCGGTTGGTGGATGTCGATGAGAGCGGCACCGCGACCCGGCGGCGGATGCGCGTCGTGCCCAATACCCTGACGCCGGAAGATCAGCGTTTGCTGGAAGCCTTCGTCAATGCCCGCCTGCTGGTGACGGATTATGACCAGGATCGGGATCAGGTGACGATTGAAGTCGCGCATGAGGCGATTTTCCGGGAATGGCCGCGCCTGGTCGATTGGATCGAAGACAGCCAGGAAGACATCTTCAAATGGCGGCAGCTTCGTGAATCCGTCGTCAATTGGCTGCGCAACGAGCGGCGAGAAGCCTTTCTCTGGCCGTCCGAGCGCGTGGAACTGGCACTCGAGTCCATCAAGCGGCTGGATATTCAACCGGATGCCGATACGCAGGATTTCCTGCGCTTTGCGCTCACCCCGCATACCACGCCGGATTTCATTGCGCCCCCGGATGCCGACGCCCTCCTGCAAGAACTGGAGCGCGACGATATTTCCAGCTACCGCCGCCACTGGATCGGCCTCTGGGTCTCGCATCTGGGAGATCCACGACCCGGCGTTGGCGTCAACGGAGACCGCCTGCCCGACATCACCTGGCGCGATGTACCGGGTGGGCAAATCACGCTTGAGGTGCAGCAGCCCGTCGCGCTGACCGTCCCCGATTTCCGGATGGCGCGTTATCCCGTGACCAACGCGCAGTTCCAGTCCTTCATCGACGCAGACGACGGCATCAAACGCGGAGAGTGGTTCGAAGGGCTGGTGCCTGAAGACAGTCCCCTGCGCGAGATTCGCCCGCCCTGGTATGATTACGCCAGCACGCCCCGCGAGTGCGTCACCTGGGTGCACGCGGTGGCCTTCACACGCTGGCTGACGGCACGCTACCGCAGCCTGGGCTGGTTGCCAGAAGGCAAGGTGATTCGCCTGCCCTTCGAATGGGAATGGGAGTTGGCTGCGACTGCCGGGAAGGCGGATCGGTTGTATCCTTATGGCCCGACCTTTGACGAGACCAGAGCCAACACCAGCGACTTGAACTTCAACATGACCTCGGCAGTGGGGATCTTCCCGGCTGGGGCTTCTCCCAACGCGATTGACGATATGTCCGGCAACGTCTGGGAATGGTGCCTGAACACCTACTACGATCCGTTCGAATTCGATACGGATACCCGCAGGCAGCGCGTGCTGCGCGGCGGTGCCTGGTTCAGCCCGCGCGATCAGGCGACGACCCAACGGCGCTACAAGACCGATGCTGAAGACTGGTTCTACTTCATCGGCTTTCGCATTTGCATGGCTGATGATCTATCAAACATCGACATCATAAAGGGGACGCAATGAGAATTGCTCTGGCACAAACCGATAGCTCTGCACATGACCTGGAAGCCAACCTGCAAATCCATGTTGACTACATCGAACGCGCCATTGCGGAGTCCGCGGATCTGATTGTCTTCCCGGAACTCAGCCTCTCTGGGGATAACACCGGTCCTGATGCGGACATCCGAAAAATGCAGCTCGCGCTCGATGATCCCCGGCTGGAACCGCTGCGGACGTTGAGCCAGAAGATTGATGTCGTCTTCGGCATGCTGGAAGACGCAGGGGCGCAGCAGTACAACGCCTCGCTGTATCTGCACGACGGTGCGGTGCAGCACGTCCACCGTAAAGTTTTCCTGGCGAATTACGCGACATTCAACGAAAAAGCCTTCGCGGTTCCGGGCGAAGCGGCGGATACCTTCGACAGCGACTACGGGCGCACCAGCCTGCTGATCTGCAACGACTGCTGGCATCCCATTCTGCCGTATATGGCGGCGCTGGAAGGTGCGGAACTGCTGCTGGTTCCGGCGAACAGCGCTCGCTCAACGATGGGCGATCAACTGGCGATTCGGCAAATCTGGGAGAATGCGAATCGCACCTATGCGGGTATGTTGAACGTCTACGTCATCTTCGTCAACCGGGTGGGGCCGCGCTATTCCGAAGAAGAACGCTTCCAGTATTGGGGTGGGTCGGAGATCATCGGGCCGCAGGGGGATGCCGTTGTGAAGGCGGATTACGATGAGCAAGCTCTGGTCTTCGCAGACATCGACCTGGATGCCCTGCGCGCACACCAGCAAGACACGGCGATCTTCGCCGACCTGAACCCGACTCTGCTGCGCAATAAGCTGAATCAACTGCTCTGACGGGGGTGGCGTGGGCGTATGCCGCGTGGGTGCGCCCGCCGCTCCGTCTCGCGTACTGCTGCATCCGGCAACGTTGCCGAACACACCCCTGCATGCACTCTCGCCAATCGGTACAAGTCCCCTCTACGAAGTGGAGGGGATTTCGGGGAGGATGTACATTTTGGTGACATCGACCGTGAAAAGTGTCGTAGACATCGTGCCGTTGAATCTGCGGTTTTTTGTAGGGGAGGGTCTTTGACCCTCCCGCGGGCAGGTCTCAGACCTGCCCCTACACCCATTCTTTTGCGGCACGATGTCCGTAAACAGTTTCCGTCCCAAAGATAGAAAAATATACAGAGCATTTATGCTTCTGCCGCGAGTCCGGCTTCCTGCCGCAGGATGTCGGCCTTGTCGGTGCGCTCCCAGGGCACATCCACATCTTCGCGCCCGAAGTGACCATAGGCCGCTACCTGGCTGAAGATCGGACGGCGCAGTTCCAGATCGCGGATGATCGCTGCGGGACGCATATCGAAGTGCTTGCGAATCAGCGCCTCGATCTCTTCGTCGGAGATTTTGCCCGTCCCAAACGTTTCGACGGCCAGCGAGGTCGGCTGTGCGACGCCGATGGCATAGGACACCTGCAATTCGAAGCGTTCGGCAATGCCCGCCGCGACGATGTTTTTCGCCACGTACCGCGCCATATAGGCCGCGCTGCGATCCACCTTGGTGCCATCCTTGCCGCTGAATGCGCCGCCGCCATGACGCGCCACGCCGCCGTAGGTATCCACGATGATCTTGCGCCCGGTCAGCCCTGCATCCCCCAGCGGGCCACCGACTACAAAGCGCCCGGTGGGGTTGATGAAGATGCGCGTATCGTCGTCCAGCAGTTCCAGCGGCACGACTTCGTGAATGATCTCTTCGATGAGCGTAGTGCGGATCTCTTTCTGCGTCACATCCGGCGCGTGCTGCGTCGAAATCACGATGGTATCGACGCGCTTGGGCTTGCCATAGGCATATTCCACTGTGACCTGGGTTTTCGCATCCGGGCGCAGCCATTCGATCTCGCCGCTCTTGCGTGCCTGCGCCAGACGCCGCACGATCTTGTGCGAGAGGGAGACCGTCAGCGGCATCAATTCCGGCGTTTCGTCGCAGGCGAAACCGATCATCATACCCTGGTCGCCCGCGCCGATAGCTTCAATTTCCGCGTCGGTCATCTGGCCTTCGCGTGCTTCCAGCGCCTGGTCAACGCCCTGGGCAATATCTGCCGATTGCTCCTTGATGGAGATGATCACGCCGCAGGTATCGGCATCGAACCCATATTTGGCGCGGGTATAGCCGATGTTGCGGATGGTGTCGCGCACGATACTCTCAATATCGACATAGGCGCTGGTGGTGATTTCCCCCATGACGACGATCAAGCCTGTGGTCGTCGCCGTCTCGCAGGCGACGCGGGCGTTAGGGTCTTTTTCTACGATGGCGTCCAGAATCGCATCGCTGATCTGGTCGCACATCTTATCCGGATGGCCTTCGGAGACGGACTCCGAGGTGAAGAAATAACGCGGGGATGTCATGAAAGTTGTAGGCATTGCTGATTCTCCTCTCCACTGTCGCGCAGCGGTCTTCCTGAACGGGATAAAAAAACGCCTTTGCGCTCGGGCAAAAGGCGTGATGACATCGTAGATGGTCATCTCATCTGCCAGAGTTGCCTCTGCCGGAATTGGCACCTTCCCGACGCTTCGGGGGTTGCCGCGAGATCACAGGGCCGTTCCCTCACTCGCTCTCGATGAGTGCTTGTGTGCACTACGTATAGAGTTCTTCATTACAACGCATTGCATCCTAGCACAGAAATAGTAAGCGTGCAATAGTGGCGCGTCCTATCGCGCTGGCGAGTATCTGGCGTAATGTACTTTTGCCCGGCGACAGAGTGCCGATCCTGCGGCAGACTGGGGAAGCCACTGGCGTGGATTTACCATTCCACTTCTCACACAAAACAACCAGTATTGAGGCCAGGATCGGCCAGATGATACACCCTGTGAAACAAGTGAGCCGATGTACCGCCGCCGAAGGGAAAAATCGCCATGCCCCAAGCCAGACGTTACTGCACCGCCTGTGCACGCAGCGCCCACCGCTGCCGCTGTGATGACGAAGACAGCGCGTTGCAGCAGTTCTTGCGCCGCAGCAGCACACCGCGTCCGCTGAATCCCCGCTGGCGCACGGCACCCTACAAACGCGGAGTCCCGCCGCAGATCAAGCGACGAGAGCGGGCAACCCTGCGCCGCAATTACGCGGTATGGTACGCGGCGCTGGTGGAGCAGTACGGCGAAACCTGCGCGAACTGCGGCGTTGCGGCAGACGAGGCGCGGTTGGTGATTGACCATGTGCTGCCCATCGCCAGGGGCGGCCTCTCCGAATTTGCGAACTTGCAACTGCTCTGCGCGGAGTGCAACCGCATCAAGGGCAAGCTGGCGATTGATCGCCGTTCCGACACAAATCCGATGTGACTGCGTTATAGTGTGAAGATGGTGGGTTGTGAATCGCCACGACCGACGAGCAATCCGCCCGAAAAACCGCAGCTTTAGGAAACGAAACGGCACAGATGTTGGAAGCCGCACTAGTCATCATTCTCGCAACCGGGAGCTTATGGGCGCTGGCGCAATGGCAGCACCGTCACCAGCAGCGCAACGCCTCACCAGAGCCGACCGACGACCCGCAGATACTCGTCTCGACCATTGCCGAAGGGGGGTTATATGGCTGGGGCAAGCCCGGCGAGCAGCCCACCCTGCAAGCTTTCCAGGATATGCACCTGGTACCCGGCGGATTCGCGTTGCGGTCTTCGCGCAATCTGGCGCAGCACCTGGTGCTCTTCGCAGAAATTCAGTGGGTCAGTCACATTGATTTACAGCCCGAAGGCATCGCCAGCGTCACCCTGCACCTGGAGCGCGGCGGGCGTTGGCATTTGCTGCGCCTGCAAATCGTCGAAGCGCACATGGCGCTTCTGGCGAACGTCTTGCGCAAAGCCGTCTCTGGCTCACGCCTGAATCTGGGGAATCTGCGTGCCACGCCTATCGGTCCCGTTGCAGCACGCGTCGTCGAAGAGAATTTGCAGGGCGAGACTGCCCTGGGCGCGGAAGTGGGACTCTACCTGCTGCCGCATCTGCTGGTGGTGCTGCGCGGCGATACGGTACAGGCCAAGCTGGATACCAGCAGCATCCGGCGGGTGCTGGCGGTGGAGCGCAGCAACGGTGCGCTGGATTCGCTGTTGAAGCCGCCGGATGGTACCGTGCGCCTCTATTCACTGCGCGAGACGGCCTCGTTTGCCCTGCCACAGTACCAGGAACTGGCGGAGGAAATCGGCTATCTGGCACGCTGCCCGGTGGAATTCATCACGCAGGAAGACAAACTGCGCAAATAGCACAACCTGACCGGATTCACGCCACCTCGGCGCCGTTGCGCCGCGCCATTTCGGACTCGAGCTGGTCGATGGCGCTTTGCACGTACGGCTTCTTCTCTTCTTCCAGCACTCTGATCAAGTCGTGGAGCGTGTCGGTCAGTCCCTCCAGCATATAGGGTGATTCCTCCGGTGCGATGGAGATCGCCGTCGGCACGGCTTCCAACGCTTGCTCGTATTTGCCGATTGCGAAGCTGGAGACGATCAAATCCGCGTAGCCCCAGAAGTTGCCCTGCTGGGTGGCTTCCTGGCGGGCGATGCGCTCCACATGTTCGTAGGTTTCCAGCATTTCATCCCGTCGATTCTGCCGCATGTAGAGCAGGGCGAGATTGCCGTGCCCGTAAGAGGATTGCGGCGTGACGCGGGTCGCTTCCCGGTAGGCATCAATGGCGTCGTCGATCTGGTTGCGTCGTTTATAGAGGCCACCCAGCACGCCCCACCACGACTCGCCATCTTCATCCACCAGACGCGGCGAGAGATTGAGCGCCCGCAGCAGCAGTTCTTCCGCGCGATTCAGCAGCCGCTTGCGTTCCAGCATGGCCTGGGCGCGGGCTTCTTCGTTCAGCGGCGCATCCTTCATGCGCTGCTCGACCCGTTCGCCCAACCGCCGATAGACGAAGCCCAACCCTGCCAGCGCCGGGGCGAAATCCGGCTCGCGTGCGATGGCCTGCTCGTAGTGGTATTTGGCGGTGTCTGTGTCGCCGCTGTGCGTGTAGACGTAGCCCAATCGTTGATGCACCACCGGGTTGTCGGGGTCGAGTTCCAGGGCGCGGTTGTAGGTGTTGAGCGCCCCGGTGTAGTCGGAGGCTTTGTACTGCCGTTCGCCCAGGGGAATTAGCGCGTTGGCGAGCAGCGCGTTGGAGGTCGATTGCCGCTCTTCCTGTGCGGTCTGCTCCAATTCATCGCGCACATTATCCAGCTTCTGGAATTGATCCTGCGAGGAGTTTTCCAGGCTCTGCCGGATTTCCGCGACTTCATCCCGTACCTGCTTGCGCGTCTCGTCCAATTGGCGGCGCGCCTGGGTGAAGCTGTTGAAGCCTACGAAGGCTGCCGCACCGCCGACGACGGTCACGACGAAGCTGAGCGCCTCGAACAAGCCGAGGAGGTTGAAGGCCGTATCCGCTGCGGTACGCGCTTCATCGCGGATGACGCGCATCTCTTCCAGCAGCGCCTCCACATCTGCATCCGCCGTCTCCGAGTCGGCATCAGGGGCGGGGGCAGGTGTAGGTTCTTCGTCTTGGGCCAGCACGGGCAGGGCGAATAAGGTCAGGCAGAAGATGAGCAGGAGGTAGCGCCGCAGCATGGAATCCCCTTCGATGATTGTTCTTACCTGGGAGCAGTATACCGCAGAAATGGGGTTCTGGCGTGCAGATTGCCACAGAGGGGTATTTCAATATTTTGGTGATTGCCTCATTTTGGCGATTGCCCCTCACCCCCTGCGACTCATGTCGCTTTCCCCCTCTCCCACCGACGCCGCTTCGCGTCTGGGTAGAGGGGAAGAGGCCGCCGAAGGCGGCGCAAACCGCAGGTTTGCCAGAGTCCCTCGCCCCGGTGTGGGCTATACATTACCCACATCTTGGGAGGGTCGAAACAGGGTGTAAGTCGAAA
>CAZJWX010000044.1:0-35308 GCA_964549915.1 uncultured Anaerolineaceae bacterium | reverse complement strand
TTGAAAAGTATCTACCACCTGTTTTGTGTGATGTCTAATTGCTTTGTCCATAAGCTTTCCAACTAACGCTTAATTCATAACATGGCGTTGCGGGTTTAACAACGTTGCAACATAGACAGATACCCAACACTGGTTTTTCAACATTATAATCATTTTCACGTCTCATACCCTTAAACTGGAGCTTCAACGCAAATCGTATGAGTGAGGAGTTGATCCGCCAGACTAAACCCACCAAAATTGCAGGATGCCCCGACGATACCGTGCACCGAGCAATGAAGCCACTGGCGTGGATTTGCCATTCCACGTCTCACACACAACAACAAGTTGAGCTACGACGATAATGAGAATTTCGAAATGGAGCGAGATGTAATGTTACAAAACCGCCTGGATGACTTGAGAAGGTTCCTCAGTCTTATTGTATTGTTTATGCTGTTGGCTGCCTGCGCACCTGAAGCAACGTCCACCGCGCCAGATTTCACGCTGGAGTCACTTGACGGGCCGCCGATATCCCTGTCGGAGTTCCAGGGACAGCCTGTTGTCATCAACTTCTGGGCTTCGTGGTGTGCCCCGTGCCGCTTCGAGATGCCGGAGCTTGCCGACAAGTATCGTGCCCTGCGGGATGCGGGGTTGGTCGTGCTGGGTGTGAATGTGACATCACAGGACTCTGTGGAGGGAGCAGCCCGCTTCGTTGAGGATTTTGGGATCCCGTTTCCGATCTTGCTCGATGTACAGGGCGAGGTTGAGTCCCTGTATAACGCCAGCAGCACGCCAACGACCATCTTCGTCGATCCATCGGGGCAGATTGTTGCCCGACACTACGGGCCGATGAATGGCGAGCAGATCAATGAATACATCGACCTGCTCACCGCAGCGGACTCGTAGCGTCACTGCTGTTCAGCGAGGGTGCGCTCTCGCTGCGCCGCCTGTTGCTCAGGCGACCACATGGTCTTGATATAGGCAATCACGGCCTGAACTTCTTCGTCGGTCAGCACATCACCAAGAGCGGGCATGGGGTAGAAGCGGGCAGGGTCTCCCATACCGCCCTCAATCACATAGCGCACCAGCAGCCCATCACCATGATGCCATGTGTGGCCCGTGCCATCATGTGGTGGCGCGCCGATGCGTCCGGTTTCGTCGGGTTCCATCGGCGCATCGGGGAATTGACCCTCGCCATTCATCCCGTGACATTCAGCGCAATGCAACATGTAGACGCGCTGCCCCGCCTCATACGTATCCGAGCCAACAGCGGCAGGAGCAATATAGGCCACATCCTCAGAATCAGCACAGCCGGATACAACCAGGGCGCTGAGTACAAGCGCCACAATCAAAAGCAATTTACGGTGCGTTTTCATCCAGGATCCCCTCGGTATGTTTGTAGTAGTCCCTATACAGATCGCCACTCTGTTCTAACGGCAGATGCACAATCTGCATAGGGAAAACCCGTCAGTCTCCTGCGCCGACCTGCGCCGCTTGCAGTTGGGCCTTCCCGGTTTCGGCGGGTGAGGCTCCCGCGATTTTCGCCCCACGCAGCCGCAGCGAGTTCGTCACCACGAAGAAGCTGCTGAAGGCCATGGCGGCGGCGGCGAACATCGGAACCAGTAGGCCTGCCATCGCAACCGGGATCAGGATGATGTTATAGATGAAAGCCCAGAAGAGGTTCTGGTAAATCGTACGCATGGTCGCCTTGCTGAGGCTAAGCGCACGCGGTACGCCGCGCAGGTCGCCACTCATCAAGGTCACATCGCTGGCTTCCATGGCGATATCCGTCCCGGTGCCGATGGCGATACCGACGTTGGCCTGCGCCAGTGCGGGCGCGTCGTTGATGCCATCACCAACCATGCCAACCTGCTGCGCCTGATTCTGCACACCCTTGACGACATCGACTTTCTCACCCGGCAGCACCTCCGCATAAATGCGGTCGATGCCCACTTCGCGGGCGATTGCTTCTGCAGTAGCCTGGTTATCCCCGGTGAGCATCACGGGTTCGATGTTCATCTCGCGCAGTTGGGCAATTGCTTCCGCCGACCCCGCCTTCACTGTATCCGCAATGCCGATCACGCCCGCCAACACGTCATCCACCGCGACGGCAACGGCGGTGCGGGCATTCTTCTGCAAGCGCGTGATGTCCGCTTGCAGCGCCTTGAGCGAAAGTCCTTGCTCCACCAGGAAGCGCGGGCTACCGACCAGCACGGTACGTCCATCGACGACGCCGCGAATACCGCGTCCGGATACGGCCTCGAAATCTTGCAATTCGCTGAGGATACAGCCTAGCTCACTCGCCTTATCCACGATCGCACGCCCCAGCGGATGCTCGCTGCCGCGTTCGGCGACGGCTGCCAGGGTCAGCAATTCGGTTTCATCCATATTTGGTGCGGGCACGATGTCGGTGACAACCGGCTCGCCGCGCGTGATTGTCCCGGTCTTATCCAGAACCAGCGTGGTGAGTCTATGTGCGCTCTCCAGCGATTCGCTGTTTTTGAAGAGGATGCCCATTTCCGCGCCGCGCCCGGTACCGACCATGATCGCTGTCGGGGTCGCCAGACCGAGGGCGCAGGGGCAGGCAATGACCAGCACCGCAATTGCATGCAGCATCGACGGGGTGAAACCGATTTCGCCGACGAAGTACCAGCCCAGGAACGTGAGCGCAGCCAGCACCAGCACAATCGGCACGAAGATACCAGAGACCTGGTCAGCCACCCGCTGAATGGGCGCTTTCGATCCCTGCGCCTGTTCCACCAGCCGGATGATCTGCGCCAGCGCAGTTTCGCTGCCAACGCGAGTCGCCTCCACGATGAGACGCCCCTGCTTATTGACCGTGCCGCCGATGACTTCGGCACCCGGAGTCTTGTTCACGGGCATACTCTCACCGGTGAGCATCGACTCATCGACAGCGGAGCGCCCTTCCTGCACCAGCCCATCGACCGGAACCCGTTCGCCAGGGCGCACCAGCAACACATCGCCTTCAACGATTTCCGAGACCTTGATGTTAATCTCTTCACCGTCACGCAGCAGGACTGCCGTGTCAGGTGTCAGATTCATCAGCTTCTTGATGGCTTCGCTGGTTCGGCCTTTGGCGCGGGCTTCCAGCAGCTTGCCGAGGGTGATTAAGGTCAGAATCACAGCAGCGGACTCGAAGTAATCTGCCTTGCCGACGAGATTGCTGAAGCCGAATATCAGCCCCAGCAGCACGATTGTGCTGTAGATGTAGGCCGCAGAAGAACCGATCGCCACCAGCACATCCATATTGGCCGTGCCGTTGCGCAGCGATTTATAGGCACCGACGACGTACTGCCGTCCCAGAACGAACTGCACCGGGGTCGCCAGCATGAAGAATAGAAAAATCCAGGCATCCCCCATCAGGAAAGGAATGCTGCCCATGAAGAAATGACGCCCCATCGACAACACGAAGAGCGGCAGCGTGAAGACTGTACCGAACAACACCAGATTGCGCTGGCGGCGGATTTCGTCTTCGCGTGCTCTGCGCTCCGCATCATCCACTTCTTCCGCGCCCGAGGTGTCAATCACACCATAGCCCGCTCTTTCAACAGCGGCGACCAGGTCCGTGCGGCGTACCGCCCCGGGTATATACGTCACAGTCGCTTTTTCGGTGGCGAGGTTGACGCTGACATCCAGCACGCCAGCGGGCTTCTTCAATGCACGATTGACGTTCTTCTCGCACGCGGCGCAGGTCATCCCGGTGATTGGCAGATCAACGGTCGCCGTTGCCACGCCATAACCAAATTTCTGCACACGTTCAATCAGTTTCGCCGGATTCGTGACGGCAGGATCGTAGGTCACGCTGGCGTTTTCCGTCGCCAGGTTGACAACAGCTTCTTCCACGCCGTCGGCTTTCCCCAGCGCACGATTGACATTCTTCTCGCACGCGGCGCAGGTCATCCCGGTAACGGGGAGCTTAATCGTCTGGGTTGCCATGAGCAAACCTCTACTTTCTCATTTGTTCAACAATTTCAGCAGACGGTTGATGTCTTCACTCACCTTGTCTGGGTCCGTCTGCATTTCCAGGCGGGCGGTATTGTCGATGTAGCACGTCACCAGATGATTGATGAGGCTGGTCACTCCTTTTTCGATGGTACGGGCACGTACAACACGCTCTTCGCAAGAACCTTCGTCTGCCTCCAGCATTTTCGCCAGCGACTCGAGCTGACCCTGGATGCGACGAATACGGTTGATATTTGCCCTATTGTGATCCGTGCGGTCGTAGTGGGCTGCATGTGTGATTTCTGGCTGTTCTGCCATCAGGCATCTCCATATACCTATACCCCTATAGGTATATCCTACCCCAGAATCACACACTGCTCAAGGGAGAGACCGCTGGTATACTGCCAACTATGGACAAACGTCATGCTTTCGTCACCCACCTGGCTCTGTTGCTCGTCTTCGCGCTGGTTCCCCTCTGGCTGCGCTGGGAATTTGCGCCGCCTCCGTTTTCATCGGTTTATGTTCTGGGATTCGTCATCGCGTCCGCAATGCTGTTGACGGTCACTCTGTGGATGTTGGGCGGCTTCCCTGGCTGGCGCACCTTCATCCGCCACCGCTGGCGCGTGACCTGGATCCTGACCCTGCTGCTGCTGGCAGGCTGGGCGGCGATTTCAGCAGGCTGGGCATTCGGCAGGGATATGGGATACGCTGGACTCGCTCCCAATGCCGCATTACAACTGCTGATTGTGGCGCTCTTCGCCCTGGCGACGGCCTGTGTGGCACCCCAACCGCGCCGGGTTCTATCGGTACTGATTGCGTCCATGCTGCTGCATGGGGCAATCGGTGGCCTGCAAGTGGCGCAGCAAGCGTCTCTGGGACTCGAGGTGCTGGGCGAATTCAGCTTACATCCGGAAGAATCGGGCGTGAGCGTGATTCAGTCCGATGACCTTCGCTGGCTGCGGCCTTACGGGCTGCTACCCCACCCCAACCTGCTCGGAGGGGTGATCGTGATCGGGCTGTTAGCGAGTGCGAACTGGATCGTGGACGGGCGAGGATGGCGTTACGGGGGTGCCCTGCTAGCTTTCCTGTTCGGCTTCTATCTACTGCTGCTGACCTTCTCGCGCGGGGCCTGGTTGGGCTTCGCAACGGGCGTCTTGTTCGCCTTGCCCTTCGTGCTGCGGAAAACGAACTTCTGGCGACGAATCGCTCCCGTCCTGGTGGGCAGCGCGATCCTGGGGGCGATCTTCGTGGCGCTCTACAATCCACTGCTGCTTTCGCGCGTCGGCGTAGGCAATGAGAATACCGAGATGCGCTCAATTGCGGATCGCATTGTGTACACGGATGTCGCACACCGCGCTATCGCGCAGAGTCCGATCACCGGAATCGGTGCCGGGAACTTCCCCTGGTACGCGTCGGTGTACATCTTCTACAACACCGACTACGACCTGCGCGGCGACAATGTGCATAACATCTACCTCGGCGTGTGGGCGGATCTGGGCATTGTCGGCCTGGGATTGCTGCTGATGTCGCTGATCAGCGGAACAATCGCCGCCTTACAGCAGCGCGATACCGCCCGAATCGCCCTGCTCGCCGGGGTCATCGCCTTCGCTGTCATCGGCCTGTTCGATCATTACCCCTGGACGCTGCCGCTCACACAAACCCTGTGGATTGGTCTGCTGGCTGTTGCGCTGGCTAGGCCTGCGGGGTCGGAGTCGGCGGCGGCAGTGGAATCCGCGACGACTGCGGAACGGCCACACAATCCCCACCTGTGACGGTCGTCGCCCCACTGATCCAGACGTTTTGCGCCAATTCCCACCAGATTGCACCGTCACTGCCCATCGTGCGCCCGATGGGGTAGGCCGTCTCGCGGAAACCCAGCACGCCCCGAATCGGAAAATCTGTCCCGGGGCCACCGCGCAAATTCGCACCGCCAGGCCCCGTCGTGATGATGCAGCGCTCTGTCGCCAACACATCAGTGATGGGGCTGCGGTCTTCCTGCGGTGCGGGCGTGATGATCGTCTGCAGATCGAGACCGATGTAGACGTACTGCGGCAGAATCTCCGTCGGGAGGAAGGCAAAGCGGGCGAATTCGTAAGGCTGCGGATCGTCAGCCAGCGGCAATGAGAAGCCATA
Source organism: uncultured Anaerolineaceae bacterium (assembly GCA_964549915.1). Classification (GTDB taxonomy): domain Bacteria; phylum Chloroflexota; class Anaerolineae; order Aggregatilineales; family Phototrophicaceae; genus JAUZRW01. The sequence goes on along the minus strand of CAZJWX010000044.1, from coordinate 29,236 downwards.
GCCCTCGCTGATCGCGACATCCTGCACCTGTACGCCCCCTGCAATGATATGCACCCGCGTTTCACCATTCTGATCTGCCTGCAAAAAGACCGTGCCGTTCAGCAGAAACGGTTCGCCATTCACGCGCAGTCGCAGCGCTTCTTCGCCGGAGGTTTGCAGGAGAAGTCCGCTCTCCCAGGCTTCTGCGCAGCGGGCATCGGCAGTCGCTGTCGTGAGGTCAAAATCGGCAAAGGGTTCGTAGATTGCGTCTGGCGCAGAAGAATCGGCAGCGACAAAAGGCAAATCAGCGGGAACCTCCGCGATGGCCTGCGCAACGATCCAGCCCGTCTGACCATCTGGGAGCAGTAGCTGCAACCAGGATTCATCTGCCAGACGCCCGGTGAGCATCACCTTTTCGCCATCAAAAAGCGGCGTGATGATTCGGCCTTCTTCCGTGGGCAGCGCCCGCACATTCACGCCCTGCGGCGCTGTGACGCTGCTCACCTGATGTGGCGCATCGGTCGCGATCTCGGTGAGCATTACCTCGCCCAGCAGGATCATCGTCAGCGCCTGCGCCGTCCAGCTCTCTGCCGGATAGGCCGCGGTGCGCAGCAAACTCACGCCGTAGAGGTTCGCCTCGGCATCGGTTCGCGTGGTGATTGCGCTCACATCGCGCAGCGAGACGCGATCCCCTACCGCCTGGAACCCCTCCGCGTCCGCAGCTACGGGCGAATTGCCGTAGCAGGCTTCTCCGGATGGCGTCTCGCCACACCAGACACGCGCCTCAGCGACGGCAGCGCGTTCCAACGTCGGGCAGGTATCCGCCTGGGCAATGACCAGGGCAGCGGCGAACAAGGGCAGCAGCAGCAGGGCGAAACGGCGCAGCATGTCAGTCTATCCCTCCTCATCGAATCGAGCGCCCATGCTACCAGAAATGCAAAACGCCGCCAGCCTCATGGGCGGACGGCGCATGCATGCCAGGGCAGCAGGCTCAGCCTTGATGCTCCATCGTGAAGCTCATGTTGACGTTGCAAGTCAAACCCGGAACAGCGATAGTCTGCACAATCTCACCAGCGATTTCGGTCTCCGAAACGACATTGAAGATATAATCAATGGTCACTCCCTCAGCCGTAACTTGCATGGTATAGACGCCGGGTTCGGGGTTGTCAGTCGTGTAGGACATGCCAGAGGCTTCCATCTCGGTGAACCAATCCCCCATAGTGAAATCACCTTCGAATTCAGCCTCAATCGTCACGCCGTCTCCGACCCCACTCTGCGCCAGCCCCTGGCGGATGGCGGCATCGGTCAGGTAGCTTGCGCAATCTCCACCGATCTCGATGTCACCTAGCGTGAAGAGCCAGCTTCCGCTGAGGGGCACGATGCCATCGGCAGCAGTGCTCTGCCCCTCGGCTTCGCCCTCATCGGACTGGGGCAAGGCATCGAGCGGCAGTTCAGGGAGTTCCAGGTTGCCTTCGATTGCCTTGGGTTCGGATGGAGTATCCACCGGAGCGAAGTCCATACTCATGCCCATCTGCGTGTACTGCCCCGCCTCGACGGTGACCGTCTTGTCGATGGCGGTGACGGCAGCTTCCCCTTCCAACAGGGCGAAGGTCAGCAAGCCTTCCGGTTCGGCGGTCAGGTAGGCGGTCGAACCGAGTTCGATCTGCACGTTGTTGACAGTCATCGTCACAGTGCCTGCCCCTTCCGGGGTCTGGATCAGGATGCCATCCGGTGCTTGTGCGCAGTCTGGCATGCCGACGCCGCTGCGGAAGAAGAAGGCTTCCATTGTTTCGCCAGCATCCGCAACCTCGACATCACCGAAGAGCAGCACTGACACATTCTGCCCCGGCAGCGTATCCGGCAAATCAGCCTGGACTTGCAGCAGCGCGATTCCCCAGGCACCGCTATCTTCGTCAAACGGCGACAATGCCAGCGACTCGAAGTTGGCCAGTGCGTCAATATCGCCGGGTGCTTCAAAGCTCAGCGACGCACCAGGCTGTGCGATCGCGAAGATTTCGCCGTTGCCATAGCAAACCTGGTTGCGTTCCAGGCCAGCACAGTCATTCGCCAGCACGTCAACCGCATCCTGTACGATGACCGGGCATTGATCCTGCGCTGCGACGAACCCGATAGTGAGCGCCAGCGTAAGCGCCGCAAGAACGAACTTATTCCGGAAATGCATGCTTTGCTCCTCGCATGTGGTGTATGCAACACCTTCATTGTAGGAGCAAAACTACCCTGGCGCGAAATGACCCCAGAGCGCCCGATTATTCTTCGTCGTTCGGAAACAGATCCGCCAGTTTCAACTCAAACCCGGGCAGAATATCTGCACCGTGCAACAAATCAGCTGGCTCGTTGTGCACAGCTTCCAAGAATTCATCCGACGGCATGCCCACGCGCACTTGTGCTTCTGCCATCGCAACTTCTCTCCGAATCACCTAATGTGCTGTTCACACAGTATCTTAGTGCCCTTCATCTGGCAAGCGCTGGTACAGCTCTACCAGCACGCCGCCTGTGCTCTTGGGATGGATGAAGGCATAGCGCCGTCCGTCGCGCTCGCGCGGCTCTTCATTGATGAGTTGAACGCCCTTCGCTTTCATCACGGCTAACGCCGCGTCAATGTCTTCTACATCAAAGCAGACATGATGCAGCCCCGCACCCTTCCTGGCGAGGTATTTGGCGATCCCGCTGTCTTCCGTCGTTGGCTGCACCAGCTCCAGGTGCGACTCGCCAGCATCCATGAAGGCGATCTGTACCTCTTCCTGCGTTACCTCTTTCACGTCCCCCACTGGTAACCCCAGGGCATCGCGCCAGAAACCCAGTGAGCTTTCGATGTCTTCCACGACGATTGCCAGGTGATTGATCTTGACTTCAGCCATAGTGATTCCTCCTACGTTGCCCAGATGGTTTTGTCGACTCGTGACCATAAAGGATCAGGCGCAGCAACGCCATTTATCACTTTTTTAGAGTTTGCCTTCATCTGAATTGTCTGTACAGGCCGTAATTACAGACAGAGTGGCCACTCTACACCACAATGTACTGTCACATGAATGATGGAGAATCGACCCCAATGACCACTCATATCCGTGTTGCCACCGTCGCACTCACCGTTTTCGTCCTGCTCCTGGGCGCGTTCGGCAGCTACGCACAGAGCACCGATGGCCTTTACATCCAGTTGAATCACGGCAACATCAGCGTCACCGATGCCGAAACGCCCAACATCGTCGCGCAGTTCGGCAATCGCAGCCAGCAGACCCTCTCCGGCGTCGGCGTCGTCTGCGGATGGGCCGGCAACATTCGCGGCATCGCCGATGATACCGGCTTCGTCAGCCAGAACGGCCCCTTTGGCGAACCCAGCCTCTTCACACCGCCCAACACCGTGGGTACTCCCTTCGAAGGACTCGCCATCTTCCTGTGGGACGGGCGCGTTGACCTGCGCCCTGGGCAGAACTTCAACGTTTCCTTCGGCATCCGCTTCGTCAACGCTGTTGAAGACGGCAGCGAACTCTTGCAGTGCTTCGCCGTCACGGGCGAGGGCGACCTGGCTTCACTGAGCGTCGCCGCCGAAAGCAACGTCGTCCCGGTCGAAATCCGTCGCACGTCCCAACCTGCAACCCCGGCTGAGGAACAAAGCACCGATGGCCTTTACATCCAGTTGAATCACGGCAACATCAGCGTCACCGATGCCGAAACGCCCAACATCGTCGCGCAGTTCGGCAATCGCAGCCAGCAGACCCTCTCCGGCGTCGGCGTCGTCTGCGGATGGGCCGGCAACATTCGCGGCATCGCCGATGATACCGGCTTCGTCAGCCAGAACGGCCCCTTTGGCGAACCCAGCCTCTTCACACCGCCCAACACCGTGGGTACTCCCTTCGAAGGACTCGCCATCTTCCTGTGGGACGGGCGCGTTGACCTGCGCCCTGGGCAGAACTTCAACGTTTCCTTCGGCATCCGCTTCGTCAACGCTGTTGAAGACGGCAGCGAACTCTTGCAGTGCTTCGCCGTCACGGGCGAGGGCGACCTGGCTTCACTGAGCGTCGCCGCCGAAAGCAACATCGTCCCGGTCGAAATCCGTCGTTGATGGCGCTTCGCACCACACAATCGCATCGCTAATCTTCGAGCCGTCACGTCTGGTAGCGGCTCTTCTTAACAAGGGCATAGGCAGCAGATTTGTGAAATCTAATCTAACCCTCATTCAATTGAAATGCTATACTATGCGCATCGCAAGTGGATTCTTTCCTGTATAGTGAGGATAATGACAATGGTTGTTGCAAGTCCCCAAAAACAATTGACCCTCCAGATGACTGAAGAACACGAGATGTTGGTGAAAATGGTACGCGATTTCGCGCAGAATGAAATCGCACCGGTCGCCGAACACTTCGACGAAACGGGTGACTTCCCGCTGGAAAATATCAAGAAGATGGGCGGAATGGGCTTGATGGGCATCGAAGTGCCGGAAGAATATGGCGGCGCTGCAATGGATACCCTGGCCTATGTGCTGACCATGATCGAAGTTGCCAAGGCGGATGCCAGCCACAGCACGATCCTCAGTGTGAACAATTCCCTCTACAACTACGGGCTGATGAAATTCGGCACGGAAGAACAGAAGCAGAAGTTCCTGGTTCCGGTCGCCAGCGGCGAAGCCATCGGCGCGTACAGCCTGACCGAGCCGGACAGCGGCAGCGACGCCGCCACCATGACCAGCCGCGCAGTCCTCAATGAGGCGGGGACACACTACATCATCAATGGGCGCAAGAGCTGGGTCACCAGCGGCCCCGTCGCCGACTACGTTGTGGTCTTCACAATGACCGACCCGGAAAAAGGTGCCAAGGGCGTGACGGCCTTCCTGGTCGATATGAGCCAGCCCGGTGTGACGCGCGGCAAGAAGGAACCCAAGCTCGGCATCCGCGCCAGTGCCACCAGCGAATTGATCTTCGACGGCTACGAAGTCCCGGTGGAAAACATCCTGGGCAAACGCGGTGATGGCTTCAAGATCGCCATGACCGTCCTCGACGCAGGGCGCATCGGTATTGCGGCGCAGGCACTGGGAATCGCGGAAGCAGCCTACGAAGCCAGCCTGCAATACGCACGGGATCGCGTGGCCTTCGGCGGCCCCATCGGGCGCTTACAGATGATCCAGCAGAAGATCGCCGACATGAAGACACGCATTGAAGCCAGCCGCCAGTTGATCTACCTCGCGGTACAGGCCAAGATGCACGCCATGCAGAACGGCGGACGCTTCACGACCGAAGCCAGCATGGCCAAACTCTTCGCCAGCGAAACCGCCGCCTTCGTGACGGATGAAGCCGTGCAGATTCACGGGGGCATGGGCTATAGCAAAGAAATGCCCGTTGAGCGCTACTACCGCGATGCACGCATCACCCGCATTTACGAAGGCACCAGCGAAATTCAACGTATGGTGATCGCCCGTAACGAATTGGGGCTGCGATAATGCGTGCCGCAGTCCTCAAAGAACATGGCGGAACCGAGGTCGTCCAGTATGTGGATGACCTCCCCGTACCGGAACCCGGGCGTGGCGAAGTTCGCGTCCGAGTCAAGTCAGCGGCGCTGAATCGTTTGGATTTATTCGTCCGTGAAGGCTGGCCGGGCTTGAAGCTGGATTTCCCCCACGTGACGGCGTCCGACGGTGCAGGTGAAATCGATGCACTGGGCGAAGATGTGACCGGGCTGGAAGTCGGCGATGCAGTGGCCATTGATCCCAGCGTTTTCTCGCAAAATCCGACGGTCGTGGGCGAATACGAGAATCAGGTGCGTCCGCTGCACATCATTGGCGAACACAGCAGCGGCTTCGCGGCGGAATACGTCGTCGTGCCCGCGCGTAACTGCGTCAAACTCCCGCCGGGTTTTAGCTACCAGGATGCAGCGGCGGCAGGATTGGTCTACGTCACCGCATGGCATTCGCTGATCACGCGCGGTGGCCTGCAAGCCGGCGAAGATGTACTGATCGTCGGCGCGGGTGGCGGCGTCAACAGCGCAAGCATTCAGATTGCGCGACTGGCCGGAGCAGGAACCATCTACGTGGTGGGCAGCAACGCAGAAAAGTGCCGCACTGCTGAAGAACTGGGCGCGGATGTGACCATCAACCGCGAAGAGACCGATAACTGGTCGAAAGACCTCTACAAGCTGACCCACAAGCGTGGTGTGGATGTGGTCGTCGATAACGTCGGCAAGGCGACACTGCCGCTGAGTATGCGTGCAGTGCGTCCTGGTGGGCGCATTCTGGTGGTCGGTGGTACGACGGGCTACGATGCAACCATCAACCTGGCGCAGTTGTTCTACTATCACATCGCTATCATCGGCAGCACGATGGGCACGCACCGTGATTACACGACGGTGATGAACCTCATCTTCCAGAATCGTCTACAAGCCGTCGTAGGCAAGGTCTTCCCCCTGGCAGAAACGCGGCAGGCACACGAAACGCTGGAAAACTTCGATACGTTCGGCAAAGTCGTCATCGACCTCGACTGAGCTGATGGCTTCTCACTGGGCAGTCGTGAAGATTGCCCAGTTGCCCCCTGTGCATGTAACACAATCGTTCATTACAGATCACCCTACGACTGTGCTAGACTGAGACCAGGGTTCCTGGTTGGAAGGGACTGCGCCGCGCCTGGCGCTGCCCTGCCATATGCAAGTCTTGCGCGGTCAGCGAAGGGGGATGAGCATGCTGACATGCGCCAGTCACTGATACCCGCATACAGCACCGCACGGCAGCGTGCTCTTTTGGCGTCCCTGCGGACTGATGTCCCTCCAGAAACCCGCTGTACTGTTTGAGTTCTGATTCAAGTCATATTGGGTCAGCAAGTCTCATGAGTAGGAGCTAGAGGACATGACATCCGCCCAACATCATGAAACCGAAGTCAAAATTCATGTACAAGACCTGGATGCGATCCGCCAACTGCTTGAAACCCTGGGCGCACAGCAGACTACAGCCCGAGTCTTCGAGCGCAATGTGCGCTATGACAGCAGCGATAAGTCCCTGACTTCGCGTGGACTCGTGCTGCGACTACGAGAAGACACAACCGTCAGCCTGACGTACAAATCCGCCGGAAGCGCCGAACGCGGTGTCGTCACACGCGAGGAATTGGAAGTCGAAGTCTCTGATTTCGCTGCGATGGAGGCGATCCTGGGCAAGCTGGGCTACCAACCCTACATGATCTACGAAAAATATCGTACGACCTACGCTGTAGAAGGCGCGGAAATCATGTTGGATGAACTGCCTTACGGGGATTTCATCGAGGTGGAAGGGGAACTCGATGTGATCGAAGCCTTGTTGGAACGCCTGGGGCTGCAAGATGCCGAGCGCCGCGAACATAGCTACACCAAGCTCTTCGATTTTGTGCGGCATCACCTGGAACTGACCTTCCATGACCTGACATTTGAGAACTTCCAGGACATCGACGTGCCCGAAAGTGCGTTCATTCCTCCTGGGAGTATCGTGATAGAATGAACTGCCTCCATCTTCAAAATCAGGGTATCATGGCAGGCAAAGCTGATTTTTGAGCGAGCATCAACGAGGCAAACATCCTATGAGCATTCTGGAGCATTACCAACGCTGGGAGAAGGAACTCGTCGAAAAGACGGTGCAGCGATTCCCGGAGCGCAAAGCCCCCTTCACGACCTCCTCTGATATTCCCGTGAAGAACCTCTATACGCCCGCAGACGTAGAAGGGGATTACGAGCAGATGCTGGGCTTCCCCGGCGAATATCCCTTCACGCGCGGTGTGCAGCCCACCATGTATCGCAGCCGCTTCTGGACGATGCGCCAGTATGCCGGGTTCGGTACTGCGAAAGAATCCAACGAGCGCTATCGTTACCTGTTGGGACAGGGGCAAAGCGGCCTCTCCGTCGCCTTTGACCTGCCCACCCAGATTGGCTATGACGCCGATGATCCGATGGCAGCGGGTGAAGTCGGCAAGGTGGGTGTGAGCATCAGCAGTATCCACGATATGATGACGCTCTTCGACCAGATCCCGCTAGAGAAAGTCTCCACCAGCATGACGATCAACGCTCCGGCGACTGTTCTGCTGGCGATGTACATCGTCGTGGGCAAGCGCCAGGGCGTCGATGAGAGCAAATTGCGCGGCACGGTGCAGAACGACATCCTGAAGGAATACATCGCACGCGGCACCTACATCTACCCCCCCAAGCCGTCCATGCGCCTGATTACGGATCTCTTCGCCTACTGCCACGAGAATGTCCCGCGCTGGAATACCATCAGCATCAGCGGCTACCATATCCGCGAGGCAGGCAGCACCGCTGTACAGGAAGTCGCCTTCACGCTGGCGAACGGCATCGCCTATGTGCAGGCCGCGCTGGACGCCGGGCTGGATGTGGATGAGTTCGCACCGCAGTTGTCGTTCTTCTTCAATGCGCATAACAACTTCCTCGAAGAGGTTGCCAAATTCCGCGCAGCCCGCTACCTGTGGGCCAAGATCATGAAAGAACGCTTCGGCGCCAAGAATCGCAAGAGCCTCATGCTGCGCTTCCACACGCAGACGGGCGGCAGCACCCTCACCGCGCAGCAGCCTGAAAACAACATCGTGCGGGTTGCGCTGCAGGCAATGGCGGCAGTGCTGGGCGGTACGCAATCCCTGCATACCAATAGCATGGACGAAGCGCTGGCCCTACCCACCGAACGCGCAGTGCGCATTGCCTTGCGCACGCAGCAGATCATCGCTCATGAGACCGGTGCAGCCGATACTGTCGACCCCCTGGCGGGCAGCTACTACTTGGAAAGCCTGACGCAGGAGATCATCAAGCAGGCAGAAGACTACATCGAGAAGATTGACGACATCGGCGGTGCGCTCAGCGCCATTGACCAGGGCTTCGTCAACAAAGAGATTCAGGATGCCGCCTACCGCGCTCAGCGTGCCTTTGAAGAGAAAGAAGAAGTCATCGTCGGCGTCAATGACTTCGTGACCGACGAAGATGTGGACGCCGAACTGCTACGCGTTGATCCGGCAATTGAGCAGGCAGCGCACGAGCGGCTGCGCGAACTGCGGGCGAATCGCGATAACGAGAAAGTCAGCTCCTTGCGTGACCAACTCGCGAGCGCAGCACGCGGCAATGAGAACCTGATGCCGCTGATCATCGAATGTGTGGATAACGATGTGACGCTGGGCGAAGTCTGCCACAGCCTGCGAGCCGTTTTCGGAGAGTACCGTCCGGCGGTCATGGTATAAGCAGCAAAACACGAGGGAAACCCGGGGCGGTTCATGGATCGCCCCCTTACGCTAGATAGTGGAATGGCCAGTTTCTATGTTCAAACGAGACGAAAAAGGCAACATCCTCGCCTGGGGCAGCACCAACAGCATCCTCGCAATCGGCTGCCGGGGGAGCATCCTCAGTATCGGCAGCGTAGGCAGCATCTTGTCAATTGGCAGCACGGGCAGTATCCTCTGCATTGGCTGCACGGGGAGCATCGCATCGTTGGCGAGTGCGCTCTCGGTAGGCAGTATGTTTAGTTTCCTCAGCGTGGGCAGTATGTTCAGCTTCTTCAGCATCAAACGCCGCCCACGCCGAAACCAACCGCAGGAGAAATCATCGTAACCAATGGGAAACGCACTCATGAAACAGCTCATCATCGGCATCAGCCTGATCACCGCAATTGCCTTCCTGGTCTTGTCGGTCATCACCACCTACGAGATCTTCAGCACGCTCATCAGCACGGAAGAGGGCGTACGGGGTGAGCTATGGGCGCTGCTGATCGTCTGTTTTACCGGCGGCGTGATCATGCTGAGCATAGCCTGGGGCATTGCAGAACTGACGGATAGCCGCCGCGTCCAGCGCGAAATCGCCCTCAGCGGGGCTGGCTCCAGCGAGGAATGGTCTGACGAACAGTAAGTGAGCCGTCATGATGGCGTACTGACATGACGATTGAGGAATTCATCGCCAGATGCCACAGCAGCCCCTTGCCGCAACATCCTATGGCGCGGGTGCGCGTGCTCGCGCGGGAGTTGGCGGAGGGCATCACGTACAGTCTGTGGGCAGCACAGATTCCACTCCCCCAGTACCTCACCGATGATGCGCACTATATCAACCGCTACTTCGTCGAACGCTGGGACGGACAGCCCCCGGATTTCTCGATTCTACAATCCCTGGGCTATCTATCGCCCGGTCAGCAGCATCACTTCGAAATCACGCGCGTCGCCTTCGACCTGCTGGAAAAGAGCATCATGTCGGCGATCCAGGTCTTCATCTCCTATCGCCGCGAGGAGAGCAGCGCCTTCGCCCTGCTGGTCGATAGCAGCCTGCGCGAAGTGGGGGTCGATGTCTTCCTGGATACCGAATCGCTGCTCTACGGCGATAACTGGCGCAAGACGATCCAGCATAACATCGCCCAGCGTGAGTATTTCTTGCTGCTAGTGGGCACGACTACGCTCAATTCCGAGATCATCCGCTGGGAAATTCGGCAGGCCGTGACTCACCAGTCCGTCATCATCCCCATCGTCCACAACGGCTACCAGCAGATACTGCGCTCTGGCGAAGCAGAGCAGAGCGAGATCCTCAAGTGGCTGAATGGCAAACACACGCTCTACGTCGAAAAAGAAGATCCCAACCAGTATCGGCAGACAATCAACTACCTGCTGCGCTATTTTGAAACTATCTCCCAGACGATCTGAGGTGCGTTCATAATGATGCCCGGACTGAACTGCTGAATCGCTTCGGCATCTCCAGTTGATGCAGGCTCGCACATCGCATCACGTTGGTGCAAATTGCGCGAAATTCCGTGTGAAAGCAAAACATCAGCGTGTTTTTCGTGTTTAATGACATAAGCCGCAGGCGCTCGCCGAGTGCTGTCACCACCGTAGTCACAGCCTATGGGTGACATTACTCGCTCGTTCTAGCTGCTCCGCTGGCATAGACAAAAGGCCTTGCGGTAGGATAGGAGTGCTGGTTCTTCGTCGCAGGATTTCGTGGATGGTCATAACCAGCTTTTGTGTGCCCAGGCGGTGAAATGCACCCACCGTACAATGAATGTAGAGGAGAGACACTTAGAGCATCCGTGGAGTTTTCAGCAAATTGCTAGCTATTCTGTATCGTCATCCCTCGGACGAGCAGATCTCACTAAACAGAGAGGTTATTCTATGGTCACAAACACGCAAGCTGTAAATCCAAAGGTTGATGAACTGCGCGAGAAGCGCGCCGAGAGCCGTGCAGGTGGCGGCGAAGAGCGCATCAAGCGCCAGCACGATAAGGGACGCAACACCGCCTATGAGCGGCTGGAACTGCTCCTCGACCCGGATAGCTTCCGCGAGCTGGATGCCTTCGCAGAACACCGCAATACCAACTTCGGCATGGATAAGCAGAAGTTCCTTGGCGACAGTGTGGTCACCGGCTGGGGTACCATTGATGGCCGTCTGGTATATGTCTATTCGCAGGATTTCACGGTCTTTGGTGGCAGCCTCAGCGAAGTCCACGCTGCCAAGATCATCAAGATCATGGATATGGCGATGAAAACAGGCGCTCCGGTCATCGGCTTGAATGACAGCGGCGGCGCACGTATTCAAGAAGGCGTGGACAGCCTCGCCGGATACGCGGATATCTTCCTGCAAAATACGCTGGCAAGCGGCGTGATTCCGCAGATCAGCGTCATCATGGGGCCGTGCGCAGGCGGCGCCGTCTACAGCCCTGCCCTCACCGATTTCACCATCATGGTGCAGGATACCAGCTACATGTTCATCACTGGCCCGCACGTCGTCAAGCAGGTGCTCAACGAAGACATCACCTCCGACGAACTGGGTGGCCCCGGCGTTCATGCCAGCAAGAGCGGCGTCTGCCATCTGGTGGCGGATGACGAAACGCAATCCCTGATGCTGGTGCGGGAATTGCTCAGCTACCTGCCCCAGAACAACATGGAAGACCCGCCCTTCGTCGCAACAACGGATGATCCGCTGCGTGCAGACCCAGACCTGGATACCATCATTCCGGACAGCCCGAACAAGCCTTACGACATGAAGGATGTCATCGAGAAAATCGTCGATGACGGCATCTTCTTCGAAGTACACGAAGAGTACGCCGCCAATATCGTGGTCGGCTACGCACGCCTGGGTGGTACCGCAGTCGGCATCGTTGCCAACCAGCCGATGGTGCTGGCAGGCGTGCTGGACATCAACGCCAGCGAAAAAGCTGCACGATTCGTGCGCACTTGCGACGCCTTCAACATCCCCATCATCACCTTCGTGGATGTCCCCGGCTACCTGCCCGGACGCGACCAGGAACACGGCGGCATCATTCGCAGCGGTGCCAAACTGCTCTTCGCCTACTGCGAAGCGACCGTTCCCAAGCTGACGGTGACGACGCGCAAATCCTACGGCGGGGCCTACTGCGTTATGAGCAGTAAGCACCTGCGTGGTGACCTGAACCTGGCCTGGCCGACGGCTGAAATCGCGGTCATGGGGCCGGAAGGCGCAGTCGAGATCATCAATCGTCGTGAACTGGCAAGCGCCGAAGATCCGGATGCGAAGAAGAAGGAACTCGCCGAGCATTATCGCGAGACATTTGCAAACCCGTATATCGCGGCCTCTCGCGGCTACATCGACGATATCATCGAACCCAGCGAAACTCGCGCCCGCCTCATCAACGCGCTGCAAGTCTTCCAGAACAAGCGCGACGAAAACCCGCCGAAGAAACACGGCAACATTCCGCTCTGAGGAGGCGATATGGCTACTGAACCACAGGGGAAACCCATTCAGAAACTACTGATTGCGAATCGTGGTGAAATTGCGGTTCGTGTCATCCGTGCCGCCCGCGACCTGGGCATTCACACCGTCGCCGTTTACAGCGACGCAGACCGCCGGGCGCTGCACGTGCGCTACGCAGACGAAGCCTTCAACATCGGCCCGCCTGCCCCGCGCGAGAGCTACCTGCGCATGGAGAAAATCATTGAAGTCGCCAAGAAGACGGGCGCAGACGCGATCCACCCCGGCTATGGTTTCCTGGCGGAAAACGCCGAATTCGCCCAGTTGTGCGCGGATGAAGACCTGATCTTCGTTGGCCCGTCGCCTTCGGCTATCAGCGCAATGGGCGACAAACAGTCGGCGCGTGACGCCGTGCGCAAGAACAACGTCCCGTTGATCCCTGGCACCGAAGCCGGGCTGCGCGACGATGACCTGCTCGATGCAGCTCCGGTCATCGGTTTCCCGGTGATGGTGAAAGCTGTCGCAGGCGGCGGCGGCAAGGGGATGCGCATCGTGCATTCGGCGGAAGAACTGCCAGAAGCGCTGCGTCTGGCGCGTATGGAGGCTGAAAGCTCCTTCGGCAACGGCGACCTCTACATGGAGAAGTTCCTGGTCAATGCCCGCCATATCGAATTCCAGATTCTCGCCGATCATCACGGCAACACGATCCACCTGGGCGAGCGCGAATGCAGCATCCAACGCCGCAACCAGAAGCTCGTGGAAGAAGCACCAAGCGTCTTCGTGGATGATGACCTGCGCGAACGCATGGGCAAGATGGCGATTGCGGCTGCCGAAGCCGTCAACTATACCAATGCGGGTACCATCGAATGCATGGTGGACAAGGACAAGAATTTCTACTTCCTGGAGATGAACACCCGCCTGCAGGTGGAACACCCGGTCACGGAACTGGTGACAGGTATCGACCTCGTGAAGGAGCAGATTCGCATCGCTCGTGGGCGGCGCATGACGCACACCGAGAGCATCCTGGAACCGCAGGGCTGGGCGATTGAAGCACGCATCAACGCCGAAGACCCTTACAACAACTTCATCCCCTCCACCGGGACGCTGACCACCGTGCAGACGCCCAAAGGCCCCGGGGTGCGCGTAGACAGCGGCGTGTACGCCGGTTTCGAGATCACGCCGCACTATGACAGCATGATCGCCAAGTTGATCACCTTCGGTGAAACGCGCGCGCTGGCGATGGCCCGCATGCGCCGCGCCCTCTCCGAATACGTCATCATGGGTGTGAAGCACAATATCCCCTTCCACATCAACCTGATGAACAGCGTCAGCTTCATTGCAGGCCAGTTCGATACGCGCTTCGTTGAAGAGCGCTTCAGTATGCAGTACTACGAAGATGAACCCACTGAGGAAGAATTGCGCACTGTGATCATCGCTTCTACCCTGCATGCGCACCGCAAGCGTCAGTTGGCCTCGCAGGTGGTCGCACCAGCCGAACGCGATACGAGCAACTGGAAATGGGTTGGGCGCTACGAGAGGATTCACCGATGAAATATACGACGATCCTGAACAACGAACTATATGAGGTCGAAATCCTCAAAGATGGTGCCGTGCTGGTGAACGGCGAACGTCACGAGGTGGATTTCCTGGCGTTGGATGAGTCGCTGTATTCGATCATCCAGAACAACCGCTCGCAAGATCTGGCCATCGACGAAAACCAGGGCAATTATCAGGTGCTGGTCGATGGTCGCCTGTACGAAGCGCAGGTGCTTGATCAGCGCACCATGTTGATGCTGGCACGCAAGGGCGGCCTGACAATGGGTTCCGGTGAAGTGACCGCGCCAATGCCGGGTCTGGTGGTCGAGATTCCGGTGGCCGTCGGCGACACTGTCGAAGCCGGACAGACGGTCGTCATCCTGGAATCGATGAAGATGCAGAATGAGCTGAAATCACCGATCACTGGCGTCGTTGAGAGCATTCAAGCCCTAGCGGGAGCCAGCGTCGACAAGAACGCCGTGCTGATCGTCATCACAGAAGAAAGCGAAGAATAGAGACGGCGCTTCTTCGTCGTGCAACATGTGCAACAGAAGAAATACCATGCAGGGGCGGTTCGCGAATCGCCCCTACACGTTACAAGCAGTTTTTCTCTCTCGTCGGGCACTACGCGGTCGAGCTAAAATTCGCCACATTACGCGCTCCCTGGTGTTGCTCTCCCTTCCCTTGCATAAATCCCTGCGCTAGACTGCTCACCTTGCGTTCAACAGAGAACATGATTCATCCGATGAAACACCTATTCCGCACCTCACGCTGGTTCGACGTGCTCTGGCTGCTGCTGATCGCGGTCTACTGCCTGGGTGGCGTTGGGCTGGTTCCGCTGCATGGGGACGAACCCACACAGATCAGTATGGGGCGCGATTTCTATTACCAATTCGTGGAGGGTGATTGGGCACAGGTGCGCTATGCAGCCTGGGATGCGCTCTCGCCAGAAGCCGCCGCCGAACAAGACCTGCGCCTGCTGAATGGCACGCTTCCCAAATACCTCTTCGGATTCGCGGCATATGCGGCTGGCTACGAGGTCGGCGCACTCAACGAGCAGTGGGTCTGGGGCGCGGGTTGGGACTGGAATCATGAGAATGGTCACGTCCCGGCAGATGATCTACTGCTGCGGGCGCGGCTGACCTCCGCGCTGCTGCTCGCCCTGAGTGCCTGGGCTGTCTACAGCATTGGTCTCACGGTGCGCAGCAGGCTGGTCGCAGTTCTCGCGAGCGCGTACTATGTGCTGAATCCGGGCATTCTGCTGAATGGACGCCGCGCGATGATGGAAGGCAGTATGTTGGCCTTCGGCCTGCTGACTGTGCTGGCGGGCTTATGGCTGCTGCGCAAACCAGATTGGAAGCGGGCAGCACTGCTCGGAATCGCGGCGGGGTTGGCCGTTGCCAGCAAGCACACTGCCGTCTTCACCGTTGCGGCAGTCTTCGCAGGTTGTGCGCTCGATTGGATGTGGGAGGCGCTGCGCGGCGCGAAGTGGCGCGATTCGCTGCGTGAAATCGGCTGGCTCTTCGGTGCTGGGCTGCTGGCGCTGAGCCTCTTCTACGCGCTGAATCCGGCCTGGTGGGGCGATCCCATTGGGAGAGCAGGCGAAGTGCTGGAACGGCGCGACGAATTGCTGGCAGGCCAGACCGCGACCTTCGGCGGCTACGAGGATTTTTCGGCGCAAGTCAGCGGTTTCTGGCGGCAAGTCTTCCTCGTACAACCTATGTACGCCGAGACCGAAATCGATGGTTTCGTCCGCAATCAGCAGGAGTTGATCGGAGCTTATGAAACCTCATCATTCAGCGGGATCAGCATCGGAGGAACAGCGCTCGGAGGCCTGCTCGTGCTGCTCCTGGTGCTGGTGGGTGTGGGGGCGGCGCTGTGCGGCTTCGTTTCCATCAGCGATAGGTGGCTGCTGGGCATCTGGACGATTGCCATGCTATCGCTCACGCTGCTCTTGACGCCGCTTGAATGGCAGCGCTACTATTTGCCCGCTTACCCGCTGATTGCCCTCTTCGCGGCCCTGGGTATTGCGCAATGCTGGCAGCTTCTGAGGCGAACACAATGACCGAACAGCCCCGCAAGACGACTCTCTGGCGCATTTTCAGCACGCTGCTGCTGTTGGTAGCCGCTGGTTTGCTGCTGTGGGGGCTGTATCGTGTGCGCCTATCGCGTTCGGCTCTGTTCGGAACCGATCTCTTCTCGCCAGAGTTCCTGGCATTGTTCGGCGCGGCGTTGCTGCTCGTGATTGCGAGTTTTGCCGTGCTCAGCAGGCAACGCCTAGTCGCTGCCCTGCAAGCGCGGCCTCTCCTATGGAGCGCCGGAAGCATCCTGCTGAGCATCATCGCCGTTATCCTGGCGACCGATGTCATCGCTCTGCTGCGCCCCTACAGCGGCCCGATTCTGATCTGGGTATTTCTCTGGAATCTGGCACTAGGGGGCACAGCGTTCGCTGAGCACGTGCAGGGAGAGGGTTTCACAAAGCTGCTGCAAAATCTGGCGTTGATGTCCCTGACGATCATCGTGCCGATTTTGCTGCTGGAAGTGGGCTTGCGCGTGTATTTCGGCGTCTTCGGCAGCGAACAGCAGCGCATCGCCTACCTGTACTCGGTCGATGAGGCGCTGGCGCTGACCAACCGCTACATCGGCCTGCCCTATGTGAATTATGGCCTGGCGCCAGAGCACCCGGAACACAACAGCCTGGGCTATCGCGGCGCAGAATTTGCTGTTCCCAGGCCGTCCGGGACGTTCCGTATCTTCACCCTGGGAGGATCAACGACCTATGGCACAGGCGTCACGACAGACGAGACCTATCCCGCCCAGTTACAGCGCATCCTGCGCGAGGAATATGGCTATACGAATGTCGAAGTCGTCAACGCCGGGGTCGAAGCCTATGCCAGCCACGACTCACTGGCAAACCTGACCTACCACGTCCTCGACCATGACCCGAATCTGGTCATCGTCTATCACGGGATCAACGATGTGCGGGCGCGGTTGGTCGATCCGAAAGTTTACAGTGGCTTGAACTTGCAGCGCGGCATCTGGTCACCGGAACGCCTACAGAATCGGATCAGCCCCAGCGTGCTGCTGCGCTTCGTTGGCATACAGTTGGGCGTTGCGCCGAATCCGCTGCTGTGGGAGACGCAGCTTGCGACCCCCGCCAGCGTCGTGCGCTGTGGGCTGGAAGACCGGGAATGTCGTCCGCTGGAACTGACCCAGGCCGAGGTCATCGCGGCCAATCCGCCGCTCTATTTCGAGCGCAACCTGCGCAATATGGCGGCCATCGCCCAGGCCAACGACGCGCTAATCCTCTTCTCGACCTGGGCATATTCCGCCGCAGATACGGAACTGCCCAATTTCATGCAGAACGAGAATTTGCAGGCCGCGGTCGCGGAGCAAAATGACTTGATCCTGGCGCTAGCTGCCGAACTCGATGTTCCGGCGGTTGACGTTGCCGCTTCCATGCCAGCAGATGCCGCCTTCTGGCAGGATGGCATGCACATGACTCCTGCGGGGACGGAGGAGCAAGCCGCGCAATACGCTGCCTTCCTACATGAGAACGAACTACTGCCGCAATCAACTGCTGATTAGCATCCGCTGAAACGACGCCTATGCTGCCTTACTGGATTCAACAAAGTCTCGCTGTTTTGCCGTTGGCGCTCTGGGTCTACCTGGGACTGGGGCTACCCTGGGCGTTGGCTCTGCTGCCGCGCCGCGATTGGAATCAGCGCATCCTGGTCGTATCGCTGGGGTTCATTTGTGGCTCCGGGCTGCTCACGGCGTTGATGTTCATCCTGGGAGTCATCGGTGGGGCACGAGCGGAAGCCACATTGCATTTCTCATGGATTCTGGCGGGAACGGTGGTGCTTGCCCTCCTTGGCGGTGGGCTGGCATGGCGCAAAGCCAGAACTACAGCACCTGCGAAAACCCCGCCGCAGCCTCTGGCCTTTGATGAGCGTATCTTGCTCGGCGTGGTTCTGCTGGCTTTGTCCGTCCGCTGGGTTATCGTGATGTACTGGCCCTTCACGGCCTATGATACGCTCTGGGTGTACGGCTATCAGGCGCGGCTGTATTTGCTAAAAGGTTTCATTCCGCAGGATATCGGCTACTATCCGCAATTTCTGCAATTGCAATACACCTTCATGCAGCTTCCCGGCGGCGTCTTCGACGATCATGCAGCGCGTATCGTCGTGCCATTCCTGCACCTGGGCAGCATCTTTGCGACGTACCTTCTGGGAATGCGTCTTTTCAACCGCAGAACGGGACTCTTCGCCGCTGCAATCTGGGCGCTGTATCCGCATGTGGCGAGCTGGTCACATGTCGGCGACCTGGAAATTCCGCTGACCTTTCTGGTGACTATGACGGCGCTCTTCTTGCTGCTGGCCTGGAACGAGACGGTTCCCGCCCTGCGGCGGCGCTATGCACTGCTGGCGGGATTGGTCTTCGGTGTAGCGATGTGGACGAAGCCCACCGCCGGTGCGATCATCCTGGGCGTGGTACTGCTGGTGGCGCTGGACTTCCTGCGCGTACGTGGGAGTCTGCGGGCTTGGTGGCCTCGTCTGGAGGCAGCGATTCTCATGGGGTTGGCCTGTATTCCACTGGGGAGCATCTGGTATCTGCGTAACGCCTTGTTCGGCCACGATGTACTGGTCTTCCCACATGAAAGCTGGGTGACCCTGGCAACGCGCAGCGGTGATTTGCTCAGTTGGCCTTTGCTGGCTTTGCTGCTGGTCAGCACCTATCTCGCCAGCCACAATCGATTGAGAACGCGCAGATGGCCGCTGTTGATCGGCAATTTACTGCTGCTGGCGGGCGCGATGCCCTCTTCCCCTCTGCTCAATCCGCTGCGGCGTAACGCACCGCTGAGCTACATCACGCCGCTGGAAGGGGCGCTGCTGCTGGGAGGGCTGCTGCTGGTGGGCTTGGCGCTCTGGGCACACCTGACAGACAGAAATCGTCCGGCTGTTGCGAAAATCGGCTGGGCGTACGCGCTGGCTGCGCCTTATTTCGTCGTCTGGTTCCTCTCGTACAGCTACCATGCACGGCTGTCGTTCGCCATTGTGCCGCTGCTGCTGCTGCCGACGGCGGCGCTGCTGGCGAATTGGCTACCCGCTGCACGAGTCACATCGTGGCGATTCCCGGCGAAAGTGGGCTGGGCTGCCCTGCTGCTGGGCATTGGTGTACCCGCCGCACTCGTCTCCTATTTCAGTGTGGATCGCTTTAACGATTGGCTCTGGACAGACCGTTACCCGAATGACTACGCGAAAGTCGCCGTCTACAACCCCGGTGTTTTTCAGGTGGCGCAGTTCCTCTGGAGCTACGAACAACATGAGGGACGCACACCAATTGTGATCGCACCGGGTGAGCAGCGCCTGCCTTTCTTCCTCCCGCAGGCGACCATCATCAGCGATACTGTGCCGACGACCTACGAAGAATTGGAGAATGCAACGCACTTCGTCTATGGGTCACAGGCAAGCTGGCGCTACGAAAATGACGAAGGCATTGATCCGCTGGAGAATCGCGTCGTTGCCAGCCTGGGGCGGCAGGATGTGATGACACAGCTTTTTGAGTTCACAGAGGGCACGTTCCGCTATGAACTCTACGAACTACATCTGGAAAATCGCTTCCTCGAACCGGATTTGAGTCCGGTCGGGCATCGCATCGAGGAAACAGTTCTCTTTGGAGACTTCGTGCGTTGGCGCGGCGATAATGTCAGCACGACACAGCTACTGAACACGGCGCTCGGTCTCGATTTTTTGTGGGAAGTCGTGGATGAGCCACAGCGCGACTATCGGGTTCAGATCAGCCTGGTGCGCGAAGCAGATGGCGAGACATACTACACCTGGGAAGCGCCCATTGCCCCCACAGAGCATGCCTATTACAGCAGCACGCTCTGGGAGCCGGGCGAATTCATCGTGGATCGGCGACGATTGGTGCTTGAAGACGCCGAGGGAATCCCGCGTGGGGACGGCTACCGCCTCTACGTGAACCTGATTGACGCCGACACAGGTGAACGAGTTCCGGTGACGATGGACGGTGAAACACTACCCGATGGCTATCCGTTGATGGCACCCTTCCGAGTCGGCGACTAGGGGGAGCGCTGGAAGACCTGCCCGCTGCGGTCTTCGTAGATCAACTCCCACTCGTAAGCCTGCGGTGGGACGACTCCCAGGCGGAGCGCCCGTCGATGCAGCACGGCGTAGTCTGGTACTGGACGATCACCCAGGGCAGGCAACCCCAGTGGATAGCTGTTGTCTTCCTGGATCGTCAGGTGCGGATGGGCGATCAGCAGGTAATACCAGGGGATGCGTGCCACATAAACCGTCCCCTCTTCAATTTCGCGCTGTGCATAATCAATGATGTTCTCGTATGACGCTTCATCCTGTACCGCAAACGGATTCACGAGGATACGCGCACGTTCATGATCGAGCGAGAGCAATTCCGGCGGATTCAACACCAGCACGACGCCGAATGCAGCGACCAGTACCAGTCCGCTTGCTGCATAGCGCAGACTGCGATTCGCTTGCACCTGATCGTAGAGGCGTAGCAGCAGCGGCGCCAGCAGCGCCAACACAATCACAGCGCCCAGCAGCGGCAGGTGCAGCGCATAGCGCCATTCGATGTGAGGAGCCGTACTCTGTGGCGTGTGAAAGGCTCCCAGCGGCGTGAACAGGAAGGCGATCACCAGCGCCACCCAGACCAGCGCCAACTCCCACCCCAGCCGCTGCGTGACGACCAGCAAGACGAAAATCAGCAGCATTCCCGCGAAGCCGAGCAACAACCATGATGATTCCGCCCCGCTGGTGTAGAGCAGCGGATTGCCCAGGTTGGCGGCGATACTCGTCACCGAGAACGAAGCAATTTCCGGGGAGACCACCTGCCCCATCATCACATAATTGCGAATGACCCACAGGCCACCGGGAAACATTAGCAGCAGCGCCAGCGCGAATACCAGGGGATGGAGGAAGTGCGTGGCTTTTCCGGCACGGTAGGCGCGCCACCAATGCCAGAGCACCAGCAACCAGACGGGTGTCAGAATGGTGACGCCGGTCGCTTTGGTGGCGATGGCGATCATGGTCGCGTAGGCCATACCCAGGGGATGCAGCCCGCGCCCCACTGTGCCGATCGGTGCGTGCAGCAGGGCGACGAGTACCATGGTCGACAGCAGCAAGTCATTCTTGCCGATCAGCAGCACTTGCCCATAGAAAAACGGCAGGAAGAGCAGCGCGACGGCGCATGCCAGGCCCAACGGCAGCGGTATTCCCCCATAGCGCAGCAGCAGCAGCGCCAGCGTCCACACCAGCAGCAGCACCGTCCACGCCTGCACCAGCCCCGCCCACTGCACGCTGCCCGTCAGTAGATAGAAGAAGCTCAGGATGCTCTCGTAACCGTTGGAATACTGTCCGTAGGGAATGCTCAGGTTCCAGAGCGTACCGCTGTGCGCCAGGTCAATCACACGCACGGCATGGTAGCTGAAAAAGTCCGCCGGGCTTGAAGCCGCCAGTTCAGAATAGGGCCATGCGATCATCCGAAAGAGGAAGACCGTAACCAGCAACCCGATTGCGCCAATCAGCAGCGCAGAGTCCAGGCTGCTCCAGGGGCGCGCCGCAGCGCTGGACGCCAGCTCCGCGAACCAATCGCTGCCCAGGCGAAAATAGGCCAGCACAGCCAGGAGGCTCAGCAGTACGCTCATCGTCAGGGCGGCGGGCAAGGTATGAGCACCCAGGAAACCAAGCACCTGAGCGCTCCACACCAGCCCGAACATCCCTGCCAATAGGAGCGCGAACACGGGCAGAATGATACGGCGCAGCATAACCAATCCCACTCACAGACGGACACGAGCGAGCATTATACAGAGCCGTACAGGTCGGCTCAAGCCATCAGCGCAAGACCAGCAGCGCGTCCGAGAATTTTCGCTGTGCTGAGCGCGTATTGAAGCTCGCCCATTGATCCGGGAAGCCAGCCGCCGATTCTTCGGCTTCATGATGCAGGCTGGCGAGGAAGTTGTGCAGAGCATCTTTCGCCGCATCCTCCATCTTCTTGGATGCATTCAAGGCGTGCTGCACGAATTGGTCACGGTAGACCGGATGCAGCGTCTCCACGAGGGGCTGATAGCGTGTTGTGAAGTTCTCAATGGATGCACCCAGCAAAGGTTGGAAGAAACCAATGGTATCGTCTAGGCGCAGCAGTGCCTCATACAAACGGGATAACGTCGCCAGATTGCCCTCCGCAACCGCGTTATCATAGCTGCGCACATCTGCCAGGGCGTTATGGAGAAGGATCGGTGCGCCATGTCGCACTTCATACTCGCTGAGGCTCAACGCTGGATCGCCGTTGCCGTTCTTCACAGCCTTGGTCAGCCGCTTGACTGACTGCGAAAACTCGTCCGATTCGAGCAGCGAAGCCAACTGTTTTTCGGCTTTGGCGGCGCGGCTCTGCACACGCAGGCGTACAGATTGCAGCGGACTCAGTGCCTCGCCATCAGCCTGGGGCATGTCGTTCAGTGTCGGGTGCAGCAAAAGCTGCCTGAAGAGCGTCACACTCTGCGCCGCCGCAACGACTGTGCGCAGCGTCGTGAGCGCCGCCTGTGAGCGCTTGTCCTCCTCGAAAATGGGAAAAATCAACGCAGAGCGCATTGCCCGCCGCCCCGCCTGCGACAAAACGTGCAGCGCTGGCTCATCCTCCAGACGTTCCAGATGGCTCAAAAAACTCCCGAAATGCAAGGCGAAGAGCTTGCGCCCCGCCTGTGGAAGCCCGTCCTCCAACGCTATCGGCTCGTAGATGGCATGCATCCGTGCCATTGGTTTTTCGTACGCAGAAATCTTCGTATCCACGTTGCTGGTATCTCCGTTCATTATCCAAACGGGATCCATTATAGGCCTGCGCAGACTGACTGTTAAGATCAGTTTAAGTAGAAGTTAAGATTAGAAATTCGTGTTCTCCAGAATGGTCTGGAAGAACTCGATGACGCCAATGTTGGGGTTCTCGGCCACTTCGCGCAGACCATCGTTGACGATCGCCCATTCGTAAATCTTGAAGCTCAGTACCAGCGGAATCCCCAGGCCAAAGGCACGAGCAGGCAGGCGTGCTACAGCCAGTGATACGGGTGCTTCTGAGAGTTCTGTGAGCTGTTGCCGATCTGCGACCAGCCGCAGTCGCTCCATATTCAGGCGATCTCGTTCGCTGTTGAGCGTCACCAGATAGTAGAGCATGTCGATGCGCTGCCCTTCAGACGCCAGAACGGCCTGTTGGTTGCGCCAGCGCCATTCCGCCTCTTTGATGCGATCCTGCAACTGCTGCAAGCGGTTCTCAATGCGCCCCAGTTCAGTTTCCAGGTAACGCCCATGCTGGTGACGCCAGCGTGATTGCCCACGTCCATAGGGCAAGCGCACCAGCACGAAATAGTGCGAATAGAGCAGAATCAGGGGGATGAGCACATTGAAGGCCAGAATGTAGCCCAGGTCTTGCTGCAAATTGGGGATGCGCCCGGAAATCAGCACCTGGCTGAAGGGAATCGCGCAGAGATAAAGCGTGATGATGAACATAATCAGCAACGTGATCGGCAGTCGGCTCACCAGCGAGTCGCGGTCACTGGCGGAAAGTGACGGCTTCTGCAACACATAGGCATACACCACCAGCAGCATGAGAGTCAGCAGGTAGAACGGCAGCGCGAAGATCAGCGCCAGAGCTTGTTCGGATGAGTCGATGAGCGCATTTTGCTGGGAAAGCTGCTGCTGCAATTCACCCAACACCGCCACATCTGGCAGCAGCAGCAGTTGCAGCGGAATCGCCGTCGCGAAGAGGCCGAAGACCAGCAAAATATCCATATCGGAGACGGTGCGCAGTGCCGCTGCCACGCGGTTCGGCAGCTCATCCAACAGGCGCGGCGGAAGCAAGCGACGACGCAGCCCGCCAGCCCCGGAATACACCAGCAGCAGCACGAAGAAAACCATCATCCATAGAATTGGCGACAGCGCGAGAATGGTCTGGTTGAGGTCGGCAGTTCCCAGCAAATTGGCGGAGCGCGGTTCACTGAGGATGGTGAAGTGCCGCGCAATCAGCAGGGAGGCCATCACCAGCGCCAGCGGAGCCAGCACGCGCGCCAGCCGCACCCAGACCGTATTACGCGAGAGCCAGCGGTTTCCGCGCTGGAACCACATGACCTGCATCAACAAATAGTAGAGCCAGGAAAGCAGCAGCAAACCAATGCTGTATACAGGTTCGATGCGCAGCGTGAATACATCCGGCTGAACGATGCGCGAGAGTTCGTTCCCCAGAATGAAGGCGAATAACCCCGCCGCCACGAATTCGTTGATGGCGACCAACACCTGCTCCCAGAGCGGGATACGCGACATGAAAAGGCGGTATCCCAACGGTGTGAGCGCGAAGAGCGATAGCAGCAGCCGCAGCGAAATCGCCGCGAACAACAACGCAAAGATGTAAAAAGGTTGGCTCTCTTTCCCCGTTGCCGGGATTGCCGTCAGCGCCCGATAGACCGTGACCCAGAGCAAGCTGTAAACCCAGAAGACGCCGACGTAGAACGCGTGACTGCGCGTGAACGGCTGCCGCAGGAAAGCACGCTGCGCTACGCCAATCCCTGCTACCGCCACCATGAGGACGATTCCTGGCAGCGCCGCCAACGCCAACGCCCAATCGCCCGCCAGTACGCGCGAGCCGGTATAGAGGATCGCAATCAACAGCAAGACGGGCACGAGCAACCGATCGAACCAGGTTCCGCCAGAGGTTGCCAGCAAATCATAATAGCGATGTCGTACTGGATTTTGCGCCACGTCCGAGCGACTCCAAGTCTATTGCAGCACTATGTGTAGTCTATCGCATTCCCTATTGCGACTCCACAACCGAAAGTGAACCTTTCGGGCTGTACTGGCGAATACTCCAAAGTGCAGGTAGAACTGCCGCACTATGTTCTGTTCATCAGGTCACAGGCGGCGTATCGCCCTGTACAGTGGTGCTGCGTGGTATTTTGCGAACATCTTGCCACATGGTAACCGAGTACACCCCCACTGCCTGAAGCCATGTCATCAGGAACCCGATTATGAAGTAGTCCTCGAACCGGACGTAGTGAAAGACCGGACGCAGTGAGTCGATGAAATAGCTTGTTTCATTCGCGCCGATGCCAAGGGTGAGCAACGCACCGAATTGAATGCTTATGACGACGATGATGGACGCCATCCATACGTTGAAGCCAAGCGTGGCTCGCAGGGCGAAGCCAAAGCCGAAGAAAAACCCCATGATGAAAATACTGGGCCAGTGAAAGCCCACCACACCGTAATTCACCAGTTGCGTCACGCCGCTGATGGCCGAACCAAATAATAGACCATAGACGGTGCTCGCAATCAGCCGCTGCCAGAACTGTGAGCGAAATCGGATCCGCACCAGATCATCAGCGAACAGGCCAATCGCTGCCATGAACAGCCCATTGATGAGCAACCCTCCCAGGGCAATTGTCAACTGACTGAATAAATCTAGCTCGGCTTTGTTACGCATGGTCAGAAAGATGAAGATCGCAGCACTACCGCCAGAAATCAGAAATGTCGGCAACGCACGCCGCTCCACGAACAGCAGCAAGTCCTGCTGTTTTTCCCTGAGTTCCGTTTGCAACCGTTCCTGGTTACACGCCGTGATGTATTGATAATGCAACGGGGTCGGTGCCGGGTCTTTTTCGGCGGAGTTGCTCAACCAGATTTCAGCTTCCAGCGAATCCATACCGTGCAGCAAGAAACTCGCTTCCCGATTACGTTCGTGCCATTCTTTCGCACGCACGAAATAGCGTGCATGCGCCCGCAAATAATCCACATCCATCACAAACACCTGGATCAGTTGCTGCAAAGATTGTGAGAACGTTGCTTCGTCTTCATCATTGAAGAACGTCCAGTTGCGGGTGCGAATCGCAGGATGAAGGTGACCCTCCTGTTCATCAGTCAAGTCGCGATAGAGGATGGGGATAACACGCTTGCTATTCTCAACCGCGTACTGCACTTCTTGCCGACAAACATCTGACATCGCAGAGTCCGGGCTAATCAAGAAAGCAAAGGTGCTCGCGGCAGCAATTCCCGCCTGGATTTCGCTCCACCAATTTGCTGTCAGCGGAATATCTTCCCAGTCTGCCCAGATTTCGTAGCCCTCTTCCAGCAGTGCCTGGGCAATTCTTTTTGCAATTGGCGTATCCTCGCGCGAATAAGAAATAAATACATCCGAGAAGTTATAAATTACTGGCATGGTTTACACCCTGTCTGCCCATCTATCTATTCAGTATAAGGTAATTCCGTTTGTGCCTGCCGCCGCCGTCGTATCATCGCTGAATAGAATGGATGGAACAGTTCCCAACTTGTGATGCTCAGTGAGATCCCAACAGCCATCAACAAGGTCAGCCAGAATCGCTGTGTCGAATTTTCGAAGAGGAAGACGGGCAAGCGCCCCTCTGGCCAGGGTGTATCAGGCGTAGAAGAGAACAGGTAGATGATGACCGCCATCATCACGGAGCCGATGAAGAAGCCATTCAAACCGTGTGTACGGAAGACGGTTCGCACCAGGAAGATGGACGCAATCCCCAAACCCACCAGTAGCAGCGTGATATAGTCCAGCAAGAAGTCGAAGTAGACCCCCTGCAACACGCCCAGCCCTACAGCACTGAATAAGAGTCCGTACATCACACTCGTCAGGACACGCAGCGCAGGCTGATTCTGGAAACGAACCTGATTGAGTTCATCTGCGTAGAGCGAAATGGCTCCTAGAAAGATACCGAAGGCCGCTCCCGCCCCTACCGAGAACCCCAGGCGATGCACGGTCTCAAAATTCGGGTTTGGAGCAGGGAAGGTCAGGAAACAGTAAACCGTGCCGATGAACAATCCGATGAAGAAAGCCGGCCACGTCCGGCGTTCGAGGAAGCGCACTGCGATCCGCTGTTGTTCGAAGAGTTCATCCCGTTGGCGCTGTTCGCGGCAAGCCTGCAGGTAGTGACGGTGCAACGCCAGGGGCTCCGGACGTTTTCCCATGCTGGCATCGAGCCAGGTGATCGCAGCTTCTGCATCTGCGCCGCGCAGAAGATAACTTGAGTCTCGCCGTTTTTCGTCCCATTCCCGCGCACGCACCAGATACCGCGTGTGGTTGCGCACATGGTCAAGGTCTGTTGTCAGAACCTCGACCAACTGATTCAGCTTCGACGTGAAGGTATCATCATCATCAGCGGTGAAGACCAACCAGTTATGCGTGCGCACCTGGGGATGCAGCGCGAGGTTCTGCTCATCAGTCAATTCTACGCGCAGAACTGGAACAATGCGCTTATTCGAACGCGCTGCATACTCCACTTCATCCCGACACACCCGCGACTCGACGGAATCTGGCGAGATCACGAAGACGAAGGTGTTTGCCGCGTCGATCCCGGCCTGGATTTCCGCCCACCAATCCGCCGTATGCGGTATGTCTTCCCAGTCGACCCAGCTCTCATAGCCGCGTCCGGCCAGCGCATCCGTCAGTCGGCGCACAAAATCGCTGTCCTTGCGCGAGTACGAGACAAACACATCAGAAAAATTGTAAAGCGTTGGCATCAAGTTGACCTTTAGTTGGCTTACGCCTGATGCCCATTATACTCACTCTGGTGAATTTGCATCCTCATCGCGCAACTTCAGCTTCTGCACCCGCCCGCGCCCACGCCACAGCCCGGCGATATCTTCAGCGAGCAGCCAGCCATAGGCCGCTGCTGAGATCAGTACCGCCATCCAGGGGGCCAACCAGTAGAACTGATCATAACTTTCGAAATAAAACAGCGCGATATGCCCCTCTTCCCAGAATGCGCCGATTGCCGATGTCAGGTTGAGCATGATGGTGATGGCGATGATGTTGAGGAAGAACGCGACCCAACCGCGCAGCTTGAAGGTCGCCCGCAGCATGGCCGTCAGACCGAAGCCGATCCAGCCGACGAAGACCGTTCGCAAATCGAGTTCGGGGCCGAAGGTCATGGCCTGCAAAAAGCCCGATACGGAACTTGCCAGCGCGAAGCTGTAGACGAAGCTGCCGATGAAGCGAAATTTGGCATCTTCGGGATAGCGAATGGTGATGAGTTCGTCGGCATACAGGATGAGGGCAGCCAGAATGACACCAGCCGTGATGCCCACGCCGAAGGAAAGTTCAAAGAGCACATCGCTTCCAGGACGCCCAATTTCCGCCGAGTGCCCCGGAAAAGTCCAGTAGAAGTAGAACCAGATGATGATGCAGTTCAGCGCGAATGCTGGGAGCGTACGACGCTCGACAAAACGCAGTGCGCGCTGCTGTTGTTTCATCTGGCGCTCATCCTGGCGATACGCTTCACTGTTGAGGATAAACTCGCGCTGCAATTCAGTCGGTGATGTTCGCCCTGGCATATCATCAACACTGTCGAGCCAGCGAAACGCCTCAGATGCATCTCTCCCTTGCAATAAGAAGCTGGCCTCACGATTACGCTTATCCCACTCGCGTGCTCGTACCAGATACCGCGTGTGATTGGCTTCATAGGCCAGATCTTTGAGGATCACGTCAATCAGCCGATCCACATTCTCGTCAAAGCTGTATCCATCATTCCCTGTGAAATTGAGCCAGCGCGGCCCCTTGATGGCAAAAGGCAGGGTATCCATCGTACCATCTTTGACTTCCTCATACTGAATGGGAACGATCCGCTTATTGTGACTGGCTGCGTGGGTTGCTTCTTCGTTGCAGGCTTTCGAGCGGGACGATGCCTTGCTCACCACGAAGATGAAAGTGTGTGCAGCTTCGATACCGGCCTTGGCCTCCTCCGAAATATTCGCAGAAAAGGCAACATCCTCTTCATCAATCCAGGTCTGATAATCGCGAGCTTTCAACGCAGCATTGAGCCGCTGCACGAATGCTTTGTCTTCGTGCGCATACGAAATAAACACGTTGGAAAAGTTGTACGTATTCGCCATGCGTTTCCCCCAAACCCCTATCAAAATTTTTTCAACTATCCCATATCGTACTACAAACCTTTTTGAACTTCTAATGGACAAAGCAAAAGGAACCCGCATGAAGTAAAATGTTAGAATGGCAAA
>CAZJWX010000043.1:0-35525 GCA_964549915.1 uncultured Anaerolineaceae bacterium | reverse complement strand
TTGCCATTCTAACATTTTACTTCATGCGGGTTCCTTTTGCTTTGTCCATAAGTATACAACTCTCTGCGCAGCACAGGCGTTAGAAATTTGTTACTTCTTGTCCAGCAGATGATTGCGAAAAGCGGGGTTCAGCCAGGCGTGACGGGCGGCCTGTACCGGATGCACCTCGCCATTTTCCATCAAGGTCAGCAGGCGTTCCAGGCGCAGCACCTCGTCTTCGTTTTGGTTGGCGCGTGCCTGGGCGATGCTGCGTGTGAACCGCATCTGGATATATTCATAGGTGATGGATTTGCTGGTGCTCATCTTCGCACCGGCTTCCGACTCCGGCGCAGCGTCCTCGCGCAGGCGGATGGTAGCGGGGTCGGGCGTCTCATCGCGCTCGGTATCCGCATCGCCGAGGTTCAGCAGGCGATCCATGATGCGCAGCACCTGGCGTTTCAGGCGCGAGTCTTCTCGTTGGGGTGTGGACGACGAACCGACACGCTCAACCAGCGTCGTGCGGTCAGGGGAGTAATAGTGTTGAAGCGACTGCTTGCGCTTGTGCGCGTCCATTTCGGTTGTGTCCTCTGCGACTTCCGACGATGTGTGCTCTGCTGTGCGGCTAATTCAAAATTATTTCCCTGGTTTGACCATCACATTCTCGTAATATTCTATAATGTTTCCAGGCAGCCTGTCCAGCGCATGGGAGCAGAGTTTACAGATTTCTAGCGAAATCTCATGCTTTGCCACGTTCCCCCTGCTTCCATACCACGCGATCAACGCTGTGTTCATTGTATATGAATTGTCTGTAACGGTTCGTATGGATTATTTGCGGCGAAAGCCGCCACTTCATGGTACAGTTAGCAGCGTGACCCACAGATATACGCAATAATGCAACGATGGTTCAGCAGACGCATACCTTCATCCCACGCAAATTCCCCAGCGCAAATCAGGTGCTACTGCACGGATCGCATCCCGTGCTGGTCGATACGGGCTTCGGTAGCGACATCGTAGAGACGGTTACGCTGCTACGTGCCCAGGGCATCGAACCGGAAGATTTACAGATGGTCGTCAATACGCACTGGCATTGCGATCACAGCGGGGGCAACCACCATTTCCAGCGGAAGTACGGCGTGAAGACCGCCGGACACGCCCACGAAGCAGCCATCATCAACCAGAACGTGCCGGAAGCCCATGACGCGCACTGGCTGGTGCAGCCCATTGAACCCTGCACCATCGAGATTGCGCTGCAAGCGGGCGACGTGATCGACACCGGAGCACATCAATGGCAGGTGCTTCATACGCCGGGGCATTCGCCCGGGCACATCAGCCTGTACCACGATGGCGTGCTGGTGGCGGGGGATACGGTCCACGCCGATGATGTCGCCTGGATCAGTCTGCTGCACGGCGGCTGGCAGGCCAATATCGAAGCGATGCTGACCACGCTGGATAAGCTCGCCGCGCTGCCCCTGACCGTCGCCTATTCCGGACATGGCCCCATCAACGACCGTCCGCAGCAGCGCATTGACGAAGCCCGCCGCCGTTATGAGAAGTGGCAGGCCAATCCGCAGAAAATCGGCTGGCACGCCATGAAGCGCATCTCCGCTTACTACATCATGGTCACCAATGGTTTGACTGACGCAGAAATGCGCGCCTATCTACTCCGTTCGCCCTGGTTCGTGGATTACTCCCGCGAGGTCTTCCAGGAAGCGCCGGAGGATATGGTGCAGCCGCTGCTGGACGAACTGACGCGCAGCGGTGCAGCCGCCCTGCATGACGGCCTCTGGATGCCCTCCGCGCCCTTCCACGTCCCACCGCCAGGGTGGTTGGAGCGTCTTCGCGCATCCGGGCGATTCTGAGACAGTCTGGCCTTGCGTCAATGTCAAGAGACAGAGGCAAAACAATGACATTTGTCATCAACCGAACTGCTTGCACCATTTCGCACAATTCGCTATATTTACCCGTACAAATCAAGCCACTATAGTGATTTGTTTCACGTTTAGATTGTTACGGATTAGTAATGGTTCTTTCGCGCTTCTCTCGTCCCTATGAGGACAATCCCCCGGCACATCATCGTCTCGTTGTCGAAGGTGTCAGCCTGCGTTTCGGCGGTGTACACGCGCTATCTGGTGTGAACCTACACGTCGAGCCAGGTGAAATCTTCGCCATCATCGGCCCCAATGGGGCAGGCAAAACCAGTATGCTCAACTGCATGTGCGGCCTCTACCGCCCGCAAGAAGGGCGTATTCTGTACGGCGACACCAACCTCGTGCAGACTCCGCCGCACCGCCTGCCACACCTGGGGATCGCCCGCGCCTTCCAGAATATCGAGCTATTCAGCCACATGACCGTGCTGGATAACCTCATGCTGGGACGGCACATTCATATGAGGAAGAACATTTTCACATCGCTGCTCTATTGGGGCGCTGGACAGGCGGAAGAGATCAAGCACCGCATGTTCGTCGAACACGTCATCGACCTGCTGGAAATCCAGCACATTCGTAAGCAGATGGTGGGGCAGTTGGCCTATGGTCTGCAAAAGCGCGTAGAACTGGGACGCGCCCTCAGCGTCAATCCTGGTTTGCTGCTGTTGGATGAGCCGATGGCGGGTATGAACGTCGAAGAAAAAGAAGACATTGTGCGCTACGTCCTCGACATCAATGAGGAATGGGGCGTGACGATTGTGCTGATCGAACACGACATGGGCGTCGTGATGGACATCAGCGACCGTGTGGCGGTGCTGGATTTCGGGCGCTGCATTGCGATGGGGACGCCTGACGAAGTGCGCCGCAATCCACAAGTGATTCAAGCCTACCTGGGCGAAGAGGAGGCGCATCGATGAACGACTTGGATACTCTCCCTAAATTATTACTACATAACGCACATCAGTTTCCCAACCGCGTCGCACTGCGCGAGAAGCGCTTCGGCATCTGGCAGTCGCTGACCTGGCAGCAATATCTGGAGCGCGTGCGCAATTTCGCGTTGGGGCTGCATTCGATGGGCTTTGGCGCAGGAGACCGGGTGGCCATCATCGGCGATAACCGCCCCGAATGGGTTATCACCGAAGTCGCCGCACAATCATTAGGTGGCGCATCAATGGGCGTCTATCAGGACTCCGTCGTCGAAGAAGTCGCCTACCTCGCCACGGCTGCCAATGCCAAATTCATCGTCGCCGAAGATCAGGAGCAGATCGACAAACTACTGGAAATCTGGGATCAACTGACTACGGTGCAAGCGCTGATTTACTACGATCCCAAGGGCTTGCGCAACTACAAATATGACCATTTGATGTCCTTTCCCGAAGTGGAACAGATGGGCAAGGATGCCTTCACGGAAAAGCCCGGCTTCTTCAATAATGCGGTGGATCATGGAGCGGGGGATGATGTCGCCATCATCTCGACCACTTCCGGCACGACCAGCAAACCCAAGCTGGCGCAGATCACCCACCGCAACCTGATTTCGATGGCAGATGGCATGATCCAGGTGGATCATTACAAGCCAGAGCATCAATTCGTCTCCTTCCTGCCGCTGGCCTGGATCGGTGAACAGATGATGTCGATGGCCTGCGGGATGCGCGTAGGCTTCGCGCTGAGCTTCCCGGAAGAGCCGGAAACCGTGTCCATCGACCTGCGCGAGATTGGGCCGCACATCATGTTCGCGCCGCCGCGCGTCTGGGAAAATTACCTGAGTCAGGTGCAGGTGAAGATCGAAGATGCCGACCCGGTGAAGACCGCCGTCTTCAACTGGGCGTTGAACGCCGGGCGCAAGATCGCCGATAAGCGCTTCAACAAGCAGCCGCTCTCCGGCTGGGATCGCTTCATGCAGTGGCTGACCAATGTGCTAGTCTTCAACAACCTGACTGACCAGCTTGGCCTGAAGCAGATCAACTGGGCATACACAGCGGGTGCGGCGCTGGGGCCGGATGTGTTCCGCTTCTTCCATGCCCTGGGGGTCAACCTGAAGCAGGGCTACGGACAGACTGAAACGACCGGAATCTGCGTGATGCATACCGACGACGACATCAAATTCCAGTCTGTCGGGGTTCCGCTGCCGGGTGCTGAAGTCAAAATCGCGGACAGCGGCGAGATTCTGGTGCGTGGGCCGATGGTCTTCAAAGGCTATTACCAGAACGAGGAAGCCACGCAAGATACACTCACGGAAGATGGCTGGGTGCGCACGGGTGACGCAGGCTACACGGACGACGACGGGCATTTGATCGTGATCGACCGCGCCAAGGACGTGATGACGCTGCACGACGGCACCAAGTTCTCGCCCCAATTCATCGAAAACAAGCTCAAGTTCAGCCAGTACATCACGGAAGCGGTGGTCTTCGGCGGTGGCGATTACCCCTACGTGACTGCCATGCTCAACATCGACTTCGGCAACGTCGGCAAATGGGCGGAGAGCAACAAGATTGGTTACACGACCTACACCGACCTCTCGCAGAAGCCCGAAGTCTACGATCTGCTGCTGGAAGATGTGATTCGCACCAATGATGACCTGCCTGAGGCAGCCCGCATCAAGCGTTACCTGCTGCTGCACAAGGAACTGGATGCGGACGACGCAGAACTGACGCGCACGCGCAAGGTGCGCCGTAAATTCGTCGCCGAACGCTACAAAGAGATTATCGCTGGCCTCTATAGCGGCGAACCCACTGTGGACATTATTTCGACGATCACCTACCAGGACGGGCGCACACAGCGCATGGAATTGTCGCTGCGCATCACCAATGTCAGCACGGCTCCGGAACAAGAACGCCTCGCTGCGGCAGGCGATTGAGCGAGCGGCACAGCATACTGCGTTCCCGGCAGAAGCCGGCAAGAGATCGAAATTGGCCTAGGGTATCCCTGCCAACAACCAAAAACGAATTTGTGACTACTGAAAACTGAGACCCTTATGTCTGCACTCTCTTCCAATATGAACCAGCGCCCCAACGTCATCGCCAATGTGATGAAGTGGGTGCGCAAGAACATCCTGATGACCATCGTGCTGGTGGTTGTAGCGGTGCTCTTCGGCGGTCTGGTAGTTCAGGCCTTTACCGACGGCAATGAAATGTCCAAATTCATCCGCCTGACCTATGCTGGCCTCACCGACGGCGCATTGCTGGCGCTGATCGCGCTGGGGTTGGTGCTGGTCTATAAATCGACGGATGTCATCAACTTCGCGCATGGGGAATTCATGGTGCTGGGTGGCTTCGTCGGCTATCAGTTCCTCGTGTGGACGCAGGCGCTGCAATCCGAGCCGCTGGCGGTCGTGCTCAGCGTCCTGGGGATGGTCGCGGTGATGATCGTCTTCGGCGTGATTCTGGAGCGTGTCGTCCTACGCCCCATGATCGGTGAGCCGATTATTTCCGTCATCATGATCACCATCGGCCTGAACAACGTCATCGCCGCCGTCGTCGGCATCATCTGGGGCAATAACCCGGTGGGGCTGCCGATTGAAGTGCTGCCGGATAGCATCATGGGCGACAATGGGCGCTTCATCATCGAAATCGCCGGGGCACGTCGTCCGCTGGCGCTGGGTGCGGAGAACCTGATGTTGATCGCCGTCGTGGTCGCGGTCACCGCCGCGCTGCTGATCTTCTTCCAGCGCAGCAAGCACGGCATCGCCATGCGCGCTACCGCCGATGACCAGCAAGCCGCGATGAGTATGGGCATCAGCATTCAGGTGATCTTCGCGATTGCCTGGTCAATGGCAGCCGTGACGGGGGCACTCGCCGGGTTGATGATCGGCGAAACCTCGGTGGGAGTCAGTGCGCAGGATATTCCCGTCGTCAGCTTCCGCGCCTTCCCGGTCATCATCCTGGGTGGGCTGGATAGCATCGCGGGAGCGATCATCGGCGGGCTGGCGATTGGCCTCGTGGAGACCTACACCGGCGGTTACATCGATCCTTCGCTCAAGGAAATCGCGCCCTATATCGTGCTGCTTGTCATCTTGATGATCCGTCCGTATGGCCTCTTCGGTCAGCAGATCATTGAGCGCGTGTAAGCTGTTCCCCCGCTCTGGCTTCTGCTCATGGAAGCGGAAGACGGGGGGATGCACTGATAGGGACACGTATAGATTCAGAACACAGCATTCATTGAACATGATGTTTGAGGCTGGCGGCGCACAGCCAACAGCCAGGAGCTAGTTATGCCAACGCAATCAGGTGTTTATCACGAAACCTACGCATCCGACTACCGCCTGCGTACCACTACGATGGAGCGCGTGCGCATGATCTTCGTGGTGGCGCTGGTCATCATCATGCCGCTCGTACTCGGCCCCAGCGAAATCCGCATCGTCAACCAGATTTTGATCGCCATCGTGGGCGCGGTGGGGCTGAACATCCTCACTGGCTACACCGGGCAAATCAGTCTGGGGCAGGGGGCATTCCTCGCCATCGGCGCTTATGGCTTCGGCCTGTCGATTGCCTTCTTCCAGTTGCCCTGGTTCCTGGCGCTGCTCTTCGGTGCGGCAATCACGGCAGTAATCGGCGGGTTCTTCGGGCTGCCGTCACTGCGCCTGAAGGGATTGTACCTTGCCGTTGCCACGCTTGCGGCGCAGGTGATCGTCGAGTGGATCATCAAACGGTGGGATCCGATTGATGGTGAACTGGACGGGCGCACCACCGACGCACTGCGCATCACGGAGAATTACCTCTTCGGCAACGAAGCCTGGCGGCTGAACGATAACGAATACGCCTTTTACTGGTTCGCCCTCGTGATCGTCATCATCGTGCTGGTCGTGAGCGTGAATCTCTTCCGCACCCATATCGGGCGTGCCTTCATCGCCATCCGCGACCAGGACATCGCCGCCGAAGTGATGGGCGTGAATATCTTCCAGTACAAGCTGCTGGCTTTCGCCATCTCGTCCTTCCTGGTTGGTCTGGCGGGTGCCATGCTGGCGCTGCACAGTACCGCGATCAGTTTCGAGCGCTTCACGCTGGAAGTCTCCATCCAATATCTCGCCATGATCATCATCGGCGGGCTGGGTTCCATCAGCGGTTCGGTCTACGGTGCCATCTTCATTGTGCTGCTGCCCGAATTGCTGCGTGCGGCAGGGCGTGCCATCGCGGGCACGGATCCGGCCTCGCTGGCAGAGTTCAACCGCGTGCTGCCCTTCGTTCAGCAGGGGGTCTTCGGCGCTGCGATTGTCGTGACTCTCATCATCGAATCAGGCGGTATCAAGAAACTCTGGCAGAATATTAAAGATTACTTCAGGCTATGGCCGTTCAACTACTGAACGGTTGAAGCGCGGGGTATACTATCCTCAGGGATAGGCAACACGGACTGGCGGCATCGTGCGAGTCTGTAAACCCCATCTCAAATAAGGCACATTTTTTCAGTGAGGAGCAACTTCTATGTCCAAGAAAGCACTTTCGTTTGTCGTGATCCTGGCGCTGCTGGTCGGAGCAGTCAGCTTCGTCGCCGCACAGGATGAAGATCCGATCAAGATCGCAGCGATTTTCGACCTCTCCGGCGCGACAGGTGATGTCGGCACTCCGTATGCGGAAGGCGTGATCGCCTATGTCGATTGGCGCAACAGCAACGGCGGCATCAACGGTCGTCCGATCGAACTCATCAGCCAGGACTACGCCTACAGCGTGGAAACCGCTGAGAACCTCTACAACCAGTTCATCGAAGAAGACCCGATTGTCTTCCTCGGCTGGGGCACGGGCGATAGCGAAGCGCTGCGTGGTCGCGTGGCGGAAGACGAAATTCCCTTCATCTCCGCTTCCTACAGCACCGCGCTGAACGACCCGCAGGGCGAAGCTCCCTATAACTTCATCATCGCCCCCACCTACAGCGACCAGTTGCTGATCCTGATGTCTTTCTGGCTGGAACAGTGGATTGAAGAGGGCAACGACCCGGCAGATATGAGCGTGGTCGTCTTCCATAACGACAGCCCCTTCGGCACCTCGCCGCTGGCTGATGGCGAAGCGTTCGCGGAAGCCAACGGGATGGGTAACTTCGCGGGCATCCCCATGCCGCGCGGCGCAACGGACTTCACCGCTGAACTGACGCAGGCGGATGACATGGCAGTGACGCACATCGCCGTGCAGAACGTCTCCAGCCCGGCGGCGCTGCTGGTCAGCAATACCGTTGATTTCTTCGGCGGCCTGGACTTCGTGGAATTCGGCTGCCTGAACTGGTGCGCCGATGAACTCTTCATCGAACTGGCTGCTGGCGCGGCAGAAGGCGCGTACGGCGTCAGCCCCTTCACCCCCACCACTGTGGAAGTTCCGGGGCAGGAAGCACCGCGTGAATACCTGGGCGGGCAGGAAGCCCTGGAAGAAGCCACGCTGCACTTCACGCAGGGTTGGGCAGCCATCGACATCATGGTGGAAGCCATCGCTCGTACGCTGGACGCTGGTGAAGAACTGACTGGCCCCAATGTTCGCGCTCAGCTTGAGATGTTCGACGGCTACGAGAACGGCGGCCTGACGGCTCCGATCACCTTCACGCCGGAAGATCACCGCGCCACCCGCGCCTCCAACATCTATGTCGTTCAGGACGGCGTGCTGCTGGATGCCAGCGACGGCCCGGTTGACCTGCGCGACCTGGAACTGCCGGGTATCCCGGAATAAATTGCAAATCGAGTGTGGGCGATCCAGTGGGTCGTCCACAGCGAGCACGGGCGTAGCAAACTGCGCCCCCTACGAAAATAGATCGCATCGGGCGTGTCCCCATGTACACGCCCCGCCGTCAAACGAATCACGAAAGACTGAATATTTCTTCCCAGGAACGAGACTTATGGCAACAGCACCCGTCCCCCAATCCGCAGAGACCATCCTCGAATTGAAGAACGTCGAAGTCATCTACGATGACATCATCCTCGTCCTCAAAGGCATGTCGATTGCGGTGCCGAAAGGGCAGATTGTGGCGCTGTTGGGCGCGAACGGGGCGGGGAAATCGACCACGCTCAAGGCCGTCAGCGGACTGCTGAAGCCCGAAGACGGCGAAGTCACCGACGGGGAAATCCTCTACCAGGGCGAACCGATCCAGAACAGCGAACCTGCGGGGATCGTGCGCAAGGGCATTTTCCAGGTGATGGAAGGGCGGCGCGTCTTCGAACACCTGACCGTTGAGGAGAATCTGCGTGCAGGTGGCTATACCGTGAGCGATCGCGGCTTGATTCAACAGCGCATCGAACTGAGTTACGAGTATTTCCCGCGCCTGAAGGAACGCCGCTACCAGATTGCGGGCTTCCTCTCCGGCGGCGAACAGCAGATGCTGGCGATTGCCCGCGCCCTGATGGCAGAACCCACTCTGATGCTGTTGGATGAGCCGTCGCTGGGGTTGGCTCCGCTGCTGGTGCGCAGCATCTTCGATATTATCAAGCGCATCAACAGTGAGCAGGGGACGACCATTCTGCTGGTGGAGCAGAACGCCAATATCGCGCTGAGCATCGCAGATTACGCCTATATCATGGAAAGTGGGCGCATCGTGCTGGATGGCACGCCGGAAGAATTGACCAACAACGCCGATGTGCGCGAGTTCTACCTCGGCCTGACGGATGTTGGCGGGCGGAAGAGCTACAAAGACGTGAAGCACTACAAGCGCCGCAAGCGCTGGCTATCCTGAGGCATCTTTGCTGTCACCGACGATGAAGCCTTGCTTTCGTGGTCGTGGGCACGAACGAACCGTGCCCATGACGTGCCTATGAAACGAAGCTGCCTTGCCTGCTATTGCTCGCAAGTGCAGGGCTGCTGTTCACTCCTCGCGCATCTGTTCCAGATAAGCCACTGCCATCGTGCGCAATTCCGCAGCGAACTGTTCATCGTACAGCTCGACGACGGTCGCGAAGCGTTGCAGCGCTTCCGCGCGTACCTGGAAGTCGCGTTCCGTACCCTGTACCGCGATGCGCAGGCTGGCCTCCCCGGATTCTGGCGCTTCGGCGCGTTCGTCTGTTCGCTCGTCGAGCATGCCGCTGCGCATGGTTTCGTCCGCCGCGCGCGATGGTGCGGTATCTTCTTCGCTCGTCTCCTCCGGGATGACCCAATCGGTCTCCATGCCAGAGACGGACAGGGCTTCCACCGAATGCACACGAAGTTCCCCCGCCTGATTGCCCCATTTGGCGCGGAAATGCAAGCTGATTGTTGCGCTATCCACTGCGCCAAATTCGACGACTTGCTCAAAGCGCTGGCGGGTCTTGTGGTTACCGCTGTGGATCGTATGCCAGCCGCCTTCGATCTTCTCACCCCCCGCGCTGACGACCCAGCGCCATTCCACGCATTCACCGAAGCGGGCATTGTCCATCATGGAAATGTCCGGGGTGAACTGCGCAACCAGATGCACCTGTCCCGGCTTCGGCTGTACGGTCTGCTCCATCTCCACACGCCAGCCGATATGACCGCCGCTGAGCTTGAAGCCGCCGCCGTCAATGTGCAGCACATCGGCGATTTCCAGGGGGGACTGCCCGGCCTGCACCGCTGGCTGTGCCGCGTAGCTCATGATGTTCCAGTCCAGCGCGTGTTCGATGACATGATGCTTGTGTTCGTTGACATTCACGATGACCGGGCGGCGCGTCTCGTCCCATCGCAGCGTGGGGTTCTTCAGCAGGCTGTCTGTCATGGTCTCGGTTTCTCCTCGGTTGTCGGCTGTGGATCGTTCTCGTTCTACGGGGGTATCGGCTCTGGCGTCCGCGGTGTCGGCTGGGTTCTGGGAGCCACGGGGGTACGGCTTCAGGCGAACGCCGCTGAAAGCACGGGATTTCATCTGCTCCATCCACTGGAAGCGACGGCGGGTCAGCTTGCGGGTTCCCTCGTCAATCTTGAAGGCGTAGCTACGGCGATGCCTGCCGTCCATCGCGCTGTTC
Organism: uncultured Anaerolineaceae bacterium; assembly: GCA_964549915.1. Taxonomy (GTDB): domain Bacteria; phylum Chloroflexota; class Anaerolineae; order Aggregatilineales; family Phototrophicaceae; genus JAUZRW01. The sequence continues at coordinate 24,749 of CAZJWX010000043.1, read as the reverse complement.
CAGCGAGATTCCCAGGCTACCATGCCGATTCCCGCCGCGAAGAACCAGACTTCATCCACCTGACGACTGCCGAAGGGGAAACCGTGAATCTCAATGACATCCTGAACGGTGATGCCCCCTTCGGTGGTGTACGTGTCGTGATGCGCGACCAATACCTGCCGCGCGTTGTAGCCATCTTCGCTGAGCTTATCGCCCGATTTGCGGTAGACCGTCGCGGTCACATCAATGAAATGCTCTGTGCCGACTCTGGCAAAGCGCGGAAACCAGGCATGCCCCGGCAAGGGATCGCTGTGGTCTTCGCCGACATAGCCCGTGTCGTCGCTGCGGGTCATGTCTTCGTAGCGGTAGATGTAGTCGCGTCCCGTCGGGATGAAAAACGACTCATAGGCGAAGTCTGCGCTGTTGGGATGGCCTTTTAGCAAAAAGGCGAACTCCCCCTCACGCACACCCTGGAAGGCTTCATCGACCTGACGGTGTTCGTCCATATAGCGCACAACCACAATCGGGCCATCACCGGGGAAATAACGGGTCATATCCAGTACTTCAGGCATCGTAAACGCACCCCCTGAGATCCTCACTATACAAAAAACACTATTTGCACATGCAGTTTCTATCCTATACCAGGATGGTGATTTACGCTCGTTCTGGCGGTAGATTGTGCTTCAGAGGGATCGGCAGGGTGTGGTGACTCTGGAGAAGGGGTATTTCGTGCACTGACAGGGAGAAGCATTACAGAGACACTCTTACGGGTGATCCCTGCAATGCCATATGGATTTCGCTAGCAGCCGCTACGAAGCCGCTTCCACGCTGTGAGCGGACAGCTTGCCGCCATATTTGCTGTTGAGCAAGTCGATCGCGCGAGTGATTTCTTCCTCGCGGCGTTCCGGTGACCAGCCCAATTCCTGGCCCGCGATGTCTGCCAGTTCCGCCAGCAGCGCCTCATTCACCTCGCCCAACCAGGCGATCAGTGTGCGCCGCAGTACCAGATCCGGCAGACGCGCCACGCCTTCGGTATGGATCAGATAGGCGATTTCGCGCCGGGTGTAGGCGGGATGATTCGCGAGGGGCGCATCGTCACCCTGGGCCAGGTAACGTGCAACCTCTTCCGCGTGTGTGCCATAGCGCTCGAAGAGCGTGCGAGCGTGACCCAGTTCGATCTCGCCAAGCTGCGCGACTTGCTGCACAAAATACTCCGTCGCGGACTCATCCTGCGGATAATTCTTCCCACCGCCAATGGGCATATGCGCTGTGCTCTGCTTGCGCTCGACTCCCAGGTTTTCCATGACTGTATCAGCCGTCTCCTCGGAGAAGGCGCGGAAGCTCGTCCACTTACCGCCGATCAACGAATGAACGGGATAGTCAAAACCGCTCTCCGCAGGTTCGACCGTGCGCAGGCTGTGATCGCGGCTGACGTTGCCGGTATAGCTGCTCTCGCTGGAGGGCAGGGGGCGCACCCCACTGAACATGAAGACAATCTGCGAGCGATCGACCGGAATCGACGGGAAGACCTGGGGAATCATGCCCAGGATGTACTCGATCTCTTCTTCCGTAGTCACAGCCTCATCGGGATCGTCAATGCGGATGTCAGTCGTCCCCGCCATGACCTTGCCCATATAGGGCAGCAGCAGCACGATACGCCCGTCTTTGTTCTCGAAGAAGAATTCGTGCCCGTTGAGCGCCTCGAACAATTCGGGATTGTCCAGAATCAAGTGGCTGCCCTTCGTCCCGCCGATGAAATTGGTGGTTTCGCCCATCGCCCTATTCACGAAGTCGATCCAGGGGCCGCCTGCATTGACCACGACCTGCGGTTCGATCACGTAATCTTCGCCTGTGAGTTCATCGCGCAGCGTGACCGTGCCGCCTTCACCATCGGCGGCGCTCATGTAATTGAGCGCCAGCGCACCATCGTGCAGGGCAGCCGCATCGCGCAGCAAATCCATGCAGATGCGTTCGGGTGAGGGCATCCACGAATCGTAGTAGCTGCCCGTGAAGCGTACTTCAGGGTTCAGCTTCGGATACTTGGCCAGCGACTGCTGTCGTCCCTGGAAGGTATGCGTCGGCATCACGCGGTACTTGGCGGCGAAGGCGTCGTAGATCATCATACCGATTTTGATGACCAGGGCACCGCGTTCGGCGGGTTTGTCCATCAGGCCGAGGAACTTGAGCGGCGCGTTGAACAAACCGGAAAAATACTTGAAGACCGGAACCGTCGTCGGCAGCGGTTTGGCGTAGTGGGGCGCGTTGCGCAGCATCAGATCGCGCTCGGTGAGGGCTTCACGCACGAGGCGGAATTCGCCATTCTCCAGGTAACGGATGCCGCCGTGCAGCATGTGCGATGACGCGGCGCTGGCACCGCTGCAAAAATCGTCCTTGTCCACAATCAGCGCGTCTATGCCCTGGGCTGCGAGTTCGCGAAACGTACCGATGCCGTTGATCCCGGCCCCGATGATCAACACGGGAATCTGCGGGTTTTGCCGAATACGGTCGAGGATTTCTGTACGGGGTTTCATACCAGTGTGCCTTATCCCAATCCATCAATCTTGCCTTCAGTGTAACATAGCGTGCGGCAATGTCGCCTCATACACTGACCAATAGTGCATATGGACTGTTTCAACCGTGCTTCTCGCACCTCGTATGCAATGCAACCCCGGCGTGGGGCATTCTCCGGACAGGGATGGCATGGACATCGGCAGGCTGCAAGCGCGATTTTCACGCAGGGGATCATTCGTCGCGTTTCATTCGAGCCTCACACCAGAACCGGGACAAATGACAGCCACTGCCAACATCAACTCGATCACTTCCTCAGGCAAGTATGCAGCAAACACTTCGCACCCAATCTTCAGGCAAGTCGGTGCAAGTCCCCTGTACGAAGTGGAGGGGATTTCAGGGAGGATTTCGGAACGTTTTCCGGACAGTGCAGTTAGACTTGGGGCCGAAAGGTGATAGAACCCCTTGCCCAAAAGCAAGCGCGTTGCCCTCACGAACTCACTCCCAACAGACATCACCGGGATCCATACGACCCCGGCTCACAATGATCGCTTCATTCTTCCGGCGCAGCCATCAGCTTCTGCATGACCCAATCGGGCATATCCTCCGGCGCTTCCGGGATCCACTGCGGCCAATCCTTGAACCATGAAGCAGGGGTCAGCGTCTTCACGCGGTCATTCATGCCGATGTACGGCTTCAGGTCGATGATCGGCGTTCCTGACTCCGCATCAATGTAGGGCACGGTGATTGTGCCAATTTCGGCATCCACATCCAGAATGGCACAGACCGTCATCCCAAGCGGATTGGGACGGCGCATGCTGCGGCAGGCGAAGACCCCGGCCTCGATGTCGTTGGCGTAATACAGCTTCTCCTTGCGGAAAGCGCGGTCACGCGGATTATCAGCACGATGTGCCCACCAGAACACGATCACATGGCTGAACTCTGCCAGCCGGAGCAGCCCATCGCGGTACGGTTTCTCGATCTCAATACGGAACATAGTGCCTTCGGATTGTACGCTGCCGATGGGCACAATTGTGTAACTCATGATCTCCCTCCTATGCGCTCGCCAGTAGGTGCCAGGTCGCCCAGGCGTGCGATCCAGTAATTTCAGCGTACCCCTGGCTGCATCCCGCCCATAGTGCGGTAGGTCATACGGGAAAAATGACGAACGAACAACGGCTGTCGGGGCAGACCACGCGCGATCCTTCCCACGCCGATGCTATTTTGCCGTATAATGGGCACCAGACCTGTCTGCAAGAGCCAATCAGCGAGCAAGGAACATCGTGAGCGAAACACAGAAGCAATTCCAGATTCATCTGCCGGGACTGCTGAAAGTGCTGGCGGAGAGCCTGTATTCCAGTAAGAAAGTCGGAATCCGCGAGTTGATCCAGAACGCGCACGATAGCTGCGTTCGTCGCACAGTGGAGGCCAAAGAACGCGCCTACCGCCCCCGCATTGATATCTCTTTCGACCTGACCGAACGAACCATCATCATCCAGGATAACGGCAGCGGACTCACCGAAGATGAGGTGACCGAATACCTCTCGACCATCGGGCGCAGTTACACACGCCAGCTTGGAGAGAATCTCGCCATCCTGAGTCCGGAAGAGGCCAGCCGCCTGGTGGGGCAGTTCGGGTTGGGCTTCCTCAGCGCCTTCCTGATCGCAGAGGAGGTCACCCTGCTGACGCGCTCGTATAAGGAAGACAGTCCGGCGCTGCGCTGGCGTTCGGAAGGGGATGTACATTACAACATCGCCGAAGTGGGCGAAGATGTGCCCGTCGGCACTCGAGTCAGCTTGCGCGTGAAACCAGAAGCCTCGTTCTTGCTCAACGAGCGCGTGATGATCGACACCGTACGCGATTATGCCGATTTCCTGAATATCCCGGTGCACGTCGGCAGCGGCTCCCCGGTGAATGCGATGACCGCCCCCTGGGACTCAGTTGATCCGGAACTGGCGATGCGCGAATACATCACCCGTTCTTTCGGGCACGCCAATCCGCTGGCGATCATCCGCCTGGAAGATCAGGAAGTGAGCATCGGGCACGACTCGATCACTGTGCCGCTGGAAGGCTTCCTCTTCGTACCGCCGGGGACGGTCGCTTCGATCCAGGAATACGGCGACGTGAACATCTACATTCGGCGCATGTTCATCTGTGAGCGCCACACCAAGCTGATGCCCGCCTGGGCGAAGTTCGTGCGCGGCGTGGTCGATTGCCCCTACTTGCAGCCGACGGCATCCCGCGAAGACATCCAGCAGGACGATATGTTCTTCAAGGTGCAGAAGGCGCTGGAAGAGCAGCTCACCCAGGGGCTGAAGCGCATCGCCCAGGAAGACCCGACTAACTGGAGGCGCATCGTGCGCGGGCATCGCAACGTCATCATGGGCTGGGCGGTGAAGGACGATACCTTCTTCAAAGAAGTGATGGATATTGTCACCTTCCGCACGCCCGGCGGTCAGAAGAGCCTGCCAGAATACACGGAAGAGACGGGCGGCACCATCTACTACATCACGCGCGAGATGGGCAGCCAGCAGGATCAGTTGCTCGGTGCCGGGTATGGCGTCAACGTGATTGATGCTTCCTGGTTCGCTGAACCGACCTTCTTGCAGAAATACGCCCATATGCATCCCGATGTGAAGCTGGTGCAGATGGACGGTGACAGCAACCAGTTGCTGCAATCGGTGCCAGAAGAAGAGTATTACTCGCTGCTGGAATACTACCGTTCGCAAAATGTGCGGGCGCGGATTGTCTCCTTCAAGCCGAACGATGTGCCTGCGATCATCAATTACCCGAAGGACGCGGAATTCATCAAGGAGACTCGCGACGCGCTGGATAAGGGCGAGCTTCCGGGGCCGTTCGCCAGCATGGTCGGCGATTATATGAGCCGCATGAACGTGGATGACGAAGCGATGGCAGGAACGCTGCACATCAACGCCAACAGCATGCTGGTGCAGCAGCTTGCCCAGGCCGCCGCCAGCAAGGAACGCGATGCTGCCCTGGAGTTGATTTACCAGATGGCGCGGTTATTCGCAGGCCGCATGCTGGATACGATGGATGTCACCCACGCCTTCCGCATGTCGGCAGCGTCAATTCAGAACCTGCTGAAGGGTGACGATTGAGGCGGCTGCAAGAATGGGCGCGAGGGGATCGCGCCCGCCGCATTTTGCGATTGCTCAGGGATTCAGCGTCAGCACTATCCGGATTTGCAGGCTGCTGTTCTCGTTGACGGCTGCCGTGATGGTCGAGCTATCGACCAGATCGTAGGCCGCCAGCAGCGTATCCGTCACCTGCTGCTGCACTGCGGGATCAGGTGTAGGCGAAGGCTGGGGCGTGGGTGTAGGCACTGGTGTGCCGTCCAGCGTTTCCAGCACTTCGGTGAAGACTTCGCCGATCACCGGGCCGAGGAATACCAGGGCGGGGATGGGCGCTGCGACGGTGAAGAAGCCCTCACCATCCGTATAGGCCACGAAGAGCGGATTCTCCAGGAAGGTTTCGGCTGCACTCTGGTAGGCCGCCGTTTCTGCCAGCGTGCCAGCCCCAGCGGCGATGCTCTCGGCTGCTCCGCGTGTCGTCAGGAAAAAGACCTCTTCGCTGGCTCCCAACACCAGTTCAATCTCCAACGACTGATTCTCCAGCGTAGCCGGGTTCTGAATGGGAACGGTGATCTTGATCGCCGTCACATCGAGACCCGCAACGGTATCTGCCGCCACCTTGACATCCTGCGAGGGATTCTCGGCGCTGGCTTGCAAGAGCAGGCCGCCCAGTTGCGCCGCAAGCCCCTGGGCCGCCGCTGAGTCGGTCGCTGCGATTACGACGCCGAAGTCAAAGCGTTCTTCGAGCACCAGTTGATTCACCGTCAGATCGCTGATGATGGGCAGGGTATCCGCACGCAAGAAGAGCGCATAATCGCCCACCGTCCAATCCAGAATGTCTTGCTGCAAATCAATGCCGAGCAGCGCCAGCACCTCCTGCACCTCAGCGCGGCTGTCCTGCGGACTGTCCAGGTCTGCGAGGTCGAAGAGTCCTTCAATCGCAGCGCTGAGATTGGTGGAGTGAATCACCGCTGTGGCATCCGCCGGGATGAAGCGCAAAAACGCCTGATCGACGGGTTCAGCGGTCAGGTAGCCCTGGGGGAGGTTGGGCAGGCGCTGGGCGACATCAATGGTCAGCGCGGTGTCGTCGAGGATGGTCGCGCCAATCGCCAGCGTGCCCGCCTGCGTCAACAGATCGCCGCCATCTTCCGGGGGCAGGGTCGCCGCCAGAGTCGGCACATCGAAATAGACCACGATGTTATAGGTTTCTTCGGGCAAATCTGCTAAGGTTTCGCGGAAGCGGTTGCTGTTCAGCAGGGAATTGCTGCTGCCGGGAAGGGTTTGCTGCTCAACAGCGATGACCATTACTTCGTCGTACAGTTCAAACAGAATATCTGCCTGCGGTACGGCGATCACCGTCGAATTTTCATTCTCGATGATTTCGGCGATGTCTTCATACTCGTTGAGCAAGTAGCGGAAAGCGGCCTGCCGATCATCCAGTTCGACGACGATTTGAAGTCCATCCGCATCAATCGTACCGCTGGCATCCATTCCCGTCACGCCAATCGACGCCGCATCGCCCAGCCAGCTCAACAGATCATCGGCGTCGGTGCCGCTGCCCAGTGCGAAGAGCTGCCGCAGCGAGAAAACCGGAATATCCAGTTCGGCGAAGGTGCCGCTGACGGTGCGCACTAGTTCATCCAGCGTGTCGAAGTATTCTTCGTCAATGCGCATTGCGCCGAAGAATACGCTGCTTTGCGGGTAGTAGCGGGCGAGTCCGGCGACGCCCTCCACCGGTTCTTCGATGGCCTGTAGCGCTCCCATGCTCGGCACGAGCAGTGCCAGCAGCAAGACCAGGGTCAAGAGACGACGATTCATGTGCAACGCTTTCTCCTCTGTCGTGGTTGAATACGTGCTTGAATGTAGGTGTCCTGCGCTCCATTATACGGGTGCTCGTGAAATCACGCACAAGAATCGCCGTTCTGTGGGGGCATCAGGCCAGGTAGATGGGCTGCGCGTTGCGCTCCTGCTGCGGGTCGGATTCGTAGACCGGGATGGCATCCGGGGTAGTGGCTTCTGCCATCACTACTGGACGCGCATCCTCGTTGTCCTGCGGATCCGCAAAGTAGACCGGGACGGCGTTTTCTTCGCTCTTTCCGGTGAGGTAAATGGGCTGCGGTTCTTTCCATTGGCTCGGTTGGGTCGTCATCGCACGTTGCTTTGCACTATGGTCAGTTGCCTGCACCCTACCGCGTAACTATAAGAAGTGCGTCAAATGCCCTGTGGCGATCACACGTCCATGGCCTCAGCCATGCTATCGTTCAGACGCGCAATCTGCGTATTGGCCTGCCGCAGGCGTTCGCTGAGCGCAGTGATGACGTGTACCGACAAATCGGGATACTGGCGCGTGAGTGCCAGGAAGGGCGCACGGCTGAGCGTGACAACCAGCGTCTCCTGCGAGGCGACAGCATCGGCAGAACGCGGGCTGTTGTCGAAGAGCGACATTTCGCCGAAGGCCGTACTGGCCCCATAGCGTGCCAGCATGGTGAAATTCGTGCTCTCATCGTTCATCAGGCCGACATCGACCTGCCCGCTGATGACAACGTAGAGGCTGCCACCCTCATCGCCCTCGCGGAAGATGGTCTCGCCCACTTTGTAGGTCTTCTCCTCACAGATTGCCGCCACCGCCTTCAACTGCTCGACGGGCAGGCTCTGGAAGAAGGGAACGCGCTTCAAAAAAATCATGCGTTCAATGATCGATAGCACGGGTTGTTCCTCCTCGGATGCGGCCTCAAACAGGGATTGCTTCAAGATCATGCGGATGGCGGCACGCGCTGTGCGCTGCACATCCGGATCACTGCTGGCGAGGGCGCTGCGCACCGTCACCGCCAGGAACTGCGCCGGAATCTGCTGCTGGCACTCATTCAGGTTGGGCGGTTGATCCATGAGCGTCGCATCGGTCATGGTGAAAAGCTGCTTGACCGTTTCGTAGTCCGCGCCCAATTCGCCCAGCGCCATCACGGAAACTGCGCGCAGCCAGGCATCGTCGCCCGTTGCCAGGTCTTTCAGCAGGGCTTGCAGTGTGGGCGGTTCGCTTTCGCTGCGCTGCTGATAGACTTCCGTCAGCGCTTGCGGCGTGCGCGCCGGGTCGTAGAGTTCGCCGACCAGCCGCGCCACTTCCGGCGTCGTCAGCGATTCGAGCGCTTCCACAGCGTTGATCCGCGTGCGTGCATTTTCGCTCTGCAACGTCTCTTCAATCGTGCCGATGGTCGCCGCCGAGTGCCGCGCCCGCAGTGCCTCGAAAACTTCCGCCAGGAGTTCCTCGTTCTCTTCGATATAGTGCGATTGCAAGACACCGAAGCTGGGGTAGTCCAGGCAGTGGCTCAGGGCATAGATGCGGCTGTGATTGGCATAAATAGCGTCCAGCGTCTCCAGGATGAAGACCAGCAGTTCGTCGTTGTAGCGCTTGCCCTCAATGCCGCGCAACACCATCAGCGCCCGCCCGCGCAGGGTGCGGTCATCGGCGTGGCTGGCTTCCAGCAGAGTGGGCACGGCCTGCTTGCCCAGTTGCAGGAAGGCATCGTGTGCGGCCTGGCGGATGACCGCACTGCGGTCAAGCAGCGCCCGCACCAGCGCCCGCACGGCCACCTCATCGCCGATGCGCCCGAGAATGGACAATTCGGCACGCCGCACGCGCTCCACCGCATCATCCAGCAGCATCGCCTCGCGGTTGAGGATCAACCGCGTGATCTTCGGCGGCATCTCATCTTGCCACAAATCCGCGATCGCGCGGGTTGCCGCAAGCCGCACATCGTCATCGTCATCATCCAGGAACCAGACCAGCGCCTCGATCTGCTCCACCGTGCCCAGGGCAGCCAGCGTTTCCACTGCGGCCTCTCGCACTGCCGGGTCGCCATCTTGCTGCATAGCGCCCAGCACACGCTGCGCTTTGTCCCGGTGTTTGTTCTGCGTCGATTCGAGCAGGGTCAGCACCATCCTGCCGCGCAGACTGGGGTCGGGATCGTGAATGTGGTCATTGGCGATTTTGTAGCGAATCTCCTGCCCCGGTTGCGTCATTTGCAGCAGACCGAAGAGCGCCATACGCCGCACGTCGCGATCCTGGCTTTCGATGTGCCCCACATAGAACTCTCGCAGTTCCGGCGCGCTGACTTCGCTCTCGTAGAGGGTCGCCAGCAGGGCCTTGCGGGTCTCCTCGCTGCCCTGTTCGGCAGCCTCGATCACCAGGGGCACAGCATCGGCCCCGGCTACTTCCAGCATGACCGTTGCCACGAAGCGCTGGAATTCCGGATCATCGCTCTCATACAGCCGCTGACGCAGTTCATTGAGCAGTTCGGGCGCAGCATCCAACTCGTAATCGCGGTTGAGCAGGGCGGCGTAGTCTTCGCTGCTGAGCAAGTTGATCATCTCGCGCCCATATTCGCGCCGCAGCACGAACGCCGAATAGACGTAGGCGACGGAGATCAACGGCACCAGCACCAGGAAGATTTGCTCACTCGTGATCGTGGTGCCGGGAATCGCATCGAGCAGGGTCGCAGCACCGATGAAGATGTTGGCGAACGGCGAGAGAATCCCGTTGATGACAGAGCGTGCCCGGCCTTTCATGTACGAAGGAACGGCATTCACCAGCAAGCCGTTGACCGGGGTACGGAAGACGCGACGGTAGGTTTCGATGGTGATATACGAAGCTGCCGCTGTCACCAGTCTCGCCAGATTGGGCAGCGCCGCCGTCAGCGATAGCACAATCGCCCCGCCGACGCCGAAGGCCGTCAGCGGATAGATCAGATTGGTATTGCCCAGGCCAAAGCGTTTGAGGATGCGCGGGAAGATGAACAACTGCACCAGCAGCAAGAGCACGCTAAAAATGCCGTCCACCGTCGCGAAGAAGGCCGTGACCTGTTCCTTGTTGCCGAGTACCTGCTCGGCGAGGTCGGTCGAGAAAATCTCGAAGAGGGCGATTTGTGCGTTCATCAGCACAGCGCTGATTGTCATCCACATCAGGTACCGTGAACGCCCGATATACTGGAAACCTTCGCCGATGGTGTCCAGGTAGCCGCCCCTGGCTTCCGGCCATTCGGGCTTCGGATCGCGCATCAAAATCGGCAGCGCCCACATCATGGCCAATACGATGAAAAGAGTCACCGCCCAATAGCTGAAGAACGCTTCGGCGCTGGCGATTGCGAAGGTATCCACCGCCAGGCTGATGATGAAGCTGCCCACCGCCCAGCCGAGCAACCGCGATGTCCCCAGCAATGGCAAGATGCGCTTCGAGGTGCGCGTATCGTAGAAATCGAGCAGGCTGGTCTTCCACTGCAAGACCCACACCAGCAAGATCACCTTATAAAGGACGAAGAGCGCCACCGCGCCGACCTCGCGATAGGCGGGAATCGCGACGACGATGATATTCAGGGCCACCGCCAACGCCGAAATGCCCGTCATGATGATCAGCAGCAGGTGTTTGGGCATGCGGTCAACGACAGCGGTGTAGATGATGGAGACGATGATGGTGGCAATGCCGAAGTAGATGAAAGCGGAGGAGAGCAGGTCTTCGCCGCCCTCAAACGTGATGATCACAGCACGTGTGCTGGCGGAAGCCCAGGCCATCCCGACGTTGAAAATGAAAAAGGCCGCGAACAATAGCGAAAAACGAGGCCATTCTTCAGCCCGGATGTCGAACAGTTTGTTGAGAACTCCCATAGATTCCGCTGCCCCTTGCGCAATCGTCACACCTGCTACAGATTGTACGCGAAGCACCGCAAATGCGCGAACACCTGAATTGAGACCACACTCAGCGGCGCAGGGGCAGGGTCACTGTGAATGTCGTAACGGAATCCGGCGAACTCTCTACAGAAATGCTGCCCTGATGCAACCGCACCATGCGCTGCGCAATCGCCAACCCCATCCCGGAGCCGATGCGCTCGTCCATCGTGCGGGCTTCGCTGGCGCGGAAAAACGGCTCGAAGATGCGCTCCTGCATATCCTGCGGGATACCGATACCGTCATCGGTGACGGTGACAATGGCATCTGTATCGGTATGCGACACTTCCACGCGCACATAGCCGCCGTCTCTGCCGTAATGGATCGCATTATTGACGAGATGGCTGAAGACCTGCGCCAGGAAGTACGGCTCGCCGAAGACCCAGCAGGGCATCTCGCATGATTCCACCAGTTCGATGCGGATGGCTCTGGTGTTTCCGTAGTCGACAATGTCGGACACTGTATTCCGCAGCAGGGCAGGCAGATCGATGAAACGCCATTCGGGAACCTCCGTGTCGCCTTCATGCGCCAGCATCGTCAACTGCGAGAAGTCTTCCGTCATGTTGATCAGCTTCTGCACATATGTCTCGACCTGGGCGAGGCTATCATCAATGGGCAGTCCTCGGTCGTGGCGCGTCCGCAGTAGATAAAGCTGGGTGTTAAGTACCGAAAGCGGCGTACGCAGATCATGGGCGACGTGGCGGGCGAGTTCCTGCTGCACCTTCATGCGCTCCGCAGTGGACGAGAGGACGATATTTCGATTCTCCATCTCGCGCATCTGACGGATGTGCAAGGAGAAGAGGTTGTAGACGGTGGGAAACATGATGAACAAGATCAACATGCGATAGGTCAAGACCTGGACGGGGGCATCCGGCAGATTCCCCGTCAGTTCGATGACGAGCAGGGCGACAAACGAGAGCAGCGTCACAAACAAGAGCCAGAGACCACTGCGAGGCCCCAACAGAATCACCGCCAGGATGATGGGGATGAATTGCAGCATCACCACGCTGGCGTAGATGCCGCCCGACAGGTAGCTTCCGTAGAAGATGAAGAGCCAGACTGTGCTGATTTCCAGGCGAGCCGCCAACTGTAATCGTCCCTGCCGCCCCAACCAGAGGATCACAAATTGCCAGCCCAGCAGCAGCACAATCAGCAGCAGCGTCAGTTCTTCCCAGGCGACGACATCAACAACCGCGTAAGCACCCAACGCCAGCAGCACCACGAACATCGTCATGACGACGCTCCAGAGCATGCGCAGTTGGTAGGATTCGTATGGAGAAATTTCGCGATCAGGCGTGAGGTACGCGCTGAGCCGCGTGCGCAAACGTTGCAGCATTCCTGATATTCTCGCTAATCGGCGTGCGGTTGTCGGTAAGCCTACTGAATCAAGGATAACGCAAACGGCGCTTGTCAACCGTTAGAACGTTCAACGAGCAGATAACGAGCAGATTATGGATGGAGCAATGCGGGCGACAAATCGGCTCTCCCCACAATGCAACCCCTTGGCTACACTGGGACGCCATATTGTACCGGATGTGCAGCCAGGGAAGTTGAAGATTGCGTAAGACATCTACAAGAAGCCTGCTCGGAGCCATCTTGCTCTTTTTCGTCGTGCTGGCGATGAGCTACAGCGCCAGCGTGCCGATTTTCGAGAACTCCGACGAGGCCGAGCACTTCATCTTCATCCATACCCTGCTCGAAAGCGGCGAACTCCCCGTGATTCAGAGCCGGGAAGCGATGGCGCGGCAAGAAGATCCGGTGCAGCGCTGGAATAACCAGAGCCACCACGCGCCGCTCTACTATCTATTGGGCAGCGCCCTCGTGAGCACTACCGGGCGCGAGGACATCCGCCAGTATCTGATTCCCAATGAACTGATTTTCTTACGCGATACCACCGAGAACAACGCGAACAAGTGGCTGCATCGCTACCAGGAGCCGACCAGCGACACGCATCAGGCGGTGGTTACGCTGCGTGCGGCCAATATCGCCGTCGGTATGGCGACGCTGCTACTGGTCTTCGGCTGTGCCTGGCAGGTCAGCCAGAAAGCCAGCATCGCGCTAACGGCAACCGCGCTGACGGCCTCCCTGCCGACCTTCATCGTCGTCAACAGCAGCGTGACCAATGACGCCTTGCTGATCTTCTTCTATACGGCGGGGGTGTTGTGGGCACTACACACCTGGCAAAGCGCCGTGCTGACGTGGACAAAGGCGATTCTGCTGAGCCTGATTCTGGCGGGCACGGCGCTGACCAAGCTCACGGGGCTGTCGCTCTTCGGCGTGGTCTTCGCTGCGCTGGCGTTGGGGGCATGGCGGGGCAAGTGGCGTTGGCGGCAGGCGACGCTGGTCTTCAGCCTGGGAGTCGTCGTCACCGGGCTTCTGGCGGGCTGGTGGTACCTGCGCAACTTCCAGCTTTACGGCGATCCGCTGGCAGTGGCTGCCACGCAAACGATCTGGGGACGTGGCGGCGGAGTCTTGCTAGGGGAGGAACTGCTGCGCATTGGCAAGTCGTTCTGGATGATGGTGGGCTACCTGCACGCGCCCGTCTTTGCGCCGGACGGATTCTACCTCTATCTGGCAGCGATCACCGCCGTTGGCCTGGTCGGCGCAATCGGCTGGGGCTGGCGTGGCAAGAGCAATCGCGCTGTCTTCGCCCTGCTGATCTGGGTTTGTGTGGTGGTCATCGGCATGCTGCTCTACGGCACGCGCAGCGTCGACATTTCCTATGGGCGGCTGCTGCTCCCGGCAATCGGAGCCTTTGTGCCGCTGCTGGCTCTCGGCTGGTGGACGATTGTGCGGCGCTTCGCCCCTCTGCTGCTGATCCCTCTGGCGCTGCTGGCGCTTCTGGGGCCCGTGCGCATCATTCCGCAGGCGTATCCGGCGCTGGCACTTGACCCGGCAGTGCCCGAAAGCGCAATGCCGATTGGTTGGCAGGCGGAGTCGCTGGAATTGGTCGCGCTGGATGTCGCCCAGGCGCAGGTCAAGGCGGGCGATACCCTGCACCTCGACCTCTATTTCCGGGGCAGCCACCCGACCAACCCGGCGCTGATCGTCACAGCGGCGGACAGCCTCTACATCGAGCGGCTGGGGCATGTGGAAGTCTACCCCGGCATGGCGGCGGTCAATCTGCTGGATGACGACACGCTCTATCGCGTACCGCTGCGCTTGCCCATCAGCGCACCGAATGATGATCCACAACCGCGATTGGTGATGATCCTGCTTGAATGGGTTGACCTGGAGACCAACGAGGCGCTGGTCTTCGACAGCGGAGAGAGCCTGCTGGAGATGCGTGGACCGCTCTTCACCGATACGGCCTATCAGCCGCCAGCGCTGGCGAACGAGGCCGATGTGCACTTCGGCGATGCGATTCGGTTGCACAGCTACGACCTACAACGGGGAGAAGACGGCAAGCTGGCGCTGCGCTTCGCATGGGAGGCGCTGCGCAACCTGGATGAGGACTGGACGCTGACTCTGCAATTCTTCGATGCGGATGGCGTGTTACTGGCACAGGAAGACGGCCAGCCGTATTGGAACCCCACAAGCCGCTGGATTCCGGAACTGCGCTTTCTGGATGTACGCAGCGTGCCCCTGCCACCGGATGCCGCCGAGGTGCGCGTGGGCTGGTACCGTGAAACGACAGATGGCTTCATCCGGCTGGCGCTGCCGGAGGGTGCGGATAATCTGCTGGTGATTCCGCTGGCTGATGAGGGCTGATGTGGGCTGACGTGGAACGAAGACTGCTTGTGCCAGGAACGATTATTGAACCGAGGAGAAAGCGACGCCCCTTATGGATTTGCTGGAAATACTGCGTCTGAACCTGTTATCGCCAGTGGTGCTGACCTTCGTGCTAGGTATTGTGGCGGTGCTGGTCAAGAGTGACCTGCGCGTGCCGGAACAGGTCTACAGCATCATCTCAATTTACCTGCTCTTCGCCATCGGCCTGAAAGGTGGGTTCGACCTGGCGCGTTCCCCTGCGGACAGCTTCGGCCCGGCGGCGTTGGTAGCGATCCTGCTGGGGCTGGGCATTGTCGGGACGGCCTATTTGCTGCTGCGCCGCCTCAGTGGCCTGGATGACGCCAACGTGATTTCCATCGCACTGCACTATGGCGCAGTCTCGGCAGCGACCCTCAGCGCAGCGATCACCTTCCTCAACGAAGCTGCCGTGCCTTTCGAGGGCTTCATGCCCACGATGTACGTCATCATGGAGATTCCGGCGGTGATTCTGGCGCTGGTGCTGGCAAGCTGGCGACTGGGTGAACGGAAGCAGAGTCTGCGGCAGGTGCTCCTCTCCGCGCTGACGGGCAAGGGGTTCTTGCTGCTGGGAGGCGGCGTGCTGATTGGCTATCTCGCGGGGGAGCCAGGCTATCAGCAAGTGCGCGTCTTCTACGTCGATCTCTTCTCCGGTGCTCTCTCGCTGTTCTTGCTGGAAATGGGAACGCGCGTGGGGCAGCGCCTGCCGGATTTGCGCAAGATGGGCGGGGTGCTGCTGTCCTTCGGCCTGCTGATGCCGTTGATTCATGGCACCGTCGGCGTCGCGCTAGGGACTCTGGCGGGGCTTTCCATCGGCGGGGCTATGATCATGGGGACTCTGGCGGCCAGCGCGTCCTACATCACCGCGCCCACCATCGTTGAGGCCAATTTACCCGATGTCGATGTTGGGCACGCGCTGACGGCTTCGCTGGTCATCACCTTCCCACTGAACTTGACGCTCGGCTTGCCGCTGTACTTCGAACTGGCGCAGCGTTTCGCAGGGTGAGGGCCGGGGCAGGCGATCTACATTGCCTCCCGTGCAATATGATTAGATAATTCGACGATATCTAAATACGGTGGTAGCCTGTGCTCGCCATCATTCGCAAACACAAGGAGCAAACCATGAAACGCTTGCTAACCGCTCTGCTCTTGCTGGCGCTGATGATCCCCATCGCAGCCGCCCAGGAAGACGAAATCCCCCTCATTCCCTTCGAGAGCGAAACCTACGGCATCTCCGGTCTCATCCCGGACGGCTGGCAGGAAATCGCGCCCGGTGCCTACGCCCGTGCTGAAACAGCCAACGATTCCGTCGTACTGGCTGTGCAGTCAGCGCCTCTACCGCTGGAAGCCATCGCCCCCTCGCTGGCGCAGCAGCTTGCCCTGGAAGCGCTGCCGGAACCCACCGGGCAGATCGAAACCTCCAGCTACACCTGGAATGAATACCGCGTCGAGATCGACCAGCCGGGCGTGGCGTTGACGGTCAGTATGGCGATCGCAGAGACCGATACCGCGACGGTGATCGTGCTACTACAGTCACCGCCGGAAGCGCATGATGCGCTGTACGAAGCTGTCTTTGCCCCGGTGGTGGAAAGCATCGCCCCCCTGGACGCACCCGAAGCTGAAGAAGACGTGCCCTACATCCAGGAAGAAGTGACGTTCTCGCATGGCGACATCACCCTCGCCGGGACGTTGACGCTGCCCGAAGGCGAAGGGCCACATCCGGCAGTCGTCCTCATCACAGGCAGCGGCGCACAAGACCGCGACGAGAACATCTTCGGCTTTCGCATCTTCCGCCAGATCGCGGATCACCTGACGCGCAACGGGATTGCAGTGCTGCGTTATGACGATCGCGGCGTCGGCGGCTCAACGGGCGATTTCCTCAGCAGCACAGCACAGGACTTCGCCGAGGATGCATCGGCGGCGGTGGATTACCTGCTGACGCGCGAGGATGTCGATTCGGCGCAGATTGGCCTGCTAGGACACAGCGAGGGCGGGATCGTCGCACCGATCACGGCGGGTCGCAACGAAAATGTGGCCTTCGTGATCCTGATGGCCTCACCTGCTGCACCGGGGGTCGATACGCTGTTGTTGCAGCAGCAGTTGGCGCTGGAAAGCGAAGACCTTGACCCCGAACTGACCGCTGCCCTGGTGCATACCCAGCGTGCCATCCTGGAAGCCGTCGCGGCTGGGGATGACGAAGCGTTGGATGAAGCAATTCTGGCGCAATACGAAGCACTGCCCCCGGAGTTTCAGGAGGAATTTGGCAGCCCGGAAGACTTCTTGAGCCAACTGCGCGAGGAATTCCTGGCTCCAGCCATCCGCTTCTTGATCGCTTATGATCCGGCGCAAGACGTGGACGCGCTTGAGATTCCTGTGCTGGCTGTATATGGCTCGCTCGATGTGCAGGTTGATGATGAGCAGAACGCACCCATCATGGAAGAGTTGCTGGCCAATAACCCGGGTGGCTCGGTCGTCGTCATCGAAGACGCCAACCACCTTTTCCAGGAAGCGGAGACGGGCGCTGTCAGCGAATACCAGACCCTCGACCCGGTCTTGATGCCAGAATTCCTGGGCACAATCACGGATTGGCTGCTGGAGCGCGTCACACTGGCGCAGTAACCGCCCATGTTTCGTACTCCCACCCCACAAGCCAGGTTTGTCTCTGGAGCGTCTGCGGGCGCTCCTTTGTTTTGCACTCCGCCGCCGAAGTGGGCAGAAGGTACAAAAACCTTTACAGGATTCTATGCAGATTCGACTGCGGGCAGCGTTTCACGCGCATAGACTGATTCTTGCATCGTGCGATCCGATCTCGATGCACTGTATTTCACTCGTTGTGAGGAGTTGTGTTATGCGCAAGTTATTGCTGCTCGTTGTGGTGTTGTCCCTGGCGCTGACCGTCGCTGCACAGGACGGTCCGCCACCTCTGCCGGAAATCGACGGCGAAATCTTCGTGGAAGGGCTGAACGGGCCGCAGGGTCTCTATGTAGATGCTGACGGCAACCTCTGGGTCACCGAAAATGGCGTTGGGGGCGACGAAGAAGTGACCTACTTCAACGTGACCAACTACGAAGAAATCCCCGGCGCACTCGGTGAGAGCGCCCGTTTGCTCCGCGTTGCCCCCGATGGCACGCAGGAAGTCGTCATCACCATGCCCTCCGTCGCCGCTGGTCAGGATGTCCTGGGCATTGGTCGCGTCGTCGCGCTGGATGGCGAAGTTTACTTCACGCATGGTCAGTGGATCAGCACCCTGGGTGAGGTGAACGTCCCCAACTTCGCGACAGTCAGCGTCCTCGCCGAAGATGGCGCGGATGTGGTCGCCAGCACCTTCGAGCACGAAGCAACCGAGAACCCCGATGGCCTCGACCTGCTGGAATCCCACCCTTACGGCATTGCCACTGGCCCGGATGGCCTGCTCTATGTGGCGGATGCGTCGGCAAACAGCCTGATCACCGTAGACCCGGAAACGGGCGAAACCGCCACCGTGACCGCCTTTGATCCGCTCCCCGGCGTCTTCCCCAGCGAACTCTATGGCGGTGAACTGCTGGCGCAGCCTGTGCCGACCGCTGTCGCCTTCGATGAGGAAGGCACACTCTACGTGTCCTTCCTCTCCGGTGCGCCCTTCGTCCCTGGCAGCGCCAAAGTCGTGACCGTCAGCGACGACGGCGAAGTCAGCGATTTCGCCACTGGGCTGACCATGCTCACCGACCTGACCTATGCCCCGGATGGCAACCTCTATGCCACTCAGTTCGCCATCTTCGGGCAGCAGGGTCCGGAATTCAACAGCGGTGCGGTGGTGCGCATCCTGCCCGACGGCAGCCATGAAGTCGTCGTCGCTGGCCTGCCCAACGTGACCGCCATCGCCTTCGACGCGGACGGCAACGGCTACGTCGCCATCAACGGCGCCAACCCGCCCGGTATTGTCCCGCCCGGAATCGGCGCGGTCGTCAAATACGAAGACCTGGTGAACCGCGAAGCGATCCCGATGGAAGAGATGGAAGAAGCCCCGGCTGAGCCGGAAGTGGAAACCACCGAAGAGAGCTAAATCGCACAGGTAAACCTGGTGGGCAGCGCTCATGCTGTCCACCTCGTCGGGGGCGAGACCTGGTTTCTCCAGGCCGACAACCATTCTCGCCAATGCCGAGCAACGTAGCAACGACATTCGCAGGAAGACACACCGATGATCAAAACCATTTTATTGGTCGCCCTGGCTGCGCTGATGATGACGGCCTGCGGCACTGTCGCTGAGCCGCTCTACAACCAGACACAGACCACTGCCGCCGAAGTCACAGGCTCGCAAGATGACGCCGCGCAGCAAATCGCCTTTGATGAAGCGCTCTACCAGCGGGGGATCGAGCTTTATCTGGCAAACTACTGCGGATCGTGCCACGCGCTGGAGGCCGCCGAAACCTGGGGCAGCTTCGGCCCAGAACATGACCACGCCGCGACGCTGGCATCGCAACGCCTCCAAGACCCCAATTACGACGGGGAAGCGACCACGCCAGAAGAATACCTCCGCGAGAGCATCGTCAATCCACAGCAGTACTTCGTACCGACCTATGCGGGTTCACCGCATCGCATGCCCGCGTACACGAATCTATCCGCAGAAGAGGTCGATGCCCTGGTCTACCTGCTGTTGCAGCAGCACTGATGTGGAGCTTTGCCGCAAGCAAGAAACGCGCAGGATTCTCATATTCAGGATGAGCAGCGAGGAAGCATGGCACCGGAACTTGACGCGCATCCGTTATGCTGGTTAGGCAATGACCGCGTTGCGAAAGGACGACCCATGCGTTCCCTGCTGCTAACCCTTGCCGCACTGCTGCTGGCAAGCTGCAACCTCACTTCCGCTGAGATCACCCCGGTTCCGGCAGAGCCGACCCCCGACGGCGAAATCGGCGAACCAGAGCCCGGCTTGAGCTGGTACGTCGTCACCGAAAATGAGACAGATATTGTCGTCGGCTGCGAGTCCTACATGACCACGATTGACACGGGGATCGCGCGTACTGGCGATGTCTCGACGGATATGGCGCGCACCCTCGGTTCGATGTTCGACACCAACACGGCCTTCTTCGAAGAGAGTGTGGCGCTGACGAACTTCTGGGGCGGGGGTGATTTCGCGGTGCAGACGCAGACTTTCGAGGGTAGTCGCCTGAACCTCGATATTGTCGGCGAACTACTGCTGCGCGGTGCCTGCGCGGACGCCGCGATGGAAGCACAACTGCTGCTGACGATCTTCGACAACAACCTGGTCGAAGAAGCCTTCATCACCATCGACGGGCAAAACATGAAGCAACTGTTCGATGCCAGCGGGACAGTCGCGGCGGATGAAACCTACACCGTCGCCGATGTGCCCGCATACTCCGCACTGCCCTGAGCACCGCCTTCGGGTGGGAATGCCACAAGCCCATAACTTTCAACGAGAAATAGCGCCAGCATGAGCGCCAACAATCTGCATGCTGGCGTCGGGTCCTCCTACTACATCCTGTCCCCTCCATGAATTCGACTCCCCCCGCTGGTTCCCTGTGGTTTGCGAGTGGCACGCCCATTCGCCGCGCAGGCAGCACCTTTTCGCCCACCAAATCCCGTGCATCCCGGGAATGTATCCCTCGGGCCAGAACCCATGACATCTGTCATATGTAACTCGAAGCCGAATCGTGACAAACGGATGACAAGCGCCACTCAAAAGTAAGAGACATCTGTAAGAAAATGCCGTCAGACGATAAATGTGGAAAGTGAGCGTGAAGATGGGCGAAACCATCGTACATGATGTGGTCATTATTGGTGCAGGGCTGGCGGGCAGTTGGGCAGCGCTCGAAGCCGCTCGCAACGGCGTGCCCAATATTGGCGTTCTCTCGAAGGTACATCCGCTCCGTTCGCACAGCGGCGCCGCCCAGGGGGGGATCGCAGCCGCGCTCAATAATACGCGACCCGTCGCGGGCACCGGGCCGCGCGGCCCCCTGGAGCAGATCCCGCCGGGTGACGAACCCGTAGACAGCCCCGAACTGCATATGTTCGATACGATCAAAGGTTCGGACTGGCTGGGTGACCAGGACAAGATCGAAGTGCTGGTCAACGACGCAGTTGACATCCTCTACGAATATGAACACATGGGCTGTGTCTTCAGCCGCACAGAAGATGGTCGCATCAATCAGCGCCGCTTCGGCGGTCACAGCGCCCCCCGTGCCAACTTCGCCGCCGACTGGACAGGCCATGTGCTGCTGCACACGATCCATGAGCAGTGCCTGAAGCATGGTGTCGAGTTTTATAGTGAGTGGTATCTGCTGGAACTGATTGTCGAAGACGGCATCGCACGCGGCATCGTGGCGATGGACATCCTCACAGGTGAATTGCATACGCTGCGGGCGAAGGCCATCATGTTCGCCACAGGCGGCTACGGACGCGCCTGGAAGATCACCAGTAACGCAACCGCCAACACGGGCGATGGCGTCGCCGTCGCCTACAACGCCGGCGTGCCGCTGATGGACATGGAATTCGTGCAGTTCCACCCGACCGGAATTTACAGGCACGGCATCCTGATGAGCGAAGCCTGCCGAGGGGAAGGCGGTTACCTGACCAACAAACACGGCGAACGCTTCATGGAGCGCTACGCACCGGATAAGATGGAACTCGCCCCGCGCGATCTGGTCAGCCGCAGCGAACAGACGGAAATCGACGAAGGACGCGGCGTCGGTGACGACGGACAGGGCATCTACCTGGATATGACCCACCTGGGTGCCGAGAAGATCATGTCGCGGCTGCCGCAGGTGCGCGAAATCGCCATGAACTTCCTGGGCGTGGATATCATCGAAGAACCCGCGCCGATTCAGCCGACGGCCCATTACAGCATGGGTGGCATCCCCACTGATGTCGATGGACAGGTGATCGCCGATGCAGAGGGCAATCCGCTGACGGGTCTCTTCGCAGCCGGGGAATGCGCCTGCGTGAGCGTACATGGTGCGAACCGCCTGGGCACGAACAGCCTGCTGGAAGCCTCGGTCTTTGGACGACGCGCCGGATGCGCCATCGCCGAATTTGTACAGGGCGGCGCGAAGCTCTACGAAATCAGCGAGCCGGATCCGACTCGCAACCAACGTGAACGCTTCGAGCGCCTCTTCAGCCATGATGCCAACGGCAGCAGCGAAAACGCGCTGAAGCTAGCCGAAGAACTCAAGCAGAACATGACCGATAACGTCGGTATCTTCCGCGACGAAGAGAGCCTGCAACGTGGCAAGGAAATCGTCTGGCAGTTGCAGGAACGCTTCCAGAACGCCAGCGTGCGCGATAAGAGCCGCCGCTTCAACACGGACCTGATGGCCGCGATTGAGACCGAAAACCTGCTGACCTTCAGCGAAGTGATCGTCACCGGGGCGCAGGAACGCACCGAGAGCCGGGGTGCCCACTCGCGCACCGACCACAAGAAGCGCGATGACGACAACTGGCTCAAGCATACCGTTGCCGTGAAAGGCGAGGATAGCCACCCGGTGCTGAGCTACAAGCCCGTGACGATCTACTGGGATCGCTTCCCGCCGCAGGAGCGGAAGTACTGATATGCAGATTTGATCCCCCCTTGCGTCTCCCCACTTCGGAGGGGGAGCCAGAGGGGGGACTACCGAAGGGCGCACACAGAGAGCGCCGCCACCAAGAGGCAAACCGACCAGGGCAACCGACGCAAATCGTCGCCCACTTAGAGAAGGACACAGCCAAATGCCTGAAATGGTCACTGTGCGCATCAAGCGCTTCAACCCCGACACCGACAAGAAGCCCTACTGGGATGATTTCGAAATCGAACTGACTCCGGACAAGACCGTCCTCGGCGCGCTGGAAGAGATCAAGATGAATCTGGACGGCAGCCTGACCTTCCGCCGTTCCTGCCGCCATGCGATTTGCGGCTCCTGCGCCATGATGGTCAACCGCCAGAACACGCTGGTCTGCACCAAGCCGTTGTGGGAAGCGGTCGAACAGAGCGGCGGCCTCTTTTCCAGGAAGGGTGTCGTCACCATCGAACCGCTGCCCTACCTGCCCGTCATCAAAGACCTGGTAGTGGATCGCACCGTCTTCTGGGAACAGTACACGGCCATGAAGCCCTGGCTGGAAGGCCCCGATCAGGTGCCGGAGAAGGAATACCGCGTCTCGCCGGAAGAAGTCGCGGCGATGGAACAGGCCGAGACCTGCATCATGTGCGGCGCGTGCTATTCTGCCTGCCCGGTGGTCGCGGGGAACAAGCAGTACATCGGCCCGCACGCCATGTTGAAGGCCTTCCTGCGCATCATGGATCCGCGTGATACCATCCCGGAAGAGCGGCTGGAAGCCATCGCCCACGCGGACGGAGCCTTCCGCTGCCACCAGATCGTCAACTGCATCGACGCCTGCCCGAAGGGACTGAATCCGGCCAAGGCCATCGCCACCATCGGCAAGCTCTCGCTGCGCAGTGGCAAAATCCAGGGCGAACGCGCCAGGCGCATCCAGGAATTGATCGACAGCGCGGACGAGGTGACGCCCCCGGTTGACCCCAACGGCGCGAACATCAACCTGCGCGAGATTCCGGTGAAGTGACAGCGAGCGCCATCAACAATCGCTTCAACTCAGATCCCCCCCTCCAACCCGCTGCGCAAGGGGATGATAGTTTCCCCTCACGAAGTGGGGGGACGGAAGGGGGGATTGCATTTCCCCCCTGCGCCCAACTGCTCCCCCCTCCAACCCGCTGCGCAAGGGGATGATAGTTTCCCTCCACGATGTGGGGGGACGGCAGGGGGGATGTATTTTGACGAAGTCTTTTCTACGCTTCCGACTCTGCATCAAACTGAATGCGGCGGTAAATCTGCGCCAGCGAGAATTGTAATTTTTCGCCGAGCAGCGGAACCGCGATTTCGCTTTCCAGCCCATTGACGAATTCATAGACCCATTCGCCCGCCGCATTGCGCCGATATAAGGCGACTTTGGGGCGATCTTGCGAGACGATCAAATAGGCCTGAAGTGTCTCAATTGAGGTGTATTCTTCCAATTTTTCGTTGTAGTCACGCAAGGCACTTTCCGGTGAGAGCACTTCCACCAGCAACACCGGATTGGTGATGATATCCGTGCGGCCTTCGCTATAGACTGGATCACCACAGAAGACTGAAATATCCGGATAGCGATAGGTGCGCATGGTGGCGTGCTGTACGCGCACATCTGAGCTGAGCACTGTGCAATTGCGCTCCCCAATCAGATTGTTGAGATGTGTTCCGATGTTCATAGTAATCGCACCATGCCGCACTGAACCGCCGGACATGGCATACACACGACCATTTCTGAACTCGTATTTGATTTCCTGCTCATCCGCGAACGCCAGATATTCCGTCTCGGACATCCGCAGGGGTTCGGGCAGTTGAGCCGCTTCCATGTGCCTATTTCCTCCATACAATTCTGGGATGATTGTAGCAACCCCTCCCTAAATCCCTCCCCGCTGCGTTAACTGATCCCCCCTCTAACTCCCCCCGCTGCGCAAGGGAGGACAGTTTCCCCTCACAACGTGGGGGGACGGAAGGGGGGAGCAGTTATTCCCCACCCGTCATCTGCTCCAACTGCGCGATGAGCTGCTCAATGACCTCATCCGGCAGTTGACCGGATAGCATCTCACGCACGGCACCCGCACCCTGCGCCACATAAATCTGCGTCAACTGCTGCAGAAGCTGTGCCAACTGCGCCTCTTGCGATGGCGCTTCCTCGGCGAAA
>CAZJWX010000042.1:0-39639 GCA_964549915.1 uncultured Anaerolineaceae bacterium | reverse complement strand
GCGCCCTACATCCCCATAGCTAAAGCAAGGGGCTTTGGGCGCACTTTCGGTAAATGGGCGATGGCACGGCGGAGGCGCGATGCACATCCTACAAATCACCCCTTATTATGCCCCGGCCTATGCGTTCGGCGGGGTGGTACGCGCGGTGGAAGGCTTATCGCAGGCGCTGGTGGGGCGCGGGCATCGCGTGACGGTCTTGACGACCGATGCCTACACGCGGGAACACCCCCTCGCAGAGCCGCACCACACCTGGATCGACGGCGTGCGCGTGCTGCGCTATCCCAACCGCATCTATGCACTGCGGCGGCTGAATCTCTCCACACCGCTGGGCATGCCCGCTGGATTGCGCAGGCATGTGCCCGATGCTGATGTCGTCCACCTGCACGAATTTCGCACGTTGGAAAGCTGGTTCGCGGCGCAGATCGCAGCAGAAGTCGGCGTGCCGCTGCTGCTCTCCCCGCACGGAACGCTGACTCGCACGACGGGGCGCAGCGCTCTGAAGACGCTCTGGGATCGACTGCTGAGTCGGCGTGTGGCGGCGGAGATCGAGCGCGTCATCGCCCTCACCGAACGCGAAGAGGCCGATGTCGGGGCGCTCTGGCGCGAATTGCTGGGCAGGGAGCCTGCCACGACGATCATCCCCAATGGAATCTCGGCAGCGGAATTCGCGACCCTGCCCGATGATGCCCCGTTCCGCACACGCTACAGCCTGGGAGATGCGCGGCTGGTGCTCTTCCTGGGGCGGCTGCACCCGCGCAAGGGCGTCGAAGTGCTGGTGGAAGCCTTCCGTGCGGCGAAACTTCCCCATGCAAAGCTGCTGCTGGCAGGCGCAGACGAAGGTTCCTTGCAGGCAATCCAGCCCTATTTGGGCGCGAACATCCGGCATCTGGGCTTCCTGGATGCGCGGGAGCGGCTGGAGGCATTGGCGGCAGCGGATCTCTTCGCCCTGCCAGCACAGGGGGAAGGCCTCTCGCTGGCGTCGCTGGAAGCGCTGGCGGCGGGCGTTCCCGTGCTGCTCTCACCGGAATGTTACCTGCCGGATGTCGAACCCGCCGGAGCAGGGCGCATCGTGCCGCCGCAGGTCGAGGCGCTGACGGCGGCCTTGCGCGACCTCTTCGCTGATCCGGGTACGCTGGCTGCCATGCAAGAACAGACTCGCCCCTTCATCGCGGCGCACTACACCTGGGAGCGAGTCGCCGCCGCGATGGAAGCTGTCTACCGGGAAGTGGCAGGCCAGAGGACCTGAGGCAGGCGCAATCGCAGCGCAGCCCGTTGTCCCACAGGACGCACCATCTCCCTGAATGTGTAGTGGCGCAGCGGCCTCACTCGCCCTGGGCTTCGGGCGTGGCTTCGGCTGCTGGCGTGGCTGCCGCATCACGGGCAGCCTGGGTCTGTACGGCGGATGTGGCGATGGCGTTCTGCGTCGCGTTCTGGTTGGCGGGTAACGCCGTCGCCGTGCCGACCAGGAAGGGGTAGATGTCTTCGTTCTCTTCTTGCAGCGCGGAGGCCGTCGCCGGGAAATCGAGCGCGTCCTGGGTGGTGCGCGGCTGGAAGGCATCCAGCGTCGGGAAGGTGATCGTCTGAATCTGGTTGTCGATGATGGCGTTTTCGGTGGCGAATTCGTCGTCCGGCGGCGCGACTACGCCAGTCGTCAGCGCCCAGATGCTCGCCACGAACACCAGAACCACCGCCGCTACCAGATAGAAGAGCACGCGGGTATTGGCACGGCGCACCTGGGCTTCCAGGTCAGCCCGCAGCACAAAGCGCGTCAGCCGCCTGGTGTTGTAGCCGCTGCTCAGGTTCAGCGTGGGCAAATCCTGCAAGGAGGGCGGCAGGTCGGTCGGGCGCAGCAGCACCAGGGCGATGCGATGCCCTTCCTTGCGTGCCAGCCGGATTGCGTTTTGCACGCCATCGTCGGCCAGCGCATCCGGCGTCATCAGCACCAGCAGGATGTGATTCACCAGATTCAGATTCGCCTCTGCGAGATCGGCCTGCATCTGCTCGGCGGTCTCGGCATCGTTCGGCGCGTATGTGATGTTCAGCATAGAAACCCTCTAGTCGGTTCATTGCACGAGTCGTACTCGTATCGTAACGCGATTTACCGAGAGGGGAATGAGGAAATTGCGCAGGGCACGGCTCCCGAGTTGGTTTCGCGCCCTTTTTCCATGCCTTGCTCGCTACCGGGTTCGCTACCGGGGTCAATCAAGCTGGAAGCGCTCTTCGCCGTCCCTGGATTTGCGCGGCGGCTGCGGCATCAAATCCTGCTCTTCATAATCCGCGCCCCGGCTGCGGAACCAGCTCACGCCCATCATCCCCAGGAAGATCACGATAATCCCCAGGAAGATCAGTTCGTCCCACCAGCCGAGCGCACCATGTGCCAGAAAGATCGGGAAAATCATACCAATTCGACTCAGAAGCATTTGTGCAGTTGTTCACGAGTATAGCGGCAGACGGGCACAGATGGAACCGGATTCCGCCTCGCAGTGGTGCAAGTTACAGGTCATGACTTGTGTGGGCTGCACAAAGTTACACACCCATGACGGCAATTTGTAGACAAAATGGCGGTTGCGCGGTAGTTTACATGGTCAAGGTGCGTGCTGTGAAACGTCCCGTTTGGGGGGAGTGATGACGGTGCGCACGGGGGAATTACGCTTTTTTTCGGGTAACACATGTAGGAGTGTGGTTGAATGAAACGTTTTCTGTTGCTCTTGGCTCTGTTCGCTCTTCTGATCGGTTTCGCAGTTCCCGCCATTGCGCAGGACGCTTGCGATGATGAAATCGGTTGTGTCGAAGTCGGCGAAGGCGATCCCATCGTGATCGCATCGATGCTGACCGTCACTGGCCCGACCGCCTTCCTGGGTGAAGACTCCCTGGGTGGCATCGAATTGGCACTGCTGGAACGCGACGGCGAATTGCTGGGGCGTGAAATCGAACTGGTGGAAGAAGACAGCCTCTGCACGGCTGAAGGCGGTCAGCAGGCCGCACAGCGCGTCGCAGCGGATGAAGAAGTCCTGGGTGTCGTCGGCACCAACTGCTCCAGCGCGGGTGCCGCAGCCCTGCCCATCATCAGCGAAGCAGGGATGGTGATGATCTCCCCGTCCAACACGGCCCCGACCCTGACCGATCCGGACGCAGAAGTCGGTGGCCTCTACCAGGCTGGTTACTTCCGCACCGCGCATAACGACCTGTTCCAGGGTGCTGTGGCGGCGGAATTCGCTTACAACGAACTGGGCGCAATGACTCTGGCAACCATCCACGATGGCAGCCCCTACGCTGACGGCCTGCAGGCCGTGATGGCAGACACCTTCGCTGAACTGGGCGGCACTGTCACCTTCCAGGGCGCTGTCAACCTCGGCGATACCGACATGACCGCCATCCTGACCGAAATCGCAGCCGACTCCCCGGATGTGCTCTACTTCCCGATCTTCGAGCCGGAATCGAACTTCATCGCTTCCCAGTCGCAGGACATCCCCGGCCTGGAAGACACCATCCTGATGACCGCAGATGGCAGCCTGGTCGCCAGCTTCCCCGAGAATACGGGGGATGCCGCCATCGGTATGTACATGAGCGGTCCCTTCGTCTCGCCGGATGATGAAGACTACGCGGCCTTCCTGTCCTTGTGGGATGAGGAAATCGGCGGCACCCCGCCCAGTGGCTTCCACGCACACGCTTACGACGCCACCAACATCCTGTTGAACGCCATCGAAGAAGTGGCGGTTGAGACGGATGACGGCACGCTGGTCATCGGTCGTCAGGCGCTGCGCGATGCCATCTCCGCCACCGAAGGTTACGAAGGCCTGACCGGTACGCTGACCTGCCAGACCGAAGCCCCCTTCATCGGCGACTGCGCGACGGGTGAAGCGCTGGCAATCTTCCAGATTGGCGAAGCTGAGGTGAACGAAGACGCCTGGCCGCCGGAAGTGGTCTACCTGCCGGGCGTGGAAGACATGGAAGAAGATATGGAATCGGAAGAATCCGAATAAGCCTCGGATCCACTGAGTGACCTGATGAGCCAGGGACGTCGTTCCTGGCTCATTGCGTACAGGGGATGGTTCCCCGGCTCAGATCGCATTCGGGTGAGGGGCGGACGCCCCGTTGGGCTTCCTTACAGCCAGCACAGCCAGCAAAACAGATGGCAAACCAAAGCCACTCGCGCTGTAGGGACGCGCAACGGCACGTTCAGTGATGGCCTGCGCAGCGAAATGGCGCTGTACCCTTCAATGCAAACACGGTTCGTATCCGAGCCGCCGCGTTCATTCAGTACGGGCAGTACGGGAAATCCTCATTTGCCGAACGGCGGCTCATCTGGTAATCATTGTGCCTGATCTTGTCATGTCGTACATGGCGCTGCCATGTTCGTAGTTGGGATAAACGACTTATGTTGGCTCGCACGTTTGAAGACTTCTCATGGGTTGATTTCATCATCAACTTCCTGCGCGTGGCGATCATCGTCGCAGTCGTCGTAGGATCGTTCAACACGCTCTCCGCAGGGCGTTTTACGCTGGAACAATGGGTCGGCCTGTTCATCGCGGGGCTGGCGCAGGGCAGCATCTACGCCCTGATCGCCCTGGGGTATACGCTGGTCTATGGCATCCTGCTCATGATTAACTTCGCGCACGGGGAGATATTCATGGCCGGGGCATTCACGACGGTCTTCCTGGCGGAAGCCTTTGATCGCTCCGGATTCCTGAACGCTCAGCCGCTGCTCGCCATTCCGCTGATGCTGCTCTTCGCGGGGCTGGTTTCAATGACGGTGGCGATGTTGCTGGAGCGAATCGCCTATCGTCCGCTGCGTGGCAAACCCCGTCTGGTGATGCTCATCACCGCGATTGGGGCGTCCTTCTTCTTGCAATATACCTTCCGTGGGCTGTACGGCTCCGGCTTCAAGTCCTACCCGACGGTGGACATGTTACAAGGCTCCTTCACTGTCGGCGGCATCAGCATCCCGATTGCGCAGATTTTCGTCTTCGGCTCCGCCCTGGTGCTGATGGCGGCCCTCTACTGGCTGGTGGAGCGCACCAAAATTGGTAAGGCGATGCGTGCCGTCTCCGAAGATCAAGAAGTCGCCAAGCTGATGGGCATCAACATCGACCGCGTGATTTTGTTCACCTTCGCCATCGGCGGCTTCCTGGCGGGCGCAGCGGGGGTCATCAACGGCCTCTTCCGTCCGCAGGGTGTGAACTTCTTCATGGGCTTCATTCCGGGGATCAAAGCCTTTACGGCGGCGGTGCTGGGGGGCATCGGCAATGTGCCGGGCGCCATGCTCGGTGGCCTCTTCCTGGGCGTGATCGAGGCGATTGGCCCCAACCTCGTGCTGGCGGGGTTGGGCGTTCCCGGCGCGAACCAGCTCAAGGATGTGATCGCCTTCACCATGCTGGTGCTGGTGCTGATCTTCCGTCCGCAGGGCATCCTCGGCGAACGACTGACCGAGAAAAAGGCGTAAGGGAGGCGCGAAACGATGGAAAAGCAAAAACGAGACGCCGCCTTCAACTGGCAGACTCCGCTGCAAATCGGCTCCATTGCCGGGATTGTGCTGCTCTACCTGGGCGCAATCGGCATGTTGGCGACCTTCCACGAACGCGAGATCGTCCGCGATGTCATCTCCCTGGGGCAGATTTTGATCTTCCTCCCGGCCTTGATCGGCGGGTTCCAGGTGGGTCGCCGCATCCTCAAAGATGAGACTCCCGCGCCTTTTGCCCTGGTTGCCGGGGCGATTGTGGGGCTGCTGGCGGCGCTGCCGACGATCATCCTGTTGTTCGTTGCCGAGCCGCTGGACGTGCGCAACATGTTCACCAACATCGACCGCGACTGGACAGAGTTGGTCACCTTCGACAACCGCAGCGACATCCCGCTGGGCAGCCTCTATCTGGCGGGTGCGCTGGCAGCGACGGGGCTGGTGGGGGCGCTGCTGACGCTGCTCCCAGCGCGGTTGCGTCGTGCGCTGATTTTCGCCTCGCTCTTCACGCTGGTCGTGGGAGCCTTCGGCGAGACCATGAGCAGCATCCTGGAACAGCTCATCCCGGAAGACTTGCTCGACACGATTTTCCGCCGCAATACGCTGCTGGCGACTCCGGCGCTGATCCTCTTCGTAGTGACGTTCATCTCGAATTTCGGCTGGTCATTTGTGGGCGGCACGGTCACCAGCAATTATCAGGCGCTGCCCCCCAGCCGCAAGACGCTCTCGCGACAGATTGGCTTCGCCCTGCTGCTGGCGCTGCTGCTGGTGCTACCCTGGGTCATCGGGCGCTCGCTGAGTGATGTGGCGGTGACCGTTGGTCTCTTCGTGCTGATGGGGCTGGGGCTGAACATCGCCATTGGCCTCGCCGGGTTGCTCGACCTGGGCTACGTGACCAACTACGCCGTCGGTGCCTATGTGATGGCGGTGCTGGCATCCACTGGCCCATTGGGGATCGCGGAGTGGAGCTTCTGGGTC
Source organism: uncultured Anaerolineaceae bacterium (assembly GCA_964549915.1). Classification (GTDB taxonomy): domain Bacteria; phylum Chloroflexota; class Anaerolineae; order Aggregatilineales; family Phototrophicaceae; genus JAUZRW01. The sequence goes on along the minus strand of CAZJWX010000042.1, from coordinate 33,206 downwards.
GTGATTCCGGTTGCGCTGCTGGCAGCGATGCTGACCGGGTTCATTTTCGCGGTTCCTGTGTTGAAGATGCGCGGCGATTATCTGGCGATTGCGACGCTGGGCTTCGGCGAGATCATCGGCAAGCTGGCGATTTCCGACGCGCTGCGCCCGATCATCGGCGGCGCACAGGGCGTTCTCTTCATTCCCAAGCCGATCTTCTTCGGCACGGAACTCAAGAATCCCGAACAGTTGTATTACATCGTGCTGGTGGCCTGCCTCATCACGCTCTTCGTCTCGGTGCGCTTGAACAACAGCCGCACGGGGCGGCAGTGGATGGCGATCCGCGAAGATGAAGATGTGGCAGCAGCGATGGGCATCGACGTAGCACGTTCCAAGCTACTGGCCTTCACCCTGAGCGCGGCGACGGGCGGCGTGGCGGGCGCGATCTTCGCGACCAAGGTCGGCGCGGTCTTCCCGAACAGCTTCATCGTGCTGGTGTCGATCAACGTACTCAGCCTGATTATCGTCGGCGGTATGGGCAGCAATCCGGGGATTGTCCTGGGTGCGCTGGTGTTGATCGGCATGCCGGAGCTGCTGCGCGAATTCAGCGAATACCGCTGGCTGCTCTACGGCGCACTGCTGATCTTCATGATGATCAACCGTCCCGAAGGCTTGATCCCATCGCAGGTGCGACGGCGCGAATTACAGGATGAAGAGCGATTCGAGATCGACGAGTCGCGCCCCGCAACGGCGCGGTAAACTACATTTTCCCCTCGCCGAAGCCCTCTCCGTTGCGCAAGCTCCCCCTCAAACTCCCCCTACGCAGTGGGGGGGGGGACGCAAGGGGGGATATAACACACGGTGGGGGGAAGCAGGGGAAAACGATGTACGTTTTTCTGTCTTTGTGGAAGGCATCTGTTGACTGACAACGTGCCGCACAAGAACGGATGTAAGGGGATCCCGCGCGGTCGCCCGCCAGAATATCCCTGTATCCGGCGGCACGCTGTTCACGACAACGTTTCACCGCCGAAGACACGAAAGCGCACAAACGAGGTCATGGCACCACGAAGGAAATACGCTTATGGAACAGAACAACAATCCCAACGGAAACGATGCCATCCTGCAAGCCGATGGCATGACCAAACGCTTCGGCGGCCTGACGGCGGTGGATTCGCTGGATTTCTTCATTCCGCGCGGCGCAATCGCCAGCATCATCGGCCCCAACGGCGCAGGGAAGACGACCTTCTTCAATTGCATCACGGGCTTCTACCAGATTGACGAAGGCACCGTGACCTTCAATGGTCAGCGCATGAACGGCAAGACTCCTGACCAGATCACCCGTGCCGGGATCGCGCGCACCTTCCAGAACATCCGGCTCTTCAACAACATGACCGCCATCGAAAATGTGATGGTCGGGCAGGAGCCGCACCTGAAATCCTCCTGGATGGGGGCGATTCTGGGGCTGCCCAATACCCGCCGCGAGAACAACAAATCTGAAGATCGCGCTCGCGAACTGCTGGCTTTCGTTGGCTTACGGGGCAAGGGCGACATCATGGCACGCAACCTCTCTTACGGCGATCAACGCCGCCTGGAAATTGCGCGGGCACTCGGCAGCAATCCCAAGCTGATTCTGCTGGACGAACCCACCGCCGGGATGAACCCGCGCGAAACATCGCAGACCACCGAATTCATCCGCAAGCTGCGCGATGAACTGGATATCACCGTTGTGCTGATCGAACACGATATGCGCGTGGTCATGGGCATCAGCGAGCACATCACGGTGCTGGATTACGGCAAGAAAATCGCCGAAGGACTGCCCCGGGATATTCAGAGCAATCCGCGCGTGATCGAAGCCTATCTCGGCAGCGGCGCAGCGGCCAAGGTCGATTGAGGATTGGGACTGAGCATGCCGTGCCGGAACGGAGGCGCTCCCTGCGTTTCCCCTCCCGGAATCCCGCCTCGCTGCACAAGGGGACGCAAGGAGGGATATCGCACGCAGCAGGGGGACGCAAATTGTCCGTGTTGAATCATGAACTCTCGTAAAGGCCTGTCTTGCACAGGCAAAACTACGCATCTAGCAAGGAAAACAGACGATGCCATTACTCGAAGTCGATAACGTCCATACGTATTACGGCAATATCCACGCGCTGAAGGGCATTTCCTTCAGCGTCGAACGCGGCGAAATCGTCACGCTGATCGGCTCCAACGGGGCGGGCAAGACGACCACCCTGCGCACCATCGCCGGGTTGATGAATCCGCGCCAGGGCTTCGTCTTCTACGACGGCGAAGAGATCGGCACAGCGCGGGCGGATACGCTGGTACCCAAGGGCATCGCCATGGTTCCCGAAGGGCGCGGCGTCTTCGCCAAATTGACCGTGCGCGAAAACCTGGAACTGGGCGCGTACTACCGCAACGATGGCGCGGCCATCAACCAGGACATCGAGCGCATGTACGAGATTTTCCCGCGCCTGGGCGAACGTCGCAAACAGCTTGCCGGGACGATGAGCGGTGGTGAGCAGCAGATGCTGGCAATGGCCCGTTCCATGATGGCGCGTCCCCGTCTGCTGCTGCTGGATGAGCCGTCGATGGGCCTGGCTCCGGTGCTGGTGGATGGCGTCTTCGAGACGATCCAGCAGATTCAGTCCGAGGGCACAACCGTCCTGCTGGTGGAGCAGAACGCACACATGGCGCTGCAAATCGCGGATCGAGGCTATGTGCTGCAATCGGGCGAAATCGTCCTGAGTAACACTGCTGACGCCCTGCAAAATGATCCCGTCGTGCAGAAGACCTACCTGGGTATTGATTAGGCGCGGTTTGCCGGAACCCACCCGCTTCGTTCCCCAGGGTAAGGCCTGGTCGCCTTCCCGTGTGCAGGCCGGGGGCACGCTGCGGGACACAGCCCGCACCACGAGGCCAGTTCTCCCCGCACGCAATGAGGGGAGAAACAGAGGGGGAGACACAACCCCACAACCAGAACCTGCCAACGAAAAACGGAAACCTGCGAACGGAAACTGAGAACCCAACATGCGTATTCTCAACGCCACCCAGACCACCCACGCCCTGCCCATGCCCACTGTCATTGAGGCCATGAAACGCGCGTACAGCCAGCTTTCCGCCGGGGATGCCGAAATGCCCCTGCGCAGCCGCGTCCAGGCGGAAAACGGCACGGTGCTGGTGATGCCCGCCTATTTGCGCCAGAGCCACGACCTCGCCCTGAAAGTCGTGACCATCTTCCCGGATAACGCCGCGCACGACCTGCCCATGATCCATGCAGCGGTGCTGGTGCTGGATGCCGCAAACGGCCAGCCCCGCGCCCTGCTGGAAGGCGGGACTCTGACGGCGATTCGCACCGGGGCGGGCAGCGGCGCAGCAACCGATGTTCTCGCACGCGAAGATGCCGCTACGCTGGCGATCATCGGCAGTGGCGTACAGGCGCGTTCCCACCTGCGGGCGGTCTGCGCTGTGCGCGACATCCAGCAGGTGTTCGTCTTCAGCCGCACCCGCGCCAACGCGGAACGCTTCGCCCTGGAGATGGCGGGTAAGGACGACCTGCCGACGCAAATCACTGTGACCGAGACCCCCGAAGCAGCCGTGCAGCAAGCGGACATCATCTGCACGACGACGACCAGCAGCACACCCGTCTTCGATGGCAGCGTCATCCGCCCCGGAACGCACATCAACGCCGTCGGTTCCTACACACCGCAGATGCAAGAGGTGGATGAGGCGACCTTGCAGCGGTCGTTGGTCACCTTCGATTCGCGCGAGGCGGTGCTGGCAGAAGCCGGGGAATTGATCATCGCGTTACAAGACGGCAGAATCACCGAGAACGACCTGCACGCGGAAATCGGCGAGATTCTCAATGGCAGCAAGCCAGGCCGTACCAGCGCCGACCAGATCACGTATTTCAAGTCAGTGGGGGTGGCGGCGCAGGATGTCGCGGCGGCAACCGTTGCCCTGCAGCAGGCCGAAGCGCAGAATCTGGGTACGATGCTGGATTTCTTCGCCTGACGAGACCGCGCCATGCACCTCTTTCTCTCTCCCCATTCCGATGATGCGGTCTATAGCTGCGGCGGCTGCATCGCGCAGTTGGCGCTATCCGGCGCAGATGTGCAGATTCTGACGCTGATGGCCGGAACTCCCGCAGCCCCGCTGCCGGATACCCCGGTGCTGCGCGACAATCACGGGCGCTGGGACGCGGGGACGAGTCCCATGCGGCAGCGCCGGGAAGAAGACCGGAAGGCGGCGGAATTACTGGGGGCTTCCGTGCACTACGCTGACCTGCTGGATTGCATCTACCGGATGGCCCGTGGCAGGGCGCTCTACCCCACTGAAGATGCGCTGTGGGGCGAGATTCACCCGGATGATCCCGCGTCGGGGCAGCTTCGGGCGCTGGAACTACCCCCTGCGCAGACACTCTACGCGCCGTTGGGCGTGGGCGCACACGTCGATCATCGGCTGGTGCGCGATTGGGCGCTGGAAGTAGCGGCTCAGAATCCGCCTTTTGCAGTGGTTTTCTACGCGGAATATCCCTACTTACGCCAGCCGGAAGCGGTGACAGCCGCGCTGGATGCCCTGCCGTTGACCCTGGTTCCGCAGACCGTGCCCCTCTCAGACGAGTTGCTGACCCGGAAAATCGCCGCCATGAAAGCCTATCGCTCGCAGATCAGCAGCTTCTGGGAGGATGAAGCCGCCGTCGCAGCGGAAGTGCGCCGCACCTTCACCCTACCCGCAGGTGGATGGGGTGAACACCTGTACAGAATCACCGTCTAGCGCTATGCTGATGCGCGTCCATTCTGAGCAACTCTGTAGCAACGATGCGCCACATGAGGTAACCGATGCCGAATCATCCGCAATCCCGACCCAATTCGACCATGCTAGAAATTCAATACGACTTCGACATCGACGGCGCACTGCGAGAAGACCCCTTCCTGGATCGTTACCAGATTGCCCTGATGTTCGAGCAGACGCGGCAATCCATCGAAAGCAGCCTGCAACGTAAGCTCGCGGGGGTAGTCTGCGAAGAGCACGGCGCGGCACCCAGAGTGCTCATCAGCGGGCGCTACGACGCCGAAAGCGAGCAACTGGACGTGCAGTACCACATCGACACCTGCTGCAAGCTCTTCATGGTGCATGTGGTCAAGCGCCTGAACACTGTCGGCTGAGGCTGACCGAGCTATTTCTGGCCTTTTACCCACAGGCAAGAAAGCCTACAATGCAAGTGTGTACGCGGTGCCCTGTCTGTGGGCATCCTTAAAGTCCCTAGGAGACAGAATTTTATGGCTGATCGCCTGCAAGAGAATAAAGTCGGTGCGCTGGAATACAACCTCTACATCGTGAATGAAGATGGCAGCCAGGATTTGCTGGAGAGCGTCGAGACGGCAGACGCCCTGGAATACCTGCACGGACACGATTTGATCGCGCCGGGGCTGGAACGTGCACTGGAAGGTAAGACGGTGGATGACACCTTCGATGTCACCCTGTCCCCGGCAGACGGGCACGGTGAATACGACGAAGAATTGATCGAAGAACTGGATCGCGACGAATTCGAGTTTGACGAAGAAGGCGACGAACTGGCCGTCGGCATGGAAATCGAGATGGAAGATGACGAGGGCAACATCGTCGAAGGCACCATTCAGGAGATTCGCGGGGATACCGTCATCGTCGATATGAATCCGCCGCTGGCAGGCCGCACCATCCGTTACCAGGGGCGCGTCGTCAATGTGCGCGATGCCACCGAGGAAGAACTGGAATGGGGGCTGCCTGAGTCGCTGCTGGAAGAGATGTTCGGCCCTGATGACATTGAACTCGACGACGACGACGAGTGAAACGCGCCGCCGGGTGGCCTGGATGACGCTGCAGGCTACCCAACCCCCGGATTCGCTGGTGGCTTCTGCTCTTGAACCAGAACACGCAGAGCGCGGACGACGGGCTGCAACCCCTTGCGCCCTGTCGCCGACTGCTGCGTCGCTTTGCTACCCTTGATTAGCCCCCGACTGGCACCCCCATAACCAAATTCCTGCATCCGGGGCAAACCTCAATGCTCCTGAACAGAAGCGGGTGTACACTGTTAATATACCGAAAGTTTAGTGAGCAACTGAGCCTGAGCAAAACCAATCCCATGCATGCCCTGACCGTAGAAGATGACGATGCGCTGCAGGATTTCTACGAACACTTGTTGGAACGGTCGGGATACACAGTCTCCCGTGCCGACAGTGCTGCCGAAGCGCTCGACATCCTGGAAAATGCATATTCCCTGCCTGCCCTCGTGATCCTGGATATTCGGATGCCCGGTGGTAATGGTTTTGCTGTGCTGGATTACCTGGAGGGGCACCCGCGGGCAGAGTACATCCATGTCGCTGTCGTCACTGCCGGGACGGAGTTCGAAGCGGCGGTGCGCGAGTACAGCTTTGCTTCCTTCCACCTCAAGCCCATCTTACCCGCGCAAATCCTGGAAATCGCCGAGGCGGTCAAGCAGCATCCGTGAGACTCAGCGCGGTTTCCGCACGATATTGATCTGGTTCACCCCCAGCGCCAGCGGCATGAAGGTCGTGCGCGTCATCACTTGCAAGAAGGCCGGAAAGCCGAAAACCCCAAATTGCAGGCTCTTCGGTAGCAGCGGCAGATAGGGCACATCCCAGAGGCCGTCGCCGAACTGCTTCAGCACCACGAAGCCCGCTTCCTCGCACCACTGCTTCCAGGTCGCCGGAACGTGGCAGTTGATGTGGGTCTTGTCCTTGCCGATGGCGTCGGTCTCGCGGTCTTTGAAGCGGCGCAGGCTGTATTCCGGGTGCGGGGTCGCGAAGAGGAACAAGCCCCCCGGCTGCAAGCGCTCGTAAATATCGCGGATGGTCTGCTGTGGGTCGGGCAGGTGCTCCACTAGGTGTAGTGCGACGACGACGCTCAACTCACCGGGAGCATAGCGGCTGAAATCCGTCGCATCCCCTACATAGGCTTCGGCTCTGGGGGCGTTTTGCTTCGTCTGCTCGATGCTGTAGGGAATCAGATCTACGCCGATGCAGGTGAAGTCATCTTGCAGCAGCCCCAGCAGGTCACCCAGGCCGCAGCCCATCTCCAGCAGTTTGCGCTCCCGTCCGCCGGACGGGGCGTAGCGGCGCACCAGGGCGGCGTAGTAGCGCCGGGCAAACCAGTACATGCTGAATTTCCCCAGCGGGCGATCGGCGTAGTTCCATTTCTGGAAGTACTCTTCGGTATAGTGTTCGACTGGCGCTTGTGATTCGGTCATAGGCGTGTCGGGTGTTGGTTGTCGGTTATCGGGTGGCTCATGAATCGCCTCGTGGTCTTCCCACGAATGCCAATCTGCGACGAGTGCCCCCGGACATCAGCAGAGCATGTCGCTGGCGCTGCGGGTTCTGCCTCAGTCCCCGGCAGCGACGGGCTGTGTGTCCTGCGAGGGTTCGGGCGGATTGGGCATGTTGCTGTACCCGGTCAATTTGTGGCGCAGCACACGGAAGAAAACCCCCGGCTTGGCCAGCGACTCCGGCGGTTCCAGCATGTTCATCACCTTGATGAAGGCCGTCAGCACGGCGGGATCGTGTTCCAGCGTCTGCATCACCCAGCCGAAGTAACCGTCAATCACTTTGCTCATGCGTGATGGCGCGTCGATGTCGCCCTCGGCGCTGGGCTGCGATTTGTCGCTGGCGGTCGCCATCGTCCAGGGGCCTTGCAGCGACTTCGCCAGTTCCCGCTGGAAGTGCGCCGCGAACCCCGCCAGATCGTCGCCGTGCCAGCCCCGCAGCAGCTTGCCCAGCAGTTCGGCATCCAGCGCCGCGACGCTCATGCCCTGCCCGTAAATCGGGTTGAAGCCGCAGGCCGCATCACCCGTGACCAGGTAGCGCTCTGGCTGCTGCGCGAGTTTTTCGTAATGATGCCACAGGCTGTAAGTGCTGCGCGATCCGTAAACCGGGGAAATCGGCTCAGCATCTTTGAGGGTCTCGTAGATGGCTGGCGTGCGCAGCGTTCTGGCAAATTCCAGGAACCCGGCGTGATCGGTGGGGGGATAATCCTTGTTGTTGCTGGAAAGAATCGCCACCCAGCGGTCGCCCTCAATTTCGGTGATGACACCGCTGCGCATCCCCTGTCCCGGGGGCGGCGTCTGATCGCCAGAGGCCAGCGCGCCCAGCATCACGAAGTCATAGGCGGGGGTTTCGGGCTTGCGAAACCAGCAGGTCGCGTAACCGATGTGCGCGTTGACGTAGGTCGTCGGCGGCTGCTCATAGCCCAATTCCGTGAACCATTCCGGCGTTTTCGAGCGGCGTCCGGTGGCATCCAGGATCAAATCGCCGAAGAGTTGCTTTTCTTCCCGCCCCCGATTGATGCTGACCTGCACCCCGGCAATCGCGCGACGGTCTTCGCCGGGGATCAGGCCAACGGTGCGGTGGCGTTCCAGAATCTGCACGTTATCGCGTTCCAGCAGGCGCTGCCGAATCAGGTATTCCAGCGTGATGCGCGAGCAAGTATTGGTGATGACGCCGCTGGGAACCGCTGGCATGGGGCCGCTGTCGTTGAACATGACATTATCAACGCCCCATTCCATGCGCGGCGCGCCGGCAGCTTCCAGATCAGCGACCAGTTCCGGGAAGAGCGATTCCATCACCCGCTGCCCGGCGGCGAGAATCTGGTGCAGGTGCCGCGCCTGTGGCACGCCATTGCGGAAATCCGGCTCCGGCGGCAGGGCGTCACGCTCCAAGACCAGCACTTCCTCAAAGTGATCGCTGAGCACGCGCGCCGCGAAGAGGCCCGCCATACTCCCGCCCAGGACAATCGCTCGCTTCCATCGCATACCGACAAACTCCTCATCCATTGTTGCTGCGCCTCGGGTGGTTGTGATGATGTTGTGAGAACGGCTCAGCCCTGGCCGTTCTGTGCCGGGCGCTTGAAGATGTACTGCTCACCGTCGAAGGTGACCAATTCAAAGCCTGCACGCCCCATCTTGATGAACATCTCGTGGACGGGGATGTCTTTCCAGTCGCCCATTTTTTCGCCGTTGCAGCGGTAGTTGATCCCGTAGGACTGTGTGACCTGCACCAGCATATATTCCCATTTTTGCATGGATGGTCTCCCCATTGCGTGTTTCTGACCCACATTTTATGTGATTGTACCCCTGCGATTATAAAGGAAATTGCGCCAGCGGGGGAAGCCGCACGATGCTTCTTTACGACCTCGCAATCATCTGGCGTCTCGTGGGCTACGCCCCTATCCACAGCCTGCACGACGGGATATACTCAAGCGAACACCGGGTGGGGTGGTGTTTGTGGGGCGGGTGCGGCGCTCTCGCGGCTTCGAACCGCAGTCGTCGCTGGCGCATCCCCCTGATAACGGATAACAGGCAACGAATAGCTGACAAACCCTCATGCGTGTAGTACACCTCATCAAAGCGACTCGAATCAGTGGCGCGGAACGGCACCTGCTGATCTTGCTGACAGCGCTGCGGCGGCTGGATGTGGACGCCCATCTGCTGCTGCTGGTCGAGCCGAAGCGGCTCATGGATGATCTGGTCGCCGAAGCGGGCGAACGCGGCATCCCAACCCAGCGCATCGTGATTCACCGCGATGCTGACCTACGCCTGGTCGGACGCCTGCGCGAATCCCTGCGCCGCCTGCGCCCCGACATCCTGCACACCCACCTGATCCATGCCGACACCTACGGCTTCCTCGCGGGCAAGCTGGCGGGGGTTCCGCGCATCATCAGCAGCCGCCACAACGACGACCCCTTCCGCCGCCGCCTGCCCCTGCGCCTGACGCACCGGGCGCTGTGGCGTGGGCTGCACGCCGGAATCGCCATCTCAGAGGCGATTCGCCAGTTCATGGTCGAAGTGGAAGGTGCGCCGGAAGACAAACTGCACGTCGTACATTACGGCCTGGAATTTGAGCGCATCGAACCCGCACAGATCGATGCCGCGCGTAGTGCCCTGCGTGACGAGCTGCATCTGCCGCCGGAGACCTTCCTCTTCGGCATGGCCTGCCGCCTGACCGCGCAGAAGGGCATCAGCGACGCCCTGCAAGCCTTCGCCCGCATCGCAGAGTCCGACGAGAGGGCGCACTTCGTCGTCGCCGGGGATGGTGAATTGATGGCCAGGCTGCTGGCGGAAGCGCAGGACTGGGGCCTTGCCGAGCGCGTGCATTTCCTGGGCTGGCGCTCCGATGTGCTCGACGTGCTGGCGGCGCTGGATGTTTTCCTGATGCCGAGCCGCTGGGAGGGCTTCGGCCTGGTGCTGATTGAGGCGATGAGCCGCCGGATCCCCGTGATCGCCAGCCGAGTCAGCGCCATACCGGAGATTGTGCGCGACGGCGAGAGCGGTCTCCTGGTACCGCCGTCTGATCCGCGTGCGCTGGCGGAAGCGATGCAGCGCCTCCTGCATGATCGCCCGCTACGCGCCTACCTGGGGCTGCTGGGCGAAGATCGCGTCGAGAGTTATTTCTCCGCCGAGCGTATGGTGCAAGAAACCCTCGCCCTCTACCAGCAAATCCAGCGCCCTTTGTGATCGGCATCGCGCTACTCACTCCCTCATCGGTTTTCCCTCATCCAATGCCCATGCGAGCCGCTTGACATGTGACCAGAGAGTCACGTATAGTATAGGTGGCTGATCGGTCACATAATGAGAGCCTCATGGATGATCAAGCAATCTTCAAAGCGTTGGCGGATGAGAACCGCCGCAAGTTGCTGGACGCACTGTTCCAGCGAGATGGGCAGACGGTCACCGAGTTGGGCGAGCATCTGGAGATGACGCGCTTCGGGGTGATGAAGCATCTGCAAATTCTGGAAGACGCCGGGTTGCTGACCTCCCGCAAAGTCGGGCGATCCAGGCATCACTACCTGAACCCTGTTCCCATACAACTCGTCTACGACCGCTGGGTGAGCAAATACGCGCAACCCTGGTCGCAAGCACTGCTTGGCTTAAAAAATACCCTGGAGGGCAACATCATGGCGGAGACGACTTCACACGTATTTCGCACTTTTATCCGCACCACGCCAGAAAAGTTGTGGCAGGCGCTGACCGACGGCGCGATCACGAAGTTGTACTACTTCGGCACGCAGGTCGAATCGTCCTGGGAGCAAGGTGCGCCCTACTCCTACCGCTACGACAGCGGCGAATCGATGATCGAAGGGGAAGTGCTGGAATACAGCCCCTACGACCGTCTGGTGACGACCTTCAAACCGCTGTGGGTCGATGATCCGGATTCCGTCGTGCCGTCGAGGGTCACCTTCGAAATCGAGCCGCAGGGTGATCTGTGCATGTTGACCATGACCCACGACAATTCTCAGGCGAGCACTCCGCTGCCGGAAGGTGTCAAAGTCGGATGGTCGCAGATTCTCTCTAGCCTCAAGAGCCTGCTGGAAACGGGAGAACCACTGCACTATAGAAGCTGAGCCGCACTTCCTGATCGATACCCGGACACCACAACGCAAGAGGCTGCGGGGGTACGACCAGCCGCGTACCCCGCATTGAATCAGCAGCGGGTAGTGGTCTGCCGGTAAGGCGCTCTTTGCCCTTGCTGGGCGCGTGATTCACATCACCTGCACCATGCCACACCTCACATGTCAAAATCTGCAATGGATGGTAAGATGACGACATCACGCAAAGGCAATCCGGGGATGAGGGGAAAGCATGAACCAGGACGCCAAGGACCTGCAAGCCACCATTCGCAGTAAGATCGCCGCGCTCATCGCTGAATTCGGCGCGGGGGAGATCAGCACGCACCAGTTCAACGTCCTGTACGAACGCTACAACACCCAGTTGGAGATGGCACTGCACGCCGAGGATGAGGCGGAATCCGGTCAGCTACAGGGCGGGGAGATGACCACCTACGCCATCAAGGCATCAACGGCAGGCAAGGCAGTCGGCATGGGCATCTACCACCACGCCAGCGGCACGATCATCGAGACATTGGGCAGCTTCGACCTACCCGTTGATGTCATCGCGCCCGTGCTGAACCGCTTCTCTGACAAGCTGGACAACAACGAATACATTGAGCCGACCATCCGCGAATACCCCAACGGCATCTGGGTGATCTTCATGGCGCGCGAATACACGACGGCGATAGTCGTCTTCCGCAATGAACCCGCCCAACGCCAGATTCGCCAATTAGAGCGCTTGCTCCACGACTTTGAAGAGGCCAACAGCCATCTGTTGACCCGGCAAGATGTTGATCCGGCACGGCTGGCCAGGCCCTTCCTGGGCTTCGTGCGCAAGAGCCTGGATGGGTGACTGTGCGACGGTTGATAGGGGGCGAATCCTGGAATCCGCCTCCCCATCTGCCTCACACGGATCGATCCACCATCGCAGCCCGCCGCACTCGGTGCGCTACAGCGTGCAATCCTCAGTAAGTGACGATGATTCGCATATCGTCGTCGCTGTCGATCTTTCTTACATCTTCGAACTTGACGACTGGCACCTTGTCATCCGGGGCAAAACGCCGCGCCAGCGCGTACACATACCCATAGACCATCTCGTCAGAATGGGGTGAGCAATTGTAGACCTCAATCCGCCCCTCCTCCACAAACTGCGCGCGGATCACATCCTCCTCCGCCTGATGCTTGAAGTTCATGGGGTAGGATGCAGCGAAGGCTTCTACGGCTTGCTCCAACGAGTCCATCGGCGGGAAGACCGCCGAATCAATGATTTTCATGCCGATGGAGACGAGCATCTGCTGGCCGTTGGGCATACTCTTGATCTTGCGCTGAATATCGAGGGTGAGCTGCTGCGGATACCACGTCTCCGGGTCAATCTCGGTGAGGCCGTATTCTTCAAGAATGGGGCGAAAGTCTTCGTACAAGATGGCATTTTCATATGCCTGGAGCGCTGCGCCTATCACCAGCGCTTCGGGCGTGGATGCCTGGTATTTTTTCATATCTCCGCTCCTCAAAACGTAATATTTCTATACTCACGCGATTCTAGCATAAAATGGGAGCGGCGAAAGCTTGAGAAAATGACGGCATCGGCAAGATCATCCTGCCCCATTGAGAGTCACTGTGAAGGGTGGGGTGGGGTCATTGGCGACGCCGCGCAGCAACACCAGGCGGCTGATGCGCATCTCCCAGGTGAAGTTGCGCCGTGCCAGCAATTCGACGATCTGCGGTAGCCTGCCATTCAGCATCTCTGGCAGCAAGAGCGTGATGTGCGGCATCCATAAGTTGATGAAATGCTGCTGGCTCATGTCGTCCATGTAGCTGGCGAAGCTGGAAATCATATTGGTTTGCAGGGCGCTGAGGGCTGGATTGCGCACCACCGAAATATAGACCGCCGTCTGCTCCCCGGTGAAGATCCCCAGCCCGGCAGTACGCAGGATATAGGGCGCAGTTTGCGCGGCGAACCGGGTCATCGCCTGCCGCAGTTCCGCTTCCTCAATGCGTTTGGCCTGCAGGTGCGTCACATGCGGGATGGCGTTCGTAAACGTGTGCTGGATGCCCAGTTCCTCGCGCAGGTCGTCCCAGATTTCTCGTACCTGCTGCTCGTGTTCGTCATCCAGTAGCGCTGCAACGGCAAAATCCGAACGTCTTTCGGGGCTGAAGAGATGGCGCAGAAAATCCATGCGTGCGTCGCTTTCAGTCGTTTGGCGGGCAAAACGGTTCTTGTACACTGTGCTCTTGATTATAGTGGCTTGTTCGTGCTGGCGGTACTTCCCCCCAGGGAGGATTTGGGTGCAGTCGCCATGTTGCCGCCCCTGCCCCAGACGTTAAGCACAGCTAAATATCGCATGAACTTTTATCGACAGAGCGCCAATTTCGCGGCGGGTTGCGGTACACTCTCGGCAGCAGATCGTAACGAAGAGAGACATTCGCCTATGGACTTCATCATCAACGGACAGACCTATACGCTGGAAGTGGCAGCGGACGAACCGCTGCTGTGGGTCATCCGCGACGGCCTCGGCCTGACGGGAACCAAATTCGGCTGCGGTGTGGGCATCTGTGGCTCCTGCTCCGTGCACATCGACGGGCAGGCAACGCGCTCCTGCATCACCCCCGCCAGCAGCGCCGAGGGCAAGGAGATCACCACCATTGAGGGGTTGGCGACAGTTGCCGAAGACGGCACGGAAACGCTGCATCCGGTACAGCAAGCCTTCATCGACGAGCAGGTACCGCAGTGCAGTTGGTGCATGAGCGGGCAAATGATGACCGCCGCCGCCTTCCTCGATGAGAATCCCGCCCCCAGCGAAGACGAAATTGTGACCGCCATGAGCAGCAATTACTGCCGCTGCGGGTGCTACGCCCGCATCAAGACCGCCGTCGCACGTGCCGCTGACAGCATGCAGGAGGCCGAATCATGAGTGAGACACCGGAAAACCCCAATACCCCACAAGAACCGCATAGCCGTCGCGGCATCAGCCGCCGCCGTTTTTTGATCGGCCTGGGGGCTGGTGCCGGGGCGCTGGCGGTCGGCGTGGTCGTCGGTGGCCCGGTCATCGTGCGCGAAGGCCGCCTCGCCGTGCAGCAAGCCGTCCTCAATTCTGAAGGAGCCGGGCCATCTGCGCCGCCGCCCGATACGCCGCTGACCTGGTTCGAGATCGATGCCGAGAACCGGGTTCACGTCTACATCCCCAAAATCGAGATGGGGCAGGGCGTGCACACTTCGCTGGCGCAGATCGCCGCCGATGAACTGGAAGCCGACTGGGAGACGGTCGTTGTACACCAGGGCGATATGGATCGCGGTTTTGACGGGCAGTTGATCTTCACCTTCGGCAGCACATCGGTGACCTCCCTCTATACGCCGCTGCGCGAAGTCGCCGCCGCCATGCGCTACATGCTACGCGAAGAAGCCGCCGCGCAGTGGGGCGCTTCGCTGGACGATGTGATCGCCGAAAACAGCACCTGCTACCTCGCCGCTGATCCGGATACGCGCCTGACCTACGGCGAAATTGTCGCCGCCAAAGAAGGCGAATGGGCCATCCCGGAAGCGGACATCCCACTGAAGACCCGCGAGCAGTTCCGCTACATCGGGCAACCTGTGCCGCGCGTGGATTTCTACGAGAAAGTGACCGGACGCGCGGTCTATGGTTATGATGCGCGGGTCGAGGGCATGGCCTACGGCGCAGTGGCGCGTCCGCCGCGCTTCGGGGCGACACTGGCACGGGCTGGCGCGGGGGATGCCGAATCGCAGCCGGGGGTGATTGCCGTCGTCATCGAGGGGGATTTCGCTGGAGTCGTTGCCGAGACGCGCACACAGGCTCAGGCCGCCCTGGAGCATCTCGACCTGGAATGGGAAGGCGGCAGCAGCATGAACCAGGACGAACTCGAGTCCCTGGTGACGGTGCCCGAAGAAGAAGGCGTCCTGGTGCAGCGCGAGGGGGATGCGCTCAGCGCCCTGAACCAGGGGACGCTGGTCACGGCCTCGTATCGCACGCCGATGGCGGCACATGCCCACCTGGAACCGCAGGGCGGCCTCGCAGAGGTCACAGATCAAGGGGTGACCGTCTATGCGTCCACGCAGGCCCCTGCCACGACCCGCGATGCGGTGGCGGATGCCCTGGGAGTCGGCGCGGAGACGGTGACGGTGGTGCCGCTGTACATCGGCGGCGGCTTCGGGCGCAAAGTCGGCATTGATGCCCCGGTGGAAGCGGCACGCCTCTCGCAGGCGGTCGGTCGCCCGGTCTATGTGGGCTGGACGCGCACCGAAGACCTGCGCTATGGCTATCGTCGCCCGCCCTCACACCATGTCCTCAATGCCTCGATTGACGAGGACGGCAACATTCTGGCGATGCAGCACCGCCTCGTGAGTTCGGATATCATCTTCAACTCCGACATTGGCCTGCCGGATTTCGTCGCGGGCATTCTGGGGGCGGATTTCCTGGCGACGTTCGGCTCGCAGATTCTGTACAACATCCCCAACCGCCGCGTGGACTACCACCATCGCTCGCTGCCCGCGCCGACGGCTTACTGGCGCGGACTCGGATCGTTCCCGAACATCTTCGCGGGGGAGACCTTCATGGATGAGGTGGCTGTCGCTGCGGGAGTCGATCCGCTGCAACTGCGCCTGAATCACCTGCCAGAGGGCGAACTGGGGGAGCGCTTTCGCGCCGCGCTGGAAGCCGTCGCCGAAGCCTCGAACTGGTCGCAAGCACCCACCGAGGGGCGCGGGCGCGGCATCGTCTCCTCGTATGATCGCGGGACGGTAGTCGCGCTGGTGCTGGAAGCCTCCGTAGAAGAGGGGCGCATTCGCGTACACCACGCCTGGTGCGCTGTGGATCCGGGGTTGGTGGTCAATCCGGATGGTGCGGCTGCCCAGGTGCAGGGTTCCATCATCATGGCGCTCAGTTCGGCACTCTACGAGAAACAGGAAATGGCCGATGGCATGGTCACGGCGGAGAACTTCAACAACTATCCGCTGATCACCATGCGCGACGCGCCCGAAATTGATGTGATTACGCTCAACAGCGGGGAAGAACCCGTCGGCGGCTTGGGCGAACCTGTCGTAGGCTGCGTCCCGGCGGCGCTCAGCAATGCGGTCTATGCCGCATCGGGCACGCGCCTGCGCGAAATGCCATTTACGCTGTAAATGTGCTGGAGCGGTCACGCGCCGCCTGGATGTCTCCTCGTAAACTGTGAATGGTGCAGGAATGCGGGAGGATAGCGGGCGAAGCTCTTTGTGCCCCTGGCGTCGAACACCGCCGATTGTAGGGACAGGCCACCATCAGGGCGTCTTGCTCTCTGTGGTCGTCCCTACATGCGATCGTCCTCGCGATGGAGTCGCGCCCCAGCCCTACTCGCCGCAGGTCAACGGCGGCAGAGAGACCTGTGCCCCCGAAGAGGTGCGCATCACACCACCGCCATCCACGAAGCCTACGCTGATGACAAATGTCCCGGATGACCCCGTACCCAGCGTCAAATTGGTCGGTTCGTTGAAGTCATTGTAGCGTGCCGTGATGACATCATCGCTCTCCGCCCCGCTCCAGGTGAAACGCAGCACAGGGACTTCGTCTTCGACGCAGCGCCAGCTCCCCGTGAAACTCGCCTCTGTCGGGTAGCCGCCGGGTGGCTCGTTGGGATCAGCGCCGCGTGTGATGACCGGCGAACGGTAGGTCACGCAGGCGTAGTCCCCATCGCGATAGGCACGCACTTCCCACTGCAATTCGTGCCCGGTCGGCACTTCGCCGATGTTCACCGTCAGGTTGGTTTCGCTGGTGCGGAAGGTCTGCGCCACCTCACCCCGGAAGTTATAGAAGACCAATTCGTATTCGGTTGCGCCGGGGGCTTCCGTCCATTCCAGCGTTTCCACCGTCGCGCGGATCTCATCCGGCCCCACACGGTCAAACGCGCTGCAATCCACGCCAGCGATTTCGGAGCGGGTCGCCGTGCGCTGGTTCGGCACGTTGTTGGAGGTATTCGTGTTGGGAAGGGGCGTCGGTTCAGGGTCGCCGGGGCAGGCCAGATCCACCGGGTAATTCAGCACGCTGCTCGGGAAATCCTGCCAGACGCAGAAATCGCTCGTGAATTCATCCGTGCCCACGAATTGCGGCTCGCTGAAGTTGTTGGCGACATCGCCTTCTTCGTTCAATTCCGCCGTGATGCGATAGCCCTGCGTGACCACAATCGGCTGCCCATCCGGGCCAAGCGTTTCCAGCGTGCCATCAATGACGATCATTTCCAGCAGCACTTCGCCATCGACTTCGATGTAGCGCATGGCAATGGTGGAGCCGATGCGAATCTCCGCCCCATTCACGGTCAGGTCGATTGCGAAGCCTTGCGGCCCCTGCACCAGCAGCAGGTCATCAGGGGCTTCTTCGCATTCGGGGGAGCCGATCCCGGTGCGCAGCCGGAAAGACTGCATCGGTGTGCGCAGATCGGGCGTCAGGGTCGGCAGGTCGTCGATGGCGGCGTTTTCCGCCAGGACAATACGGTTGATCCAGGCGATGCGATTCTGGTAGGCCACGCGCAGCCATTCACCATCTTCGCTGAGGCCGTCTGCCAGCAGTTCGTCGCCCGCCCCTGCACCACCGATCACGTTGAAATTCAGGCCGGGGCCGCTGCGGATGTTGGCACCTGAGCGGGTCGTCACCGCGACTCCTTCCGAGGGCTGGAAGGCCTCTTCCGGCGCGACCTCATTCTCCACTTCCGTATCGCCGATCAGCACGAAAATCACGCTCTGGCCGGGGATGGTGTTGGGCAGGTTGGCCTGTACATCCAGCACCGCCACGCCCCAGAGGCTCTGGTCAAGGTCGAGCACGGAGGTGGAAATGGATTGCAATTCGCGCAGTTCGGAGGTATCTGCCGGTTGAACGAAGAAATCTTCCGGCACTTCGGAGACGAAGGAGGCCGTCACAACGCCATAGCCATAGCAGGCCGAGTTGCGATCCAGCCCTTCACAATTCAGATCAACGGCGCTGAGCGCTTCTTCTACCAGCGCAGGGCAGGACGACTGCGCCTGCAATACGCTGATGCCAATCGCCGCCAGCATAACAAAAGCCAAATAGAAGAGGCCGCGTTTTCTCATATTGTTCCCCAAAACACTGTCTCATTCTTACAGTTTGTTATCTTAGCACGTTTGTGACAGGTTCGTGCAGGGGAGCGGTAAAAATCTGATAGACATTTGGTTTGGACAATTGCGGTGTGGGGTACCCCGGCGAAGCAGACGCTGCTTTCGAATGGGGTGGGCAACGAGGGCGAGATAGGGGGCGTGCTCTGTCCGTCCGCGACTATTCCGCGAGGATCGCTTCCGCCTCGATTTCGACGAGGTAGCCCTCGCCAATCAGGGCGCTCACTTCTACCAATGTTGAGGCCGGGCGCACATCGTGGAAGGCGGCGTGATGGGCGCGGCCTACATCCTGCCAGTGTGCCGCATCAATGACATAGATGCGAGTGCGCACGACATCGGCGAATGTGGCTCCGGCGGCCTGCAAATAGCGTTCGATCTTCTGCAAGATGTAGGCTGCCTGGGCGTAGGCATCCCCCGCGCCGACGAGGTTGCCCTCATCATCGGTGGCAGTCGTCCCGGCGACATGCACGATATTGCCAACGCGCACCGCCCGCGAATAGCCCACAATCGGCTCCCATTTTGATCCGGAAGAGAAGGTCTGGCGCTGGCTCATGAGCATTCCTCGTGTAGTCACTCGAGACTGGTCTGGGACAAAAAACCCGGCTAAGGCAGGTGCCGGGTGCGGTAGATTGCGATATCAGGCCGGGATGGAGATACGCTCCCGATTGTAATTGATGATCCCCTGCGTCATCTGATCCCAATACTCGGGGTTATAGACATGCGCATGCGGAATCACAACCATTTCTTCGATGAGCTTCTCATCGCTGGTGCCGATGTGCAGCAAGACGTGGATGTATTGTCCGGTGTCTTCCATCGAGGCGATGTTGACCCGGGTCTTCAGCGAGCGCCCGATTTGCCCTGCCATATCTTGTGCCGGGGTCTGGGCATCCTTCAGGCGGCCACTCTGACCGCGCACCCACAAGCCGAGCCGCTCCATTACGAAGTTCAACCCTTCGCGCAGCATCAGCAGCAGCATCACAATAGCGATCAAACCCAGGACGAGCAGCAAACCGCTCTCCAACAGGGCTTGCCAACCCAACAAAAGCGTCATCACCACCACGACAGTGATGAGAGTCATGGTGATGATCCGCGAGAGACCGTTCGATTTCGGTGCAGAATTGCTCACGTGTCCAATCCTTTTCTGAATGCAAGTGAATTGCATTTCCTGAAGTGCGGTCTGTGATCGGTATGACTATAGAGTAGCTTGATGTCGTACAGGCAGTCAACAAGCCTGCGTTAAGATTTCCGGCTTTTTGCATTCCAATTACGCAACATTACAGCGAGAATTCTCTCGGACTCCGTCTGAACTTTGTGATGCCAGCGCCAAGCCTCGATGCTGCTGGTGGCGCAGGGGCTTCGCCAGGCACCACGGATCAAATAAGAAGCAGGCGCTTGCTGCATTCCCCTTTGGCGCATACAATACGCACAGAATACCCATCTGGCTTATTCCATTGCGGATGACACCATGAGCACTCCAACCCCGGTTCGTGTAATCGTCGATGATCGTGTGCGCTTGCTTTCAGCGGTACTTTCGGTCACGAATTTCCCGCAGGCCGCGCAAGATCGCAAGCGGCATCACGCGCACGCCCATGCGCGAGCGACGACCAAATACGTACACGAACGCGGTCTGACGCAGCATCCGGCAGTGGTGCAGCTTCAGCAACTGCTCGACCAGGGCGCACCGTTGGAAGCGCTCTACACCCTTGTCCTGGCGTTGGAATGGCCCGGCTTGCAGGTCAGCGACTTGCCGCGTTGGGCACCGGAGGGCTGGAATGAGCAATTATGGGCATTCTACGAAGCGGCGGAACTGGCCTCCTGGTGGCAGCAGACCCATCAGGCCTGGGATAGCGCCGAGTCGCAGTCGCGCAACGCCATGCACGACGTGAATTTCCGCGAATTTCTGGAGCCATTCGTCGCCGAATTCCAGGATGAGATGCTCTTCATCCCCAACCTGTGCTATCCGGCAGATCAGGAAGTTGGGGTACGGGTGCGCAACCAGTTGATTTCGATTGTGCCGCCGCCCCTGGCCTGGGGGGAGAGTCCGCCCTGGCCTTTCGACGAAGAGACCATGCGCGCACAACACACCTACCGCGCTGCACTGGGCCAGTACGCCCGCCTCTTGATGACCAACTATCTCCGCCAGCACCCCGATGCCGTCGCCGAAGTAGCCGACCAGGAATTGCCCATCAGCGATGCACTGCGCGCACAGCACCCCACCTGGGAAGAGCAGTTTGTGGCGCTCTTCGTCGCAGCCGCCGTAGCGATCTATTTGGAAGATAACGTCAGCCCGGCAGAGGCACGGGGATTCATGGTGATGGAGAAGAAAGTCCACAACATGGACGCCCTGCCCGCCGTCGTCAATGTGCTGCGACGCTATCTACAGGAACGCGGCAATCGCTACAACACAATGGCGGAATTCCTCAGCGTCTTCCCCAAGCAGGTGCGCGTCGCCAAGCGTATCATCTCGCTGTAGGGCGAATTTGCCATCAACGCGAGTCGGCATGAGTCAAGGTGAGGGTTGCCACGCGCAACGCCCATCCGTGGTCGTCCGCCAGACGATCCCCCCGATATGCAGAACCACCCGCTTCACCGGACGATCTCAACGCGATCTGATGGCTATCTTATAGAACAAATGATCCAACACGCGGTATACTAGGAGTCCAACTGAACCCCACTGAACAGAAAGCGAAACAGCATGTTATCGGGTCGTGCGATGCGGCGGCAGCTCGCGTCGTTGGGCGTCCCTGCCCAGAAAGTTGTACGCAAACAAGCCACAGGCGATTACGTCGCCGACTTCTACGTACCGCAGATGGAACAGGCCACCGCCCCGGCGCAGGAATGGGCGCGGCGCATCCGTGCTACGCTGCCCCAGGCCACCATCCGCGCCACCCACGATACCGTCGCGGATTGGCGCCCCGGCACACCGGTGATCTACGCGACGGTGACTTTCTCGCTGCGCGATGAATGAACACACCAGCCTGTGGGATGCGGTATGCTGGGAGTGGAACGCACGTAGCAACGGAGAGGTTTCGATGAAAATCGGCGTCATCTCGGACATTCATGCACAGGTGGAGAATCTGCGGCTGGCACTGGCACAGCTTGAAGCGGCGGGAGTCGATCAGGTCGTCTGCGCGGGCGACCTGGTGGAGGGGGGTGTCGGCGGGGATGAGGTCGTGCGCCTGATCGTCGAGCGCGAGATTCCGGCGGTGCTGGGGAACCACGACGCCAGCGCCTACCATGAACAGGACTGGCTGCGCCGCACCCTGGAAGCCTTCGGCGAGATTGATCGTTGCCACTTGCTCGATCCACAGACGATTGCCCTGGTGGATGATCTTCCACTGAGCAGACGCTTCACCTGGGAAGGCGTGCAGGTATTCCTGGCGCACGGCACGCCCTGGAGCAATACCGAATATATCTTCCCGGAGGTTTCGCCGGGGAAGGCGCGGCGTGTGGCGGCGGAGGCAGCGGCGGATGTCTGCATCTTTGGGCATACACACCTGCCGATGCGCCTGCGGTGCGCCGAGACATGGCTGCTCAACCCCGGTTCGCTGCAACGCAACCGCACGGAAGACCGCCGCACCTACGGCATCCTGACCCTGCCCGGTATGCATTTTGACGTGTATGACCTGGAGACCCATGCGCCCATCGCCCTCAGCACCATCGCGCTCGATGCGCAGGAGTAGCGCGGCGGCTGCGCAAACCGATCACCGCGCGAACGGCGGCTGATTGCGCGGAATCTCGACGACGAATATCGCCCCTTCGCCCGGCGTGCTGCGAACAGTGATTTCGCCGCCGTGTCGGTTGATGATACTGCGCGTGATCGACAAACCCAGGCCGAAGCCCGCTGTTGTATGGGCGCGGTCAGTGCGGTAGAAACGCTCGAAGATGTGCTCTTTATCCTCCGCCCGGATGCCGATACCGGAATCTTCAATGCTGAAGCAGACTCGCTCGGCATCGAAATTCGTGCGAATGGTGATTTTGCCGCCAGCGGGTGTGAAGGTGATCGCGTTGTCGATCAACTCGTGCAGCGCCTTGATTATCTCGGCATTATCGCCATGAATCGCGGGCATGTTCTCCGCCAGCGAAAGCTCCAATTCGATGTCATTCTCGAAGCAGCGCTTCTGCGTCTCTGCCGCGACGAGGCGCATGGCGTAATTCAGGTTCAGCGGCTCGCTCTGCAACAGATTGGACGAATCCAGCCGCGACATGGTGACCAGTTCATCCACCAGCCGGGCCAGGCGGAACGTCTGCCGCCGCGCTTTTTCGAAGGCGGCGCTGCGCTTCTCATCTTCGTCGGAACGCTCCGCAATGTAGAGGCTGCTCTCGATGATCGCCAGCGGGGTACGAAATTCGTGCTTGGCGTTCTCGATGAATTCCGTGATGACCTGCACGCGCTGCTTCTCGATGGCGTAATCCAGGCGGCGGCGTTCTTCTTTGCGGCTCTCCGTCACATCTTCCAAAATGACGATTCCAGCCGTGTTGTTGCTATCGGTCATCAGCGGGTAGGCCCGCAGGGCAAATTCCAGCCCTCCCCGGCGATAATCGCGGCTGCATTCCTGCCCCCCCAGCACTCCGGTGAGCTGCGCTTGCAGTTCCGCCGCCATGCGTGGATCGTCGTAAAGCTCATGGATGAAGTACGAGTCTTCCAGGTTTTCCGCCAGTAGGCCGATTGGCTCCAGGCCACGCCCCACTGCCGTGCGGCAGCGCAAGCTGGCGTCGAAGACGATCACCGTCGTGTGTGGCAGTGCCTTCAGCAGCATGTGCAGTTCGTCTTCGGCGTTCTTCTGCTCGGTGATGTCGCGCCCTACCGCCTGGATTTCGACGATTTTGCCCGAATCATCGAAGATGGGATGATCGACCCATTCGTACCAGCGCCATGAACCGTCTTTATGCAGCGTCTCGTGGGAGTGCGCCTGGGCTTCCCCTGTATTGAGGATGCGATTCGCCAGCGTGGTGACTCGCTCACGGTGCTCCGGTGGGATTAAATCCAGCACATTGGTGCCTACGATCTCGTCAGGATTGCTGCCGAAAGCGCGGCAGTAGGCTTCATTGGCGAAGCTGAAGCGAAATTCCGGCGTATAACGGCAGATGACCTCGCTCTGATGATCGACCACCTGGCGGTAGCGCCGCTCGCTCTGCGCGAGTTCTTCGCGGGTTCGGGCATATTCGTGAATGTCGCGCCCGATCACCAGGACGCACTGCTGCCCGTCCAGTTCGATCAACGATGCCGAGATCAACGCTGTCGAGGTAGAACCATCCTTGCGCACGTATTCGAGTTCCTGGTTGGCGAGCCAACCGTGTTTCATGAGCGCTTCCAGGTAGGATGTTCGATTGTCGGGGTAACGCCAGAGCGTGCGTGCTGGCACGCCGATGACTTCTGCTGCGCTGAAGCCTGCCAGCCGCTCGTACCCCGCGTTGACATCCAGCACGCGCCCATCCGGCGTCGATTCGCTCAGCAAGATGGCATCGGGGAAGGCCTGGAAGTACTTTTGCAGGCGCGTTTCCGGGTTGAAGAACGAGTCCTGTCGGGCGGCCTCGCGTTCGCCCAGCCATTCCAGCAGCCCCTCAAACGCCTGTTCGTCCTTGCAGAATCCCCGCAGAGTGTCTAAATCGTTCTTGTGGAACATAGATATTCCTGTGTTGCACGTTGGTTGTTATTCCCTCACCTTCTTGATCTTACACGGGGTTTGCAGGATTTCGCGTTGATTTTCGCTCAATTTGCAAAGTGTTTGTAAACTTTGAAATGCACAGCAGAATCCCCGCCCGTTGGAGAAACCGTGACGCGGGGGGCTTACTGCGTGTTATTATGAATGGCACATGACAACCACTTCGCAGCCAATTTTGCAGTTGATGAGTGCCTGCACCCTTATACCAGTGAGCCAGCTACCAGCATCATCAGGATGCCTGAGGAGACACGATGAAACGGGTTTTATTTTTAATGTCTGATACTGGGGGTGGTCACCGCGCGGCAGCCGAAGCCATCCGGGACGCGCTTTACGCCCGCTATGGCGAAGACACTGTCCAGGCTGAACTCGTCGATGTCCTGCGCGCCAGCCGCTTTCCCATGAATTACATGCCAGAGTTCTACCCCTGGGTGATTGAGCACAGCAAGCGATCCTGGGGCATTGGCTACAAAATCTCCAATACACGCCGCCGCGCCGCCTTGCTCTCGCGCACGATGTACATGGCGAACGCCGCCCGCTTCAAGCGTCTCATCCAGCAGCATCCGGTAGATGTCGTGGTCTGTGTGCATTCGGTCGTGAATCGCCCGCTGCTGCGTGCCTTCCATTCGATGCCCGAACGCCCGCCCTTCATCACCGTCGTCACCGACCTGGTCTCGACGCATATGTTCTGGTACGACAAGCGGGCCGATCGCATCCTGGTGCCCACGCAAGCCGCCCTGGAACGCGGCAAACACTGCGGCGTTGCGACGGAGAAGATGCGCGTGACGGGACTGCCCGTGCATCCCAGCTTCATGAATGGCCTCGTAGGGCAGGAAGGGTCCCGCGCCGCGCTGGGCTGGGAGCAAGATACGCCGACGATTCTGATAGTCGGCGGCGGCGACGGCATGGGACGCCTGTACGAGACCGCCCGCGCCATCAACGACCAGAACCTGAACTGCCAGGTGGCGATCATCGCCGGGCGCAATAAGACGCTCAAGGCGCGGCTGGAAGCGGCGGAATGGAACCAGCCGACGCACATTTACCCCTTCGTGAACAACATGCCGCAGTTGATGGACGCCGCCAACATCATCGTGACCAAGGCTGGCCCCGCCACCATCACCGAAGCGGGCATCGCTGGCCTACCCATGATCCTCATGGATGCGATTCCGGGGCAGGAAGAAGGCAATGTCGATTACGTGGTGGAACATGATGCCGGGGTTTACGCGCCTGAACCCATACAGGTGGCCAACATCCTGCGCGAGTGGCTCAGCGAAGGAGCCGAGGCGCTGGAATCTCGTGCGGCACGCGCCCGCGCCATCTCTCGCCCGGAAGCCGTCTGGGATATTGCGGACGAAGTGATGCGTGCGACGGAACGCGGCATGATCCGTAAGCCCACACCCAGCCTGTTGCGGCGCTCCCGCAATCTGCTGACGAGCCAGGGGCTGGGGGAGTGAGACGCCGCGCAGGCAGGTCATTCACCCACCCGGAATCTCGCCCGGTTGGATGACCTTCGATTTCAACTGCCCGCAGCCCGCGTCAATATCAATGCCCCGGCGCACGCGCACCGTCGCGCTGATGCCGTAGTGGTGCAGGATCGAGATGAATTTCTCGATGGCGTCGGGGTCGGCGGGTTCACCCGCGTAGCCGCCCGTCGGATTCAGCGGGATGATGTTGACGTGGCAGTGCAAGCCATGCAGCAAATTGCCGAGCTTGTGCGCTTCGGCGGGGGTATCGTTTTCCCCGGCGATTGCCGCCCATTCGAAGGTGATGCGCCGCCCGCTCTTCTCAACATAATAATGGCAGGCATCCATCAACTCACGCAAATCCCAGCGCTTGTTGACGGGCATTAAGGCGCTGCGCTCTTCGTCAGTGGCCTTATGCAGGCTGACGGCCAGCGTCACTTGCAGCCCTTCGTCGGCGAAGCGGCGAATCTGTGGCACCAGCCCGACGGTGCTCACGGTGATGTGCCGCGCCCCGATTCCCAGTTCCTCCATCAGGCGGTGGATGGCCTCCAGCACGGCGTCGTAATTGTGGAAGGGTTCGCCCATGCCCATCAGCACCACATTGCTCAGGCGCTCTCCCTGGGCTTCCAGTTCGCTGGCGAAGCGCACCGCTTGCTCGAAGATTTCGGCAGCGCTCAGGTTACGAGCAAAGCCCATCTGTCCCGTCGCACAGAAGACGCAGCCCATCGCGCAGCCCGCCTGGGACGAGATACAGGCTGTGTTGCGTTGATCGTTGTAGGGCATCAACACCGCCTCGATCAACTGTCCGTCAGGGAGTTGGTAGAGGCGCTTGTGCGTGCCGTCTTTGCTGCTCTGCGCAGCGACCACTGCCAGCGTTCCCAGGGTCGTCTCCGCCTGCAGGCGTTCCCGCATGGCTTTGGGCAGGTTGGTCATGGCGTCGAAGCTGCTGACACGCTGCTCGTAGAGCCAGTTCCAGAGCTGCTTCGCGCGGTACCTGGGCTGCCCCCAGGACGTAACCAGGTCTTCCAATTCTGCACGCGAGAGGGCGTATAGGTTAATCATCGTCGCTCCAGACTACAGCGCACGGAGCGGTTTCGCTTGGCCGTGCTTCCGGTGGTTGCTTGCATTGTGTCCGAATGGTGGGGCATCTGGCAAGGCTGGTCTGGCTACACTGACCGTCTTGCGAGGCGTCAAGGCGTATCATCACATCTACTTCGAGCATATTCGCGGACGCCACCACGAAGCCACAGGCGTGGATTTGCCATTCCACGGCTCACACAAAACAACAAGTGTTGAGGCCAGGACAAGTCAGAAGAACCAGGTGCTTGACCTGGGGGCGTTGTACACGGCACGCTGGACGGAACCGCACGGGCCGCTCTTCAACAAACCGATGACTGCTGCCGGAGATTCCGCGCTGAGGCGACCTCAACCACCGCGCAGGCCATCGCGCAGGGCGAAATACGCCGCTTTGCGCTCGTAGGCCACATCGAACAGCAGCGGCGCATCAGGGGACTGGGGCGTATTGATCCAGCTTCCAGCATCGGAGACGCCCCAGACCGTCAGCCCGGCACAGCCACGCAACGCCCGACAGAGCGCCCCCAGGTTGAAGTAGACGCTGTTCTGCGCCGCCAGTTGTGCCGCGTCGGGGCTTGCGCCCACGCTCACATCCAATTCGGTGATTTCGACCCGCAAGCCGAGCGCTTCCAGGCGGCCTACGTTGGCAGCCACGCTGTAGAGATTCAGCGGCTGTGTGGCGTTCAGGTGCATCTGCATCCCCACGCCATGTACCGGAATCCCCCGCTGCCGCAGCCTCGTCAGCAGGGCATACACCGCGTCGGATTTGGCGTTCTGCTCTTCTGCGCCGTAGTCGTTGTAGAAGAGCAGGGCGTCCGGGTCGGCCTCGTGTGCCCACTGAAACGCCAGGTCGATGTACTCCGCGCCGATGACATTGTAGAAGAGAGTCGGGCGGTAACTACCATCTTCCAGCAAGGCCTCGTTGACCACATCCCAGGCGGCGATGCGCCCGCGATAGCGCCCCACGACCGTCTGAATGTGCTCGCGCAGGATTGCCAGCAGTTCCTCGCGGCTGAAATCCCCCGCCTCCAACCATCCCGGCACCTGCCGATGCCAGAGCAGCACATGCCCCCGCACCGCCAGCCCGCGCCCCTGCGCGAAATCGACGATGGCATCCGCATCGCTGAAATCGAAGGAAGCGCGGGAGGGGCGCAGCACTTCCATCTTGAGGGCGTTTTCGGTGGTCACGCTCTGGAACTCTGCCGCGACGAGGTCTGCGTAGGTCGCATCGTTGCGCAGGGGGCCTGCCTGCACCGCTACCCCGACCCGGATTCCGGCTGAGTCCGCCGCCTGGCGCAGCGTCATCTCGTCCGGGGGGTGTGCAAAACTGCTCACGGATGTTCCTCCGGGGCTGTAAAGAAGCCATAACAGAACGCCAATACAGGAGATTAGTACTATGGGTTTCAAGTCAACAGCCCTTACCATGACGAATAGCGTAACAGCATGACAATCTAACATACAGTGTGGCGGTTGGCTACGCATCCAATTCGTCGCAGCGTTGGACACGGTTCACGATCAATCAATCCCCCCACACATCGAAAATAGTTCTTGACGCCGAACTAGATGCTTTTACAAGTACGACTTTTTAGTTCGTAAGGGGAACGCATCGATGAATAGATGGCTCAAGGTCTTGCTGCTCATGGTAGCGGGAGTGGGATTATTGTTGCTGGATATATTCCTGCTGCAGCGCTCCGAACATCTCTTCTGGGCGTTGACGACAAACCCACTTTTCTACGCGATGGGCTTGGCGACGATTGCCTTCCTCGCCCTGCCGCGCCAGCGCTGGAAACGGCTCGCCGTCGTGCTGGGGACCCTGCTGCTGATTGACGACGC
This sequence comes from uncultured Anaerolineaceae bacterium, assembly GCA_964549915.1. Lineage (GTDB taxonomy): Bacteria > Chloroflexota > Anaerolineae > Aggregatilineales > Phototrophicaceae > JAUZRW01. The sequence goes on along the minus strand of CAZJWX010000042.1, from coordinate 4,707 downwards.
GCATGTTTTGCCCTTCCTCGTGATGATGGCGGTGGTCTACGTTTTTGTCGATTACTTCGAGGTCTGGATGTTCCGGCTGGCGGGAATCGCCATGTTGATCGGTGGGCAGTATTACATCGCTCACAGCTTCGAAATTGCCATCACCGCGCCCTCCCTGCAAACGACCCTGCACCTGATCGCAGCGACCGGGATGTTTCTCTCGCTGCTGCTGAACTTCATCAATCAGGCATTTCCGCGTTACACCCGCAAGACGCCGGAGCAAGTCGGCGAATTGCCGCACGTCGCCGTTGTGATCCCCACCTACGGCGAACCCGTGCCCATTCTGCGCAACACCATGCGTTCTCTGCGCGGCCTGGACTACCCCCCGGAGCGGATTCACTTCATCATCTCGGACGATGGACACCGGGGAGAAGTGCAGCGGCTCGCCGCAGAAGAGGGCTTCCGCTATAACTTCGGCGCACAGCGTGACGCCAAGGCCGGGAACCTCAATTCCGTGCTGCGCTACATTGACGAGCATTTGCCGCAGGTCACGCTCATCATGACCCAGGACGCCGACGAAGTCATTCATCCCACGTTCTTACAAAAAGTGATTCCCTTCTTCCAGGATGCGAAAATTGCCCTGGTGCAGACTCCCAAAGATGTCTGGCCTGTGAAAAATGACATCTTCGGCACGCGCGACCGCGTTTTCTACGACAATATCCAGGCCGGGCGCAACGGCACCAACGCCGCCTTCGCCTGCGGCAGCGGGGTCGTCTGGCGCATCGAAGCCTTGCAGTCCATCGGCGGGTTCTCCACCTGGAACATCGTCGAGGATCTGACGACCAGCTACGAATTACATGCGGCGGGCTGGAAGACGGAATACTACAACGAAGTGCTCTCTTGCGGGCTGGCACCGGACGACATCCCCGGCTTGATCAAACAGCGGGGAACCTGGGCGGCGGATACCTTCCGGCTGTTCTTCTTCAACAACCCCTTCACCAAACCTGGCCTGACGATCCCGCAGCGCCTGCAATACGCCGAAAGCGGCATCTCGCACCTGAGTTCGGTCTTCATGGGGCCGCTGCTGATGGCCGTGCCCGTGCTCAACGTGGTGAGCAACGATTACATTCCGCTGGAAATCTCCCTGCTGACCTTCTGGGTGACGACGCTGGTCGTCTATTTCGTGACGTTGACCCAGGGGCGGCTGTTCCTCTTGCTGCGGATGCAGCAGTTCTGGACGGGGCACTGGCTGACGCACGCCAAAGCCTTCTGGATCGCGATTCGTTCCAGGGATCGCAAGCCGAAGTACCGGGTCACGCGCAAGACGCGCCAGGATGGCTTCTACCTGAATCTGGTCTGGTTCCAGGCCATTTACGTGGTCATCGCGGCGGCGACAGTCGGCTATGTGCTGCTACGACAGCCCCCGGTGGCGTTCCGCGTGAGCTTCATCAATATGGCGGTGCTGCTCTACTATCTGTGGATGTTCGCGCCGATTGTGCGCGCGGCTTTCTACGGCGTGCCAATCGCGCGGATGATTCCGCGCTTCAGCGGCCTGCGGACGCGGCTGCGCACCCTGGGCCAGCCGATTGTGGCGCGGCTGGGGAGCACGTCAGAATAAGGCTTTGGGGCGGGGAATCTCGTCCATGTGCTCGACATCGGTGACGCAAACCACGCCGGACATGGCGAAGGCCAGCACGCCGCGCGTATGCGCCGCCAGTGCACTGATCGCCGTCGAGACCGGGGGTAAATCCGCCAGAAGCTGCACCTGGCTCGCTTCCGCCAGCAGGTCGATGGCGAACCGCTGATGAGTCAGCACCAGGCCATCGCCGTAATAGACGCGCAGCACGCCCGCTTCCATATCGCTGGTGATGACCATATTGCCGCCGGGGGAGGCCGCGATGCGCCCGACGTAGTAATGTGTGGAGAGCGTCTTGCGCACGTTGCCGCTCGGTTCGACGGAGACGAGGCGGTTGCCGTCGGTGGCGTAGATGTGGCTGCCGCCGCGCGAGATCACCACCGCAGGCCGCAGATCCGGGTCATTTTCCAGGCCGATGTCGAAGGAGCCGACGTAGATATTCTGCTGGTAGATGTGCAGCTTGTAGTCCTCATCCAGCCCCACCAGCGTCCCCAGGGCACGATCCAGGTCGAGCGCGATGAAGTCGCGGGCGGCGGGCAGTTCATCCTCCGCGCCATCCGTCTCCATGAAGGTCTGCCCATTCGGCAGGCGATAGAGGCGCAATTTGCCATCATCGGTGGCGTAAATGTCGGTCTCGCGGGTGCGAACGACGGGCAAATACAGGTCGGATTCGGCCCCGGTGAGCGAGGCGACGTACTGCTGCCAGCCGTTGCTGGTGCGCGGCTCTGTGGGGGCTTCCGGGATGCGCTGCTCGTGCAGGAGCGTGCCGTTTTCCAGGTTGTAGTATTGCACGCGATTGCGCTGAGTCCAGGCGGCGAGCATGGGCGGCTTCGACGGCAAAATGTGGAGCTGCCGGATCGCCTGGTTGGTGAGGTGGACGCGCCATGCCATGTGTCGTTGCCTTCATTGCCCCTAATGAGCGTCGCCGACGGCTACCGTGCGCTGCTGCGATTTGCCTCGACGTTGCCAGCGGCTGCCGCTATTGTGAGTCCATAGTTTCAGTATAGCAAGTTCGCGCACCGTGCATTGTTATGGTTCGGTTAACTTCTATCCGCACGTTAGCGGGGCCGTCGGGGACGAGATTCTGGAGTTCCGGGTTTTTCGCTGGCACGGCCCGTGCCCCAACCCCAACCCCGCCCCGCAAGGGGAGAACGATGTTGTTGGCGAATCCAGCCCTCGCCCTAGATCTCTCTCCCAACCGCCGCTTCGCGGCTAGGAGAGGGACTTCAAAAGCGTCTTTCGCCTCTTCTCCCAGCGTCAGCGTTCGGGAGAAGGGGGCGGGGGATGAGGGCCAAAACGCAGTCAAATCAATTCGCCAACCAGGTCAAGAACCAGTTTCCCCCTACGCAGTGGGGGACGCAAGGGGGGAGTGCAAGCCCACGCAGTGGGGGGACGCAAGGGGGGAGTGCAACCCTCCCCTGAGAAGGGTTGAGGGTGGGGAGAAGTTTCCCCATACCGAGCGCGTAGAACAAAACAGCCCCTGCATGAGGGGCTGTGTCTGGCTCAGAGCGGCTGAGGCTCTTCGCAGTCGTCGTCCGGTTCGGTCTCTAATTCCTCCAGAGAGTATCCTAACTGCTGCAACGATTGCAGCGCGGCCTCTTGCAGGCGATCCCGGCTGTTTTTCGCGATTTCGATGAGGGGTTCAATGGCGCGAGAGTCGCCGAGCTTACCCAGCGATTCCGCGGCGTAGATCGGAGTCTTATGTCCCGGTGCGCCCAGCGCCCGGATCAGTGGTGCAACCGCGCGTGCGTCGCCCTTGGTGCCCAGCAACAGAGCAGCACGCGCGCGGACGATCAAGTCTTCGTTCTGATTTTCCAGGGCGCGGATCAGCAGGCGGGTGGCTTCGTCGCCGGTTGCCATGCCGAGCTTCATCACGGCGGTACGACGCTTATCTTTGTTCGTATCACGAAGTTCCGCGATGATGGCTTGCAAATCAGCCTCGTTGGCATCAGCCATGGGCGTTTACCTTTCGCCAATCAGCGTTTCCAGTGTACGGTTGGGTTCGTTGCGCTGGCGGTGCGATGAATCGTCAGTGTGCAGCGCCTTCACTTCATATCAAACCGCAATCCCTATCTGTATTATCGCTAGAGATGCGCGAAAACAAAAGCGAGATTTCGCCCAAATCTTCGAAATGAATCGTTAGGCAGTTTCCACGAGCGGCATTTCTGCCGAATCATTCTCGTGATGGCGGGTGATGACCAGCTTCCCATCGTGGATGCGTGCCACCCGATCCGCGAACGGCACAATTTCCGGGTTATGAGTCGCCATCACCAATGTGCGTCCCGCGCCGCGCGTGAGCTTCAGCAAGGTATCCAGCACGCGCTCGCCCGTATCTTCATCCAGGTTACCCGTCGGCTCATCCGCCAGCACCAGAGTCGGCTCGTGTGCGAGGGCGCGGGCAATGGCCACGCGCTGCTGCTCGCCGCCGCTGAGCTTGTCCGGGTAGCTATCTGCCCGGTCACCCAGGCCGACCTCCGCCAATAAGTCACGCGCAGTCTGTGCGGCCTTGCTGTGTGCGACGCCACCCAATTCACGGGGTAGCGTGATATTCTCCAGGACGGTCAGAGTCGGGATCAAGTTGAAAAACTGGAAGACAATGCCGATTTCTTCGCGGCGGAACAGGGTGCGCTTGCGTTCGCTCAGCTTCGTCACATCCGTGCCTCCGATGACGACGCTGCCGCCGTCGGGTGTATCAATAGTACTGATGAGGTTCAGCAGCGTACTCTTACCGCTGCCGCTCTTGCCGAGCAGGACGAAAAATTCGCCCTCGTGAATCTGAAGATTGACCCCATCCAGGATGGTGCGCGTCTGCCCACCTTGCTGGTACTGCTTGCGGAGATTACGAATGTCTACCAGTGTTTGCGCCATCTGAACGAATTTCCTGTTATTCCGCCAAATTGGTTCGATATTTCACAAAGTACCATAGCATAGGCAGATGAGTGCGCAATGATTGGTGTGTTGGATGTAAGGAAACCTTGCCGTCTACCCCAATCCAACGATCTGTCCTCTATAATGATACTGAACGGAACGAACAAGACCCAGGGCAATCGCTTCAAAAATGAAAGAAAGTTGGTAATGTGTAGTGGAGAGAG
>CAZJWX010000041.1:0-40029 GCA_964549915.1 uncultured Anaerolineaceae bacterium | reverse complement strand
GAGTTATCCGGTCGAACTGTACTTCGATGAAGCCTTGCTCAAGCGAGGCTATGAGCTGGCAACAGAACACAACCGTCCCACGGCCTACGATGCTCAATATCTGGCGGTTGCTGAACGTCTATCCTGCGAGTTCTGGTCAGCGGACGAGCGACTATTCAATGCGGTCAAAGACCGTTTCACCAGTATACGATGGCTTGGAAAAGTTGAATTAGACGCCGAATAGTGCATTTCTGAAAAACTGCTTTGCCCCGCCGTAATACTGCTGACGCAAAACTGAAGAATTTCACGGGGCGCGCCTATCCCCTCTGATATGCTGGCTTTGTCGGTGTGACACCAAGTTTCACCGATGAAGTAGCCAGCATTTTTGCATTTTCACCCTCAAATCGAGCTTCGCGTAAATTTACAGCCGATTCCCGTAATTTTACAACGGGCGGGATGTGGCAGTTTGCTATGCTGGCATTGTGAATACGTAACACGAGGAGACGCACACATGAACCAGCACAGCAGCACGCTCCCGCCGGAGCCACAGCCCAAACGCGAGCGCATCTTTTCCATGCGACTGACGGATGCCGAACGCGAGGCGATTGAAACTCTGGCGCGGCGCTTGAATTTGCCCGACTCAACACTGGCACGCCATTTTGTCCTGGAAGCAGTCGCCTTCCACAGCCAGCAGTCATCAGCGGAGAGTGAGATTGACGCCTGAAGCAGCACCGAAAGACAACCAACAACCGAATAGCGGTATCAACACCCTGGCATTGTGCCGATCTATGCTGGAGATTGTTGCGTACCTCGATGAAACACAGTACACTGAGTCTAATTCGACCCAAAATGGACGACAGGCCGACGAGTTCCCGCTCGACGACCTGCCTAACCCGGCGAGTGATCGTGACACTACGCAGGGCTGAGACGTATTGTAAACCATACGCCCTGCTTCTGTGCAACCACTCGCCAGAACGCAGGGCGTTTTTCATGAACAGGAGAATCCGGTGAAAGTAACCTACCGCCGACCTGAACAACCTGAAAGCGATCCCTACCGCGCCGATCCTTTACCCGTTGATCGGCCAGCGGCGATTTACTATCGCCAATCAACAGATGCCCAGATTGGCAACATCAACACCACCCTGCAAACGGTCGATATGTTCGAGCATCTGGTGCGTCAGGGCTGGTCACGTGACAGCATCTTCATGATCGACATGGATGCGGGCGTGAGCGGCTCGACCAAACTGAAAGACCGCCCCGGCATGTCACATCTGCTGGAGCTGATCGAAACCGGGCAGATCGGGCTGGTCGCCTCACAGGACGTAGACCGCTTCTTCCGTGACGTGACGCAAATCCAGACGAATATCTTCATCGACATCTGCAAGCGGCATCAGGTGCGGATCATGACCCCGCGTATGATCTATGACTTCAACCACCCGACGATGGGTGCCTATCATATGAAGATGTTCCGCGATGAAGCGCAGCACGCCGCCGACTTTCTCGAATACCACATCAAAGGAAGGCTGCACCGCAGCAAAGCCCATATCAGCCAGCAGGGATTGTGGGATGGACGCGGCGTGATGGTCGGTTATATGGCGGACATGCGCGAGAAACTGCCCGACAGCAGCCGCAACCCCAACTATCGCAAGTATGTCGAGTTCACACCCTGCGCCGATGTCATCCGCGCCTACTTCAAGCTGTTCAAGGAGTACAATCGCAACCTGCGGCAGACCTATCTGCACATCGAGGAGAACGGCCCCTTCTACCCGGAACCAGAAGCAATGACGGAAATGACACCGGATGGTTTTCGCACTGATATGCGAGCTGTCACCCGCTCACCGCACACGGGGCGATTGATGCCATCAGAAAGTGCGCTGAAGAATATCTTCACCAACGTCGTCTACATTGGGCATTGGGTGCATCGCGGTGCAATCGTGCAGTTCCATAACCACGAACCGATTGTCGATGAGGGTGCGTTTATGTACGCCTTCAACGCTGTCTCCAACACGGACTTCTTTGGCGATCCCAACCCCAACTACCAGCCCTACCGGGCATATACCCGCCATGATAAGGAAGATCGGGAGGAACCACCGCCCATCTACACCGGTTTGATCTTCACCGACGATCACGGCGGCGAACGCTACGACAGGATGCACACCCACTGGAACAGTTACAACCAGATTTACCACTACTCGTGTCGCCAGCGCCGCCGGACACGCAAGAGCATGGTATTCAGTGTGAAGGCAACGCGCATGGATCAGGTCATCAACGATCTGCTGCTGGAACGGTTGAAGGCAACGACCATTGATGATGCGTCGTGGCAGAAGGCACTGGATGCCACGCAGCAAAGCGGGCACCATGAACTGCAACGTATCCGCAACGAGATTCGCGCCGCTGAACGGGCGAAAGCTGCCATTCTGGAAAACCTGAAGATGCTGCAACATGCCGATATGGTGCGGAATCTGGAAACCAGCTATGCAGCAAAGGAAGGCGAGATCGCCCGACTGCAATCCGAACTGGCTGAACTGGAATCAGGTAAGCGTGAAACGCACACACTTCTCGAATCGCGTCCGGTGCTGGATATGATTATTGCTCGTTGGGAGGATGTACCCCGCGACAAGCAGCGCGAGTTGTTCGAGGCACTGGCGACGCACATTACCTGCAATCCGGTTAATGAGGTGCAGCGCGAAGTCATCGTCCACTGGCGCGACGGCGCAACCTCATCCTATGTGTTCCGCTGGGGCGATGGCACGCGCTTCCACTGGTCGCAGGCTGAGCTTGAGAAGCTGCGCGAGATGGTCGATAGTGCCCGTCCGCAGTGGGAGATTCTGCGTGCGTTCCCGCATTGGAAGTGGAGCGGTATCACCAACCGCTACGCGCAGCACTTCACCGAGGATCGCCGCTTCGTCCCCCACTACAAAGGCGAGAAAAAATACCCCTATCGCGCCACCTGGTACGATACCGAGGAGTATCAGCAGGAACAGGCTGCACTTGCCGGTTTAGCGGCCAGTAGCATGTCTTCTCTGCCAGATGCAGCTTGCCGAAGGCAGACTCGCGGTCTTCGTATTGGGCTTCGAAGTAGAGAAGTGCTGTCTGCTGAGTCATAAAGGTCCCATATTTGGCATTTTGTAAGGGCATGATCTATCACGCCCCCACTCCCGCTACTCCTCCACCCAATCGAAGGTGCGTTCGACGGCGCGTTGCCAGTTGCGATAGAGTTCCTCGCGCTCGTTGGCGGACATTTCGGGATTCCAGCGCCTGGCGACGATCCAGTTGTTGCGCAACTCCTCTTCGCTGTTCCAGAAGCCGACGGAAAGCCCCGCCGCATACGAAGCACCCAGGGCGGTTGTCTCCGCGACTTTGGGGCGCACCACCGGAACGCCGACAATATCCGCCTGGAATTGCATGAGGGTGTCGTTCATGGTCATGCCGCCATCCACCTTGAGCGCCTTGAGTTCGACGCCGCTGTCGGCACGCATGGCATCCAGCACGTCCCTCGTCTGATAGGCTGTGGCTTCCAGGGCGGCGCGGGCGAAGTGCCCCCTGTTCACGTAGCGCGTCATGCCGACGATTGCGCCGCGCGCGTCCCCGCGCCAGTAAGGAGCGAAGAGACCGCTGAAGGCCGGGACGAAGTAAATGCCGCCGTTATCCTTGACCGTATTCGCCAGCGTTTCCACTTCCGGCGCACTGCTGATGATCCCCAGGTTATCGCGCAGCCACTGCACCAGCGACCCCGTGACCGCAATCGAACCTTCCAGCGCGTAGACCGCCGGAGCATCGCCGATCTTGTAGCCCATCGTGGTCAGCAAACCGTTCTTGCTGTGGACGATCTCCGTGCCTGTATTGATGAGCATGAAGTTGCCCGTGCCGTAGGTATTCTTGGCTTCACCGACGCCGTAGCAGGTTTGCCCGAAAACTGCGGCTTGCTGATCGCCGAGGATACCGTGAATGCCCACGCCACGCGCCGCACATTCCGCCGTGATGGTGCCGTAGGCTTCGCTGACACCGCTGGGTTTGATCTCCGGCAGCATGGCGCGGGGGATGTTCAATTCAGCGAGGATTTCGTCGTCCCAGTCCAGCGTTTCCAGGTTCATGAGCAGGGTGCGGCTGGCGTTGGTGACATCCGTCACGTGCACGCCCCCCGTCAGATTCCAGACCACCCAGGTGTCGATTGTGCCGAAGAGCGCTTCGCCCGCCTCGGCCTTCTCGCGCAGTCCCTCGACGTTTTCCAGCAGCCAGAGTAGCTTGGTTCCGCTGAAATACGTGGAGAAGGGCAGCCCCGTCCTGGGGCGCAGCCGATCCGCGCCGCCGTTTTCGCTGAGCCGGTTGACGATGCTCTGCGTGCGCGTATCCTGCCAGACGATGGCATTGTAGAGCGGCCTGCCGGTGTTCTTATCCCAGACGAGGGTCGTCTCGCGCTGGTTGGTGATGCCGATGGCGGCGAGGTCATCCGCCGTCGCCCCCGCTTGCTCCATCGCGCCGTTGATGACCTGCACGGTGCGCCGCCGGATCTCTTCGGCGTCGTGTTCCACCCATCCGGCCTGGGGGAAGATTTGCTCGTGTTCCAGTTGATGGCTCGCCACCACATCCCCGCCATGATCGAAAATCATGAAACGGGTGCTGGTTGTGCCCTGGTCAATCGCGCCGACGTACTTCGCCATAAGATTACTCCAAAGAAGCGTGTTTTGTACTCATGCCGCCTAGTATAACGAAGGGTCGGGTAGAGGGCGAGGTGAACAAAACGGCACGTAGGGGCGATCCAGCGGATCGCCCCTACGATGATATTCGTATGATCCACACAATCGATTCGCCTGACGGCGAAAGGGAGAGGGCTAAAATGACGCTACGCGCCATTTTTCGGGCTGTGCCCGACCGCCCACAGTGTTCAGGATTCAGGGAGAAGGGGGACGCCACAACGCACAACGAAAACCCACATTGAGGTCATCGAAACCTACGTCGTACCAGCGGCGGTAGGCGGCGCGCACGAAGTTTGATGTATTGAAGAACGACCCGCCGCGAACAACCCGACGGGCGTCAGGATCCGCGTCCTCGCGCCCATCCGTTGCATCGTAAGGATAAGGGAAATTAACCTGGTCGTAAATCGTACTCGTCCATTCCCAAACGTTGCCACTCATGTCCAGTGCCCCTACCCACGAAGCGCCGCTGGGACGACTGCCGACCGGGGCGGTTACGCCTTCTGAATTACTACCGAATACGGCGCGTTCTTCATCCCATTCGTTTCCCCAGGGATAGACCCACGAATCCGGACCACGTGCGGCGTATTCCCATTCCGCTTCAGTTGGCAATCGCGCTCCCCGTGCTTCGCAGTGCGCCTGCGCCTCGAACCAGGTCACGCAGTTGCGCGGCTGGTCGGGTTCCGATGACCTTTCGCGGCAAAAATCACTTTCTGGGACAGAACCATACTGCTCATTGGTCACTTCATACTTGTCGATCCAGAAGGGTTCATCAAAGCAGATCTGGTGCGCCGGTTGTTCGTCGCTGTCACCGCGATCACGGCCCATGAAGAAGCATCCCGCCGGAACCCGCACCATCTCCACGCCGAATTCGTCGGTCATCCGGTTTTCCGGCAGCGTAGGATCGTGTTCGTTCAGAACAGCAATCGCAGTTAGTGTTGGCTCGAAGATTCCCGGTGTCTGCGTGCCAAGTGGGACAAGCACGTCGCCAGCCTGCAAGGTGCTGAAGCGTGCAATTTCCAGGTTGGTGAAATCAGAGGCGGATTGTGCTGTAGCAGCGTTGCTCTCGGCGATACTTGCCTCCGTCGCCGCTTGGGCTGCTTGTTCCTGCGCTTCTTCTGCTACACCCTCGGCGGTACTGGCATTTTCCTGTGCAATAGCAGCCTGTTCTTGTTGTGTCGCCGCTTGCGCCAGCGCATAATCGGATGTTCCGCTAATCGCTGTAGCTTCAGATTGCAATTCGGCGTTGTTCTGCGCGAAGATCGCTGCCAGCCCCACCGCCGAAACCAGGATCACAGCGACCAATCCACCCAGGGCATAACGCAGGGTGCGCCGCTGGCGGGCTTCGCGTCGCTGGCGTTCTTCTTCGGCGCGCCGGCTCTCGTTGAGGAAGTGCGTTTCGTCGCGGCTGGCGGTGTTGCGCCCCGCCCATGCCTGGGCATCAACCAGCACAGTCCCGCGATAGAGTCGGTCAGCGGGTTTGCCGCGCCGCTGCCATTCTGCCACATCTGCCGCCAGCGATTTCTGCAAGCGCAAATCTTCGCGGGCATCATGCAGCCAGTCGCGCAGGCGCTTCCATTCACGGATCAGGGCTTCGTGGGAGACTTCCAGCGTTGTCTCCCCCCTTCCGTCCCCCCGCTGCGCAAGGGGAAACCCTACATCGCTCACCAGGAGGCGTGCATTGACGAAGGCATCGGCGGTTTCTTGCAAGATGCGCGTCTGTTCGGCATCAGGCAGGGTCAATTCGCTGTAAGAAGCGCGGCGGCGGGTGGTGTCCTGCTCAGTTTGCCCTGGTTCGATCAAGCGCAGGAACAAAGCTCGTGCCATTTTTCTGTGCTGATCCGATGGCAATTCCTCGAAGGTTGCATCAGCGTGCTGCGCCAGCGCCCCCTGAATGCCGCCGATCTCGCGGTAGGCGCTCATCGTCAGGCGATTGCCCTCGCGCTGCTCGAAAAGTTGATCCAGCGTGAATTGCAACAGGGGCAGGGCGGCGGATTCTTCACGCACAGCGAAGACCATCTCCGTCACCAGCCCATCATCGAAGCTCAGGCGCACATCCGGGAGGGCAGCGGGTTTCTGCACCACATCGTAGAGATCCGCCAGGGTCATCGGCGTGATGGCGACGTGATGCGTCTCCAGCAGCTTGCCAAAAGGCGTGAATTGCAGCGGACGATCATAAAAATCCGCGCGCATGCTCAGCAGCAAGTACAGTACCCCGTCCGGTTCCGTGACAGCCGTCGCCAGCGAATCAATGAAATGGCGGCGTTCGGCTTCGTCATTCACCAGCGTGAAAATTTCCTCAAACTGGTCGATGTACAGCACAACGGGTTTGTCGCTGATCTCACAGGCCAAGCGGTGCAGGCCGCGCGTGCTGGTATCGGTCAGGTCTTCGCGGATCGCCCGCTGTGATTTGTTCTCGAATTGTCGCGCCAGGGTGATGGTCAACTTCTCCAGGGGATGATTCCCCGGAACCATTGGATCGAGGTAAGTCCAATCCGGGTGATTTTCGCGCAGTTTCGGCAGCAAGCCCGCCATCATCACGCTGGATTTGCCGCTGCCCGAAGCGCCCAACACAGGCAGCATCCGCGCCGGACGACTGGCATCGTCCACCTTTGCCAGCAGTTCCGCGATCAAACTATCACGCCCGAAGAAATCGCCCTGGTCATCTTCGCGGAAGGCACGCAGCCCTTTGTAGGGATTGCGCGGCTCGAAGTCAGCGGCAGGTTCTTCGACAACAATCGGCTCGTCTGGTTGCAGCGGCTCTACAACGGTCGCTTCCCCACGAATCGCCGCAATCAACTGCATCAGCCCGGCGGTGTAATGGTCTCCGCGCAAATCTGCGTACTGCGTGCCTCCCAAACCCAGGGGAACGCAGTCCAGCCAATTTTCGCCAGCAACCCAGGCGGGATAGATGCTCTTCCCGGCCTGCTTTGCCAGCGCGACTTCATCCCGCACAAAGGCTGACTCACGCGAGTCGGTCGAAGCGCAGAGCAAAATCGCATCGGATGCGGCAATCGCATCACGCAGCCCCTGCTCCCAACTGAGTGTGCCGGGTGTCAGGCCGATTTTGTCAATCCAGATGTCGATTCCCGCGTCGCGCAAGTCGTTGCGCAGACGTTCCACCAGCTCGAGGTCTTTGCGGGAATAGGAGATGAAGATATGGGTCATGTTCGGTTGCCGACTTAATAACAGATGCCGCAAGTATGCCATTAGAAAACTGTTTTCGCAATGAAATCGAACCGGTTGCCGCCGGATGCAGTCTCCGCCGCGTCGCGTGCGGAACGCTGGTGCGCAGGGCGTTGTCTGCGTAGGGATTTTGGGTACTATAGGCGGCAGAATATCCGGTCTTATTGCCACACTACTGAGGAAGCACTCTCATGCGAGCCGTACACCCCTTCAACTACGATTGGCTCTATACACCGCAGCAGGTCGGCGACGATACACCCGACAGCGACTTCGAGTCGGTCATCCTGCCGCACACCAATATCGAACTGCCCTGGCACAACTTCAAAGACAGCGAATACCAGTTCATCAGCACCTACCGCAAGCGCTTCACCCTGCCCGAACCGCTGGAAGGCCGCCGCCTCTACATCGACTTCGAAGGCGTGATGACGGCAGCGACGGTCAGCATCAACGGGCACACCTTCGAGGAGCACAAGGGCGGGTTCGTCCCCTTCAGCTACGACATCACCGAGTATGTGCATGAAGACGGCGACAATCTGCTGACGGTCAGCGTGGACAGCCGCGAACGCGACGACATTCCGCCGCATGGGGGTCAGGTGGATTATCTCGTTTTCGGCGGCATTTATCGGGATGTGAGCCTGCGTTACATGGAAACGCTGCACATTGCCAATATGAAGGTGAGCACTTTCGATGTGCTCACGGAGAATCCGCGCGTGGAGTTGACGATCTGGGTGCGCAACGTGGCCGAGCAGGAGCAAGACGCCCGTTTGCAGGCTACGATTCAAGAGGGGGATCGCGTCTCCTTCGGGCTGGAAAACGCCTTCGCCGAAGCCCACACGGAATTACGCCTGCCGCCACAATCCGAAACGCGCGTCAGGATGGAGCTGACCTTCGACAGAGGGCGGGAATGGCGGTTGTGGTCGCTGGATGACCCCTATCTGTATCGCTGCGGCGTGATGCTGCGCATCAATGGCGGCAAAATCGGGGCGCTAGGAACCTTTCCTTTTGGCATGCGCGAGGCGGTCTTCAAAGACGATGGCTTCTACCTCAACGGCAAAAGAATCTTCCTGCGCGGCCTGAATCGCCACCAGATGTACCCCTTCATCGGGGCGGCGGCTCCAGCACGCTTACAACGGCGGGACGCAGAAATCATCAAAGAGTTGGGCTGCAACATCGTGCGCACCAGCCATTACCCGCAGGATATTTCGTTCCTGGATCGCTGCGACGAAATCGGCCTGCTGGTGCTGGAAGAGATTCCCGGCTGGCAGCACATCGGCGATGAAGCCTGGCAGCAGATCAGCCTGCGCGATGTGCGGGCCATGATCGAGCGCGATTGGAATCATCCCAGTATTGTGCTGTGGGGCGTGCGCATCAACGAAAGCTGGGACAACACAGTATTCTATACGAAGACCAACGCCCTCGCCCGCGAACTCGATCCTACGCGGCAGACGACCGGGATTCGCTTCTGGCCACACAGCGAATTCCTGGAAGATGTCTACGGCTATAACGACTTCACCAATGGTGTGATTGAACCGACGCACACACCCTGGATCATCACCGAGTTCAACGGGCATATGTTCCCCACCAAAACCTGGGATAACGAAGATCGGCAGACCGAGCACCTACGACGGCATGCCTATATTCAGGCATTGGCGAGCAGCACGGGCGGAGTCAGCGGCGCGATTGGCTGGTGCGCCTTCGATTATAACACCCACAGCGACTTCGGCAGCGGGGATCGCATCTGCTATCACGGTGTGATGGATATGTGGCGGCAGCCGAAATGGGCAGCCACCGTATATCGCAGCCAGAAATCGCCGGATGAAGAAATCGTGCTGGAAGCAGCGACCTTCTGGACACGTGGGGATCGTTCGACCGGGATCAACGATCCGCTCTACGTACTGACGAATTGCGATTACATCGCAGTCTACGTTGGCGATGCCGCGCAGGGCAAATTTTACCCCGCCTACGAAACCTTCCCCGGCCTGACCCATCCGCCGATTGTCCTGGGACAGTTTGGGGATCATTGGGGCGATGCTTTCCGTGATTTGCACATCGTCGGGTATCGCGGTGAGCAGGCTGTCGCCGAGCAGCGCATCAGTGCCGACGGCGTACCGCAGCAGTTGGTCGCCTTTGCGGAAGATACCGAAATCCACGCTGACGGGCGCGACATGACGCGCATCGTCTTCAAGATCACGGATGAATATGGCAATCGCCTGCCCTACGCGATCCAGCCCGTGACTCTGGAACTGCTCGAAGGCGATGCGCAATTGATCGGGGAGAATCCCTTCACGCTGGTTGGCGGTCAGGCGGCGCTCTTCCTGAAAGCCGGACACACGCCGGGGACAGCACGGATTCGCGTCAGCACCCCCCGCCTGGAAAGTGTGGAAGTCAAGGTGGGACTGAAGACGTAGTTTGATCCGCATCCTGCTCACCGAGAGATAGGCGGCGATGCGCATATAGGGCACAAGAGGGCACAAGATAGAAAACGCCCACGGTGTTGGTGGGCGTTCTTCGAATTCAAGAATGTTGGGATCAGTGTTCAGTGGCGCGGATTTCGCATGTGTCGTCGGCGTAGTCATGTGGGCCTGCGTCACCGTAGCAGGCGTCGTCAACGCCATCACCACCGCTCAAGCGATCATCGCCGTTGCCACCGAGCAATGAGTCTCCATCGCCGCCTTCGCCGTAAAGCCAGTCGTTGTTATCGCCGCCGAGGAGATCATCGGTGCCTTCACCGCCGTACATCCGATCATCCCCCTGGTAACCAAAGATCAGATCGTTGCCGCCATTTCCGTAGAGCCAGTCGTTGTTTTGCATGCCGTAAATGATGTCGTCACCGTCGCCGCCTCGGATCACGTCATCGCCCTCTTCACCGAGCAATACATCATTGCCAGCGTCACCATTGATGGTGTCCTGTCCGGTACCGCCTTCGATGCGATCATCGCCTTCACCGCCGTAGGCATAGTCGGTACCTTCTTCCAGTTCGATCACATCGTTGCCTGCACCACCCCAGACATCATCGCCGCTGTAGCCTGCGTAGATCACATCGTTGCCGTCACCACCCCAGATGTCGTCCTGGCCTTCGTGTCCGTAGATGACATCATCGCCACCCAGGCCGCAGATATAGTCATTCGTGCTGAAGCCCAGAATGCGATCTGCCCCCTCAGTGCCCACCATCACATCGAGGCCCTGTGTGCCGCGCAGCAAGCCGTTGTAGGTTTTGCCGTTATCCGGGCCACCGAAGACGATGCCATTGACAACGTAAATGGTGGCATCCATTCCGTTACACTGAACCGGATTCTGGATGAATTGCAGGGCAGCATTGAGGTCAAGGCGAGGCGCGGTTACCGTGCCACCGGAGCGTTGATCCGTCACGGGAACGCCCGTTGCCTTGAAGATACGCAGAATCGTTTCGACATGCATCTCCGGCTCTGCTTCGCGCATGAGGGCAAATGCACCCGCTACATGCGGCACGGACATCGACGTGCCGGTCTTATACCAATAGGGGTACCGATCGTGCAGCGGCGAAACTGACGAGAAAATATCCGTTCCCGGCGCGAAGATATCCATGAAGTAGGCCACATTGGAAGTACCCGAGACCTGATCATTCAGCTCGGTATTGCCAACAGCGACAACCTGGGGACGGCAGGCAGGCCAGCCCATGGCATTCGTCCAGGAGTCGTTTCCGGTGCTGGCGATAGGCATCACCCCCTGCAAATAGCGCAGTGTTGTGAACCTGCTTTCCGGCATCACGCAGGGTGACGTATGCCGTCGACTACCCAGGCTCATGTTGACAGCGACGATGTTCCATCCCTCATTGCGCAGCCGAATCACGTAATCAATTGCGGCGGAAATGTCATCACCGCTTGCACGTTGGCAAGGCGGATCACCGTCGCAGATACCCCAGTCGTGGACAGAGCTGAAGACATTGATGGCGATGATATCGGCATCAGGGGCGACACCGCTGCGCGTTGGGCGATCATCGCCCGCAGCGATGCCCGCGACATGCGTACCATGATCGCAATCATTGTCGGCACAGCTTGAACCCGGGCCATAGGCGACATTGGGGTTCGAACCCGGGCAGCGTCCAAACCGAAGCGGGGAAAACGACGTCGTGTTGAAGCAGGCTTCAATGATCGTTCCGGTCGTGCCAGCGAAGAACGGATGCGTGATGTCAAGTCCATCATCCAGGATCGCGATGGCAACACCGCGTCCGGTGTACCCCAGATTGTGAAATGCATCCGCCCCAATCAGCGGGATCGAGAAATCCACATGTTTTCGGTAGTTCAGCACTTCCGATACGCGAACGACATACCGCGCACGCCGCAGCGCACGCAAGCCCTCGGCATCGACTACTGCCGAAAATGCCGGGAAATTCTCATAGACGTGACGCAGGTGGATACCATCGCCAACGGGCAGTTGGTCGAAGACCTGCCGCTGTGCCGCGTCAACGGATGCCCGATACGCGATGGTCGCTTCCCGCGACTGGAAGACCTGTTCTGTGGGAGCCGGTGCCCAGACATCGACCATGACGGTGACGGAGCCATATTCTTCGATGGCTTGCATGAGCGAGTCTTCCTGTGCGGTGATGCTCAGCACAGACCAGACGAGAATCAAGAGCGTAAGTACAATAAATATAGCTAAAAAGAAGCGTTTCATGAAAAACAACCTCCCCTTCGCAATCTTTGCCAGCCGAGGAGAAATCGATCAGCACCCTGCGATGTGAGTGGAACGTGGAGGCTGTGATCCTGGATGTAGTGGCGTGATGTGCGTAGGACGTAGAGCAGGCGTCGTTCGGTTTCCCGGTCGATTGCTGCGCTCGATCAATACGACTTCAATCTTGTTGTATCATCTTGTGCAGTTTATGGGATAGTGATTTGTGTCCTCATTTATTCGTATTCGCTCAGCCCAACGACGAACGGCACGGAGACTTATGACTGCATCGTTTGCAAATAGAAACTGAAGGAGGAAGTTGCAGTTTTTTCGTGCGGACACAAGCTATGCAAACGATGTAGAGATGCCTGTAAACGCCGGATTACACCCCACCGATCACTTGACAGGGGCACAGCATCCGCAATATACTTCAAATTAGATTGAATCAAAATGAATTGAAGTAAAGGTGCGCCATGTCCCGCAAAAACGTCATCTTCCTCTGCGTTCACAACTCTGCTCGCTCACAAATCGCTGAAGCCCTTCTTCGGCATCATGCAGGAGATCGCTACGAGGTCTACAGTGCAGGGATGAAAACCGCGCCGGAAGTGCATCCACTGGCGCTGCAAGTACTGGCGGAGAAGGGCGTTGATAGCGGCAATCTACACTCAAAGAGCATCCGCGAGTTCATGGGGCGGCACGATTTCGAGCACGCCATCATCGTCTGCCGCAAACTGGAGGAGGACTGCCCCAGCTTCAGCGCCGACGCACGCTACATTCATCGCTGGCTCATTGATGATCCAGCAGCCGTGACGGGCAGCCCAGAGGAGCAGCTAGCGGCCTTCCGTGAAGCGCGTGATAAAATCGAGGCACGCATGCAGCTCTGGCTGGAAGAAACCGCCGAAATGGAGCGCCAATTCAGTTAACCAAACCGGACGAAAGCAGACTATGGTCGCATTACAACCTCCCCCACAGGTCATCAAATTGCTGGCGCATGATCTGCGCTGGCAGCTTGTGCAGCTTCTGAGCCACAGCGATTATCGCGTCTCGGAATTGGTTGATCGCCTGGGGGAACCCGCCAATCTCACCTCGTATCATCTGAAGAAACTGCGGAATGGTGGGCTGGTCTACACCCATCGCAGCGAGGCAGATGGGCGAGACACGTACTACAGTCTCGATCTGGACAGCCTGCGCCAGGAGTATCGGCAAGCAGGGGGGTTGATTCACCCGGCGCTGGTGAGCCAGCCCGGCACAGACAGCGCCCGCCCCGGCACGCTGCGCGTGCTCTTCGTCTGCACGCACAACAGCGCCCGCAGTCAGATGGCGGAAGGGCTTTTGCGGCATCTCAGCGGAGGTGCGATAGAGGTCTACAGCGCCGGAAGCCACCCCACCCGCGTTCACCCGGAGGCGATCCGCGCAATGGATGCGCTTGGAGTCGACATCCGCCAGCAAGAATCGACCCATATCCGCAAGCTGGAAACGCAGCCCTTCAATTACGTGATTACCGTCTGCGATCGCGCACGCGAGGTCTGCCCGACGTTTCCCGGTGATGGGGCGCAGTATCACTGGGGCTTGCCTGATCCGAGCAAAATCGACGACGAGGGGGAGCGCAGGCAGGCTTTTGCGGAAACGGCACGCCGCCTGCAATCTCGCATCGAGTATTTCCTGCAAACCATCGCAGAAGGAACCCCAACATGAGCGAAACGATCACGATCTTCGGCGATATTCACGGCAACCTACCCGCGCTGGAAGCCGTCTTCGCCGATATGGAAATCCGCGAACTGGACACCCTGTACTGCCTGGGTGATCTGGTCGGGTACGGCACGTTCCCCAATGAAGTCACGGAGATGATTCGCACGCGCGGCATTCCCACGATCATGGGCAATTACGATCAAGGGGTGGGCAACAGCAGCGATGACTGCGGCTGCGCCTACAAAACAGAAGAGGATCGCAAACGGGGGGAACTCTCCATCGCCTGGACGAACGCCCACACGACAGACGAGAACAAGGCGTTCCTGCGCTCGCTCCCGGCGCATGTTCCGCTGCAACTCGGCCAACACCGGATTCTGCTGGTACATGGCAGCCCGCGCAAGATCAACGAATACCTCTACGAAGACCGCTCCGATGCCAGCCTGGAGCGCATGATGGACGGGGTGGAGGCGGATGTGCTCGTTTGTGGGCATACGCACCTGCCCTACGATAAGCGCCTCCCTAGCGGACGCCGCATCATCAATGCAGGCAGCGTGGGCAAACCAAAGGACGACAACCCCGACGCGTGCTATGTGGTGCTGACGCTCGAAAATGGCGACCTCAACGCTCAGTTCGTGCGCGTGCCTTACGATGTCGAACGGGCTGCCCAGGCCATCGAAGCTGCCGACGGCATGCCGGACAAATTCGCGCAGATGCTGCGTGATGGGCGGGGGTGATACCCAGGATGACATCTCCATTAGTACGGCGGGCAGGTGCTGAACTGGTTGGTACCTATGCCCTGGTGACAGCGGGCTGCGGCGCAATCATGGTCAACGCAGAGACGGGTGCTTTAGGACATGTCGGCATCGCCTTAACTTTTGGTCTGGTCATCATGGTGATGATCGCAGCGGTAGGCCATATTTCCGGGGCGCACTTCAACCCTTCGGTGACGGTTGCATTCGCCCTCACGCGCCATTTCCCCTGGCGCGATGTCCCCTCTTACATCGGCGGCCAATTGGGCGGAGCCATCCTTGGAGCACTCACGTTGCGCCTCACACTTGGCGATACTGCCCTGCTGGGGGTGACGCTTCCGGCGGGATCGGTCGGGCAATCTTTCGGCCTGGAAGTTCTTTTGACGGCGGTGCTGATGTTTGTGATTATCGCCGTAGCAACGGATACACGCGCTGTCGGTGAAACCGCCGCCATCGCCATCGGCGCAACCGTTGCGCTGGACGCCCTCTGGGGTGGCCCTATCAGCGGTGCATCCATGAATCCGGCACGTTCATTAGGGCCTGCTCTGGTAGCAGGAATCGGCGAAGCACAATGGATATACCTGATTGCTCCCTTCATTGGGGCGGCAATTGGTGGCTATCTGTATCAGTGGTTGCGCCAGCCGACTACCACTGCCCAGCTCGACATCGAGTAGTGTTTGCAGATAATGGCCTCGTATTAGAGTCATGGGCAGGGCAGCGCTGCCCTGCCCACTTGTATCTGTTCTACATCCCCAGGATTTCGATGGTTTCCAGGATGCGACGTAGTCCTTCCAGGTTAGGGGTGAAGGCATCATCCGTGCGCTCGTTCCAGTACGAGGCGGTTCGTGCGACGTACTCATCGTAGCGTGCCCGGGTCTCTTCGTCCCACTCGATGTACTGGGAGCGATCAAACGGGGTTTCGGGCATGGTGAACTCCAACGGGAAGCTGCCCCAGATGTAGTATTCGCCGTCGCTGGTCAAGCCAGCGAATTCGTATTGATTGATGTAGAAGGGCGCGGTGTCCTGTGCATAGCCCGTCACATAGACCAGCCCTGTTCCATTGACGAAATCGAAGTACGTCGGTCGGGCGATGCCAATCTGAAAGGCTGCCGTAACAGGCGTTTCCACGCGCAACATATCCGTCGGTCGGTCACGTAGAAGGGCCGTTAGCTCAGTCAAGACAGGGTAATGGTGTGGGAAGTCTTCAGTAATGTCGGCGACGCGGAAAATGCGCAGGGTCGGCGGGCGATGCTCGGAAAGCTCCGGGCTGAGTTCATACTCGTAGCGGTGCTGTGCCGGATACGGGCTGTTCTGGTAGCGGTCGGTTGGCTCTTCTTCGATGTATTCGTAGGTCACCGATGTCAGCCAGTCGCTGTCCAGGGCGAAGCGAATGAAGTCATCTTCGTAGACAGCCATGCCCGGCAGGGGGTCCAGCCAGTATTCGTCGCTGCCTTCAACCGTCCACCCCACGACATCGCCGGAGCGCACACGCCACCAGGTGAAACCATTCCCACAGGCAGGGCCGTCCAGCACGGTGAAGAGGCTGCCACCTGGAAGCTGTCCGACGAGTTCGGCGTCGGCTTCCGGACGTGAGCGGACGTTGTTGGCGGCCCCTGGTGTGACGCGTGCGGCCTCATCGACGGTCAGGCGCGGAGGCAGGCTCTCAGGGCAGGGTTTGGGCACATCTTGCGACTGGACGGCAGGCAGGAACACGATCAACAGCAGCAAAGTCAGGGTGTAGCGCATCTTGCATCCTCGTATGTATCGATGTAAATCCACTGAGTGCGGTTCGCGAACCATATCCGATCTTACGCACGCGGTGACCTGCGTACAGGACGGTTCCCCTGCGCCTGCCCTACAGATAGCTGTGGTCGGATTTATCCCACGAATGCGGGTCAAAAATGTATTCCCACAGGGCGCGGAAGGCCGCCGCGTTCATGAAGATCCAGTACAGCCACCACCAACTGACGATCCAGCGCATATTCCCCGGTTTCGGATGCCGCAATTGTCCAATCACCAGAATCAGGAAGTAGATGATATTGGCGATGAAAAACGACCCCGTGCCGAACGGCAGAATCCAGTAATAGTGAATGTCGTAGATGAAGCGCAGCGGGATCTTGGCCGCTTCCAGGGTGCCGTCGGTAGACGCGAAGCCGACGACGATGATGAGCACCAGACTGATGAGGTAGATGAAGGTCATCACGTAGAAGAAGGGCGACAGCATCGGCATCAAGAAGCCCGCCCCCACCGTGAACTGGAAGCCCCAGAAACGCCGCCAGCCAAGGTCATTCAACAGCAGTAATGGACGCCGCATGTGGACGAAGTAACTCTGCGCGTAGCCCTTGATCCAGCGGGAGCGCTGCCCAACCCATTTTGTGATGTCGTCGTTGGCGACCTCCCAGGTGATGCTGTTGAGCACGCGCACTTGCTTGTCGTTGCGGGCGATCCACATGCCCAGATCGCAGTCTTCGGCGACGTTGTAGGCATCCCATCCGCCGACGTACTGCAAGAATTTGACCTGAAAGTGATTCGACGTACCACCCAGCGGGATCGCCATGCGGTTGCGGTGCAACCCCGGCAGCAGGTAATTGAACCAGGAGGCATAATCCGCCTTGAAGATGCTGATGACCCAGTTGTCGTTGAGGTTTTCGTATGTCAACTTGGCCTGGAAGCAGACGGTACTCTGCTCCAAATCTCCAACAACTTTGTTGAGGCGAGAGAACGCATCGTCAAGAGCCTTCGCATGTCGGATCACATCACGACGTACCGTGCGATCTTTGATCGTTCTCAGAAGCCAGCGTGTGAGTTGGCCTAGACGCTGATAACGAATTTCGTGAATCTCTGGATTGTTGAGCAAGAAATCGAATTGCTTTAAGAATGTCCGAAGAAAAGGCGGATAGCTCGGCGAGATTGTCGTCGGGCTACCAGCCAGGAAATTCTGTAGCTGCATCTCCGGGTCTTTTCGCGCAACCTCATCTGCATCCCCTGAAAGATATGTCTCGAATGTGAAATCATACGGGATGAAATCATACGGGAGGTATTTGTAAATTGTAGACGCGTAGTTGTTTGGGTGAACATCACGCAAATTGCGCTGTATCAACCGCCGCAGAGCGTCATGCTCTTCGCCAATAAAACGTAGCAAATCCAAACCTTCAGCGGCATGTGCATCCAGCAGCCGCTTTTTCAAGCGCCTGAGTCCAACATCAAACGCCTCTCCGTGTACTGCAACAAAGGTTCGCTCATCCGGAGACGTGACACGTGGTGCAAAAATCAATTCCATCACCGAAACCACAGCCTTCACGCGCAGTTTTTCCAGCAGGACACGATCTGCTTTGTATTCACGGACGGCTTTCAGCAGTTGGTCTTCTTCGGGGCGGTCTTCGGCGTCATACACGACGGTATAGCGGATTTGGCGAGGCTCTACTCGATAATCGCGCCAAACAGGAAGTGGTCTGGATTCTCTTACTTCCTCAAATAATTTACCCCAAATCCCCTGGGCGAATGATGACTCATAGAACTTGCGCATCGCAGAGTAGAACTTGTATTGCAACTTCTTACGACGATACCATTCCTGCGGTTCTCGTCCCTGGCGATACTGAATCAGGTTTTCGTAGGCCGCGCATGCCTCATCTACCACTGCTACCCCGAAAGCTGCTTCGATAACCTGTTTTACAGGATCAAAATCCTCATTGCCTGCACTGCCCCGAATATAATGAAATAGGCGAATCCCCTTGTAATGAATGAAGAAATCCAACAAGGTCAGGATCGTGTCGCGTTCAGCCCTTGAGTAAACGCCTGTTCGACTGTGAAACGCCAACTTGTAGCGGCTGCCGGGGGCATTGGTAGGTTTTATGGCCTGCAGGACGGCTCTAAGCGCCAGCAATTCAGGAAATGCTTCCGGTAGGGCGAACCCTAACTTATGGGCAATCACGTTAGACAGATCATCACGATCCAACCAGCGATAGATATAGGTTTCGAGTGCGTAGTCCAGGTCAACAATATCATTATCCAATAACCCATACTCGGTTCCACTAAATTCGAAGTTCCACCACCCGTATTTCCGCTCAGCAGACCAGACCGCTTCGTAGAGAGAGATAAGCGTGACGATGTCGGTTGGCTGCTTACCGTTCAAATGGGACCAGATTCTGGCGCGTAGTTCGTCATCTGTACTGAGATCATTGTCACGGGGCAAGTCTGTAACGTTCTCTCCTTCACCCGGTTTTCCCTTCAGGTGCCCGTCGAAACCGAGCAGGTATCCCAGACTTCTTTCGGGAAGCTCTATGCACTCAAACCGCACCGCTTCATGTTTTGCCTTGCTGAATTGATGATACAACCCGAAGTTGAGGGCGCGGGGCTTGGTCTGTGGCTCGGATTTTCCCAGGTAACGGTCGAAGCCGGGCTTGGGAACCCGTGCGATGATGAAGCGATTGCGCTTTTCCGGCGGCAGCTTCAGGATTTCCAGCACTGCCGCCTGATGCGTCGTAATCGGGACTTTGCGCGGTTTGGGAGTTGGCTCGGCGTCGCCGTTATCACGCGAGCGGCTGAACTCCTGGGGATCACCGAAGTTCTGGCGCGATGCCCGCTCACTGAGCCACTTGAAGATGACAATCGGCACGAAGATATAGAACAGCAGGCGCGTCAATGCGGAAAAGAACCAGAAACAGCCAGGGACAAATTTGGGCAGTTCGAGTTTTTTGTCTTCCTGCTTGCGCCCCATCGCCTTCTCGACTTTGCCTGCGATGACCTCTTCCTCTTTGTCTTCGACCAGCAGCATGAGATGCAAGGGGCTGTGTTTCTTTGACTCGTGTAAGTCCTTCAGTTTGGGATACTTCTGTTTCCATGCTTGGAACTTCTTGCGCCAATCATGGCTGAGCATCAGATCGACAAATTCACGCTCAGCTTCGTATACCTGTTTCTCCTCATCGTCGCTCAGGGTGTATTTGAGCTTGCTGAGGCTCTTGATGAGGCGGCGCATCGCCCCGGATTCATCGAACAGGCCAACCATCACAAGGTAGCCCGCGCCCTCTCCTTTTTGACGGCTTTTGAGATAGGCGCGAGTTTCTTGCTTGCCCCAGCCTTCCCACTCGTCTTTGTAGAGACGAGCCTGTGTGGGCATGGGCTTCTCTTGCTGGGTATCTTCGTTGTCCTTGTTGATTGCCGTGAAGAGCATCCAGAGGCGGAAAGGCAGCAGGGGCGCGAAGACGAAAATCGCCAGTGCAGTGCCGCATTGCAGCGTGGAGAGCGGCAGCCAGGCCAATTCGTAGTTGATGGCCTCTTGCGAGATGGCGTACAGCCCGTAGAGCAAGATCACCAGCGGGAAGAGCAGGATCAGCAACGTGATGCCGCAACCGAAGTAACGCCCGCCCCGCAGGAAGTACCCGGCGTCTACGCTGCCGTAGGGTGCTTTCGCTTCCCACTTATCATCGTCATTGCGCTCGAAGAGCTTCCAGCGACGGTAATCGGGCTGCCTGCGATCATTCCGCTCTGGGTCTCGGTCTGGGTTGCGATCATAGGGGTCGAAATTGACTGTCACCGGCTCTCACTCCTGGAATGCAGCGTCATCGGTCGAGGCTGCCCTGATAATCTTTGCGGAAGTAGTTCATGATGAAGCGATGGCGGAAGACATAGCCGCCGCCCAGTTTGCGCAGGATGCCGATCTCGGGGCGTGCATTATGGTCGAGCACCTGGCTGTACTGTGAACGCAAGCCGCGCTGCAACCCCAGATACCAGTAGAGCACGAGGTGGCGCAGGTAGAGGTGCGAGAGCACGAATCCGCTGATGAAGCCAATGAACGTCCCCGCAATCGCCGCATACAGCCCCGCCGCCGGGACGAGTTCCTGAATCTGGATGTTGGTCAGCAGTTCGAAGCGGGCACGAGGCCAGAACATGAACAGGAAGAAGAAGACGAACCAGAGACCGCCAGACATCAGCGTTGTGATCAGCAGGAAACGGCGGCCTTCGTAGGGCCGCGCTACCACATCATAGCGCCGCCCCAGTTCCAGGCCGCCCATGAAGAGAAACAGCGAAAAAGCGAAGAGGCCGCTGACCACCGACTCGTAGAGTAAGGGGGGTTGATTCACGCCCTCGTAGACGATGCGCGTCATCTCGAAGAAGACCATACCCACGATGAAGGCCATGAAGATGGCGGCGCCCAAACCGGCATCGGCGAACCAGCGCAGTGGATACGTCAATTCGGTGCGGTCTTCATTAGGCTTGCCACAGCTTTGCCATCCGAAGCTGCGCCCAAACAGCACGATCAACACACCCACCAGCAGCGTCACTTCCGGGCGCATATCCTGCACGATCAACGCAAAGGCCAGATACACCAGGGTGAAAATCACCGATGTGACCAGGGCGACGAGTCCCTTGTACTGCAACATACGGCGTGGATTCTTCTGGATGAGCATGCGCAGGCCGATGTCTTCCAGGTAGAAGACGACATCGCCATCATCCAGCACGCGCTGCCGCCGCCGCTGCATGGCGGTCGCCATCTCTTCAAGCAGTTTGTCGCGCTCAACGCTGCCGTGCGGTCCAATGTTATCCGGTTGATGGCGCAGACTCTGCTGCACATAGCGATGGATGATGACCTCTTGCAGAATCTTGTAGCGCTCTGCCGTGCTCGACATATTCTCCAGCTTCGATCTCAGCGATGCCTTTTCTGTTCCGGAGATCAGATCAAACGAGCTGCGCATCTCACCGGCGTTGCGATCATAATAAAAAGTGGAGATGAAGGCTCGTAGCAAAAATGGGCTGCTGCGCAAGATGTCGCGCAGTTCTGGCCATTTCACTAACTTGAGCAATTCGATGGCCTGCATATCTTCCAGCACCATCTGCGTTTTGTTCGCAACGGCGGTGGCCTGTCGCTCGATGTCTTGTTCTCGTCGCTCTCGGTCTTCTGGTTTCTGCGAAGGCATCAGTGCCGCTGTATGTGCATTCTCGACCTCGCGCACTTTGCGCCGGAATTGGCAGAGCAAATAGTCGCGCACAACGGCTGGCGACAGCGGCTCGATGCGCAAGACAGCTACTGGAGATGGATTGCCCCCCGTACTGATGCCCTGCAATGCATCCAGCAATTCCTCTACATGCTCGAATAGATCGACGTAATTGTCGGTATCGTCGGATAGGCTGACGTTGGTGTCTTCCACATGGTCATCCAGGCGCTCGATCTCGCTGGGCGTCTTGACGGCAATCACCAGACCATCGCGCAAATCCACCGGGCGTTCGCCCTGGCGCGAAGCAACCGGAGTTGAACGACGATGCAGGCGGTTATCCAGGAAGTTCTCGATAGCCTTGACCAGATGCCGCCGCCGCTCATGCGGCACTTCCTCGAAACCATCCAGCAGCAGGATCAGGTAGTTGTTCTCGATGAGGCGCTTGGCTTTCCAGCCGACGATGTTGTACTGGCGCATGATCTCTTCTTGCAGCCAGACTTCGATCTGTTTGCAGCCCGCCGACCAGGAGAAAAGATTCGCATAGACGGGAACGCGAGTCGTTCGGTCTACCAGATGTTCGGCGAGTTCCAGCAATTTGACCGTCTTGCGCGTGCCGCGTTCGCCCATGAGGATGATGAATTCGCCCGTATAGTCCCAGTCATTCTCGACGTAACGGGTGAATTTGTCGAAGAAGGTCGAGAGCGTGTCGGCATCGGTAATCGTCGGGTAGAGATGGTTGGAAATATCCACACTCTCCGTTTCGCTCTTCGTTTTGAACTTAAAGCGTCCCAGCGCAGGTTCGAAAATACCGTAATTCGAGAAGGCCCCCGGCGCGATTCCTGTGAGGTGGGTGCGCAGGTCACAGGCGTGCGGGTCTGGCACTTCTTCCTCTTCTTCCTCGTCGTGGTCATTGCCGTTGGTTCCGCCTGCCCCATTTGGGTTGTAGGCTTCCTGGTTCGGAGGGCGCGATGCGCCGCTGATGGCGCGTTGCTCTGCCCGCAAATACTGTCGAATCCAGTAGGCTTTGAGCCGCTTGCGCACATCTTCCGCGCCAGTGTTGTTGGCCTCAAAGAAGGCTTGATCGACCACATCTGCCAGGGGCGGTGCCGCCAGCACGCTGAAAATACCCGTGAGCAAGCCGATGAAGGCCGTCAGTCGGTCTTCATCCGTCTCGGCCTGGAAGAGCAGCACCAGGGACGCGACAATGATCAGGGCGACGATGCCGACCAGGAGGTAACGCAGGGCTTGTTTCGTGAGGCTCGGTAGCATGGGGTTCACCGCCTATTCCACAGACGGATCGTGCCACTCTGGCAGCGATTCCGGCAATTCGGCTTCCAGGTAGACGTTGCGCCCGATTTCGACCCAGCCCAGGCAACCGGGGGCCAGCAGCGCACGCGGATCGTCCGGATTCAGCGGCGGATTGACGAAGGGTTCGTCCACCTCCGTATTGGCGTAGCAGATGTTAGCCCCTGACTCGTCATCCCAGAGATCATCCAACACCTCCTGGCGGCGATCCGGGAAGGCCACCAGACAGAAGAAGGACTCATCGCGGCGCAGGTTCTCCGTACGCACGCATTCCAGTGCAGGCAAGCGACTGCCTTCGCGCACAATCAACGGCGCACCTTCTTGATCCAGACGCTCGAAAATCGGCGCAGGTGCTCCATCAACGATGGCGTAGGCTTGCTGCTCCCCGACCACCTGACCACAGTAACGCCGCGCATAGCGTTCGCGTTCGGATGGGGGAAAGTCCTCGACCTGATCCGAGCGGAAGCGGTAGATTGCAAAGTCCGGATTGCCCTCTGTTTGCAGTTTCGCCGGATCGAAGTCTGCCGTCGTTAATTGCTCTGACCAGGTGAGTGGCGGTGCGTCATTCACCCGACTGGTGGGCCAAACGAGCGTATTGGGACTCTCTTCTCCGTCAAAGGCGATGTCATCAGCTTCCGCGCCGCGCTGTGGCGGTCTCTCAAAGAAGAATTGCCAGGGTTGCAAGCGGAAGGCCCCCATGCGCCCGAACGCGATGCTGAGCGGTGGCTCTTGCAGACCATTGTTGCTCTCTTGTGTGTCGGTGGGGTCTTCGTCGCGGAAGTCACGGCGTACCCACCCTGGAATCCCGATGTCTTCCACAGCGCTGGGCAACCCCTGGGCGCTGATGACCAACACCGTCTCATTCGGGAAGAGGTTGTAGTAGAAGGGAATGGTCGTCTCCTGCGCCCACAACGCGCGGGGGCAGAGGCGTTCGATGAGATCATCGTCATCGGCCTCGTCAATCGCCAGCCGCAGCACGGGATCCATGGTGATGATGGGATAGGCCGCGCGTTCGCGCAGGCGGCGTTCTTCGGCATCATCGCCGATCATATCCCGGTTGATTCGCCATTCATCCGGCGGCAACGTCGCCAATACGTCGACCACGGAAAGTGCATCCGCCTCATGCTGGAGCGCGGTGAGACGGGTGCGCTCGTAGTCCCCGATTTCCGCGTCCGGCGCGACGTATCCGTCGGGCAACAGGTTGGCGGGTGTAGGGGGTGAAGGGATGTTGAGCGTTCCCAGAGCCAGCCCGAAGATACCGATGTAGATTGCTGCTGCGATACCACGTACCATAATCGGGCGCTGATAGTAGTTGCCAGTTGGCTCATTGTTGTTCCCATCAGGCTGTTCCGTCCCAATCGGAACGCGATAGACAATCTCTAAAGACCAGAACAAGGGCAGCGCAGCAAAGATAGCGATGGCGGGCGCAATCGGCAGCAGATAATACGGCGCGGCGCTGCTCTCGAAGGGGTTATTGGGTACGCGCAGCAGCAATGTCTGGATGATGAAATAGCCCAGGAAGAAATACCACCATGTGTAGCGGCTGCTGATGCTGTGATCGAGCAGGAGATAAGCCAGTTCGCGGCGGCGCAGGTGCGTATCCTGTGAGCGCCACCAGCGGTAATGCGCCAGAAAGAGAGTCCCGCTGAAGACCAGCGCCCCGATGAAAAGCGCCGCCACAATCGCACCGACCCAATTGCCCACATGATCGAGCAGGATATTCCAGCCCAGGGGTTGGTAGAGCGTGTCCTGATAGGGAGCACGCCCGAAGATCGGAGAGAGCAGATTGCCCACGAAGATCACAACCCGGCGCATAGGCAGATCGTTGGTATACGCCAGCAGCAGAAAATTCCAGATGAGATAGGGCAGCAGCGAGGCGACCACGTAAGTCAGCGGGGAAGCCAGCTTGTGCTCTTCTTGCTCTTCGCGATTTTCCTTGCCGATGGCTTCGCGCGCATCTTCCAACCAGCCCAGATAGCGGGTCGGTGGGCTACCGTCATGCTCGGTGAAGGGGGCGCGGAAGATTTCGACGAGTTGGTGCGAGAAGAAATGCAGCAGTTCCAGGCGGTAGAGGTACAGCAACCAGAGCAGCAGCAGGAAGATGGTCTCGTGATGCAGCAGCGGCATCAATCCGAAGAAGAGCGAGGCACGCATGAAACGCCGCTGCAAGACCGCCGCCACCGCCGCCGTAAGCACGTACATCAGGGGCGTGGCGGGCAGGGACATCGCGCCGTAGTAGGAGACCCAGGGCTGCCACCAGAAGAGAACGACTGCCACAATAACAGTAAGAAAGCCCCCAAGCCACCGCCGTCCGTCGCCCGCTGACGGTTCTCGCTGATCCGCAACAATCTTGCGGCGATCAACCGTCAGCGACCAGACTATGCGGATCAATTCTGCCGTCGTCAGCAGCAGCAAGAAGAGCGAAAAATGCCGTCGCCAATCGAAGGCGAAGAACGAGGGAATGCCGTAGAACACCGTGTGTGCCGGACGAGCGAACTCATCCAGGAAAAGGTTGATCTGCCCGAAGTTGTCCGGGAAATCCGCCAGTAGAGCGCGTGCCGCATCCCGCGCAACGAAATGCTGCACGACCTCTTCCTGGGCTTCGACATAGGGTAGACACAGAACAGACGGAGCGTCCTCGGCAGCTTGCCCCTCCCGGTCGCAGACTGCTGCAATCTGATCACTGAAGTCTGTCGCAGCAATGGGAAACCGTGAGCCAGGGAACAACATGAAGACAGCGAATAGGACAGCGATGACGAGTGATGCCAATAGGGAACGAATCACGAAGGGAATAAAGCCGCGTTGCTCAAAGCTATGGACAGTCGCTTCAGCCAGATCACGGGTAAAGTACCACAAATTGGCGGGGAAGTGATTCTCCGTGCTCATGATGAACTCCTCTCGGATCCCGCCGATGCTGGTGGCAACCGATCAATCGTCAGGTAAGGTTCAAAACGCCAATACAACAGGGCAAGCACTCCACCAGGAATCAGGATCAGAACCATGAACCCAAATTCGCGCAGAAATGATTTTGTGTATCCATTGGCAATCAACAATGTGAAAATAGTGGAGACGAATGCAGGAATCAGAATCTGAGCGCCAATCAAATACAGAGTGAGTGTGGGAAGCGCTCGATAGTGTTCAGTCTGCCCAGTCCCTTCGACGCGGGCTTCTGTCGCTGGAGCAACCACCAGCCCTATGCGGCGATTCAACAAGGCCCACGCTGCCAACGTCACCTGAATCAAGAGAAAAGTTGCCAACGCAGCTTCCGGGTACCATGCGCGATAAGTCCCCAAGAAGCCTGTGGTGACATTGAATAGGAAGCGGTATTGCACAAACGAACTTATGTAAGCCGCAAGTGCCAACACACTGGTCACCAGCGCCCAGATCGCCGTGAAGGCCAGGAAGCGCGAGATGTAGCCGCCCAGGTTGGCATACAGGTCGCCGAGGCCATTTTGTAGCGCAGGCGGGATGATGCCCAGGGCGACGATCAGGCGTAGCAGGATGCCCGCCAGCAGGACGCTGGAGAGCACAGTCGTCAGATTCACGATGGGCGATTCGACATCGGGGTGCAGCATCGGCAGCAATGCGACAAGCACGAAGCTAACGACGAGCATACTTGCGGCGAAGACCACACCGCGCCGCACCCACGACTCATTCGCCGCAACTGGGCGCGGGAGCGGAAGCGCTACCAGTATCGCCACTGCGAACAAACCGATGCCCGTCGTCAGCAGGAATTGTGCCGAGGGATCGTTGGCGATTTGCTGCGGGAACGCATCGGCCTCGGGCATGCCCTGCTCTGACACGAGGAATCCCAGGAGCGCTACGAGCGCTAGAATCGCCAGTGATACGACAATTCCCACGATTGCCACAATCGCGAATACCAGGAAGGGGTGCAGGTTATTCGAGCCTGCATCACCCCGAGGTTGGTTTGTGTTGCCTGGTGGTGGTGGCATGATACGACACACCCCTACATATCAGCGTTCAGACTGTCTGGCTGCGAAGGCGCTACACAACGTGATGACATCGTGGCAAGCGTCCTCTGATGGTGACATGGGAGAACTCACTGGCGTGGATGTGTCACTCCACTTCTCACATAAAGCCAGTAGCTGTGAGACCAGTGCAGGGTAGAAGAGGCTGCTTGTTGTACAAGCACAGCAACGTCCCGAGTCGCCCCGCGCTGTTCGGCATCAACGATCAGCGAAAGGCGGCTGAAGTGGAACGTTCTTCCAGTGTGCGTGCTACAAAGGCAACGGAACGTGATACCGCATGCGACTTCCCCCAATCCACCCGTGAGTGCGGCACAGGTAACGGAATATTACCTCTTGTCAGGCCACACTGTTGAATACTATAACCAGGATGAGGTGATGAGGCAAATAATGAGGTAAAAACTACAGAACCGCAAACACCCATATTGAGCTTTTCTGATGCTTTTGCAACCAGGCAGTCAGAATGTTGCAGAATTGTTATATCAAAGCAGGGAAATATGAGCTTACAGCGAGGATTACAAAATGTGACAAATCAGTGCGATGCCAGGAATTTCGTCACAGTAGCCTGATAATCGTCCAGGGCTTCCAGGTGCACGGTATGCCCTGCCCCGGGGATGGTCACGAGGAGGCTGTTGGGCAGGGCGCTGTGCATCTCACGGTTGATCGCGCGGAACTTCGAGTCCGCCTCGCCGACGATCAATAGCACGGGCTGCGTCAGCGCGGGGAGAGCATCCCATAGCGGCGGCATGATCCCGGTACCCATCCCGCGCAGGCTGCCCGCCAATCCAGCCGCGTGGTTGCGCAGCCGCTGTTGGCGCAGTTCGGCGCGGGATGCTTGCGGCAGGGATCGCTGGCTCGCCCACAACGGCAGCGCCTCCCAGAAATCCACGAAGGCAGGAATGCCCTGTGCTTCAATGCGTTGCGCCAGGGCGTCATCGGACGCTTTGCGGGTGGCGCGTTCCTCCGGGGTACGCAGACCGGGGGAGGCGCTTTCCAGGATCAGGCGTCGAACGCGCGCCGGATGCTGGCAGGCAAAGGACAATGCGAAGCGACCGCCCATCGAATACCCCAGCAGATCGACCTGGGCGAGGTTCAGGTGATCCAGTACCCGCGCCAGAATGCGAATCGCGCCATCCATGCTGAAAGCTGCGGCGGGAACGTCGGTCTGTCCATGCCCCGGCAGGTCAACCGCGATCACACGGCGCTGCGACGAGAGACGCTCCAGCAGCGAACGCCAATTCTCCGCACTGCCCGTGAAGCCATGACAGAGCACAAGCGCCTCGCCCTGCCCCGCTTCCAGGATATGCACGCGGTAGCGGTCACCCGCTTCTTCCCACTCAATGAACGGCATCACAATCTCCAATCGTTGGACGGCTACGATCAGCCCGGCACATGTTGGCGCAGGAATTTCAGCAAGAGGTCGTTGGTCACATCTGGATTGTCCTGGTTGGCGTTGTGCCCGGCGCGGGGAATCACGTGATATTCCGCCCGGGGTTCCTGCTGCGCCCAGATGGGCATATCACGGCGGATGGTGCCTGTGCGGTCCTGGTCTCCGTGAACGAGCAGCAGCGGAAGCTCGATGCGAAAGTCGGGCTTACCCTCTGCATCGACCGCCACCGTGACGGCTTTCCAGACGGTGAGAAACTCCTCGCGCGGCATACGGCGAA
The DNA here is from genome assembly GCA_964549915.1 of uncultured Anaerolineaceae bacterium. Lineage (GTDB taxonomy): Bacteria > Chloroflexota > Anaerolineae > Aggregatilineales > Phototrophicaceae > JAUZRW01. The sequence continues at coordinate 11,195 of CAZJWX010000041.1, read as the reverse complement.
TGGCTTCCAGGGCGTATTCTTGCACGCTGGGGACAACGGACGTGTTGCGGGCGACGACGTTGACGAAATGGTTGTACGGCCATATGTTGAAGAGCGGCATCGTGGCCTTCAACGCCCAGACTTCGAGCTTGCTGTAGGCTTTGGCGATGGGCGTGGAGCCGATGATTGCCATCGCCAGCAGGCGCTCCGGCGCGCGCATGTAGAGATGTTGTGCGATGTAGCCACCCAGCGACTGCCCGACTGCGACAAACGGCTGCACACCGATGTGATCGAGGATGGCGAGCATATCCTCGGCCAGGCGCTCCATGGAGATTTGCACGCCGCTGGGCTGCGAAGCACCGTGCCCCCGCGCATCCCAGACGAGCACGCGATATTCGGGCAGCAGTGCTTCCACCTGCGCATTGAACATCCGGTGATCCATTGTCGCGCCGTGCATCATCACGACCAATGGGCGATCATCCGCGCCGCCGAGCCAGTAATGGATCGGGCATCCGCACACTTCCAGCACATGCTGCGTCAATTGTTCGGGGGTCGCAAACAGGTCAACAACGGTCATGGCCTTCCTCGAACCTCTGATTCTTTCGGCAAATCTTACGCGAAGGATCGGTTTGCGTAAAGGAAAATCGCCCGCAAAGAATTGTCTATGCCGATTCGGTTTCGTTGCAACTTCAGGCTATAATGCGAACTGGTGGATTGTTAGGTAATTCAGGTATATAGATGAAGCACTGGCTGTTCCCTCCCCAGGCTGAAGAGCGCTACGACGAGTTCGCGCAGAGCGTCCTGCACTACACCCTCTTGCTCCTGCTGGCGATTGTCGTGATCTCGCTGCCCTTCGTCATGTCCCCGATTGCGGCGACCTTCTCGCTCAGCACGCTGGCCTTACTGCTCATCAGCTATATCTTGCTGCATACGGGTCGTGCCTGGCTGGCAAACATCATCTTCCTGGTCGGTGTCTGGGTGGTCATCACGGTTGCCGCCGTCAGCCTGAACGGGATTCGCAATGCCGGAGTCGCCAGCTACACGATTGTCATCGTCTATAGCGCGATTCTCTTCCCCGGCAGAACGGTGATCGGCTTCACGCTGCTCAGCGTGCTTTCAGCCGGAATATTGCTCGTCGGAGAGTTGGAGGGCGTGCTGCCCTTGGCGCGCACGGAGCTTTTCATTGGCGACCGCTTCTTCCAGAATGCGGCGCTCTTCCTCACATCGGGGGGGCTGCTGTGGCTGGCAGCGCGCACGCTTCAGCGAAATGTAGATGAGCTGCGCCACAACGAGACCGTGTTGAAGGAGCGCAACAAACAACTCGTGTCGGAGATTCAGGAACGACGTCGCGCCGAGGCCGAACTACGCGCAAGCGAAGAGAAATACCGTATCCTCTTCGACAACACGCAGGTCATCGCCAGTGTGCACGATGCCGAAGACCGCACCACGCTGATCAATGCCGCCGCTGCCGAGGTGCTGGGACGAAGCCAGGAGGAATTGCTCGGTAAGTCAGTCTTCGACATGCTGCCGGAAGCAGAAGCGAGGGGTGCCTACGAACGTCACAGGCGCGTCCGCGAGACGGGACAAGCCGAGACCGTCGAGGGGCATGTGACTCTGCCGAATGGGCGCAGCGTCTATTATGTGCGCCAGGTCGTGCCCCTGCCAGAATCGCCGGCGAACCCCGGTAGCCGCGAAGTGCTCACCCTGACGATGGACGTGACCGCGCAGAAACTCGCCGAAGAACAGGCGACGGCGCTCAAACTCGCTGACGAGAAAAACGCCTTCCTCACGGAGTTCTTCGGCACTATCTCCCATGACCTGAAAACGCCGCTCACCGTCCTCAACACCACGCTCTACCTCCTGGAACGCGCTCGCACGGAAGACCAACGCACGCAGACGTTGAACCGGATGAAGGACAACGTACAGGTGCTGCAAGACTACATCCAGGACATGCTGACCTATGCCCGGTTGGAGCATCTGCCGACCTTCGGACGCGAGGCGGTGGATGTAATCGCCCTGCTGGAGCGGGTCATTGAGCGGCTGCGTCCCCGTGCGGAGAAAAAGTCAATCCGCATCGAGACCGACTTCGCCCCCGATATGCTGCCGATCCTGGGAAGCGATGACCATCTGCAACGTGCTTTCGTCAATCTGGTGGAAAACGCCATCACCTATACGCCAGACGGTGGCAGAGTCGCCCTCACAACCCGGCAGCAAGGGGAACAGGCTGCCATCGCTGTTTCGGATACGGGCGTAGGCATCGCGCCGGATGACCTGGAACAGATTTTCGGACGTTTCTTCCGGGGTGATGCAGCGCGAGAGATGGAAAGCAGCGGCTCTGGCCTGGGGTTGGCGATTGTCAAGAAGGTCGTGGATATGCACGAAGGCGACATTCAGGTGGAAAGCACCCCGGGGCAGGGAACGACCTTCACGGTCAAGCTGCCCGGCACGCAGGAATGAGCCGCTTGCCGGGCCTGGTGGATTGGCTGAGAAATGCTGCAAACCGCTGCGCAGACTATGCGGAGGGGATTACTCCCCGCCCGCGACCAGATCGTAGCGGAAGGGCACGTTCAGCGTGCAGTCGCGATCCAGGAAATCGAGCGTTTTGTCGCCGAGAATGACATCGGTTGAGATGACCTCCAGCGTATCCTGGTGCAGGCCGACTTCATCGGCGTAGCTGGCGCTGTAGACGCCCGTAGAGACTTCGCCATAGCGCAAACCGCTGACGACCAACGCACCCTCCTCCGCCGAAATCTGAGCCAGTTCCTCACCGCTCACGAATTCCACCACTTCACCATCAGGGCAGGTCAGGTTTTCTACCCCAAAGCTGAAGGCATACGCGCCGCTGACCGGAACACCTTCTTCCAGCGCCAGCGGATCCGGGACGGTCACTGGATCATCGAGGAGCACTGTCGGCAGCGCCTGCACATCGTCGGGGTCGGTCGCTGTGGGGTCGCCGGGTGTACCGACTGCGCCGAGTTCTTCATCCAATTCAACGCTCACAGACTGGCCTTCCACCGCCGTGCTAGATTCGCCGTTGGCTTCGACATCGGCGGTGCCGTCCAGCACATCGACGCGCAACTGGCCTTCACTTTCGGCCTGTACGAAGGCCGTGCCATCCAACTGGATCACGACTTCATCCAGCCAGATGGTGACATTGGCGACACCCTCCGGCGTCTGAATCAACATGCCGCTGTTGGGCGCTTCGGCGCAGGGCGCGTCGTCCATCGCACTCTCGAAGAGGAAGGCCTGCATCGGGCCATATTCTGCACCCAGGTCATCCGGCAGGGGTTCGGCGGCTTCTTCTACCGTGAGCGAGGGCATCACCTCGATGTCAGAAGCTGGCTCCAGAAAATCCGACGAAACCCAGCCCAACCCGCTGGCGCTCTCCGCAAAGCGAACGCGCAGCCAGCCATCCCCCTGCAAGCGGGCATTGGCGACGGTCACTTCGCCATTCTCCAGGGAGCCGACGACTGCCGCGTCCGTATTCGGCTGCGCACGCACGTTGACATCCGCCGTCGCGGTGACCTGCACGAAACGTGAGGCGTCTTCCAGGCGCGTATCGCCGAAGAGCACAATCTGCACATCTTCTGTGCTGCTGGCTTCCCCTTCGACGTTGGCTTCAACTTCGAAGACGATCACCCCCCATTGGGCGCTGGCGACATCCATCGCGCTCAACTGCACGCTCTCGATTTGCAGAATGTCCATGCGATCCCCTGGCACATCAAATTCGAAGTTCTCTTCCTGCCCGGGGCGTGCCTCTGGCTGAATCAGGATGTAGCCATAACAGGCTTCGTTGAGCGAGGTGGCGTCGCAGTTCTCACCAGTGAGCGTGATGGCGGTCTGCACCAGTGCGGGGCAGGAGATATCTGCGGTCGCTTCCGCGGTGATTTCTGGCGTGATTTCGGGTTCGGGCGTGGTTTCCTGCGCAGCAGCGATGATCGTCACCAGCAGGAACAGACTCACGATCAAGAGCAGGCGCTGCATGAAATTCTCCTCTTGCACTGACTATGTGGTTGGGGACTGCGACGTGCGAACAATCCCCGCGAAAAATCTTGTTTCGTCAAAACGCACTGTTGCGTTTCCTCAATCGTTTTTGGCTGTCTTCGGTCTACTCTGCGCAGACTTCGATCAGTGGGAAGAGTTCGTTGAAATACTGTTCTGTCTCCGTCGGGGTGAAGTCGCGGTTGGCGAGTGCACAGGCCATCGCCTGCCACTCGGCGAGTCCGGTACGCCAGACGATCAGTGTACCATCCAGATCACCCGACGCCAGCCGCGTTCCATCGGGCGAGAACGCCAGATCAGACACGAAATTCTCGTGCAGGTCGAAAGGCTGCCCCAGCGTGCGCCGCGCACTCATATCCCAGAGCAGCACGCGCTCATCATAGCTGCCCGACGCCAACAGGCGTCCATCGGGCGAGAACGCCAGCGCGGATACCCGAGCCGAGTGTTCGCCAAGGGCTTCGCCCCATGCTTGACCGTCGGCGACATCCCAGAGGCGAATCGTGGAATCACGGCTCCCGGTGGCGAAGAGCGCTCCGGCAGGGTGAAAGGCCAATGCCTCGACACCATCGGCATGGGCTTCTGCGATGCTGTGCAGCATTTCGCCCGTCTCGGCATCCCAGATCACCAGCGCCCCCCCGGCATCGCCGGAGACCAGGCGCGTCCCATCCGATGAATAGGCCAGCGCCGAGACTCGCTGTGAGTGCCCGCCAAGAGTCGCGATCGATTCCCACTCATTCTCTGCCCCGGCCAATGACCACAACTGGATTGCGCCGTTGTTCAGGCCCAGGGCTGCCGTGTCACCATCCAGTGCCAGACTGAAGATGCTCTCGCCCAGGGTCAGGGAGCCGACCAGTTCGCCGCCTTCCCAGACGCCCACGCGCTGATCGACGCTGACGGAGACCAGACGCCCAGCATTGAAGGCCAGCCCGGTGACCGTGCCAGTATGCAGCGGCAGCGTCGCCGATTCGTCACTGGCGACGTCCCAGAGCGCGATTGCGAAATCGTCGGACGCCCCCCCCGCGCTGGCAATTTGCGTCCCGGCGGGGTCGAAGGCCACGACGTTGATGCCTTCCGCCTGCTGCCCGACCACTGTGCCAAGGCGATCTTCAGGCGTGAGCCGCATCTCGACGAGGGCGTTGCTGCCGCCGACGAAATAGAGGACGTTGCCGTCCCAGGCGAAATCTCGCACCGGGGTATTGGCAATGCTGCGCAGCCCACCCAGCGACTGCCGCCCTTCTACATCCCAGAGCAAGAAGGTCGCGTCGGCGCTCCCCGTGAGCAGGGTACGGCCGTTTTCGCTGAAGGTGACCCGCTCCACCGGGCCATTATGCCCTCGGAAATTCGCCAGCAGTTCACCAGACGGCACATCCCATAGCTTCATGACGGTATCATTGCTGCCCGTCGCCAACTGCGTTCCGTCCGGGCTGAAGGCAACGGAATTGACCCAATTGCTGTGATCGTCCAGGGTTTGCACAGCTTCCCAGGTTGCGGTATCCCAGAGGCGGGCCGTCTGATCCTGACTGGCGGTTGCCAGCAGGTCGCCATTGGGCGAGAACGCCAGACCGTAGATCGGGGCTTCGTGCGCCGCAAGCTCTTCCGTCACCTCACCTGTCTGCGGGTCGATCAAGCGGACGACGCCCTCGGTATCCGATGCTGCCAGCAAGTCTCCATCCGGGTGGAAGGCTAGCGCCCAACCGACACCACCCTCCCATTCGACGATGTGCTGTACCGTGCCCTCCTCGGCAGATGCAATCACGACTTGCCGCCCCTCGCCATTCGTGGCGAAGAGCGTGCCATCGGGCGAGAAAGCGACTCCGCGCACAGCTCCCGTATGGTCTTCCAGGACGGTGATGGCGTCGCGAGTCAGAGCATCCCAGAGGATCACCGTCCGATCCAGGCCGCCCGTCACCAACCGCGTCCCATCCGGGCTGAGCGCAACGGCACGCGGGAAGTCACGATGCCCATGAAAATAGCCCGCCAGCCGGGGGTTGGATTGCAGCACGCTGAGCAAGCCATTACGGGATTCGTAGCTGTCGCGCACCAGCAGTGCTTCCACACCCAGCAGCAGGGCGAGATCGGGGTTTTCTTCTGCACGCAGCACCGCCGAGGCCGCCAATTCACCCGCACGAGCCAACGCCGCCGCCTCATCCGCACGATCCCGCTCCTCGACGGCGATATTCCGCGCTGAATCGGCCTGCACAGCGAAGAGTACGGCCAGCCCTGCCGCGACGAGCGCTACAATCGCCAGACCGAGCACACGCCGGAAGCGCCGCAGACGGGCGAATTCTTCTTCGTTTTCCTTGTTGATGCTCGACTGTACATAGGCTTGCTCACTGGTATTGAGCGAGATCATCTCGTTATCGAGCAAATCTTTGAAGGCCGCCAGCCGCGCCCCCGTCGCCAGGAAGCTGCTATCCATGTCATTTGCCAGCCATTGCTGGGTCGCGGCGCTCAGACGTGACTGCGCTCGCAGGGCATCGCGGTTGGCATCCAGCCAGTTGCGCAGCCTGTCCCAGCGCCGAATCAGGGCTTCGTGGGCGATATCGACGGTGGGGCGACGAGTCTGCGGATCGCTGCCTGTCGTCAGGAGGCGGAAATCGGCGAAGGCGTCCACCGTCTCACGCACCGGGCCGACATCGGCTTCGCTGGCGAAGAGATCCGCCAGCAACACACGGCGGCGTGTGTCTTCCGTGCCTTCACCCAGGCGCACCATACGCGGAAATATCCGCGCGGCGACGGCCTGCTGCGCTTCGGGCAAATCCGCGTAGATTTCGTCGGCGCGTTTCGCCAGGGCACCGGCCACCCCGCCCAGGTCACGGTAGGCTGTGCTGGTCAATTCCAGGTGATCGCGGCGCTCGTAGAGTTCGCTGAGGGTGTATTGCAGCAGCGGCAGCGCACCAGCCTGATCGCGCACATCGGCGATCAGCAAATCGACCAGGGCATCATCCAGGATTAGTCCGGCGCGTTCGGCGGGCTTCTCGATGGCCGCGCGCAGTTCGTCGTCGCGCATGGGTGGCACCAGTTCGGTACGATGGCGGAACAACTCGCCCCAGCCCGAGTAGCTCAGCGGACGATCCAGGAAATCGGCGCGGAGTGTAACAATCAGGCGGAGGCGGCTGTTGGGATGGGTGAGCGCATCATGGAGCGTCTGCAAGAAGTGCGAGCGCATGGTTTCGTCGCCTGTGAGCGTGAAAGCTTCCTCGAATTGGTCAACGACCAGCAGCATCTCACTGCCCTCCGCCAGCGAAGCCTCCAACGCCTCGTGCAGGTCGAAGGTATCTTCGGCAAGCGCGTTCATCAGCGTCTCGCTGGCGCGGCTGGCCACCGTCAGCACGGCACCTTCCAGGCGGCGCATGGGATTCGTCCCCGGTGCCATGCTGGCGATGAAGAGGGGCGGTAGCCTGGGCGCATCCCCCTGGCGCAGGGAGGGCAGCAAACCCGCCCGCACCACGCTTGATTTGCCGCTGCCGCTGGGGCCGACCACTGCGAGAAAGCGATTGTGATCGGCCTGTTCCACCATGCGCTGCCGTAGCTGGTAAACCAGTGCTTCGCGCCCGTAGAAGTCCTGGGCATCGGCCTCTTTGAAGGGGCGCAGCCCTTTGTAGGGGTTGAAGACATCGACGGGAACATCGACGCCGGCGCGGCGCTGCCGCCCCAGCGCGGCACTGCTCCCGGCATAGCGCAGCGAATCGACAACAGCGCGGAAATCTTCGGCGAAGTGCAGGATATTCTCGTAACGTTCCGCCGGGTTCTTCAGCGTGGCCTGTCGCAGCGGATAATTCAGTTCGTCTGGCAGTTCGGGACGCCTGGCTTGCAAGGGGGGCAGCTCGGTGCTCAACTGCTTGTTGAGCAGCTCCAGGAGTTCCCCGCTGTCGAACGGCGGTTCCCCGGTGAGAACTTCATACATCAAAATGCCCAGGCTGTAGATGTCGCTCTTGTGCGTGATGTTGATGCGCCCGCGCTGCAAATGCTCTGGCGAAATGTACTTGGGCGATCCATGCACGACATTGTTGAGATCCTCGGCGAGGTTGACATTCGCGGCGAGGTCGCGGGCAATGCCGAAATCCGTGAGGTAGGCGTTGCCGTCCTGGTCGAGGAGGATGTTCGCAGGCTTGATGTCCTGGTGCACCACCTGGTTGCGATGCGCGAGGTGCAGGGCATCCGCCATGTCTTCCAGCAGTTTGGCGGCCTGCTCTTCATCCCAGGGTCCGTAATCTTCCAGCGACTTCGCCAGGGTATCTCCACGCACATAGCGCATGACCAGGAAAGCACCATCCAGGTCGCGCCAGAAGTCATAGAGTGGAACGATGTGCGGGTGTTCCAGCCGCGCGATCAGTTCGGCCTCGATTTCGAAGCGGCGGATGAAGTCTTCTTGATTGGCGTAGATGGGCAAAATCTCTTTGATGGCGACTTCGCGCGTGACGCTGCTGTCGCCCCGGTCGATGATGCGCTGTACGGCACGGTAGACGTTACCGAAGCCACCAGTGCCGATTTGCTCTTCGAGGATATAGCTACGTATCTGTCGCATGGGTTATCTGGAAGTTGGTTCCGGGTTGCTGGTTTGTGCCGCGTTTCCTGTATCATCCCCCCTTCCCGCCTATCGCGCAAGCCAAAGCCGGAATATACCAGTTTGTTGATGTATGTATCAATATCAATACAACAGGAAATCCCGTGTTAAATTGCAATGTTAATCTCATCAAGAATCCGTATACTTGCGGTAGGACACGAGTTTTACAGGATTTTTACGTCCGTTAGGTACTTGCAAGGGTGATGGGTGTATCAGTAGACTTATATTACTGGGTCTTTCGACGCTCGTGTCTGTTGTGCGTCAATGTCGCAAGAGTAGAGTTCATCATGCAGTACAAGCAAATCACACGACGTATTGGTTTCACGCTGGTGATGCTGGCGTTGATTTTTGTCACCGTGCAGAGTGTCATTACGGTCATTGCGCAGAGTGAAACACAGCCCCCCTGCATGCCCGGCGATGCCGAGTGTTCGGAGCCTCTTGAGCCATCCCCTGTTTCGGAAGTAATTGTGGCAACGACCAGTGCTCCGGCGACGGCAACCGACACCGCAACCTTCACCAGCACGCCGCTGCCGACGCAGACTCCCACTACACCCGCGACTTTCACCAGCACAGCACCGCCCACATTGACACCTACGGCGACGCTGACAGCTACCTGGACGACGATACCCAGCGCGACGGCTACCCACACGCCAAGCCATACGCCGCCGCCTACCGCGACGCCCCTGATGATCTTCCCCGTGACGGCTTGTTGGGCCGATCACCCAACTTCCAGCACAAGCCGCTGGGTGATCGAGAATCAGAATCCGTCGCCGCTGCGCTCCAATCCGGAGACCAAGCTGCGCTTCGATTGGTACGTTTACGTCGAAGGGTTGGAGAACCCGGTACAGAGCGCGACCAATTACGACAATCCCGGCGAGTTGCAGTTGGAGACCAGACGCGGCGACTGGATGGTCGTTCGCTGGCACCTGGATGAACAGAATCAGCCGCCTGTCTTCCTCGGCGAGACGATCGCTTACGCCCGTCCGGAGGATTCATGCGATTCCATCCGCATCACGCAGACGGCTATCGCCAGCATCACGCCCAGCGCTACTGCGACGAATACAGCACTGCCGACAGAGACCCTGTTACCGACAGAAACTGCAACGGAGACTCTGACAGGAACACCGACGGACGAGCCGACCGCGACGGAAACGCCGGACGAACCGCCGACGCCTGTGAGCGAGACCCCGACAGACGAGCCGACCGCGACGGAAACGCCGACAGAGACGTTCACACCGACACCAACGCCGACCAACGACTCGCAGATCGGGCCGACGAACACGCCGACGATGGAACCATCCCCAACTACCGTACCACCGGAAGGCTGTGACGTACTGGTTCCCAGCGGTATGACAGAAGCCCTCGCAGCGGAGATCGAAACCGCCAACCAGAGCGGGGAAGCGACTGTCATCTGCCTGGAAGATGACGGCGATTACCCTGTGAACGAACAATATGGCAGCATCAGCGGCCTGCCTTCGCTGCTGGGGAACATCACGCTGGAAGGCAATAACGCGATGATCCGGCGCGGCCTGGGTGCCCCGCCCTTCCGCCTGCTACATATCGGTTCAGGTCAGGCCAATCTGCGCAATCTGACGCTGACGAATGGCTTCGCCAATGCAGAACAGGGCGGCGCACTGCTCATCGAAGATGCGGCGGTCACGCTGGAAGCGGTGCAGTTCGTGGGCAATCGTGCAGCCGATGGCGGCGGCCTCTTCATCGACGAATCTGCGGTGACCATCATCGGTGGTTCGCTGGCGGATAACGAAGCAACCGGATCAGGCGGTGGCCTGAGCATCTTCGATACCGTCAGCAGCGTGGGTCTCTTCAACGTCACGATCAGCGGCAACAGTGCCGTGAACGGTGGCGGCGTGGCCCTCGCCAGCGGCACTCTTGTCATCGAAGGCAGCACAATCAGTAGCAATCTGGCGACCAACGGCGGCAGCTTCTACAACGTTGATCTGGGATCGCTGACGGTTGAGGGCAGCGTCATCACGGGCAACAGCGCCAGCTTCGCCGCTGCTGGCCTGACGCAGACGAGCTTCACGACAGTCTCGGCAAGTTGTTTGTTCGATAACCAGACGACTTCGGGACAGGACTTCACCAATGCAATCGCCGCCGCTGACGTGGAAGCCATGAACAACTGGTGGGGCGCAGAAGATGGCCCCGGTGGCGTGGCAGACGGCAGCGGTACGTCCATCTCGACGGGCGTCGTCTACATCCCCTTCCTGACGAGCGCACCGTCCATTTGCAGCCCTTAAGACAGGCACCGTAGGTTTCGACGTGTTCCCGGCGAGACATAGCGAGAGGCGAGAGAAGGTCGTTTTCCTTCTCTCGTCTGTTTTTTTGTGCACGCGAGACCTCTTTCGCAAACACCCTGGAATGTGCTGAAACGTATAAAGCTTGTTAAGGTTAGTCTACAAATCAAGAGAACATGTTAACGCTGTGGTAATGAATTATGTGTATTCTAAGTATGGGTAATTGTGTCAATTTCCCGCATGTAACAACCCTTGTAAGTGGAGGTGACGGAGGTGATGCATGAACGCAAATTCGGCCAACTGGCTGAAGCGTGGTATGGACGCTAAAGGCCTGACAACATCTCATGGACAAAGCAATTAGACATCACACAAAACAGGTGGTAGATACTTTT
>CAZJWX010000040.1:0-40075 GCA_964549915.1 uncultured Anaerolineaceae bacterium | reverse complement strand
CTCTCCACTACACATTACCAACTTTCTTTCATTTTTGAAGCGATTGCCCTGCACACCTGCACACCGGGCAGGGCAATCACTGCGAAATGATTTGCACCACAAAGGCACAGAGAACACAAAGCAAAGGCCAGAATCACCCCCCGCTGCGCAAGCTCCCCCCTCTAACTCCCCCCGCTGCGCAAGCTCCCCCCTCTAACTCCCCCCGCTGTGCAGGGGGAGAACTGCGCAGCGCAAAGTTTCCCCCTACGAAGTGGGGGGACGGAAGGGGGGAAACATGGGGAATACACCATGCACGGCTTGAGGCGATCACCCTGGCACACCGGGCATGAAGCCACATATAGAATCAGGCGTTCGCCACCTGCATCTTCAGCGTACTGATCCGGAGTGCCGCGCATCGCTACCTATCGCTTGTCAGTCCTATCGGTTGTTTGTATACTCGGCGCATTGTGCATATTGTTGATCGTCCAAATCATAGGGGTGGAGCGCGTGGCTGACGAAACAACGAAACCGCGAATATTGGTGGTCGATGATGACCCTGCATTGCAGAAGCTCGTTGTCGCACTCCTGAACCGAGCCGGGATGGAGACGGTAACCGCCATGAATGCCTCGGAAGCCGCGCTTGTCCTGCGACACCCGCCGCTGCCCCATCTGATGCTGCTGGACTTGATGATGCCGGAGATCAGCGGGATCGAATTTCTGAAGCAGGTGCGTGCCAAACGACAATTTGATGACCTCCCGGTGATTATCCTCTCGGCATTGGCAGACCCGGAGCAAATCCGCGAAGGGTTGGATGCTGGTGCAGACCGCTACTTGACCAAGCCCTATCTGGCAAATAACCTCATCAAGACGGTACGCGAAGTCTTGCAGCAGGGGCGGCGGCAACGCTGAGGGTCGCCGGAGGAAGATGCAGATGACAGACGCCGAACTGACGATCCTGAGCCTGCTGGCACAAGGGGCGCGTTATGGTCATGAGATTCAGCAGTTGATTGACGAGCGCGGCCTGCGCGAATGGCTGGTCATCGGCTTTTCTTCGGTGTATTACATCCTCAACAAGTTCGAGAAGCAGTCGATGGTCAGCAGTGAACTGCGTGCGGATGGGCGCGGGCCAGCACGCAAACTATACACGCTGACGGAAGCGGGGCGCGGGGTCTTGCAGACGGCGGTGTCTGATCTGCTGCGGCGGCCTCGTTCGCTGGGAACGGGCTTCGAGCTGGGGTTGGCGAATCTGCATGTGCTGAAGCCCGCACAAGCCTATCAGGTGCTCAGTCATCATCGCAAAGACCTCAAAGAGCAGTACGCTGCCGTCAAGCAATCCTGGGAGCGCCACCGCCAGGGCGACGACGATGGAACCCGCGACCACATTCGAGCGCTCTACACCCACAGCCTCGCCATGATGGAAGCGGACATCGCGTGGTTGGGGACGTTTCTGGAAGATTGGCGGACGCGCTACCCCGGCGTCGAACGGGAAACCTCTGCGCAGGAAGAAGGAGACGACGAGAGCCGTGCTGTCACGCAGATTCACCGTTCGCCCACGCCCGACCCGCTGAAGATGATCCAGCGCTTGCAGCGTCCGTCGCCACCGCCCCCCAATGACCCGGACGACGAATGACACAGGGCACGCGCTCCGTTGACCCGTTGACCGGGATTGAGCGCAGCGCCGAGGCTCAGGCAGCGGCTCTGCCGCAACCACGCCGAAAGACCCGACACCCATGACCGATTCACATACCATGCCAATGCCCTCTACCCAACGCTGGTTCTTCGTCTTTGTGCTGGTCGGCCTGGCCTGGAGCCTGGAACGAATCCTGACCCACCAGAGCGCTGTGGGGGAGCTGTTCGGACGTTACAGCACGCGCTACGGACTGGCGGTCCTCGCCAGCATCGGCGTGGCCTTCGGCTGGGGATTGGTCTTCGCCCTGCGCGGCTGGCTCTGGCGACTGGTCGGGCGGATGCCGACGGCACTTGTCCTGACGCTGCTGCTGCTGCTCGGCGTGGCCACCGTCGTTCCCTGGCGCGTGCTGGGGATCGAGAGCCAATTGCTGCACTTCGCCTCCGTGAACTGGTTCTTGCTGGCGCTCTTCGTCACATTGGGGCAGCCAGCGCGGGCAGGGGGGCGCTTCTGGATGCTGCTGGCGACCCTGCTGTGTGCAGCAGCGCTGGTGATGCTCTTCATCACAGCACTGACTACACGCGACTACAGCCCGGATGAAGCGCTCTACGCGGCGAATAACAGCCAGTGGTCGGTCGATGGGCGCATTTACCGCGCGCCGTTGCTGGAAGAACCCTACCGCATCGCCCCCGGCGTCGGCTGGGCAAATGTACTGCACAGCCTGAGCCTGGAACACATCGCCTTCCACATTCAGACCGGGCGCGTGATTACCTTCGCCTTCTATGGGCTGGCGGCGCTGATGGCCGGGCTGCTGACGCGCTTGCTCTACGGCAATTTCGCAGCTTTGTTGACGCTCTTCGTGATGATTCTGGGACGTTCGCTCTTCGTATCGCTGGATTATCGCCCCAATTATTTCATCGCCTTCGCCGCGATGGTCGTCTTCTACACGGCGCTGCGGCCCCGGCTGCATCCCGGACGCGGCGGATTCTTCTGGCATTTTCTGGCCGGGCTACTGGCGACGCTCTCGCTGCAACTGCACGCACTGGGGGTGGCGCTGGCGCTGGGGATGTCCTTCTTCTATGCCGGAGACTTCCTCTGGAAGCTGGTGCGGCGTGAAGCGCTGCGCGAAGCCCTGGGGACACTGATCGCCTTCGGGCTGGGGGCGCTGCTGGGGACGGCGGCCTACTGGGTCTTCAATGTGCAGGCAGTCGGTGGGCTGGAGACGTTCTTGAGCGTCTTGTTGGACGAGCGCAGCAGCAGCGTGCGCCGCTTCGGCTATTTGCTCTTCACCCCGCTGGAAGCGCTCTTCGTTGTGCCGGGGCTGCTCTTCCTGCTGATTCGGCGTCAGCGCGAGGATCGCCTCTACCTGGCACTGCTGTCCTGTGCCATCGTCGCCAAATTCCTGGTGGATACGCAGAATTATGTTGTCGCCTACCGCGTCATGCTGGCGATTCCCTCCGGGGCGCTGCTGGTGTCCCTGCTGCGCACGCCCGGTTCGCCCCCGGCCCGCGATCGTCGCCTGAACTGGCTGGCGCTGTGGGTCGTGATCGCTCTCAGCGGCTTCGCTTTCACCCGCAAGATTGACCTTTCGACGGTGATGTACTTCGTGAACAACCGGGAACTCCCCCCGCACAGCATCCACCTGCTGAACGATGCCATCATGGAAGTCGTCGCTGAGGATGCGGTTGTCGTCGGCAGCATTGAGTTGATCTGGGGGATGCAGTACCGCGAGGGTTTTGTAGCCTTCCCGGCGGAGGGATACCAGGGCAGCATCCAGGGTGTGAACGACCTCGTGGGCTTCTGGGAGACGATTGCGCCCGATGTCATCGTACACATTCCGCAGCGCGATGTCATGCCTGCTGGCCTGCAATCCTTCATCGAGCAAGCCGATTACGACCTCTGCCAGACGATCCAGGTGCGCGGCTTCGACATCCTCTTCTACCGCCCCACCTGCCCGGATGCGTAGGGGCTGGAAAACCTCTCCCTACTCCTCTTCCTGCTCCTGCGGGGCATGTGCTCGCAGGTATTTTTCCAGGGCGCGGCGTTCCTTGGGGCTGAGCGTATCCGCATTGCGCATCAGGGCCTGCGCTGCCGTCACGCGAATCGGCACATTTTGCTTCTCCAGCCGTACGACTTCGCGCAGCATGTTGAGCGCCGCCGGCCCGCCAATTTGCCCCAGCAAATCCAGGATGGCAATCGCCCCAGCGTCGTTGACTCCGGCGTAGTACTCGTCAATCAACTGGGGGACGGCGCGTTCTTGCATAGAGATGATGATGATGCGGGCGGCGAGTTGGTCTTCGGGTTTTTCGCTCGTCAGGCGTTTGATGAGGCGCTGAAATATCGGTGACGAAGGCATAATCATCCGTTCCACAGGCACAAAAAAGGTGGCATCGCTGCCACTTTCATTATAACGGCAAGTGCATTGACCGTGTGTGAAGTTCCCGGCAATTGTGGCAACCGCTCAGCGTTCGTAGAAATCGCGGAAGTTGTTGTCGCTCGTCCAGAGCAAGTGCTGGTAGAGGGTGTAAAGCGTGCGAAGCTGGTGCAGCACCTCGTCCTCGGCACGTTCTTCGCTCAGTTCTGGCGCATCCAGGTCATACCAGATCCCCAGCCGGAACCAGTCGGCGGCGGGTTCAAACGTGCTCAGCCACTCGTCCATGATGCGCGGATGCTTGAAATACCGGGCGTGCAGGCTCAGGTCACTGTGGCGTGCCCCCTGCCAAAAGCCCATCGTGTAATCCGCGCAGGTTTGCAACAGATCGTAGAATTCTGCGCGGTGACGATCCACGCTGAGCTTGCCCACGAGATTCTGCTGATCCCACCAGGCGTCCGGGGAGAGGATCAATTCAATGACGAAGCCCTCCGGCATCAGCCGCAATTCCAGCGCGGGGTGACGGCGCAGATCGACGGTGTTCACAGTGGCAACTTCTTCGCGTCCCATCAGACGCTCGACGGTCACGGCCTGACCACGCGCCCGCGTGTAAGCAATCGTCGCTACCTCTTCCGTCAGGCGGTCGCTGACCGTGCTGAACTGCACGGCATTGGCTTCGGGAACCATCAAATGCAGGTCAAGGCTCTGAGTGCGCAGTTGGGCGCTGATGTGCTGGTGCAGCGTCAGCAGTTGCTCCACCGCGCGGCGCAGCGCATCATGCTCCGAACGCTCTTGCCAGCTTCCTCTGCCGAGTTCTTCCAGCCCTATTCCCGTAAAGAACCCCATCCGTATTCCCCCGCTCTCGTAAGTCGCTTAACACATCCACAAGGTTATGGTACTACAGAGTGCGGGGAAACGGTACTCATGCTCCTACCCGACGATCCAGAAACAAATGAATCTGTTACGAGTATTACAGGCAATCTCACGGCAAAGCCAGTAAATCCCGCGCAATTGCCCAGAAATGGAAGGCGAAGCCCCCCAGCACGAAGAGATGCCAGATTTCGTGGTAGCCCCACCATTCGTTGATGTTCGGACGCTTGAGGCCGAAAATAATCGCGCCGATGGTGTAGGTCATGCCCCCCAGGAAGAACAACGAACCACCCCACCAATCCAACTGGGGCAGCGCGACGGGGATGATGAAGACGCAAATCCAGCCCATGAGCAGGTAATACGCCAGCGACCAGGGGTTGCCCTCTTCCCAGAAGAACAGCTTCCAGGCGACCCCGGCCAGCGCCAGAATCCAGATAGTGGTCAACATGCCGATGAGCCACATGCCGTCGAGGAACAGGTAACAGGCGGCGGTATATGTCCCGGCGATCATCAGGTAAATCGCCGCATGGTCGAGCCGCACGAGCCAGCGAATTATGGCGCGGCTGCCATTGTAAAGGTGCATGACTGCACTGGCGGAAAAGGTCGCCACCACGCTCAGCCCGTAGACCAGAATGACCAGAAGGCGAGTGAGATCATCGGCGGTAGCCAGCGCGAGCCAGAGGAAGGCCACCAGCGCGATCACGGCTCCGAAAAGATGCGAGAATCCGCTCACAGGTTCCCGAAAGCGAAAGGCCATCGTAAATGTCTCCTATAAGTATGAAGTGAATGATGTTGCTACATCGTAATCGGTGCAACCTCAGCGTATCATGAGAATGGTGCAAGAATCAAATTTGTACTGCAATTCACAAAACCGCCGAAATCGGGCGGGGCGACCCCAACCACACAATGCCCTATCGCGCCGAGAGCCGCTATACTGGCGGCGGATTGAACTCACGAGATTGAACCCACGAGAAAGTGACCCCTGATGAGCATCTCCCATTGGCAACAAGTCCCCGACGCGCCGGTGCGCGAAGCCGATTTCGTCGTCATTGGCGCGGGCCTGGTCGGCTGTGCAGCGGCCTACCACGCGCAATCCGCCGGACGCCGCGTCTTGATCGTCGAGAAGAACGATCTCGCGATGGGTGCCAGCGGGCGCAATGCGGGCTTCATGATGACCGGGCTGGATACCCACTATCACCACGCCGTCGCAAGATATGGCGAGGCTGTCGTCGCCGAAATGTGGGACATCTCCCGCGCAGCCGTCGCCTTCTGGCAGGGGATTGCCGAAGACGCCGCCGTGCCGATGGAGCGCATCGGCTCCATGCTGCTGGCGGAAAGCGAAGCCGAAGCGGATGATCTGGCGTTGGCCTCGCAAGCCCTGCGTGCCGCCGGGCTGGAACACATCTACCATGAGAGCGACCCCACCGGACGCGGGTACTTCGCCGCCATCGAACGCCCCGACGACTGCGCCGTACAGCCCTACGCCCTGACCCGGGCGCTCTTCCAGGCCAGCGGGGCCGACCTGCTGCCAAACTGCGAAGTCTACGCCATCGAAGCGGACGGCGACTCGCTGTCGCTGCGGACTCAACGCGGCACCATCCAGGCGAATCACGCGCTGCTCTGCACGAATGGCTATTCCGTCTTGCTGAGCGACTACTTCCAGGGCAGAGTCACGCCGACTCGTGCCCAGGTGCTGGTCACCGAGCCGCTGCCGCAGCCGATCTTTCACACGCTGGGCTACAGCAATTACGGCTCCATGTACTACCGCATGACCTTCGATGGGCGCTTTCTGCTGGGCGGGGCGCGGCATTTGCATGTGGAACTGGAAGCCGACACCACCGAAGACCGCATGAGTCCGCCTGTGCAGCGCAGCCTGGATGACTACCTGGCCCGCTACTTCCCGGATGTGCGCGTCCCCGTCGCCCACCGCTGGAGCGGAATCATGGGTTTCAGCGCCGATGGCCTGCCGCAGGTCGGGACGCTGCCGAGCCACCCGCGTGTGGGCTTCGCGGTCGGTTTCACGGGGCACGGCCTCTCGATGGGCGCGGAAGTGGCGCGGCTCGCCGTCGAAAAAGTGCTGCACGGGGCACATGCCGGGGCAGTCGATGCTGCCCGTTTTGACCGCCTGATTGGATCGTATGGGGGGGCTGGCGTTGCACCGCCCGATGCCGGGTGACGGCATCCTTACGGCACGGTGATTGATTGCAGCACCGCGTCATAAATCTCGTCGAATGCAGCCCGTCGTTCTAGGGGGGCGTGGCCCGCGCTGTAGACCGTGACTCCCGCACGGGTGACGCGCTCCCGGCGCTCATACAATGCCGCGTCTGGCGTGCTTTCCGCCGCCGCAATGTCCACCTCAGAGATTGTGATGAGCAGGGCATCATCCGGCGAAGCGAAAGTGACCGTCACCGGAGCCATCGCCTCGCTCAATTTGACCACGCGCCAGCCATCCGGGTAATTCACCTGGAAGATTCCCGCGTCAAAGAATTCTTCGTCAACCACAACGAACGTCCCCGGCGGATCTTCCAGGTGCGGCGGTGTCGTCGCCGGAACCAGCGGCGTGCAGGCGGTCAGCAGCAGCGTGAGCAGCAGAATACAGGCATTCCAGCGGCGATTCATCAGAACCTCATCAATTTCTGTGCGAAATAAAACTTCTTGCACCGTCGCAACGTACTTCATAATAGAAGTGAAGTCCACATACCAACAGGAGCAAATCGCCATGTCCGAGCCGGAAAACAAGAAGAAGAAAGAAGAAGGTCGGGAAGTCGAATGGTCGTTTGATTTCGCCAAGCTGGGCGAGAGTTTCAACAACCTGATGAACTCATTGGCGGGCGAAGAAGAACTGCGCGAGAGCACCTTCGTCGTGCCGATGACCGGGGTGCAGAGCGCCCGTGTGAACGTGCATTTTTCGGTAGGCAAAGCCTTCGTGCAGGCTGCGGACGCCGCCACTGGCAATCTCTTCGAAGCACATCTGAAGCATGTGGGTGAGATCGAATTCAACGAAGAAGGCGATGCTCCCAAGATCATCACCCTGAAGCAGCAGGAAAAGCCCGAATTTTCCGCCGGTCCCTTCCAGCGTGGGTTCCGCGCCCTGGCGAACCGCGATGATCTGGAATGGAATGTCTCGCTGGCTCCCGGTGTGCCGCTCAGCCTGGAAATTGACGGCGGAGTCGGACCCACCAGCCTGGATCTGACCGGGTTGTCGATTCGCAGCGTGGATGCCGATACGGGCGTGGGCACGCTGAACCTCGTGCTGCCCCAGCAGGATGAGAAGATCACGGTGGAAGTCGATGGTGGCGTGGGACAGACCAAGGTTTTCGTCCCGGATAACGCCAACGTAGATATGGACATCGACGCAGGCGTAGGGGCGACGGAGATCACGGTTCCGCCGAATGCCGCCCTGCAGATCAAAGCCAGCGGCGGCCTGGGGTCGGTGAGCGTCCCCAAGAGCTTGCAGCGCATGGATAAGCCGGAATTCATGGAGATGGGCGGAGTCTGGCAGTCCCCCGGCTTCGACCTCGCCGAACGCAAGATCATCATTCGCTACGATGGCGGCGTCGGTCAGCTCACCGTACGCGAAGCCGAGATGATCTGATACGCGCACGCGCTTGCATTGCCTGCGGACGATGCATCATCGCAACAGATGGCATTGGAGGGCAGGGGCACGCTCACATCGTTGAATGCCCTGCTCCTGCTCTTCCCGCCATCACGCATCACGCCCCCGGCGCTCGGCCTCTTCACGCGCCAGGGCCGCCAGAAAGTAACGGTCTTCCTCGCTGAGGGGGGCCGCGCGCAGCAGTTCTGGACGATTGCGCCAGGTGCGCCGCAGCGCCTGCTGCCGCCGCCAGCGCTCAACCTGCCCGTGATCCCCCGCTTTGAGCACATCCGGCACGCCCAACCCACGAAATTCCGCAGGCCGCGTGTAGTGCGGGCCTTCGAGCAGGCCATCGGCGTGGCTGTCGCGCTCTGCGCCACCTTCCGCGCCGAGTACGCCGGGAATCTGCCGCACGACGGCATCCATCACCACCATTGCCGCCAGTTCGCCCCCGGTCAGCACATAGTCGCCGATGCTGACCTCTTCGCTGACGACCAATTCGCGGATGCGCTCGTCGAAGCCTTCGTAATGCCCACAGAGCAGAATCAAGCGCTCTTGCTGCGAGAGCCTGAGCGCCGCCTCGTGATTGAAGACCCGACCCTGCGGTGACATCAGCAGTACAGGCGCGGGTGAGTCCGCTTGCAGGGCTTCCACCGCGTTGACCACGACATCGACCTTAAGCAGCATCCCGCCGCCGCCACCGTAGGGCGTATCATCGACAGTACGGTGCTTATCCAGCGACCAATCGCGGATGTCATGCACATGCAATTCGAGGAAGCCCCGGTCACGCGCTTTCCACATCATGCTGGTATTCATCACCGCGTCGAACATCGCCGGGAACAGCGTCAGAACATCAATGCGCATGAGTGCCTTTCTGAGGGGGTCAAACCAATAAGGGCGATTCATGAATCGCCCCTGGAAATCGTCTGGGATTGCATGCAGAAAATTACATCATATCTTGCAAATCTTCGATCAAGATCAGACCACTGCGCAGGGCCTTCAGCGCCGCTGAATTGCGATCCCGCGCGCCGACCTTATCCAGCACATTGGCGTGAATCTCGATCAGTTCGGTCATGCCCAGGTTCAGGCGTGCGCTGATGGCGTCATCATCCATGCCCGCCGCCACGCAGCGCAGCACATCCAGCTCTTTTTCGGAAAGGCGGCTGCTCTCATTGCCCAGAAGCCCGGTAACTACCTTCTCGGCGATTCCGCGTCCCAGCACCATCTCGCCATCCATCACCTTGCGGATCGAGTCGAGCAGGTTGGCTTCGTCCGACGTTTTCAGCACGTAGCCATGCGCCCCGGAGCGCAGCGCCCGCATGATGTAATGATCGTCGTCGCGCCCGGTCAATACCAGCACCTTCACATCGGGCGCTTGCTTGCGGATTTCCGGCAGAATCTCCAGGCCACCGCGTGAGGGCATATTCAGGTCGAGCAGCAGCAGGTCAGGCTTGTTCGCCAGGGTTTGCTCCAGGGCGATGTCCCCGTCGGACGCTTCGCCAACGATGATGATGTCGTCGTTACTCTGCAAGTAGCTGACCAGCATGCGGCGCAGCAGGGCGTGGTCGTCCGCCAGCACCACCCGAATCACGGGGCCAGTGCGCTGAAGCCTGGGTTCTTCTTCCGGCTCTGGCTCGGAGGTCCCATCGTTGACGACGGTCTCCTTGGACTGCGAACGGTCTTCGCCATAGGACGGCGGAATCTGCACCTGGTCGCGGCTGAAGACCGCTTGCAGCGCATCCGCCAATGCCCGGCACGTCTGGAAGCGACGCGCACGGTCTTTTTCCAGGCACTTGAGGACGATGCTCTCCAGGGGAATCGGCAGTTCCGGCACGATCAAGCGCGGCGGCGGCGGGGCTTGCTGTACGTGTTGCAGCAAGAGCGCGGTGATGTCATCGGCATTGAAGGGCAGTTCGCCGGAAGACATCTCGTAGAGCACGATCCCCAGCGAGTAAATATCCGTGCGCCGATCCAGCGTCTTGCCCTTGGCCTGCTCCGGTGAAATATAGGCCGGGGTGCCGATCACCATGCCGGGGGCGGTGACGCGCTTGGCCTCACGCGGCAGCGCCAACCCCAGATCCATGATTTTCACCTGACCTTCCGGCGTGACCATGATGTTGGCGGGCTTGATGTCGCGGTGGATGATGTCGCGCTCATGGGCGTAATGCAGCGCCCGCGCGATCTGAATCCCGAGGACGACGACCGTTTCCGGCACAGAGGGAATGTAATGCGTCAGGGGGTCGCCCTGCACGTATTCCACCACCAGGTAATCCCGTCCGTTATCCACCCCACGATCATGAATCGCCATGATGTTGGGATGGTTCAGTTGGGCGGCTGCCATCGCTTCCTGGAAGAAGCGTTCGCGCGTCGTATCGCGCACATGAGGATGCAGCACCTTCAAGGCGACCTCGCGCCCCAGCAGGGTATCCTTGCCTTTATAGACGGTAGAGGTGGCACCCTCTCCCAGAAGTTCTAGAATCTCATAGCGCTGGTTGAGTTTCGTACCGATCATCGTCGTACTTTTTTCTCGCTCTGTTTCCCCAGGGAGACCGTTCGTTGAGGTTTAACGGATTTGTTATGGCGATAGCTTACCACAAGCCCTGCATCTCTGCATCCCATACCCTGCAAATACCCTGCAAAACTCTTGCAAAACTGTACATCAATGCAACGTTTTGGCAGCTAGCGCGTAATTATTGACGAGATCAAGGGGCGTTCGTGCCGGGTTTAGCCATAGGATAAAGCGATGATCGCACGGAGTTTCACCAGCATCGTGCTCTGGTTGTTGACGATGGGCATGATTTTCTATTTGTTGAGCCTCAACTGGGTGCTCGCGACGGTCATCACGCCGATGCTGCTGTACGGGACATTCGCCATCTTCGCGGTGGTCTGGATGGATGAGGTAGACTTCGGCAAGGGGCGCTTCTACCGCACGCGCCCGGTTGCCACGACGCATGATGCCAGCGCGAGATCGCGCGATGCCGTCAGCGACGAAGAGAAGCGCAAACGCGACCGGCTGGATGCCGTGCTGCGGGAATTGAGCGACGCTGACCTGGTGCGGCTGCGCCAGCGCCTGAGCACAGGCGAGATCAACGACGACGTGCTCTACCGCGAATTAGTGGGCGATGACGGAGAATTTTATAATGAGAAGCAAATTTGACCTGACGCGCGTACTCTGGATCGTGCTGCTGTTCATCATCGCTGCAATGGTTGTCTTCGTCATGCGCCGCTGGCTGTTCTTCCCCGTTGTCATCGCGCTGCTGCTGACGGCGGCGACGTTGCCCTTCTTCTTCTGGCTCAGCAAGGCCGAACGACGCCAGCGTGCGTCCGGCTATGACGCCGAAGCAACCGACATCGAAAAGCGCAAACGCGACCGCATCGACGCAGTGCTGCGCGAGTTGAGCGACGACGAATTGTATACGCTGCGCCGCCGCCTGAAAGAAGGCGAGGTCAACTACGATGCCCTCTATCGCGAATTGTTGGGGCGCGAGTTGTTGGGGGAAGAGGGCGACCAGCTACTCAACGAACGCTGACGGCGCGGCGGTGCTTACACGGCTGCTGCCTGCCCGCTTGTCCGGCACAGAATCCCGGTCAGCGGCGCATGATCAATCACACCCGCCCTGGTTCGCAGCCTGATGTCCTGAGCGAGTGACTCAAACCCAAACCGCAATCTCGCGGCTTATCGAGAAACGGAGAAACACGATAATGATGAACAAAAGCAATTTCAAGGCATTGATGTTGTTCTTGATGTGGTTCGTCTATCTGGCCTTCCTGGTGATCGCCCAGAACAACATGATGGATGGCTGGTTCTTCGCCCTCGCCCTGGTGACGGTGATTCCGATATTGACGGGCATGGGCCTCATCTGGCGGATGTACCGTGAAGATCGCAGCGTGGGGGAAGAGCAGTCGGAAGAGAAGCGCAAGCGCGACCGGCTGGATGCCGTGCTGCGCGACTTGAGCGACGATGACCTGCTTCGTTTGCGGCAGCGCCTGAGCGAGGGTGAGATCGACGACGAACTGTTGCAGTACAAACTCGTGGGGAATGACGGAGAATGGGTCAATGCGAGATAATCAACGAATTGAACTGACGCGCTTCATCTGGGTGGCTTTGATGCTGACGGTCATCATCGTCACCATCTTCGGCAACCTGGGTGGGACGATTGTTCCAGTGCTGCTCTTCCTGCTGGGTGCGGGGGTGCTGGTCTCGGGCTTCATCTGGAACTGGGGCGATGGCTCCTTGAACAAGCAATCGTCCGTTTCCGTCTCGGAAGATATGTTCGGCAAGCGCAAACGCGATGAGCTGGACGCCGTGCTGCGCAACCTCAGTGATGAGGAACTGATCCGCCTGCGCCGCCGTTTGGGCGAAGGGTCGCTCAGCGAGGAGATGCTCTACGAAGAACTGCTCGGCGACGATGGCGAATTGCGCAGCCGCCGCTGATGCCCCCACTCGATGCTGGGGGAGCGCCCGCGCCCATTGCCCCGGTTGGCACCCTCGGCTATAGTGGAAGATGCGGATGTGGACGAGTTACGGCACATCCCATCTGATTCATTGACACCTGAGCGAAAATTCCGGCTATGTTCCGCAGTTTCACGAACCGATTACTGGGCGGTGTTTGCGCGGGTTTGGGGCGCAGCACGCCGTTGAACCCCTGGGTCTGGCGAGTCGTCTTCCTCACGCTGGCGGTGGTCACGCAGGGGGCGGGGGCGCTGGCCTATCTGCTGCTGTGGTGGATGCTGCCGCTGCAATCGCCGACGCAGCGCCAGAGTCCCAACTTGCTGCGGACGCTGTTCGCGCTGCTGGCGGCAGTCGCGGTGATCGGTGGCTGGTTTGCGCGTGACAGCATCGGTGTAGAGTTGTATTGGGCGCTGGGGCTGCTGGGAATCACACTGGTTTTCTTCGTCAAGCAATTTCGCGGGGGCAGCCTCGCGGTCGGGCTGGGATTCCTGGCGGCGGCGGTGATCGTGCTGCTGGGGACGTTGGACGCGCTGCCCGCCGGACTGATCGACATCGCCCGCCGTTCCTGGCCTGCGCTGCTGGTGCTGGTCGGCCTGGATACCCTGCTGCGGTATCGGGTGCATCGCGTGAGCGGCCTGGTCGCCCTGGGCTTGAGCGCTGTGTTGATCGTCGGCGCGGCGTCCTTCGCCTATAACAGCCGCCTCGATCAGAAGCGCACCGAAAATCAAGTCGCCATCATCGCGCCCAACCAGGACGAGCACGACCTGGCAGCGATTTCGCCGGAAGTGACCACGCTGCAAATCGACCTGCGCACCCTGGATACAGATGTTGTTGTCTCCGTGCTGGATGAGGACGAGCGCGTGATTCGCGGCGAGTTCGTGGGAGGGAGCAACAGCACCCTGGAACTGCTCTACGAAGAGAGCGGCAGCCTGGCGACGTTTCGCATCATCGAGACCTACGCCAGCGACTTCCCGGCGTTGGATGCCGTCGGACGGGCGGATTTGCGCTTGCAGATTCCGCGCGACCTCGCCCTGGGTATGGCCTTCGAGGGGGATCGCGGCACGGCGAATTTCGATATGGCGGCACTCAACCTGGAACGACTCGATCTGACGCTGGCAAGCGGTGACGCCCTGGTGACGCTCCCCGCCTATCAACCGCTCTCGCCCAGCGTGCAGGAACGCCCCGGCATCTGGACGATCCGCGATGGCAGCCTGACGGTGACCGTGCCAGAAGCGGTTGGCGCGCGCTTCTTGATCGCCCGCAGCCGCAACCGCGAACCCGTCGCCGGACAGACCTACGATGATCTGCGCTACCGGGTGGAACTGGGCGGCGATGATTACGTGCTGATCGCCCGCCAGTTCGACAACGCCGCGATTCAGGTGACCTACCGCGTGGATGTCAGCGGTGGTGCGCTGCGGATTGTCCCGGCGGAATAGGGGCTGGCACTTCCCCGCCATGCCCCGCCCCTAACCTCCCATCCCCAAAGCGGGGCGGACACACTATAATGCGGCGACTTTGTACAGACGAGCTGCGAATGTGATACCCCTGTGATGCGATTCAAGTTTCTGCTGTGGTTTGCGCTCTTCGCTGTGGCGCTGGTGTTCATGGGCTGTGAACCCCTGGCCTACAACCCGACTCCCGTCGCTGTCGTCATCACGGGCGAACCGACCCGGACGCCGATCCCTAGCGCGACGATGACCCCTACGCGCACGCCGACCCCGGCTCCGTCACCGACGCTCTTCACGCCATCGCCCACGCCCTTTCCTTGCGAGCAGGAAGCGGGCGAATTCATCGACTTCGACGACAACCGCAGCGCCATCGCGGGCGAAAACCTGCGCTACCGCGTCTACGTACCGCCCTGCTACTTCACGCGCATTGGGGAGGTGCAGCGGCGTTACCCGGTGGTGTATCTGCTACACGGACTCAGCTATCGCGAAGAGCAGTGGGAAGACCTGGGCATCCACGAGGCGCTGGATCAGGGCATTCGCATCGGGGCGCTGCCGCCGATGATCCTGGTGATGCCCTATATGGGGCAGATTGGGCAGGTCAACGCCTTCCCGCCCGAACCATCCTACGAGACGGTCATCCTGGAAGAGATGATTCCCGCTATCGAACGCGACTTCTGCACGATCAGCAACCGCCAACACCGCGCCATCGGCGGCATCTCACGCGGCGGATTCTGGGCGTACAGCGTGGCGATGCGTCACCCGGATGTTTTCGGCATCGTGGGGGGGCACAGCGCCTACTTCCCGGAAGCGCTCGGCGAAGTCCCGGCGGCTTTTTCCCCGCTGGAACTGGCGCTCAATTCGTCCTTCGTGCAGGAGGCTGACCTGCGCATGTGGCTGGATAACGGCGCGGGCGATTCATCGGGGCCGAGCCAGCAGACCTTCAGCAGTCGCCTGACCGAGCGCGACATCCCGCACGAATACCGCGTCTACCCCACCGGGGAACACAACAACGACTACTGGTCGGCGCATGTCAGCGAATACCTGACCTTCTACGGCGAAGACTGGCAGCGCGACTACGGCCTGCTGCCCTCATGTGCGGAGCCGAGTCCGTAGAACCCGGCTCCATCGCATGAGAATCCGAGAACACACGGGCAACCTCAGCCAGCGGGAGAAGCCACTGGCGTGGATTCACCATTGCACTTCTCACACAAAACGACGAGTTTTGCGGCCAGGACAGGCCAGAAGAACCACCTTGTTAAACAAGACGGCGGACTGGCTTGCCGCCGAAGCCATCCGCCGCCTGCGAGTCTTGCGATCCGCTACTCCGCCGCGATTAACCCGCGCAGGTTGCGAATCCAGCCAGTGTAGGTCAATGTCTGCACGCGGTACCAGGTCACATCGCCGGACTGCACCGGGCCAGCCGTGACGATCAATTCATCTCCCGGCAGCAGTACCCCCACGATTTCTGCGTCGCCGGCGGGTTCGCTGTAAATATCCAGCGTGCCTTCGGTCAGCACCAGAATCTGCCCCACGCCGTAGACCGGGGGCGGTGCCTCGGCGGTGATGGCCTGCGCGGGGGAGTCGTCGGTCGCTTCAGCTTCGATGTCTTCGGCGGTGGCGCTCGGTTCCGGCAGCGGAATCTGCGGCAGAGTCGTGGGTAGCGCTCCCTGCACCCAGTCGATGTTGGGGCTGTTGTCGATGATCGTCGTCAGGTCGGTTACGGTGCCATCCACCTGGGCGACGTAGGTGCCCTCCGCCGTGCGTACCAGCACCGCATCCACTGCCGGACTCCACTCGACATGCAGCGGAGCCGACTCACCGATGGGGGCCGTCAACGCTTCGCCCTCGCCATTCACGATGCGCAGCGGCGCACGCACACCGTCCGACGATCCCAGCATGAGCAAATCGCCATCGGGCGTCTGCACGGCATCCTGCACCCAGGCCATGCCGATTTCCGCCGCCGGAATCACCTCAATGGCCTGGCCTGTGCGTTCAATCAGGCCGAAAACGACTTCGTTCTGCGGGCTGTTCCCGCTGACGACGATGGCCTGTCCATCTTGTGCCCAATGTCCGTAGTCATAGCGCAGGAAGTTGGGCGGAGTCTCCAGTTGCAAACGCTGCGGATCGCGTTCCGCGCGGCGCACATCCAGGGCGCGTCGCCCCTCGCTGAGCAAATCCGCCGTCACCAGGATCGACTGATTATCGCTCGACCATTCCAGGTCGCGGGTGCGCCACCCGGCGCTGTCTTCCGGCACGCCGAACATGGAGCAGAAGGGCGGGCAGTGCCCCATGAGCTGGTACGAGGGATCGGTTGCCAGTTCGCGCAGCGGCTGCCAGAACCAGAGTCCCTGGCTGGCATCCGGCTCGGCTTCGTTCCGGATGCGGAAGGCCAGCATTTCGCCATCGGGTGACCATTCTACCTGGCGCACGAAGAGCTTGTTGCTCGCCGGGTTCTGCTCATTGACGGTGTAGCCATCGAAGAAGGGCGAGAAGGTGTAGACGCCCTCGGCGATCCGGGTGGCGTTGGGGTCAACGAAGCGCAGCAGGCCGAACGCATCCACCCGCGCCCAACGCCGGGAATCGACGGGGTTCCAGTCTACGTCAATTGTGCCCGCCGGAAGCGGAAATTCGACCAGTTCCGCCAGGGCGAGCGTCTCGTTGGCGCTGCTGAGGGCGAAGATGCGCCCGCTCTCGTCAGGTTCGGTGAAGGTGCCCTCCTGGGCGACCCCGACGAAGATGCCGCCGAGCAGCAGCCAGGTCAGGGCGAGGAAGAGTCGGGTCATGGGGTTGAACCTCCGGATGGAACAATGGACGAACTGCCCTGATTATACTGCCGCACGCGTGCGCTTCCCATGACGCACAGGCAACGCGCAGGGGGTGAAGCGACGACGATCTGCACAGGGGCATACGCGCCGTCCATTGCGCCAGTTGCCCCTGCCCACAAGCGCAGGATGTTCTATCGGCACTTTTCCAGTATGCTATGATTCGCAACGAACGACGACCACGCTGGAGGAGGCAATCCCTCAGATGATGAGAGGCCCTGGCGCGGGTGGCTGGTTCAGCTTCATCCGCAATGATG
This sequence comes from uncultured Anaerolineaceae bacterium, assembly GCA_964549915.1. Lineage (GTDB taxonomy): Bacteria > Chloroflexota > Anaerolineae > Aggregatilineales > Phototrophicaceae > JAUZRW01. The sequence continues at coordinate 22,653 of CAZJWX010000040.1, read as the reverse complement.
AGAAAGAAAAACCCCAATTATCACGGGCACTGCTGATGCGCGTCTTCGCCTATGCCCGCCCCTACTGGCGTCGGATCATGGCGATCATGGCCATCATCCTGTTGACAACCGGACTCGGCCTGCTGACGCCGCTGATCTTCCGCGAGTTGATCGACAATGTGCTGACGCAGAACGGCGATTTCTTCGGCGACCGCAGCCGCCTGAACGTGCTGGCCCTGGGGCTGGTGCTGATTCCAATCGTCAGCGGCCTGATGCGCGTGGTGCAGCGTGAACTGAACGCCGCCGTCGGCGAGGGCGTGATCTACGATTTGCGCGTGGCGCTCTACACACATTTGCAGCGCATGTCCCTGCGCTTCTACACCAATACACGCACGGGCGAATTGATGAGCCGCATGAACAACGATGTCGTCGGCGCACAGAACGCCATCAGCAACACCATCGTCAGCATCATCACCAATTTCGTCACGGTGGTGCTGACGCTGGGGGTGATGCTGGCGCTGGAATGGCGGCTGACGCTGATCGGTGTGGCGGTGTTCCCGCTCTTCATGTGGATTGCGATCCGGCTGGGGCGGCGGCTGCGCGAGATCGTGCGCGTACAGATGCAGCACGATGCCCAGATGAACGCCATGATGAACGAAACGCTCAATATCAGCGGGGCGCTGCTGGTGAAGCTCTTCGGGCGCGCCCAGAACGAGATCAACCGCTTCGACGAACGCGCCGAGGCCGTGCGCGATGCGGGCATCCGGCGCGCAGTGATCGGCAGCCAGTTCTTCGTGCTCATCAGCCTGGTCGGCGTGGTCGGCACAGCGCTGGTCTACTGGGTCGGCGGGCATTTCGTCCTCAATGGCGGCTTCACCGTCGGCACGATTGTCGCCTTCGGCACCTATCTGACGCAGCTCTATACGCCACTGCAAGCCCTGACCACTGCCCCCGTCGATTTCGCGACCTCGGTTGTGAGCTTCGAGCGCGTCTTCGAGATCATGGACTTGCCGCTGGACATCACCGAAAAAGAAGACGCGACGCACCTGGAGACGGTGCGCGGCAAACTGGCCTTCGAGCAGGTCAGCTTCAGCTATCACGTGGATGACGGGCTGCTGCTGAGCGATGTGGAACGCATGGGCAAAAATGATACGGTCGGTGCGCTCTCTGGCGAAGGCGGGCAGCAGAAGGGCACACCCGCCCGTTCGCAGGCCCGCGAAAAAGCGCTGAAGGGCATCGACTTCCACATTGAGCCGGGGCAGTTGGTGGCCCTGGTCGGCCCCAGCGGCGCGGGCAAAACCACCATGACCTACCTGATTCCACGCCTGTACGACCCGGAAGAAGGGCGCATCCGGCTTGATGGGCACGACCTGCGCGATCTGACCCTCAGCAGCCTGAGCGACCACATCGGCATGGTGACGCAGGAGACCTACCTCTTCCACGATACGATCCGCGTCAATCTGCTCTACGCCAAACCCGACGCAACGCAGGAAGAGATCGAAGCGGCTTGCAAGGCGGCCAACATCCACGACTTCATCGCCGGGCTGCCCGATGGCTACGATACGGTTGTGGGCGAACGCGGCTACCGGCTCAGCGGGGGCGAGAAGCAGCGCGTCGCCATCGCCCGTGTGATCCTCAAAGACCCGCGTTTGCTGGTGCTGGACGAGGCGACCAGCAGCCTGGACAGCCAATCCGAGGCGCTAATCCAGGAAGCGCTGGGGCGCGTGCAGGAAGGGCGCACCAGCATCGTGATCGCCCATCGCCTGAGCACGATTCTGGCGGCGGATTTGATCCTGGTGCTGGATCGCGGCGAAATCGTAGAGCGCGGCACGCACGTTGAACTGCTGGAAGAGGGCGGTCTCTACGCCGAACTGTACGAGACGCAGTTCAAGGACAGCCGCTACGGCGAACCCCCTGCCACCGCCCTGGCAGGGGACTGAGCGCGGGAATCATCCCCCATGGTGCCAGGCGCAAACTGGCAGCGCCCTACAGGTGCATCGGCACAGGGGCTGTGGGGGGGTGCACGACGCCGACACGGACGGCGACAGTTGCTTACTACAGTTTGTTACAACGAGAACCAAAGGTGAATGAGCGATGACAACCCTGACCATCAGCCTCGCACAGATGCAGATTTTCCCCGGCGAGACCGACCGCAACCGCGAGAACTTCCGCCAGATGCTGGACGAGGCCGCTGAGCGCCAGTCGGAACTGGTGGTCTTCCCGGAATTGTGGTCAACAGGCTATGTGCTGGAACAGGCGCAGCAGCACGCCAGTGCGCTGGGAGCCGGAATCTTCGAGGAGATGAGCGCCGCCGCTGCCGAACGCGGGATGGCCCTGGTCGGCTCGGTGCTGGAAAAAGACGGGGCAGACGCCACCAACAGCGCGGCCTTCTTCGACGCCGACGGGGCGCTGCTGGGCGTCTACCGCAAGCTGCACCTCTTTCGCCTCTTCGACGAACATCTCTACTTGCAGCCGGGGCAGGCACCCCTGACTCTCGACTTACCCTGGGGCAAGGCGGGCATGGCGATTTGCTACGATTTGCGCTTCCCGGAGTTATTCCGCCAATACGCCATTGATGCCGGAGCACAGCTTTTCATCATCCCGGCGGAATGGCCGCTGGCCCGTGTGCAACACTGGCGTGCCCTGCTGATCGCACGCGCCATCGAGAATCAGTGCTATGTGGTGGCCTGCAATGCTGCCGGAGCCGCTGGCGAGACGGTCATGGGCGGGCACAGCATGATCGTTGATCCCTGGGGCGAAGTGCTGGTAGAAGGCGGCGAAACGCCCGAACTGCTCACGGCGCAGATTGAACTGGCACTGGTGCCGGATGTGCGCGGTCGCATCCCGATCTTTGAAGATGTGCGCCGCGATGTCTATGGGCAGCAGACGACGACCTGACGCAGCCAGGACTCAGCGCTTTGCGTGCTGCCGTTCCAGGCGGTAGATGGCCTGCGGCGGGCCGATGATGATCAGCTCCGCGTGCGGCTGAATCACCGTAGAGGGATTGGGCGTGATGCTGATCTGCCCGCTGGGTTCGCGGATGGCGAGGATGGTCACGTTGTGGTCATCGCGCAGGCCGCTCGCAGCGACGGTCTTGCCATCGTAGACTGACCCCGGCGAGACATGTACCTGCCCGATGTCGATCTCTCGTCCTTCGCCGAAGTGGAAGATGTGATCCATGAAATCGTGCACGGCAGGGCGCAGCAGCGAGAGCGCGATGCGGTGTCCGCCAATCTGGTAGGGGTTGATGACGCGGTTGGCACCTGCGCGGCGCAGCTTGCTCTCGCTTTCCGGGCGCACAACCCGCGCCACGATGAAGAGCCGGGGATTCAATTCCCGCGCGGTGAGCACCGTCATCAGATTTGCCGGATCGCTGCCGAGCGCCGCCACCACGCCCCGCGCCCGCTCGATCCCGGCGGCTTCCAGAACGCTGTCATCGGTGGCGTCATCCAGGATGTAGAGAATCTTCTCCTCTTGCAAGATGGGTTCGATTTCCGGGTTGGCGTCCACCACGACGAAGGATTCATCGCGCGCCCGCAAATCGCGCACAATCTGCGCCCCCATGCGCCCATATCCGCAGACGATATAATGGTCTTTCGTCTTGTCGATCATGCTGCGTATTCTCCTCTTTTGCAGCGAATCCCACAGCAGCGGCCCCAACGCCAGGCTCACCGCGTTGGAAATCGCCGTTGTCGCCAGCCCGACCCCCAGGTAAATCAAGATGATCGTGAAAATACGGCCTTCAGTCGTCAGGCCGCCGCGCACTTCGCCAAAGCCCACCGTCGCAATGGTGATGACGGTCATGTAGAGCGCATCGACAAAATCCCAAACTTCCAGGAGCATGTACATCAGCGTGCCGAAGAGGTTCAGCAGCACCAACAGCGCGATGGACAGCCCCAGGCGGCGCAGCGGGTCATTGAAGATGCGTTCGAACGTATGGCTCAATGCACTCAAGTGTCGGATCATCGGCTACGGGAAGGGTCAGTGGTAAGGCAAACATCCCGTATGATACCGAATCTGGGAGAAAAGAGATACAGGGGAGACGCAGCGGCTCGCGCCTCCCGCCTTCAGCGCCGCTTGCCTTCCTGAAATTCCTGCGCCAGCCGGGCGGCGACCGTATCCGCTTCCCTGGGAGAGATATTGCTGTTCATGAAGTAGAACGTCCAGTGACATTCCTGCACCGACGTACACAGCCCCATCGTCGTCCCGACCTGGTGAATGGCCTGGGCGATGGTCGCATCCAGTTCTCGCAATTGATAGTCATCTTGCACTTCCCGCACCAGGAAGTGTCGCCGTTGGATCGGCATCTTTGGGAACCCCCATCCTTGTTCTATATGGTGTGCACATTCGTTATAGCAGGCGAACCTAAACGCAAGATGATGACCATGTTACGAAGTATTGATAGTAGTGGCGAAATATCAGGGATTTGTCAGGATGTGCGCAGCCAGCGGAAATAAAAACCGCCCCCGACATTGGGGGCGGATCATTGGCGAAGATTTAGCGTGGTGCTCACTTCACGACGGAAACAGAACTGGCCTGGAGACCCTTCCGACCCTGGGTGACTTCAAATTCGACCTGCGCACCTTCTTCGAGCGTGCGGTAGCCGGTGCCCTGAATCTCGGAATAGTGGACGAAGAGGTCGTTGCCATCTTCCTGGGCGATGAAACCATAGCCCTTTTCGGCGTTGAACCACTTCACGGTGCCCTGTTTACGATCTGACATTGTTACTTGCTCCTATTATGGACTCTGGAGATGCAATAGCCGCCATACAGCGACAACCTGCGCCGAAAAAGGCCAGGTGCGGTGCCGTACATGTCGTGAGCAGCCAGGTGATTTGCGGAGGGTTACCACGCGATGTGGGGATGTTGGTCACGCAAACTTCCGTCTTCTCGCCGGGGACTAGCGCATATCCATTATTACATTCACGAGATGGGATTTTACCCCAACTCGCGTACACACTATAACACTTTTCATAACAAAGCGCTATAGAGATTTCAGTTGATGTGAGGGCATTCCTGCATTAAGACTTCAAGGTTTGCCCTCGCTTGTTCCGCTTTCTGCAACGGCTGCGCGCTGCATCCATTGCAGGGGAGGTTTGCAACAGTGTGCTGCGGACCGAACACTTAGCCCAGGTGTTCGCGCAAGAAGGGCACGATCTCCCGCGCGACCTGCCGCGCCGCTTCCGGCATCAGGTGCATGCCGTCGAAGGTGTAGGTATAGCCCCACTGCTGCCGTTCCGCTTCATAGTCGTTCCAACCCTTGCTGGCACGTGCCCCAATCTGCTGGATGAAGCCGATGTCCACCGGGTCGCGTTCAATGGGGTTCGCGGGGCTGAAGCGCGTATCCAGATCCAGCACGGGGATGTTGAGCGCCTCAGCGACGCGGCGGGTACGCTGGTTGTAGGCGTGCTTGGCGGCAACCAGTTTACGGCTGTATTCGGTGGGTGCCAGCCCCACCAGCGCATGAACCAGATTGATCTGAAGCTGCAAGAGCAGTTCACGGTAGGTCGCTTCGAACTGCTCCGGCGTGACCATCCCACCATCCAGTTTCTTGGCTTTGCGGTAATAGCCGCGCGTCTGGGGCATGGTATAGGAAGTCGCGTCGTTGCCGCCGACCATGACGAAAACAGCGTCCGGCTCATGCTCATCCAGTACGTCATCCAGCCGCCGCAGCAGGTTGACGACGGTATCGCCACCGACGCCAGCGTTGATGATCTGATGTTGGGGCAGGGCATCGGCGACATGATCCACGAAATTACCGCCATAACCACCCCAGGTCAGGCTATCGCCCAGGAATACAATGCGCATCGTTCTTCTATCCTTTTGTCCGTCACGTCGTTGTCGTTGTTCTGTGCAGGGTCAAGCCCCCTCCTGCGCCTGCCCTGTGCCCTGCCCTGTGCAATGTGCAGCAGGGAGCGTTAGAAGGGGGTTGAACGCCCTGTTCTTACGTCAGCGGTTCCAGCTTGCCCAACCAGGTCGGGAAAAATTCCGAGATTGTCGGGTGAATGGGCAGGGCACGCATCATGTGCTTGTAGGATGCCCCGGTCGCCATGTAATTGCTGACGACCTGCACCACATCATCACCCTGCATCCCGAAAATGCACGCACCCAAAAACTCCTCTGTATCCGCATCAACCAACAGCTTGACCACGCCATTGGTTTCGCCGTCTTCCTTGGCGCGGCTGACATCCTTCATGTAGTGGGTCATGCCCAGCACGCTGCGCCCGGATTCGCGGGCCTGGTGCTCGCTCATGCCCACGCGCCCCAGCGGCGGATCGATGTACATGGCATAGGCCATATTGCGATCATCCGCGCTGCGATCCATTCCCTGCCAGTTATCGCGCACGATTTCGTAATCGTGGACGGATGTATGCGTGAAGGCCCCGCGCTTGTTGATGTCTCCCAGCGCCCAGATGCCGGGGACGTTGGTCTCTAGCTTGCCATTGGTGGGCACAAAACCCCGATTATCCGTCTCCACGCCCACCGCGTCCAGGTTCAGCCGTTCGGTATTGGGCACACGCCCCGTCGCCAGCAGCAGATGACTGCCCGTGACGACCGTCTCTCGTCCGCCGTTGACCGCTTCGGCAGTCACGGTGATCAGCCCATCATCAGACGGTGTGACATGCGCGGCTTTGTGCCCGGTGAGCAGCGTCACCCCTTCTTCGCGGAAGACACGCTCCACCTCGGCGGTCACGTCTTCATCTTCGCGTGCCGCCACGCGGTCATTGTACTCAATGATGGTCACTTCACTGCCCAGTCGGCGGAAAATCTGCCCCATTTCCAGGCCGATGTAGCTGCCCCCCAGGATGATGAGGTGCTGCGGCAGTTCGTCCAGATCCATCAGCGAGACGTTGGTCAGATAATCGACATCTTCCAGGCCATCAATCGGCAAGATGCGTGCGCTGGTTCCCGTATTCAGGTAGACGCGCTCAGCCTCGTGAATTTCGCCGTTGACTTCCACCTGGAAGTGCCCGTTTTCTTTCCCGGCGAAGGAAGCCCAGCCGCGAATGATGTCCAGATTCTCGACGCTTTCCAGCCACCCCGTGAGTCCATCACGAGAGTTGTTCACCACGCGGTCTTTACGCGCCATCACCGCCGCAAAATCGACGCTGACGGCTCCGGTGTGGATGCCGTATTCGGCAGAGCGCCGCGCCTGGAAGGCGTTGCGGGCACTGGCACGCATGGTCTTGGTCGGTGTGCAGCCGTAGTTCACGCAGGACCCTCCCAGCCGCGCTCCCTCAATCAACGCGACGTGCTGCCCCTCCCCGGCGAAGAAAGCCGCCAGGCTCGGCCCGGCCTGACCCGTCCCAATGATGATGGCATCATATTGCATGTACTTATCCCCTCGTTAAGTTGCTGATCAAAGCGGTTGCGATACCACCCGGACGCGCCGAGGGCGTGGGAACCTTTCGCGCTACTCATCCATAGCACAGGCATAGTACAGCACATCCCCCTCTAGCTCCCCCCGCTGCGCAAGGGAAATGCCATCCCTCACTAGCTCCCCCCCGCTGCGCTCATCTGCCGTCTATTGCGCATTTAATTCGATTTGTGCTAGCCTTGAAGTAGTCTAAGTGGAAAGTGTTGGTTTCCTATGATTCCGTTTCGCGTTGTTGGCAAAGATGATTTTCGCCCCTACATCACCTTCTTCGTGACGGTGGTGATGCTGCTGGTCTTCTTCTGGGAAGTGGCGCTGACCCTGGGGGGCGGGCAGCCGATTGAGTCCTATCTGAGCGATTATGCCTTCGTCCCCTGCGAAGTGGGGCAGCAGCCTCTGAGCGAGATTGCGGTGGATGGCGTACGCGCCCTCTTCATGACGACGGACTTCCTGGGGATGCTGGTCAATTTCATGTTCCTGTGGATTTTCGCGCCGTCGGTAGAAAAATTCATGGGCAGCCGACGTTTCCTATCGTTTTACGTCTTCATGGGCATCGGCGGCTATCTCGTCAGTGCGCTGCTGAACGGCGGCAGTTGTGATCCGCTGGTGGGACCCAACAGCGCGATTGCCGGGGTGATTGCGGCCTTCGTCTTCCTGTATCCCACACGCCGCATCGAAACGCTCTTGCAGCCGCTGTTCTTCCGCCGCTTCGACTTCCCGGCGTTCTTCTTCGCCGTGGCCTACCTGGGGCTGCAATTCCTGCAAGAGGGCGAAGGCCCCCTCAGCGGCAATTTCGCGCCCGTCTGGGATGAAATTGGCGGGTTCGTGCTGGGCTTCATTGTCATTTTCCTGTGGACGGCGTTCTTCAAACCCGCGCCCGAAGCAGATGCTTTTGAACATCTGGACGACTAGTCATACGGGTAAACACTACGATGCTCTTTCCAATGGGTACGGCGGGACGTGAACGCTACCCCGCCTATTTGACAATCTTCGTGATTACGCTGAATGTCGCGATCTACATCGTGGAAGAAGTGCTCTTGCGTGCGCAGGGGCAGGAAGGCTTCTTGCAGATTCTGTCGCAGGTGACCTTCAACGTCTGCAAAGTGGGCACGGATCCGCTGCCGCACCTGGCGCTGACCGGGCTGGCGAGTATGTTCTTGCACGCGGGCATCGCGCACATTCTGGGCAATATGTGGTTCCTCTGGGTCTTCGGGCGCAAGGTGGAACAGTATTTCGGGCGCGTCTGGTTCCTGGTTTTCTACGTTGCGGCGGGCTACATGGCCATCGTCGGGCACACTCTCTTCGGCGGCGTGGTCTGCAACACAGCGACGGATGGCTTGCTGGTCGGCGCCAGCGGCGCGGTCGCGGGTGTGATGGGTGCCTTCCTGTTCCTCTACCCCATGAAGAACGTCAACATCGCCGTGCTTCCGATGATGAACTTCAAGGTTCCGGCGCTGTTCTTCCTGGTCTTCTGGTTCGCCAGTGACTTGCTCAACGGCATTGGCTGGGCAGGCGGCGATGCCGACCCGGTCGCGCATTGGGCACACGTCATCGGCTTCGCATTCGGCTTCGCGGTGGTCTTCCTGGCGACGATGTTCTTCAAACCCGCTCCCGAACCCGACCCCTTCGAGTACCTGGACGAGTAGTCCTGGCAACACGATCACTGCACGAAGTCTTCGGCGGGGCGGCCTCCCTGGTCGCCCCTGTGCCACCTCTCGTAGGGGTACGGTGCATTTCCCCGGCACAACGTGATTGCAGCGCCCCCATAACCGCGTAGTCCAAACGCAGGGCTGACCCTCAGCGGCGTTGTTGTAGAATACGTGGCAATCGGTTCGCAAGTGGGGGTGAATCCGCCCATGTACATTCGCACGCCCAAACGCTATCGCAGCACGCCGCGCCGCAGTGTGCTGTCGTGCAGGCGCTTGCTGTTCATCTTCGTGCTGCTGATCCTGATCGGATTCGGCCTCTTCATCTACAGCAACAGCGACGCGATTCAGCCGCAGGTGGATGCAGTGGTGCAGGGTCTGGTTGATGAGGCGGAGGCGCGAGTCGCCACCATGCAGGCACCCGAACCCACTGCCACCATCGATCCCTCCACCAACATCATCAATGGGGATAATGCCTGGAGCCGGGGCAATGTGACCGAAGCCATCACCTACTACCAGCAGGTTTTGCCGTCGACTCCTAACGAGGTCAGCGTGTACCAACGCATGACCATCGGCCTCATCACGCGCGGCGGCGGCGAAGAAGCCTTGAGCTATGCCGAACAGACCGTGACCGCCGATCCCTTCAGCGCGACGGCCTGGGCGACTCGTTCGCTGGCCTATAGCTGGGAAGGGGACTACGAAGAAGGCATCGTCAGCGCACAGCAGGCGCTCGACCTGAATCCCGATGATGCCGCAGCCCTGGCCTACCTGGCTTACAGCTACTGGCAGGGGGGGCGCAGTGCCCTGGCGGACAGCCGCGCAACGCAGGCTATCGCCCTTGATCCGGATCGCTTTGAAGGCTACTGGGTGCGCGGATTGGTGCGCGAGAACGATCTGCTGGATATTGCCGGGGCGCTCAGCGATTATGAGACTGCCTACAGCCTCGCCATCGAGCAGAATCCGGCGCTGGCGGGTGTCGTCGCCACCGGGCTGGCGCGCGTCCTCGTGCGACCGGAATACAATCAGGTCTCCCAGGCGGTCGAAGTGCTGGAAGAGGCGCGTTCGCGCGATCCCGACAATACAGAAGTCCTCTATACCCTGGGCGTGGTGAACTTCACCAACCTGGGCGAATATGGTCAGGCGCAGGGGCCGCTGGAAGATTGCGTGGACGTGGACGAAGACAATTACCTCTGCCTGTACATGCTCGGGCGCACGCTGGATCGCCTGGATGACCAGGAAGGAGCGCTGCAAGCCTTTCTGACGGCGGTGGATTACGACACCCCCTGGGCGCGGACGTACTGGTGGGCCGCCAATATGGAGATTCTGCTGGGAAGCTGCAACAACGCCGTCCCTCTGCTGGAAACCGGCTATCGCATGGTTGCGCCGGGAGATTTACCCGCCAACGATGAACCCGACGAACTGCTGCAAGAAGCCTTCGTCACGCGCATGAATGACTGCCGCGTGCCGATTCCGGGTGGCCTCGCGCCGGAGCCAGACCCGGAAACCACCCCAGAAGTCAGCGGGGCATGAGACCCCTCGTCTGCGGTGAGATGCCCGTAGGCCGCATTTAACGTGGAATCGTAAATCCAAGCCAGTGCTTCAACCGTGCACCCTGCCGTCCAGGGCGGCTTTTCTGTAGGGCAGGGTTCGTCACTCAGCGATCAAACACGCCCCGACAGGCTATGACGCACGTCGTCATCGAGCACGTTCGCTCATGCCCCTTCCATTACACGGGTACACGGGCAACACGGGTACAACCACGCTCCCATAACCGCCACTTATGGCACCCCCAAGCGAACCCTGGAGGAAAGAGCTACGTAAGTGTTGCCCGGGTGGATGCGTCCGCGTAACTGTGAAGCAAGACACGTTCTGCAGACGTTTATGCCACCCTGGGCAGCGATGCCCAAAATAGGCCTATCGTGTACGGAGAGAAAGAACATGGCAGAGATTCGCACCCTCACAGATGCGAACTGGCAAAGCGAAATCGGGGATCAGCCTGCGTTGATCCTGCTGACCAATGGCAACGGATTGCGCGGTGATTTCACCACGCAGTTTAGGAAGTCTGCGGCGGAGACCAGGGATGTGCTCTTCGCGCAGGCCAACCCGGAAGAGAACCCGCAGCTCGCGCAGACCTTCCAGGTGGGCGAAAAGCCCATTCTCGTGGGCTATTTCGACGAAGAAACGCTGGTACGGCGCGTGCGCCCCTGGGGCAGCGATGTCGTGCTGTCCGTCGAACTGCTGCAGAACACGGCGAAAGAACGCCGCCCCGTACCGACAACCGAAGCAACTGAAAAAGAATCGGCAGAGGAGCCAAGCAACATGACTGAAGCGAACAATACCCCGGTACATGTGACGGACAACGACTTCCAGGATCAGGTCATCGAATACTCCAAGGAAATGCCCGTCCTGGTCGATTTCTGGGCGGAATGGTGTGGGCCGTGCCGCATGGTCGCCCCCATTATGGAGACGCTGGCGGCAGAGTACGCGGGGCAGTTGCGCGTCGCCAAGGTCGATACAGACCAGAACCCCGGCCTCTCGCAGGCATTCCAGATTCGCAGCATCCCGACGATCATGGCCTTCAAAGACGGTCACCTGGTCTTCAGCCAGCCCGGCGCCTTCCCGGAAGCCGCCTTCCGTGATCTGGTCGATCAGTTGATCGCGCTGGATGTGCAGGCCGCCATCGCGGAACATGAAGCGCAGCAAGAAGCTTCCGAGTAAGCCTACTGCTAGAAACCACCCCGCAGCCCGCTACCCTTCGTGGGCTGCGGTTCCCTGATACCCTTCCTCAGCGTCCTCGTCGTGTGTTCATGCTGCGAGGACGCCTCGATTCTGGGGGCTAGCCGCTGCGTGCGAAGACCACGCGGTAAGACGTGAGGGCCTCGTCACCGCCTTCGGTGAAGCAGCGGTCTGCCACCAGGGCTTGTGGCAGCGGGTCGCTGAGGCCGGGCATGGTGACCAGATAGCTGCCCCCGGCTTCCATCTGGAAATCCGCGAAGCCTGCGCCGCGCTCCGGCTTGAGGCCGCTGTAGAAGAGGCTCTCGCCGCCGTCCCATTCCACGCGGATCGGCTCACCAGGGATGCCCGTGACGCGATCCGCCTCCAGCACGCGCACTTCGATCACACCTGAGCGCTCGACATCACAGAACGTGCTCGCCACTGCGCCATCATAGGTGCGCTGCGGGGGCGTGGTAGGCACGACCACGACATCATCGGGCGTGGGGCTGCTATCCAGCGGCGGCGGGGTCTTGGTGGGTGGCGGCGGCAGCGTCGGTGTCGGAGTCGGCACTTCGACGGTGACTTGCAGCGGCACCTGCTCTGGCGCGGGGATCAACTCATCCGCGCAGCCTGTGCGCCCCTGCAACTGATAGAAGGTGCGCATCGCCCGCACGGCACGCAAGCCCGCGTTGCTATCGACATAGCCGCTGCTGGCGAGGCGGCAGGCCGTATCCGCCACTGCCTGAATCGGGTCGAAGCCCAGTTCAAGCTGCGCCAGCCGATCCACCGCCAGCGGCAAATCGCTGTCGTAAGCGAAGCTGAGGGCTATTGCCACCATGTAATGCGCCTTGTCAGCATCGCGAAGCTGTGCGGGGCGCGTCTCGGTCTCCTGCACCGGGGCAATCACCCAGGCGTAGGTCAGGCCACCTGCCAGCCCCAGCGCCAGCCCGATGAGGAGGCCGAACCAGGAAATGCCCCAGCGTCCGCGCTGGTATTTGCTGCTGCTGCTGAATTGCGGGCGCTCTGGCAGGTAATTCGGGGGCGGTGGCGTCGCTTTGCTCATTGATCGCCTCCCAGTTCACGGAAGCGCTCCATCGGCGGCGTCAGGCGTCCCAGCCCTTCCGACAGGGCAACTAACAGGCGAATATCGTCCACATTGCGCGAGTTGGTGATGTAGCGCTCGGTGAGTTCCTGCACATAAGCCGGGACGTTCTCCACCCCCAGGCGGCTGAGGCGCTCAACAGCGGCGCTGGCATCTCGATCCACCACATAGCCAGCGCCGATCATCAGTGTGTATTCCTCCTGGAAGCGCGGCGCGAGGGCGCTCATCGGACTGTCCGTGTATTCGACCGGGACGAACACCCAGCCGATCAGCAACCCCAGGCCGATTCCTACGACCACGCCTATCACCGTTGAAAGAAAGACCCGTGCCATCGCCCACCGTGATTCGTCTGCGGAAAAGTTCATCGTAGTATACCCGTACCATCTTAGCAAACGCGCCCGCCGAATGAAGTGGAAGTTGGCGAGAAAGCGTGCTGGGAGCGCACACGGGCACTTCTCCTACCTCATCGCCCGCCGCCGCCGCCTCTTCCGCCGCTGCACAAGGGGAGCATGGTTTCCCCACACAGTGGGGACGCAAGGGGGAGGTGATGCTGCCCTACGCCAGCGAAGCGCCCCGCGGCTGGTTCGAAAACCAGCGGCTGCCCTGGAACAAAGACCACCGCCCTCTCCTGAAGTCTCTTCTAATCTGTCTTGACCTCAGTACTTGTTGTTTTGTGTGAGAAGTGGAATGGGAAAACCACGCCAGTGGCTTCAGCAGGTTCTGGTCTTTCGTCGTCTGCTGTTTTGAACCTCAGGGCGGCTTCTTAATGAAACTGGTCAAACCTTTAACGTGGGCTTACTATGGACTTGCTACTTTTAACCGGAGTTTAGCCTCAGCGAGATGGGTGGTATGGTCAAAGAAAGCATTCTCCTGATTGAAGATGAACAGACCCTCGTGAACAACATGGCGGATAAGCTGCGTGCCGAAGGGTACAACGTCTCCATCGCAATGGATGGCGAGACGGGGTGGGATAAGGTACGCGCTGAAAAACCGGATTTGATCATACTGGACATCATGCTGCCGGGATTGGATGGGTTGAGCCTCTGCCGCATGGTGCGCAACGAAGCCTCCATCAGCCGCATCCCGATCATCATGCTGACTGCACGCGGCACCGAAGTCGATAAGATCGTCGGGCTGGAAAGCGGCGCGGATGATTACGTCGTCAAGCCTTTCGGCCTGGGGGAATTCTTAGCGCGTGTACGGGCGGTGCTGCGCCGCATTGATCCGCGCGCGGCATCCATGCAGCAAGATGAACTCTCGTCCGGCGATTTGCGCCTGAACCTGACCGGACGCCGCGTCTTCAAAGGCGAGGCGGAGATCAAGCTCAGCAACAAGGAATTCGACCTGCTGGCGGAGTTGATGCGCAATAAGAACGCCGTCCTCTCCCGCGATTTGATCCTGACCAAAGTCTGGGGCTATGATTACTTCGTGGATAAGCGCACGGTTGATGTGCACATCCGCTGGCTGCGAGAAAAAATCGAAGATGATCCATCCAGCCCACGCCGCATCATCACCGTGCGCGGCGTCGGCTATCGGTTTGAGGGGTGATGACACAGCCTATGGAACTACTCTATCTTCTGTTGGGGGCGATTGCGCTCCTGATGCTCTACCTGATCTACCGCCAGAATCGCTCCGTTGCGCATGGTAAGGAACTGTTGCGCAACCAGGAGCAGATGCTGTCCACACAGCGCGAAGACATCCGCCAGCGCGAAGAGACCATCTCGCGCATGCAGCAGCAAATGGCGGAAAAAGACAGCGCACACCTGGAACTGACCCAGCAAGTGCAGACGCTCACAGCAGAACGCGATCGCTTGCAGACACAATTGGACGACCAGGCCACACGCGCCGCCCGCCTGCGCGACGAAATCGAAGCACGCGAACGCGACTCAGCGCAGAGCAAAGCGCTCTTCGCCACCATCTCCAACGTCGCTTATGATTATGTCTTCGTCCTGGATGACCAGCACACGGTCATCGCCGCCAACAAGAGCGCCGATGGCTTCTTCGGCGACCGCAACCCGCTGGGCGAGAACTTGCGCGATTTGATCGACGCGCCCGACCTGGAAGATGTGGTCGAACGCGCCCTGACCGAAGACGAGAGCCTGGAAGATCAGTTCGTCTACGACAAGCGCTTCTTCCGCGTGCGCGCTCAGGTGATGAAATACGACGATCCGCACGTCTTCATCGGCATTGCCCTGCAAGATGTGACCCAGTTGGTGCGCCTGAACCGGGCACGGCGTGATATGGTCGCCAACATCTCGCACGAATTGCGCACGCCCATTCACAAAATTCGCCTGATCATCGACAGCCTCTTCCACGAACAGAGCCGCCCGAAACGCAAGGCGAGTATTGAGTCGCTGCATGCTATCGCCAAGGAGACCGAAGCGCTGCAATGGGTCGTGGAGGAGTTGTTCTACCTCTCCATGATCGAATCCGGGCAGGCCATCATGAAGCTGGTCGATGAGCCGCTGAGTCCCATCCTGGACGAGGGGTTGGAGCGCCTCTCGGAGAACCTGGAAGACAAATCGCTGCAAATCGTCAACCAGATTCCGGCGGATTTGCGCGTCTTCTGCGACCGCGAACACGTCCAGCGGGTTTTCATCAACCTCATCAGCAATGCGATCAAGTGGTCACCAGTGGGCGCAGACATCACCATCGGGGCACGCGCCGAGGGCGAAGAGGTCATCATCCACGTCTTCGACAAAGGTCCCGGCGTGCCGGATGAACTCTGCGAACGCATCTTCGAGCGCTTCTACCAGCTTGACCCGGCGCGTTCCGGCGGCGAAGGCAGCGGGCTGGGATTGGCGATCTGCAAGCACATCGTCGTCGCACATGGCGGCAAAATCTGGGCAGCGGGGAACTCGGTGCAACCGGGCGGACGCTTCTTCTTCACGCTGCTGAATGCAGCCAGGCGCAGCGAGCAACCGGAAGACGAGCAGACCGACCTCCCCGCCGATACGATCCACTTCCCGGATGCACAGTCCGAAGTCGCCAACGCCGAGGCCGAAGGCGAAGGCTATCGCGAACTGGTCGACGGGCTGGAGGATATCGAGCGCTCAGGCTAGGTGTGTACCGTCCAGCGAAGGCATGGCCTTGTAGACAGCGGGTCTGTCACTCGCTGGCGAAGCCCCTGCACGGCGATGCTCACATCACATCCAGCCAGAGAGTCGCGACCTGGTGGGGTTTCATCGTCAGCAGGACGCGATTGCCCACCACCGGGCAGCTCGCCAGCGGCTCTTCTGCCAGATTGAGCAGTTGTGCCTGTCGCACCAGGCCGCCATGCAACAGAATCACCTGCTGTTCCTCGTCAGTGGGGTTCAACAAACGGGCGATGAGGCCGGGCATGCGGCGAGTTGGCTTCAACGCCAGCAGCAAGGCGTGCTGCACCTGGATGTAGCTGTAGCTCTCGTATTGGAGCGGTTGCTGATATTGACGCAGCAGCAGCGGTGCGCGGAAGCTGTGCGCGGCTTGCAGCAGGTGCGCCGGACGCGGTTCCGCTCCCAATGGCAGCAGCCAGAAATCGAGGACATGCTCCCCGGCTCCCTGGGCGCTTTCCGTGGGCTGTTCGCTCTCGCGATCCAACCAGCCGACCGCACGCAGCAAGGTGATTGCCAGCGTGATCTGTCCGTCTTCCACGAGCGGCTCCACCTGCACGGGTACCCGCGAACAGAGCGCGAGGCCCCGCGCTTCCCCGTAGAGTGCCAGGATACCGGGCACCAGCAGCGCCCCCGGCAGGTCTCTCTCGCGGAGGATCGTCTTGCGCAAACCGTAGACATCATCCGTGTAGAGCGTCTTCGCCATCAGCCCCGTACGCACATAGGCACGCAGGCGGTGATCCTGCGCGGTGTTGTCGAAGGCGATGCGCAAGTGCAGGCCGGGATGCTCCTGGTAAAGAGTCGCCGTCGTCTGAATATCCAGCACGCGCACCCCCCGCGTCCGCGAAGCGCCATCCTGTAACCTGGGGGCGATGCGCAGCCGATGCTGGAAGTGCAACTGCTCTGCCCAGGCGCTGCTCTCCACTCGCGTCGTCCCGACGGCACTCCCCGGCACGATGACATCCGGTTTCGGCTGGCGATAGGTCATGATGTCCCCGGCATCACCGCCGTCATCGTAGCGCAGCAAATCGCTGAAGGTCTGTTCGCCTGCCGTCCAATTGAGCACGCCATCTTCCAGGGAGAGGCTGGCTGTACCGCCGCTGATGTACTGCCCCGTGCGCTGCTCGACGGTGATTCCGCTCACATCCTGCGTCCGCGAGAGCTTGAGCGTATAGGTGCTGTAACCGACGGAGGGCACATCCGCCAGGAACGAAATCTGCCCCGAAGCGCTGTCCCAGGAGAAATCGACATCTTCACCATTGGGTGCCAGCAGGGCCGCCGGATAGCGACTCTCCGGCAGGGTCAGCGCCATCGTCACGGGGCGGGTCACGCGCTGCCCCTGCCCATTCCAGACGACGAGATGCGTTTCGGCGGCGTCCGCCACTGCGCCCGTGCTTCCCTGGCCCGGCAGCGCCGTCAGCGCCCGAGAGAGAATCCAGTCGGCATATTCGGCGATGTGCTGGTTGCGTCGTTCGGCATCAGCCTGTGCCGCATCGCTGACCGCGCCAGAGATCAACGCTCGCGCCTGATTCTGCAAGAGCCAGCGCCAGCTTTGCTGCAAGAGGGCGTGCTCGTTTTCCGGGTAGGGCAGCGCACTGTGCGCCAACGCCAACGCCAGCAACGGTTCCACCTGCCACAGCAACCGATCGGTCAGGTGCATCACAACTTGCTTGAAGGGAATGCGTGTGGCGGCATAGGCTCCATCCGCGCTGAGCGTGGTTTGCAGGGCACCGCTGAGCACTGGACGCAGTTCATCCGGGAAGCTGCTACGCACGGCATCCACGTAGGCTTCCAGGTCGCTGAACTGCACGGGCAGGGCGAGGTCTTCTTCCAGCCAGTCGAGCGAAGGAATCGCCCCGGATGTATCCAGCAGCCAGAAGAACGGGCCGTCCGGCTGGGCAGCACGCTGGCGCTCGATGGCCTCCGCCGCTTCTTGGGAGCCTTCCTGGCTGATGACCAGGACGCTGCTGCCATCCGGTGCTTGCCAGCAGAAGGGCAATCCCAGGCTTTGACCGCCGGGGGGCAGCAATACCGCAGCGATGCGAAATCCCGCCAGTATCTGCGGAAGCTGTGCCGGGAACTGTACCACAGAAGGCAGCGTCGCCACCCGCGCCAGCGAAATCCCATGCTGCTCGGCATCCTGGCGGGCGATTGTCAGGTCACGCACCAGCGCCTCGCCCCCGGCCAGCAGCGGCTCCGGCTGCGCGTACCAGGGATTCACGCGGAAGCGCTGGATGACGCCGTTGGCAGCCACCGCCAGCACCAATTCCGGGCGCAGCGCCGCCACATCTTCCAGCATCAGCGTTCCCGGCTCCAGCAGAATCGACACGCCGTGCAAATCCTGCGCCCCACCCAGCCGCGCCAGCAAATCGCTGAGGCCGTGCAGCAGATGGCTGCGCGCGACCTGCAACGTCTGCTGGCCTTCGCGCTCTCCCTGCAAGGTGAGGATCACATGTAGCTTGGCCGCCATGCGGCCGCGGCTCTGGGACATGGGTGCATCTCTTTTCTGTGCGTTATGTGCCTATTGTAGCGCACAGTGAAGGTTGGTTAGGCACCTACATTGGTAACGATTTCGTTAGGTCAGGGGCAGTGGCTGCCTGTGCCATTCCTCATGATTGTGCGAGTCATCCAACCCTCACCCAGGATAGGTGCTGTGGCATAGAATCGACCTAACAGAGGGAGGGAATCGTGCTCTTCGCCGTGAAATTCGCGCATACGCTGGTGTTTCTGTTCATGTCGGCCTGCATCCTCTATATGCTCTACTGCGGCCTCACCGGGCAGTTGACGCTGCTATTGTGGCTCGCCATCATCGCGACTCTGCTGGAAACCGCCGTCTACGCCCTGAACGGCTTTCGCTGCCCGCTGACGGCACTCGCCACTCGCTATGGCGACACATCGGGGGACGACTTCATCGCCGACATCTTCCTGCCGAAGTGGTTCGTGCCCTATATCGTGCCGCTGTGTGGGGTGTTGGTGACGGTTGGGCTGGCGCTGGTGGGTTGGCACCTGATCGCGCGGCTCTAGGTGAACGCGACAGGGCTACTCATCCGCCGCCATGCGCTCGATGAGCTTGAGAGTCATGCGCACATCGCCTAACGCGCTGTGGGCATCAATGACGGTGATTTTCTCATACGCGGCGGCTTTGCTCAGGCTGTGCCAGGTATAGCTGCCGCGGCGGTTATTCCAGACTCCCCGGAACGCTGCGTACTGCTTCATGGCGCAGTGGCGCACACCCGTGCGCAGCATCGGCAGCTTGTAGAGGCCAGTCGTCTGCTTCAACATGCGCCAGTCGAAATCCATGTTATAGGCGACGAGGGGCGCACCGGCCAGCTTCATCGAGAGCGTCGTGTAGACATCGGCGAATGTCGGCGCCTGCGCCAGCATTGCATCATTCAGGCCGTGAACCTCCGTCGCACCCAGTGGGACGGGCTGCGTGGGCTTTACCAGCGTATCCAGGACGACATCGCCGTGCTTGTCAATCACGCCGATCTGGACGATTTCATCGCCTTTGCCGATCCCGGTCGTCTCGGTATCGAGGATGTAGAAATTGCGGCTGGCGAAGAGCGCCCGCGCCCATTCCTGCACCTTCGCCCGATCACGCGGATTGCGGTGTGCCATAAGGAAACCTCCGCTGGCTAGTTGGTGAAATGCAGCGGCAGTGCGACGATGAAAGTGGCTCCTGTGCCCAGACCAGCGCTCTCTGCCCAGATGCGCCCATCATGTGCCTTGACAATGGCCCGCGCGATGCTCAGACCAATCCCCAGGCCGCCATGATGCCGCGTCATGTGATCTTCGATCTGGTAAAACTCGTCGAAGATTTTCTCCAGTTGATCTTCCGGGATGCCCTTGCCCGTGTCTTTGATGCGAATCTCCACTGTGCGGGGCGTAGGACGATCCGCTTCCATGGTGATGGTGCCGCCCATTTCTGTAAAGCTGATGGCGTTGTGCATGATGTTGATGAGTGCCATCTGCAAGCGCCCTTGATCCGCGTGCAGCAGCAAATCATCGTCCAGCAGATCGAAGACGAAGTGATAGTCGCTCAAGTCCATCAGCGTGAATAACTCCATCTTCACCGCATTCAGCAGGGTGTTGACGCTGATGAGATCCGGGTGCAGGTCGGAGGCTTTCTGCTTCAGATAGCGCAGATTGACCATATCTTCGATGATCTTGCGCAGCTTGAGGGCGCTTTCCAGCACTTTTGAAGCGTGTTCTTTAGCGGAGTCGCTCTCTTCTTCTTGTAAGAAGCTGGCATAGCCCATGATGACACCCAGCGGGGTGCGCAGTTCATGGCTGGCGATGGCGATGAAATTGTTCTTGAGCGCATCGACCTCGCTCAGTTCTTCGTTCACGCGGCGCAAATCCTGCACCAGCTTGGCCCCTTCGATGGCGACAGCGGCCTGTGCCGCGAGAATCCCCAGGTAATTGCGATCATTGAGCGTCCAGGGCATCTCCCGCTTGTTGATCGCTTCCAGCACGCCGATGACGCGATCATTGTACGTCAGCGGCACACCCAGCAGCGAACGGGTCTTGAAGCTGATGTTCTCGTCTACCTTGTCGTAGTGCAGGTCATGCTGGCTGGTGTCATCCACCTGGATGATGCGATTCTCGCGGAAGATTTGCCCGGCGATGCTGTCCATCGGCACGAAAGTACCGATCAATTCGCTGTCATCCACATTGACCGTCGTCGAAGCCGCGAAGACCAACTGCTGCTTGCGGCTGTTCCAGAGTAAAACGGAGGCGGCCTCGCAGGTCGTGATTTCCACTGCCACATCCATGATGCGCTTGAGCAGCACTTTCAGGTCAAGCTGGGAATTGAGCGAAGCGCTGATCTCTGCAAGCTGCGTCAGAATGCCGATTTTTTTCTCGAGTTCCCGCACTCGCTGTTCGAGTGGTTGTTCCATCATGAGTCCGGTTCATCCCTTAAGGAATCCGTCTGGCAAACGATAGTGTAGCACCGTTCCAGATGATTCGCTACGAAGCGCGACGACGCGCGGCTGTTCAAACGAATCTTTTCGGGTCTGGAGTCTAATAAGAATAGCAGTCGTAGTAGTAGTAGGGCCTGTTCAAACTGTGCAAAACTCTGTAATGCGCCCGTAATGTGGGATATATTTCCCAATCCATACCCAAAATCAACATATTATATCCCCAATTGGCCCTCTGTGTGGGAAATGTGGGAAAAAAGTTTTGAACAGGTTCCTGTGCAAAACTTTGAACAGTTTGCACACTTATGCACAGGCAGCGCCGAGTTTTGCACAGGAAACGCGATTATTGCGCGATATTACAGAGTTTTGCACAGGTTTTAGACACACTGTATAGGAAGCTGTGCAAAGTTTTGAACAGGTTTTGAACAGGAAACGCCGAGTTTTGAACAGGTTTTGAACAGGTTGCGCGAAGTTTTGAACAGACGTTAGCCCGGCCTACGATCTACGTAAAAACAGGTGTGCGCTTAACCCAAAGAATCTTGGGATAAAAACGCCGATTTTCGTAAGCTTTCGCAAGAAAACTTGGGATAAACGAAAAGCGAACGCCTGTGCGAATTGATTTTTCCCAAGAAAATTGGGTTATATTTGCAAGAAATCGTCATCTTTCTTGGGATAAATGGCGCGATTCCTTGTCGAATCCGTGAGGCCAGGGGCGTGCAGGCTACCACGCTTAAGGGGAATGCGGCGGGGGAAGGCAGCCATCCGGGACGGTGAAGCGGCATCCATTCACAGCCCTGGATGGCCTGTGCGGACGCGCTCAGGCATCCTCTGCGACGGGGTCATAATCCGGCGCCAGCGGCCCCAGGCGAATCGAGCGCGGCATGTTGTGCTCTCGTTCAATCCAGCCCATGCCCTCCAGCCGTGCCAGGTGCGTGAGGGTACTGGTGTGCGCGACGTGGCAGCCCTCGCCAATCTCGCGCTGCGTGGGAGATCGTCGCTCCGTTTTCAGGTAATCGCGGATGAACTCATAGATCTGCCGGGTGATGGGGTCTAACGTCGTCACAGGGTGTCACTCCTGACATTACAAAATTCAAATGCAAGGATCATCTTACCACAGAGTAAAACAGATGTTCTATCAATGAGGCGTCTGGGTCTGGTTCGGAATCGGTTGTTTTGGGGTGCCATCGGCAGAAAGTTTATGAGAATGCTAAATGCTGTGGCGAAAACAGGACAGGAACATCCACTTTATATCAACTTCTCTTAAAGAAGCGTTCTTATAATCCGCGCTGCGGACAAAGACTGCACGGGTAAGGACGCGAGATGCAATACTCCGGCATCACACCAGACTGCGTACACTGCCGCTTCATGGTGCGCCAGCAAAACGGAGAATATCGTTGCAAGCAGCACGACATGATTCTGCATTCCCCGGTGCGGCTCTTCTGCAAAAACCTCACCCCCGCCGATGAGTCCGACGATTACCAGCAGTGGTTCGAAGCCAGCCTGGAACTGGAAAAGCTGGAAGCTAACACCCTCTACACCTGGGTGGATACGATCACCGTCAATGCCCAGGGGGATTCCGTCACCCATGTGGATGCCGAGGCCATCGCGCCGCTGACGACTTACATCTCCTGGTCTGCCGGGACGTTCTGGCAGGTGCTGCGCAAAATCCGCCGGGATAAACGCGACGACTACCGCAAACACGGCTACTCGGTGGAAGAATGACGCTGCATCCCCCCGCTGTGCAGGGGAACAATGTCCCCCCTCTAGCTCCTTTACAGGGGTAGGTATTTAAGGAATGAGACAAGCAGATTAAGCTGGCTTGT
>CAZJWX010000039.1:0-41950 GCA_964549915.1 uncultured Anaerolineaceae bacterium | reverse complement strand
TGATGACACCTTTTTGTTGCAATTACTCTTACAAATTTGAGGCGATTGCCCTGACTCGCCCCGCCTCCTGATTGGCCTGTGCTTCCTCTGCTGATGCTGATTCGCGCCTACCGGACATCCTTTGCGGTCGCTATAGTTCGGTGCAGCGAAGCCAACAGCACCAACCATTCACCAAGCATAAGGAAGAACACGCCATGCACCCGGAAACGCAGGTTGTCCACACAGGACAGGAGATTGACGCCGCGACGGGCGCAATCGCCCCGCCGATTCACCTGAGTACGACGTTCGAACGCGATGCCGACGGCGAATACCCGCGTGGGCACATCTACACGCGCGACACGAACCCCAATCGCCTCGCGCTGGAAAATGCCCTGGCACACCTGGAAGGCGGCGCTGATGCGGCGGCGTTCTCGTCCGGCTCAGTAGCGACCATGACCCTGCTGCAAGCCCTGCGCACGGGCGACCACATCCTGGCACCGGATAACTTCTACTACGGGATTCAACTCATCATCCGCGACCTGCTCGCCGATTGGGGGCTGGAATACAGTTTCGTCGATATGACCGACCCGGACGCGGTGCAAGATGCCATACGCCCCAATACACGGCTGGTCATGCTGGAAACGCCCTCCAACCCGCTAATGAAAATCGCCGATATTGCTACCATCGCAGCCATCGCGCACGAGAACGAGGCGCTGCTGGCCTGCGACAACACCATCGCCTCGCCACTGTTGCAAAAGCCACTCCAGCACGGCGCGGATTTTGTGATTCACGCGACAACCAAGTACCTGGGCGGTCACAGCGATGTGCTCGGTGGTGCAGTGATCGCGCGGGAAGAGAGCGAGATGTGGAGCCGCGTGAAGATGCTGCAAAAAGTCGGCGGAGCAGTGGCCTCGCCCTTTGATAGCTGGCTGGTGCTGCGTGGGGTGCAGACCCTCGCCCTGCGCATCAACGCCCACGCCAGCAATGCGCTGGCACTGGCGACGCGCCTGAAAACACATCCGGCAGTCGAGCGCGTCCTCTACCCCGGCCTGGAAACGCACCCGCAGCACGAAATCGCCCGTAAGCAAATGCTTGGTTACGGCGGCCTGCTCTCGATCCTGGTCAGGGGCGGCGAGGAAGCAGCGATGAACGTGGCAGCCAGAACGCAGCTTTTCATCCGTGCGACGAGTTTCGGCGGCACACACAGCTTGATCGAACATCGCGCCTCCATCGAAGCGCCCGGAACCCTGACCCCTGCCAATTTACTGCGTCTCTCCGTCGGCATTGAGCATGTCGATGATCTCTGGCAAGACCTGGCCCAGGCACTGGAAGCCTGATGCAGCCCTCGGCTCAACCGCCTGCAACCGCGATATTCGTAGCAGCTACGGTCACATATCGCGATTGGGCGAGCTGCGCTACGATAACGGCGTGCGATCAACATACGAGGGAGTTTCCGAAGCCATGTCTACCTCCGAATCCGTGTCATCGTCTCGCGTGCCACCCGCCGGGTGGATCAACAGCGACCTCTACCCCTATCACACGAAGGCCTTCCAGGTGCCTGCCGGAACGATGCGCTACCTTGATGAAGGCAGCGGGGAGCCAATTGTGCTGGTACACGGCAATCCATCCTGGTCGTTTGTCTATCGCAAGCAGGTCGCTGCCTTGCGCGATGACTATCGCTGCATTGCGCCCGACCACATCGGCTTCGGTCAGTCCGATAAGCCGCATGATTGGTCATATCTACCGCAGGAACACGCCGCCAATCTGGAAGCCCTGCTCGAGTCGCTTGAGCTGGATGGCATCACGCTTGTGGTGCAGGATTGGGGCGGGCCAATCGGCTTATCCTATGCCATTGCCCACCCGGAGCGCATCAAGCGATTGGTGGTTCTGAATACCTGGCTCTGGAGCGTGCGGGAGGACTGGTACTACCGTGCCTTCAGCGGGATCATGGGCGGGGCGGTTGGGCGCTATTTCTGCGAGCGCGTGAACCTCTTCGCCCGCGCCGTTGTGCCGAGAGCCTATGGAGACCCACAGCGCCTGACGCGCGAGATTCATCGCCATTACCTGGATTCACAGCCGACACCCGATACGCGCAAGGGAACCTGGGTCTTCCCGCAGCAGATCATCGGCGCCAGCGCATGGCTCGCGTCGCTCTGGGCACAGCGCGAGAAACTGGCGAACAAACCGACGCTGATCGCCTGGGGCATGAAGGACATCGCCTTCCGCGAGAAAGAGCTGCGGCGCTGGCAAGAGGCTTTCCCTCACGCCAACGTCACGCGGCTGGAAGGGGTCGGGCATTATGTACAGGATGAAGCGGGAGAGACCCTCGTTGATCTGATGCAGACCTTCCTGCGCAACCATCCCTGATAGCTGCCATCATAGCCGCCACAAGTGAAAATTACGGAGAGAAGCAGCGCCGTCCCGCCATCACCCGCCACCAGACGAAGACGGCGCTGCATTTTCAGGTCAGCTTTCGTCGATGGTGATGGTGTTGATGTAATCGCCCTGTTCGATGGAGTCGACGACGGCCTGGTCGCTGTCGGCGACGACTTTGCCGAAGACCGCATGCTGACCATCCAGCCAGTCGGTGACGACATGCGTGATGAAGAACTGGCTGCCGTTGGTGTTGGGGCCAGCATTGGCCATGCTCAGGCTGCCCTTTTCGTGCTTGACTTGCAGCGCCGACGGTTCATCGGGCCACGTATAGCCAGGGCCACCCCGTCCGGTTCCGGTGGGGTCACCGCCCTGGATCATGAAGTTGTCAATCACACGATGGAAGGCAACACCATCGTAGAATTTCTCGCGGGCGAGGAAGACGAAGTTATTGACCGTCTTGGGCGCACGATCCGCAAACAGGTTGACACGGATGGTGCCCTTATTGGTGTCGATGTGAGCAATGTAATTCTTGGCGGGATCAATGATCATGTCCGGGTAACTGTTGTACTGCGCCATCGGGTTCTCCTCATACAGCATGTGCAAACGTGTGTATCTTAGCAGAAAATGCGCCCCCGGCAGAATCCTAACATTCCAAAACCTTTTTCCTACCATATGCCGATTGTCAGCCTATATCGCGTCGTTATAGGATAGAATGACGCGCAGGCGCTCTGGGGAACGTCGGTTATAAATTTCAATCTTATTTGCATCCTACGTGATCCTTGCGCATAATTGAGATAATTACAGAACATTTAGGGGCGGCAGGGCACCACACCCTGCGTATAATATGTGTTAAAGTGCAATCCGCCCACGGACGGATCGTTCGTCCCTGCTGGCTGACGGAACAGGTGGTAAGTACAGGAGAGAACCGGGGATGCCCCACGTCCTATATATAGACGATGAACCGACCAACCGGATGCTCGTCAAGCGCATCCTCATGGCGGAAGGGTTTGAGATAGACGAGGCGGAAAATGCTCACGATGGCATTCAACTGGCAACCAACAATCCGCCTGACCTGATTCTGATGGACATCAGCATGCCAGATATGGATGGATTGGAGGCGACGCAACACCTGCGCACCATCCCGACTCTGGCGCACATCAAGGTAATCGCCCTGACGGCGAACGCCATGACCGGTGACCGAGAACGGTTCCTGGCGGCAGGTTGTGATGGCTACATCAGTAAGCCGATTGATGTAGATACCTTTGTCGATGAAATTTCGCAATACCTCTAGGTAGAGAGACTATGATGGCCCGCACACCGATTGACCCGAGTGAAGCACACGTTCTCGTCGTTGAGGATAACGTCCCGAACTTCGTATTGATCGCCCGTATGCTGGCGTTCATGGGCGTGCAACGCTGCGAATGGAAGACATCCGGCTGGCAAGTCGTACAATTCGCAGAGACGCTACCCAAGATCGACCTGATCTTGATGGACATCCGCCTACCATACGAAGACGGCTACCAGGCGCTACAAAAAGTACGTTCCAACCCGCGCCTGAAAGATACGATTGTCTGCGCCGTGACGGCGGAGGCCAGCGAAGACCAGATGCACCGCGCACAGAAAAGCGGCTTTGATGGCTTCCTGGGCAAACCGCTCGACCCGGATCGCTTCCCGGATCAGATCCGCCGTTTGCTGGCGGGCGATCCCGTCTGGGAATGGAAGTGATGCGCACGCCGCAGCCCTGAACCCATCCGCAAAAACGCCCATTATCGGGGAGGAAAGGGAACCTCATATGTATGAAGAGTCACTGTCGTTGATTCCATTCCTCCAGCATGAGGACATTTCCTCGTCCGAGGCTTTCTTGCAGGCTGCGCTGCGGCACATTGTGGCTTCCATTGCGTCTGTCTACCGCGCAGCCGTCTACTGCCAGGACGAAAGTGCGACGGTCATCACCAGGGCGCAGGCGCAGGCCGCCGATGCCCCCACCGAACTCGCGACCCCGTCCAGCTTCCTGAGCACCCTGCAAGCAGGCATCCCTGGCCTCGATGAAGCCCGCCACCAGATCTACGCCCCACTACGCGCACAGGGCGAGGAATACGGCCTGCTGGTCTTGATGTACGACGGGGACGCGCCCACGCTACCTCGCGTCATCGACCTTGCCTCACAACTGGCGTTCGGCCTGCAACACCTGGAAATGCAGCGCACCCGCGACCATGCCACCGCCATGATGCGCACCTTCAACGATTGGATCTTGCAGAGCAACCAGGAACGCGACGAACGCGCAGTGCTGACCAAAGCTGCCGCCATCCTGCGCGATGCGACCAACAGCCACAAAGTCGCCATTGCCCTGCTGGTTGATCGACAGGCCGAGCCGTATTTCGCAGTGGAAGCCGCCTTGCCGCAGGAATATGTCGGCGCGACACTCCTTGACTCGGAACGCGCTGTGATTCGCATGTTCACAGAGAACCAGGAAGCGCTGATTGTCGATACGACGCAAGACAACCCGCATCTGCCGCAGGTGCTGGTCAGCCATCTGGAAAGCCTGGATACACCGACGATCGTGGTCTTCCCGATGTTCGACGCGCAGAACACGCTCCTGGGTATCGTGGCACTGGCCTTCCAGCAGAACCGCCTGCGGGACGAGATGATGGGCATGGCGCAGACGATTGTGGCGCAGTTGACGATGAACCTGCAAAAATCACGGTTGCTGCGCGAGACCCAGAACCAGGCGGCGCAGATGCAGCGCTTGACGACCTTCAGCGAAGCCATGCAAGCCTCGCTGCACACGCCGGAATTGCTGGCGATCCTGCTGGAACGCTTGCCCTATTTGCTCCCCGTCGATTACGCCGCTGTGTTGCTCTATGACCGCAAGGCCGAAGGGCTGCGCGTGGCGGCGTTGTCGCAGCAAGGGGAGAACAGCGTCGCGACCCCTGGCACGCTGCTGGAGCCGGAAAGCAACACCATTGCCGAACACACCTGGAAGACGCAGGAAGCGCTCTGGATCAACGCATTACAAGATACCTGGACGTGGCAGCACCCCTTCATCAGCCACTTGCAGACCATTCTGGCGGCTCCACTGACCTCCAACGGGGTGCGCATTGGCGTGCTGGAAATCGGCAGTGAACACAGCAACCAGTACAGCCAGACGGATATGGTCGCCTTCGAGCAAGTCAGCAGCCAGCTCGCGGTCGGCCTCGCCAACGCGGAAGCCTACGCCCACAGCCAGCAAGTTGCCCGTAACAAGATGTTGGCGAACGATATTGTGGCGCAGCTACAGCGGCAGATGGAAGTGGAAGACATCCTGCGCATCACTGCCTCGGAATTGGGGCAAGCCCTGGGCGCGTCCCGTGCACGCATCCGCCTGGGCTATGACACGCGAAAAAAGGGAGAAAATGACTCATGAAGGGTCTGATCACCTGGCTTTTTGATGTACGAGCATACCAGGGGCATCCGGTTGATGCCCTGCGTGCGCTGCTGGTGTATGCGCTGAATGCCGCGAGCATTGTCGTCCTGCTCTTCGTGACCTTCCTGCTCCCGGTGGATGGCACGCCGCGCCTGCTCAATCTGGCGCAAACCCCCGGCGCAGCGCTGGAAGTCGGCTGGGCACTGGGCCTGATCGTGGCGCTGGCGGTCTCCTTCGTGCTGGTGCGGATTGGGCGCTTGCAGTGGGGCGCGGGCATCGTGCTGGCGACGGGCATAGTCACGCTGGCGACAATCAGCCTGGAGGCGGGGTTCACCACGCCGCTGGAATTCCTGGGCATCCCGATGATGATGATTCTGGCGACGGTCTTGCTGGGCACGCGCAGCGCCATTGGCGTCAACACGGCGCTCATCAGCATTTACGTCGCGGTCACGCTCTTGCTCACGCCGCCAGAACAATACAGCCTTTCCGGCACGCTGTATGGCCTGGGTGCCCTGCTGGTGCTGGCACTGATGATGGCCGTCATCCGCCGCATGATCTCCCTGGCGCGGCAGGAAGGCAGCACAGAAGCCGACGAAGAACGCCTGAAACTGGCGGAGATCAACAGCTTCATCACGCGCAAGGCCGCAGAACGTGCGCCGCTTCAGGAGACCCTCAACGATATTTTGCAGATGCTGTTGCAATATTACCCCGATTTCTACCATGCGCAGGTCTTCTTGCTGGATGAGGGCGAGCTGCGGGCGCAGTTGGCCGCGAGCACAGGGAGCACGGGCGAGAAGCTCATCGGCGAGAAACACGGGCTGGCAGTGGGCAGCCGCAGTATCATCGGGCAGGTGACTCTGCAGAGCGCCCCGGTGATCGAAGAGGCCGGCAGGGAAGAAGGCTTCCACCG
This sequence comes from uncultured Anaerolineaceae bacterium, assembly GCA_964549915.1. GTDB lineage: Bacteria > Chloroflexota > Anaerolineae > Aggregatilineales > Phototrophicaceae > JAUZRW01. The sequence continues at coordinate 35,282 of CAZJWX010000039.1, read as the reverse complement.
TCCCAATCCGGCGCTGCCGCTGACTCGCCTGGAAGCGGCCTTCCCGATGCGTGTTGATGATCGCGTGATCGGTGCGCTGGATTTGCAGAGCCAGCGAACCCCCACCCTGGACGAAAACGACATTCAGGCATTTCAGTCCGTTGCGGATAGCCTCTCCCTGGCGATCGACAATTACCGTCAGATCGAAATCGCGCAGAAACGTGCGGAAGACAACCGCAAGCTGGTCGCACAGACGCAAAACGCGCTGCGCGAGGTGGAACGCCTCAATCAGCGTTTGATCGGCAGTGCCTGGGCGGAGTATTTGCAGGATAACGAAGGCTTGCAGGGCTTCGATGTCGATCTGGCGACCGAAGAAATCAGCCCGGCGAGCAGTTGGACGGCGACACTGGCAGACGCAGTGACGGTCAACACGATCATCCAGGATGGCAACACGATCGCCATGCCGCTGCGGATTCGCGGTCATGTCATCGGCGCGATCGAATTCGACCTACCGGAGGGAAGCGACCTCAGCCCGGAAGACCTCGAACTGGTGCGCGAAATCAGCGACCGCTTCGGGCTGGCGGCGGAAAATACGCGCCTGCTGGAAGAGAGCCTGAAGGCTGCCCAGCGCGAGAGCCTCATCAACGAGATCAGCCGCCGCCTGCAATCTGCCAGCAACGTCGAAACGACTCTCACAGAAGCGGCGCGCAGCCTGCGCAGCGCCCTGGAAGCGCACAAGGTCGCCATCCGGTTGGGCAAGCCCGAGCCGCGTACTGCACGCAGCAATGGCAAGAAGGTGACGCCATGACCCGTAATTTGCACCTCCGAATTGACCCTATTCAGCGGCTGCGCGTGCGACTGGTGCGCGGTTTGCTGCTCTTTGCCGCTGTCGTGACGACGATGACAGTGATTGGGCAGTCAGTGACGACCGCCTTCAGTCTGGCGATGACCTCTGAAGTGCTGCTGGCCATCAGCGTGACAAGCTGGGGACTGCTGCTGCTGTCCTTCATGCCACAGGTCGTGCCCGTCCTCTTCATCGCGACCCCGATGCTGCTGGTGCTGGCCTCCTTCGGCGTAGACGACAATTCCAACCGCGCCATCGTGCTCCTGGTCGCCTGTGCGCTCTCCGGCGTACTCCATTCGCGGCGGGTCTTCCTCGGCACATCGCTGCTGGTCGTCTTGAGCTTCGGCGCACTGGTCAGCCTGCGCATCCCGGCGGATGCAACGCCGCTGGAACTCGTTGGCTCCATCCTGACGCTGGTTGGCTTCGTCTCCACGCCGATTGCCGTCGGCTTCGTGGTGTTGGCCTTCACCCAGACGCTGCGCAACGCCCTGGACGCGGCACAGCGCGGTGTGGCTTTGCTGGAAAACAGCGCAGCAATCGGCGGTATTTTTTCCGGCGAGTACGACGAAAAGGTGCTGGCCTCAGTAGCAGCAGAAGCCATTCAGGAAAACATCCAGGCGGATCGCGTTCAGGTCTTCGTGCTGAGCGACAACGAAGAGAGCCTGCGCTATGTATCCGGCACGGGAGTCGGGCACGAGAATCTGCTGGCGACCCAGTACACCATCCCGATGGACTCTCCCAGCGCACTCACACGATCGGCTCGTGCACGGGAGGTGATCGTCGTGCGCGGCTCCGCAATCGGCACGGAACGCAACCGCAGCAGCCTGGATTTCATGCCCGCCACCCGTGCGGAGATGATCTTCCCGATTCTCGATAAAGAAGTGACGCTGGGCGTGATTGATGTGCAGAACAGCCGCGATGAAATCCTGCCGGAGATTTCGGTGAAAGCCGTGCAGATTCTCATCAACCAGTTCGCCGCTGCGCTGCAAAATGCACGGCTCTTCCACGAGCAAGAGCAGAGCATGCTGGAGAACAAACGGCTCTTCCTGGATGCGCAAACGAGTTACCGCGAAGTCGAACGGCTCAACCAGCAGCTCACGCGCGAAGTCTGGGCGCAATATCTGGAGACTCCCCGGCGCGCCTCTGGCATCACGCTGGACGAGCAGACGTTACAACCCGATGCGCCCTGGACACAACGCATGGTGGAAGCCAGCCGCCGCCGCCGTCCAGTGCGCGAGACCCAGGCTGACCATCAGCGCATCGCTATGCCCATTGAACTGCGCGGCGAGGTCATTGGTGCGGTCGAAATCGAAACCGAGGTCAATGCGGATTACGACTCCACCATCGAATTGATGCGGGCGGTGTCGCAGCGCCTGGCCAACAGCCTGGAAACGGCGCGACTCTTCGAAGTCGAGCGCGAAACCAGCGTACAGGAACAACGCCTGAGCGAGTTGGTCACGCAGTATCAATCGGCTGCGACGGTGGATGAACTGCTGCAAATCACGCTCAAGGAAATGGCGACAACCCTCGGCGCGCAGGATGGCTCTATCCGCCTGGGCATTCTGGATCACCCGCCCGAAACGGTCGCCAGCGAGCCGCAAGGAGGCGAGTCCACATGAGCGCAACCCTTCGCAACACCTTCCTGACCGCGCAGCACGACGAGGAGAACCCACTGCTGCGGCAGCGGGCGCAGAGCTTGCTGGTGCTGCTCTTCGCCGCCCTGATCGGACTGCTGATTGCGTTGGTCGGCGCGCAGATTTACAGCGCAGTGACCGGGATTGGCCTGGGACTTGCACCGATCAATCTGGCGCTGGCTTTGATCGCCGTCACACTGCTCTATCTCCTCGCGCGCGCGGGCAGGTATTACACAGCAGCGCGTGGTCTGGTGCTGCTGGGCCTGATGCTGTCCTATGTCCAGATGTTGAACGGGCTGGGACACTATTCCGCTGCTGCAACAGCGGTCTTCCCGGTGCTGGCGGCGGGGCTGCTGCTGAGCTGGCGCACGATGCTGCTCGCCGTTCTGCTGTTGATCTTCGGAGCCTCGCAGGTGGCGCTGAGCGCGGGCTTTGAAACCGCAGCCGAACCCTGGCTGGGACTGACGGCGGTCGTGTTGGCCGTCGCCTTGCAGTTGTATGTCTTCGTCAACCGCATCCAGTCCCCGGCGCAGAATCTCGCCAGCGAAGTGCAGAAGCTCCAGCGCACAATGCGGCTGCGCCTGCTGCCCGACACCATCGATACTGAAGAGCAACTTCACCGCCATGTGCTGCGGCTGCTGGTGAACGACCTGGGGCATACCGTCGCGCAGGTATACCGGGCAGACGAGAACGGCGAGATCATCCAGCGCCTCGGTGTCGGCTATTACGTTGGCGGGCTGGATGTGCAGGACGATGTGAACCTGAGCCAGGGCAGCGGCATCTATACCGCGCTGCGCACCCTGCAAACGGTGCTGCTGGATGAGGATACGCCGCCGCGTGAACGTCGCCACCTGCTGCCAGGGGTCGCGACGGGGATCGCGGTGCCGCTGGTCTATGACGGGCAGGTCTACGGCGTGCTCGATGTGCAGCAGAGCCAGCAAGTGACCCTGCGGCCTTCCGATGTGCACACGGTCGAACTGATCGCGCAGCAGGTGAGCGCCATCATTGCGAAGATGCGCACCGTTGATGACCTGCGCTTCGACCTGACGCAGCAGCAGCGCACCCTGGAACAACAGCGCGTGAAGCTCTTGCGCTATGAGCAATCCACCCAGCGTGCCACGCTCGATAGTTGGAGCAGCTACATGCAGCAGCGCGGCGTGGATTTCATGGGCTTCGACCTGGAGAACGCGCAACTCTCGCCAGAGCTGCAGATGGCAATCCCGGAAGGGTTGGAGAGCGCCCTGGAGGCCGGGGAAATTACGGTGACGCAGGAGGAAGATCGCCAACGGGTGACAGTGCCCATTCTACTCAGTGGGCAGCCGATGGGCGCGATGACCTTCACACTGCCACCGGGCGAAGCGGCCTTCGACCAGCGCCAGCGCGAACTGGTGGAAGGCGTTGTGCAGCGTCTGGCGCTGGCGCTGGAAAACAAACGTCTCTTCGAGCAAACCCAGTCGCAGGTAGAACGCGAGCGGCTGGCAAATGAAGTCGGCGGCGTGCTGCTGAGCGCGACCGATGTCCAGCGCATGCTGGAAATCGCCGCCGAGCAGTTCAACGATGCGTTGGGCGCGGTGCAGACTCGCATCAATATTCAGCCCGAACCATCGGACACGATGGAGGAACAATCATGAACGAGCGCAGTCTGAATCCCTTCCGCTCCCTGCGCGGGAAACTGCTGGTCGCCTTCGTAGTGGCGATTTTCATCCCGCTGGCGCTGGCGGCTGTCCTGGGTATCAGCGGCGCAACCAGCATCAACCAGCAGAATCTCAGCATGGCCTTGCTGGATAGCGGGACGCAGCAGGCGGCGCTGATACGCACAGAGGTAGAAGCATCAACCAGCCTCGTGCAAACCTACCTGACGAACAATAACAATCGCACGGCGTTGCAGCAGGCACTTCTCCCCACACAACCGGGGCTACCGAACCGCGTGATCCGCCTCAGCCGTGCTCAGGAGACCCTGCAAACCCTGGTCGACTCGCAGCCAGAGTGGATCATCGGCGCATGGATTATCCCGGAAGGGACGAACAACCCGGACATTTTCGTGGTCAACGAAGAGTCGGATTTCAGCAACCGCGATATTCAGATTCTGGGGCTGGAAAGTGCACCCGGTGTGCGTGCAGCGGAACTGCTCACGGAAGAGACCTATCGTCTGGTCAGCGGCGTCTTCGAAGGCCGCCCCTACCTCGCCCTCGCCAATCCGCTGATTGTCGGCAGCGGCACGGAAGCACGACGGTTGGGCTTCGTCGCAGTCGGCCTGGATGTCACAGGTCTCCTGATTGAACCGATGGTTTCGGACGCGATGAGCTTCCCACACACGATGTATATCACCCTTCCCACCAGCGGCGCGCGCATCTCCGCCGATGGCGCGGTGCTCCCCGGCGCAGGCATCACCCTCAACCCCAATTGGCCTGCGGGAAGCGTCAACAACGCACGCCTGGGGGACGGCAGCAGCGCCCTGGTCTTCTTCGACCGCTTCGCCACCGACCTGGGAGCGGGGCTGACACTGGTGATTACGCTGGAAACCACCGTCGCACAGCAGCAAATCTTCTCCTATGTCAGCCAGGTCGGGTTCCCGGTCGTCGTCGGCGCGGTAGTGCTGCTCTTCATCCTCTTCCAACTGCTCGACCAGTTAATCAGTCCACCACTGCGCCAGTTGGTGGATGCCATGCGCGGCATGGTGCGTGGTTATTACGACGCGCCACTGCCACCACAGGGACGCCAGGACGAAATCGGCACCCTGGCAAACGCCTTCGCCGAAATGCGCGAGAAGATCAAAAATCTGACGGAAGAGATGGAAGAACGCCTGCAAGCTCGCATCCGCGATGTGCAGGTGACGCAGAACATCACACGTGCCATCACGTCCGAGCGAGACCTCAATTTCTTGATGAATCAAGTCGTCAGTTTGATCGTGGAGAACTTCCCGCAGATTTACCACGCGCAGATCTTCCTGCTGGATGCCGCCGAAGAATACGCTGTGCTGCGTGCCAGCACAGGCGAAGTCGGCAAGGAATTGCTCCAGCGCGGTCACAAACTGCGCGTCGGCAGCATCAGCGTGATCGGTCAGGTGATGGAATTGGGCGAGCGGACGCTGGCACGCGATACCGCTTCCAGCAACGTCCACCGCCGCAACGAATTTCTGCCGGATACCCGCGCTGAACTCGCGATTCCGCTCAAGTTGGGCAATCGCGTCATCGGCGCGCTGGATGTGCAGAGCCGCGAGCGCAACAGCTTCCAGGCTGATCTCATCAGCACGATGGAGACCCTCGCCGACCAGATTGCCGTAGCCATCGAAAACGCCCGACTCTATGAGCAATCCGCGCGACTGCTGGCCGATTTGCAGCGCCAGCGGCGGACGGAAGTACGCCAATCGTGGGAAGATTACCTGCGTTCGCGGCGCGTGCTGGCACAGACACACCGTTCCGGCATCACGACCGCCACCGATTTCAGCGCCTTGACGCAGGCGGCCTACCTGAGCCGCAAATCCATCGTCGGCAGCGTCACCGACCATAACACGGTGCCCTTCGTCGTGCCGATTGTGATGAATGACGCCACCATCGGCGCAATCGAATACGAAGTGCCACAGGCAGATTTCAGCTACAATAAGGTGCTGCTGGCGGAAGAGTTGGTCAATCGACTCGCCGTCAGCCTGGAAAACGCACGCCTCTTCCAGGAAAGCCAGCAGACCGCACAGCGCGAACGCATCGTGAACGACATCGCCGCCAAGCTGGCGCTGGAAAACGAAGTACACAGCATCCTGGAAACTGCGCTGCGTGAAGTCGGGCAGGCACTGCGTACCCCGCATGTCTCGATCCGCCTGACCCCGATGACCAATGGCAGCAGCAACGGCAGCCAGAAGCGCAATGGAAATGGCACACACGGCAGCAACGGGACGCATCCCGCGCCGCCTGCCCTGCCCCCGACGGATGAATGAGACTTTTGTGGAGACACCATGATTCGCAACCCCAACATCCGCAACCCACGCGATGACGCGCAGCGACTGACACAGCGCATCACCTGGATCGTTGCACTGGCGAGCAGCATTTTGATGCTCATCAGTATCGGCGTGCTGGTGACCAGCCAACGCAGCGCACTCGCGACTCAGCATCGCAGCAGCATCGAACGAGTCTCCCGCGAGATCCAGGACACGCTGACGCAGTATCAACGAGATGCCCTGACGCTGGCGGAACTCGCGCCGCCTGCCATCTTCGAACTCGGCGAGACGCCTTCCGAGGCGGATCAAGAACTCTTGCACGATGCGGAAGACATGCTGGAAGCACAGCCAGGGCGCTATCGCTCCATTTCGTACCTGGACATTCGCGGCATCGTCCGCGCCCAGATCGAGAATCTGGAAGGCATGATCTACGATCGCCTGGGGGCCAACGCCGCCTTCCTGCCGATGGATTTCGAGTTGCTTGAGGATACGGTGCGGGCACTGGAACCCGGACAGGTCTTCCTGCAAGTGGCGTCGGATGCGGCTGGACTGGCGCGAGTCGATCTCTTCACGCTGGCACGCGAAGATGGCATCACTGTCGGCATCATCTATGTCGCCGCTAATCCAACCGAACTGCTGACTCTGCTCAACAACGCTCAGGGAACCATCATCGAAGACGTTACTGAGCGGCAGGTCTTCTGGCTTTCGGAAGGCGTGTCACTCCTGGGGCAAGATCGCATCAGTAACCTGCCACAGGATCGCGCACGATTGCCGCAGATTCGCGCCCTGAACGAGTCGAACCCGGATCGCAACTATACCCTGGCCTCGGACGGACGGCACATCTTCAGCAGCCTCACCTTCTCGCCCAGGACGGCGCAAGCCCCCGTCTGGCAGCTTGTGATCACGGATGACTTCGTGAGCGCTTACGCCGCCGGGCTGATCGGTGTTCTGGTGATCGTGCTGGTGGGCGCGCTGACGGCAGCCGGCGTGGCACGGATGCTCACGCAGATGATCGTGCCCTACTTGCAGCGCATCAACGAGACCGAGTCGCTGATCCGACGGGTAGCCAGCACAGGCAGCGCACAAGAGAGCATCTTCGCCCCCCCGGTGAGCGGCGAAAGCGAAGCGACCGAAGTGCAAGAGACGATTCACGGGATCGCCGAGCGCATCCAAACGCTGAGCGCCCAGCTTGAAGAGCGCACCGCCCAGCGCAATCGCGACTTGCAGATGGCGGGTCGCATCGGGCGCGAGACCGCCCACCAGCGCGACCTGGACTCCCTGGTGCGCCGCGCCATCAACATGATCTGCAACGAATTGGGGGTCTACCATGCCCAGGTCTTCTTGCTGGATGCCAGCCAGACCTACGCCGAATTGAAGTACAGCCGGGGCGAGGCCGGCGAGCAAATGCTGGCGCAGGCGCACCGCCTGGCCGTCGGTTCGCAGACGGTGATCGGGCGCACGACGGCAGAACAACGCCCCATCGTCGTCAACGACACGCTCACAAGCGACGAACCCCACCTCTACAACCCGCTGCTGCCGGAAACCCGCGCCGAGATGGGGCTGCCCTTGATGGTGGCGGATGAGGTCATCGGGGCGCTGGATATTCAAAGCCGCCGACCCCACGCCTTCGCCGAAGAAGACCTCGCCATCTACCGATTGCTGGCGGATCAGCTTGCAGTGGCGATCTACAACGCACGATTGCACGAACAGGCCCAATCACAAATCGAGCAGATCAATCGGCTCAACCGCCGCACCACGCGCCAGGACTGGCAGGACTTCCAGCAGCGCCAGGATGAGACGCTGGAATTGGGCATGGTGGCGGACGAGGCACAGATGGGCAAGGCGTCGATTCGCGTGCGAGGCACCGTGATCGGCGAATTGAAGGCGTCGCTGCACGATGGTCAGCCGCTGAGTAAGGGTGACCAGATCATCCTGGATGCGGTCGCCGAACGTGTGGCTGTGGCGCTGGAAAACGCCCGCCTGATCGAAGAGACGCAATTCAGCCTGAACGAAGTGCAGACGCTCTATACGCTCTCGTCCAAGCTGAATGAGGCGGATTCGCTGCAAGAAGTGCTGAAGCCCATCCTGGAGACAGTCGCCGTCGGTGCGACACGCGCGCAAATCTGGCTCTTCCGCCAGGAACACCGCCCCGACGAGATCAAGCCCAACGCTTACCTCGCGGCGGATGTGCGCACCGAAGACATGGCGACGATCCCGCTGGATATGGGGCGCGAGATTTCGCTGGAAGAGCACCCGGTCTTGCAGGCCCTCACATCGGAGCGGGCACTGTGCATTGAACATCTCGATCCAGCGCAGACGCCGATGGGCCAGCGCCTGATGCCGCGTGCGAAGACGGAAGCCCTCGTGGTCATCCCGCTCTTCATGCGCCAGAGTTGGAAGGGGTTCATCGCGATCGCCTTCCCGCAGGAACGTCACTTCAGCGAGAATGAACGCCGCCTGTACAATGCCCTCATCAGCCAGGCCGGGCAGACCATCGACAACCGTTTGCTGCTGGAACAGACGGAACAGGCGCTGACGCAGCAGGAACGCCTCTACGCCGCCAGCCGCAAGATCAACGCCATGCATGCCCCGCGCGATCTGGTCGAAGCCATGGTCATGACCAACGACGCGCCTTACACCGATTTCATGCTGATCCGTCTGGAAGGCGAACGGCAGCCTGACGGCTGGACGAATCAGGCGCGGATCATCGCACATTCCGACGACGAGCAAATCTTCGACGAGAATCTGCCCTATCCGTTGCAGGTCAGCCACGACTCGCCGATGCATCGGCGCGAACCGGAAATCTTCCGCAGCGAGCGCCCCTTGCAGCAGGCGGCTGGTCTGCTGCATCCAGCAATGTTACAGCGTCGGTCATATCACCTGTTGGCCTTCTTCCCGCTCTTCAGCGAAAATTACCCGACGGCGCTGTTGGTGGTCGCCAGCGTGGAAATCCGCGAACTGACCCCGCGCGACCACGAGTTTTATCGCGCCCTCACAGGGCAAATGAGTACGCAAATCGAGCGGCTGCGTGCGCAGGAGCAGATGCAAGACCTGCTGCTGGAAACGCGCCGCCTTTACGTCGCCACCCGGCAGATTTCCGGCGCACAGAGCGCCCATGCGGTGTACGCCATCGTCTCGCAGCATGTGCGCTCACCTTTAGAAGCGACCAGCGAGCCGGACGCGCCGCCGCCGCATGTGAGCATCACCATGCTGCTGGCACATCCAGACCCGGTGCGGGATGCGCCCTACCTGCGCGAAGTCTACCAGTGGCCGGAGCCACCTGTGCCCGGCGAGACGACGGTCTCCCCGGTGCTGCACCAGCGCGAGACACTGCCCTTCGACGAACTGCTGGTCGCAAACGACGAGAGCGTGGTGATTTTCCGCGAAATCGCCGACGAAATCCCACAGGGCTATCCGGAACTGATGCAAATCATCTCGGACGGATGGGCGCGTAGTGCCGCCGTCGTCGGCATGTGGACGAGCCAGCGCTGGCTGGGTGTGATGATCGTGCGCGTCGAACACCCCGACCTGCTCGACCAGGATTACGCCAACTACCTCGAGTCGATTTCGACACAGGCCGCCATCGCCCTGGAGAATCAACTCCTGGTCGAAGAGAGCGAGAACGAACGCCGCCGCCTGCAAACCATCCTCGACTCGGTGCCAACAGGCGTGTTGGTGCTGGATGGTGAGACGCTCCAGCCGATGCAGCACAACCAACGCGCCGAAGAACTCCTGGGGCGCGAGATTGACTACGATCAGCCCTTCCGTGCCGTCGATTACGACATCCAGCGTACCGGTACGCACCTGCCTTATCCGGAAGACGAGCTACCGACGGAGGCTGCACGCAAACGTCGCACCACCATTCAGTCAGATGACATCGCCATTGATCGCGGCGGTATCTTCAACATCGACCTCCTGCTGAGCGCTGCGCCTGTCCTGGACGACAACGGGCAGGTCACGGCCATTGTCGCAGGCGTTCAGGATGTCAGCACGATGCGCGGTATGGAAAAGACCATGCAGGAGAACCTGCGCGAGACCGTCTTGCTCTACGAGACGCAGCGTGCCGTTTCCGAGGCGGAAACGCTCGAAGAATTGCTGGATAACCTGATCGCTCAGTTGCAATTACAGCAACCATCCGATGCGTACATCCTCCTGCAAGAAGCGGACGGCAATGCCATCGACCTGGCACGCTATTCCGTGCAGCCGCTGCCGGATGTGCATGCGATTCGCCCGCTGCTAAGACCGTCGCTGGTCAATATCAACGACATCGGGCAGGTGCAAAGTCAGCCGGAACTCTACCGGGCGCTAAGCGAAATCGGCGCACGCTCTGTGCTGACGGTGCCGATGCGTTCACTCAGCCGCAACCAGCCATTGGGTTGGATCATGCTGGTGGATACGCATCCAGAAGCCTACCCGCACGACCAGGAACGTGTGATGACCAGCATGAGCGAGATGGCCTCGACATCCATCGAGAACAAATACCTGATCGCCAGCACCCGCGCCGCCCTGGAAGCCACCGCTGCCCTTTACGCGGCGACGACCGGTATCAGCCGCTCGCGCGACCGCAACGAACTGATCGGCACAATCCGCACCACGTTGGAGACGATGGAAGCGGATATGTTCGCCGTATACCTGCACGACACCCAGATGCAGACAATATCCGAACTCCTCAAGTTCGGCTTCCGCGAGGCCGAGGAGGAAGGGCTGGATCTCGAAGAACTGGTGACCCGCCCCCTGCCCGAAGCCGACATCGTATACGTGCGGGATCGCGAACATCGCGACGAGACGGCCTTTGGTAGGGTCGTCGCGGGCATCCAGAGCATCCAAGCCTTCGCCGCCGTTGACCTGCAAGTGCAGGGCGACCTGACCGGGCGCATCTTCGTAGCCTACGCCAAGCCGCACATCTTCGACGATAACGACCGCCGCTACCTGGGTGCTGTTGCCGACAGTACGAGCGTCGTCCTGGATAACCAGGCGCTGCTGGCACAGGTGCAAAGCACCTTGCAAGAGCAGAGCGTGCTCTACCAGGCCAGTAAATCGCTCTCGCAGATCACGCAGGCGGAAGAGGTCATTGATGTCGTAGTCGATTATGTGATCGAGCCGCACATCAACCAGGTCTTCGTCGCCACGCTGAATACCCTCAGTTGGGATTCACCCAACGCGCTGGCACGGATCGTCTCCAGTTGGCAGGGGGAGGACGCGCTCGATCTGCAAGGGCTGACCTTCAGCGCCGATGACTTCCCGGCCTGGAAGTTGATGGCCGAGCGCAACATCATCGCCATCGGCGACATCTACGATGATACGCTGAACCTCGACCCGGCTGTGCTGGAAAGCATCGCTGGGCTGGATGCGCGTTCCCTGGCGATCATCCCGCTGCGAATCGCCTCGCAAGACATCGGCGTCGTCTGGATGAGCAGCCGTGAACCGCACAGTTTCCAGGATCGCGACTATCGCATCTACCAGGCATTCGCGGAGCAGACTTCGCGTGCATTGCAAGCATCCTATCTGCTGGAACAGACCGAACGCCGCGCCCGCCAGTTGGAAACATCGGCGATCATCGGGCAGAGCGTGGGGCAGCTCCTCGATCTGAACGTGCTGCTTCCGGAAGTGGTGCAGCTTCTGCGTGCTCAGTTCAACTGGGATCACGTGCAGGTCTTCTTGATGGACGATGCCAACGAGTACGCCCTGCTGACCGCCAGTACGGGTGAGGCCGGGCAGCAGCTCCTGCGCATGGAACACAAGCTCCCGCGCGGTTCGGCCTCGGTCATCGGGCAGGTGACGGAGCACGGCGTGATGACCATCGCGCAGGATACCACCGCTGCCGATGTCATCCACATGCCCAACCCGCAGCTTCCGCTGACGCGCTCAGAAATCGCCATGCCGCTATTCAGTCAGGGGCAGGTTGTTGGCGCGCTGGATGTGCAGTCCAACGTACCCAACGCCTTCACCGAAGAAGACATGGAGACACTGGAAACGCTGGCAGCGCAGATTTCGGTCGCCATTGAGAATGCGCGGCTCTACGAAAAGGCGGAGCAGCAAGCCAGAGAGATGGGCTTCCTCTTCAACATCATCACCGATGCCGCTGCTTCCAAGACCATTGATGAAGCCTTGCAGCGCGTCGCAGCAGACCTGAGCGAGACCGTCAACGCGCATGCCGTCGTCATCTACATGCCGCAGGCTTACGAAGATCTGGCGGGGAATCGCAAGACCTACCTGGAAAGCCGCGCCATCGCCAGCCTCGTCCCGCTGGATGACCTGGTCGCTGTGGAGATGGGCGAGACGGACAACCTCATCGGCCTGGTTGCCACCGATGTGCAGCCGCGCATCATCCGCCAGGTGGAGCAGGAACTGCTCTACGCGCCGCTGAGCGAACGCACTCGCTCCGCCTGCCTGATGCCGATTGCCTCGGGCGAGACGCTGATTGGTCTGATGCAGTTGGAGAGCAACCGCTCCTATGCATTCAACGATGAGACCATCAACCTGCTGCGTGCGCTGGGTAGTTCGCTCTCCGTCATCATCCAGAACACGCAGTTGGTCGAACAGCTTGGCGAGACCGTCGAGCGGCTGCGCGAGGTGGATCGCCTGAAGAGCCAGTTCCTCGCCAATATGAGCCATGAACTGCGCACGCCCCTCAATTCGATCATCGGCTTCAGCCGCGTGATGCTGAAGGGCATCGGCGGGCCGCTGACCGATATGCAGGAGCAAGACTTGCAGACGATTTACAACAGCGGCAACCACCTGCTGAACCTCATCAACGAAATTCTCGATCAGGCCAAGATTGAGCGCAACGAACTGAAGATTCAGGCCGCTCCCTTCGATGTGAAACCGATGATCGAGAGCGTGAAATCCATTGCCATCGGCCTGATGAAGGACAAAGACCTGAAACTCTACGTGGAAATCGCCCCCAATGTCAAACAGGCATTCGGCGACGAATTCCGTAGCCGCCAGATTCTGCTGAATCTGGTCAACAACGCGATCAAATTCACGCCGGAAGGCCATGTGGCCATCAACGCCTACCGGGTGGAGGAAGAAAACGGACGCCAGATGATCCGCATCGATGTCCACGATACGGGCATCGGCATCGCAGCAGAGAACATAGAAGCCATCTTCCAGCAATTCCAGCAGGTTGATAGCTCGTTGACGCGCACCGCTGGCGGCACGGGGTTGGGGCTGCCTATCTCGCGGGCGCTGGCGGAGATGCAGGGCGGCGAACTGGTCGTCGAATCCGACCTGGGTGCTGGATCAACCTTCAGTTACACCATCCCGGTCGATGCACCCCACGAAGGCGATGAGGAACAGGCTCCGGACGGCGAGCACGAACCCGACACGAAAGCACACGATGAAGATCGACTGAGCACCGGGCAAATCATCGTCGATAAGGACAAACTCAAGCAGGGGGAGAACAGCAACGGCACACCCAACGGGCGCGGTCAGCCAGCAGCCGAGGGGCAGCACGGCGGGCATGAGGGTGGCGGCGATCCCAATGCGACAGTGGTGATCCCCAAGGATCAAGCACAGCGTCTCCCACGGACGAAGAAGAAGACCAAGACTGTGCTGGCGCAAAAACGGCAAATCCTCTTGATCGAAGATAACAAGGATATGGTGGATCATATCCGGCGCATCCTGCAACCGTCCGGCTTCGAAGTCCTGGTGGCGGATCATCCGCTGTACGCCGAGACGATGGTCGGGCAGATTCGCCCCAATGTGGTCGTGCTGGATGTCAACTTCGCCGACGGCAGCGGCTGGGATATGCTGGGGAGCCTCAAGGAACGTGACGACAGCTTCGACATTCCGGTCATCGTCACCACCCTGGCAACGGATTCCGAACGCGCCTATCGCATGGGGGCGCATACCTTCATCCAGCGTCCCTTCACACCGCAGGAACTAACAGAGGCCGTGCTGGCAGCGGAGAAAGAGAGCCGCCGCGAGCGCATTCTCATCATCGACGACCAGCCAGAAGCCCTGCGCCTGCTGGCCTATTTGCTGGATGAACACGGCGATTTCCGCGTCTTCACGGCACAGAGCGGCGAAGAAGGCATCTCGATGGTCGCACGCCGCCGTCCCGACCTGGTCATTCTGGATTTGCGTATGCCGGAAATGGACGGTTTCGCGGTGCTGGACGAACTGCGCGGCAACCCGGAGACCGCCAATATCCCGGTGCTGGTCGTCACGGGCGATGTGGACTTCAGCGCAGCAGAGCAAGAAGTGCTGGAGAACATCCGCGTCGTGCCCAAGACGGACATCAGCCAGGAAGAATACGCTCGCTTCATCGCCAACGTCCGCGCCTACCTGGAAGCGGACGAAGACGCAGAGTAAGGCCTCATGCTGTCAGGGGATGATCATTCAGGAGGATTGTCATGCCCTGGCTACATTCTGTACAGGTTGCTCGTTTCTTAAGGTTTGCGCCTGCTCATCCGGGAGTATCTTCAATGATGTCACCCCTGCGGATGAGCATGTGTGACCTGCATTGCCACCTGTGAAAGTGCAGGTTCTACGGAATGGGTGGAAATGTAACTTGTGATGCTGCCCTCACCCTCATTCCCTCTCTCCCAAACGGGCTTTCAGCCCTGGGAGAGGGAGGTCAAAAGCGTTTTCTCCCCTTCTACCAGCGCAGCATTCGGCAGGAGGGGACGGGGGATGCGGGCCAGAACAGGGTTCCACCAAAAACGTTAGAACGAGTGAAATTGAGCCACCGAGTAGGACAGAGCGCTGGATACCCATATGTCGAAGAAAATCACGATTGAATGCACCAATTGCAAGACCATCACTGATTTCCGCAAATTCAAGGGAGCCTGCCCTGCCTGCGGGGAAACCATCGTGGAAGCCCGCTATGAGGAGGAGTCCTTCGATCTTGCGAATTGGCTGGTGCAGTTGAAGGATCGTCAAGCATCACTCTGGCGCTACCGCGAAGTGCTGCCCGTCTACGATGACCAGCAGATCGTCACGCTGCACGAGGGCGGGACGCCGCTCATCAAGTCCGAAGCGCTGGCAGCCAGCCTCGGCCTCAAGCATCTCTACATCAAGGATGAACGCCAGGGGCCGACGGGCAGCTTCAAGGATCGCCAGGCCGCAGTCGCCGTGACCGCCCTGAAAGAAATGGGCGTCAAGGATGTGGTCATCGCCAGCACGGGGAACGTCGCCATCGCTTACGCCGCCTATGCAGCGCGTGCCGGGATCCACGTCTGGGCATTCTTCCCACAGCTCACCCCCGTCGAGAAGATGCGCGAGGCCGCCCTCTACGGCGCGGAAATCATCATGACGACGGGCACCTATGACCAGACCAAGCAGCTTGCTGCCAATTTCGCCCGCAGCAAGGGCATCTTCCTGGATAAGGGCATCAAAAGCGTCGCTGCCATTGAGGCCATGAAAACGATGGCCTACGAAATGGCCGAACAGCTTGGGCAGGCATTGGAAGGCGGGGAACGCTGGCGTTCGCCCGACTGGTTCTTGCAAGGCGTCAGCGGCGGACTCGGCCCGTTGGGAGTCTCCAAGGGATTCCGCGAGATGCGCGATTTCGGCCTGGTCGAGAAGCTGCCGGCCTTCGGCATGATTCAGTCAGAGGGCTGCGCACCGATGGTGCGGGCATTCGAACGCGGCCAGCGCGTGGCGACCCCCATTGAGAATTCGGATACGATCATCGTCACCCTGGCAACGGGTGACCCGGGACGCGCCTATGAAATCCTCTACGATTACGTGCAAGAAAACGGCGGTCACTTCCTTGACGCCAGTGACGAAGAAGCCTTCAACGCGATTCGCGTGCTGGCGCGGCTGGATGGCATCTCCGTCGAACCGGCGACGGGGGTCACCTTCGCCGGACTGATCAAGATGGTGCGCCAGGGCATCATCAAGCCGGATGATGTCGTGGTGGTCAATGGCTCCGGGCATACGCTCCCGGTCGAAAAGACCATCCTCGGCGACCAATGGCAGAAGCAGATCGACCTCTCGGAAGCACCTACCGCTGCCCCGGTTCCCGAAGCTGACCTCTCGCAGGCGGTCACGCAGATGGATGGCGAGCTCCGTCGCGTGGTGATCATCGAAGACAACCGCGCTGCTGCTCGCCTGATGAGCCGCATCGTGGCATCGCGCAAGAACAGCGAGGTCTACATGGCACACAATGGAGCCATCGGCCTGGAAATGGTGCGCACAGTGCGGCCTGATCTGGTGATTACTGACCTGATGATGCCTGAAATGGATGGCTTCGGCGTGGTGCAGGCCATACGCGATGATGCCGACCTGCATGCGATTCCGATTGTGGTGGTCACGGCGAAAGACCTGACCGCCAGAGAGCGCGATTTCCTGGACGAACGCGCCGACATGGTATTGCAGAAGGGGTCGTTCATCACGGATGAATTCATGGAGCAGCTTCTGCAGCGCCTGGATTGAGTGAGACCGGGTTGAAGCAAACGAGGCGACCTCGTAGGAGATCGCCTCGCATTTGAATTGCCTGCATCGGTCATTCTTGATGCTGATCCTGATGCTGCTCGTCGTACTGCGGCGGCATCATGTAGTTTTCTGCACGGTGAAAGACCAACTCGCCGTCTTCCACATCAATGGTCACCAGATCACCCGGATCGAAATCGCCCTTCAGCAGCTTGACCGACAGCGGATTTTCGACATAGCGCTGGATGGCGCGGCGCAGAGGACGTGCCCCGTACTGCGGGTCGAAACCGCGTTCTGCCAGCCAGTGACGGGCTTCCTCGGTCACCTCGATGTTCAGGCCACCTTCGGTCAGGCGCTGGAAGACGCCGCCCAACTGAATATCGACAATGTGCTTCACTTCGTCCTGCGTCAGCGGTTCGAAGATGATGATCTCGTCGATGCGGTTCAGGAATTCCGGGCGGAAGGTGCGGCGCATCGCTTCTTCGATCTTCTGGTGGTCGGCGAAGGCCTGCTCTTCCTGCATCCCCACGAAGCCCAACGCGCCGCCACGACGGGCATATTCCGTACCCAGGTTACTCGTCATGATGAGCACCGTGTTGCGGAAGTCCACCGTACGCCCTTGTCCGTCCGTCATGCGACCATCTTCCAGGATTTGCAGCAGCGCATTCCAGACATCTGGGTGCGCTTTCTCGATCTCGTCGAAGAGCACCACACGGTACGGACGGCGACGCACCGCTTCCGTCAACTGCCCACCTTCTTCGTAGCCCACGTATCCCGGAGGCGCACCGAAGAGGCGGCTGGTGGTGTGCTGCTCGCGGTATTCGCTCATGTCGATGCGGATCAGCGCATCTTCATCATCGAACATGAATTCCGCCAGCGCCTTCGCCAATTCCGTCTTCCCAACGCCTGACGAACCCAGGAAGATGAACGAGCCAATCGGGCGCTTGGGGTCTTTCAGGCCGCTGCGTGCACGGCGGATCGCATCCGAGAGGGCGCTGATCGCCGCTTCCTGTCCGATGACGCGCTTGTGCAGTTCGTCTTCCATGCGCAGCAGCTTGTCACTCTCGGTTTCCAGCATCTGCTGCACCGGAATACCTGTCCATTGCGCGACGACTGCCGCGATATCGTTGGCATCCACGACTTCATCCAGCGTGTTTTCCTGCCGCCAGACGTAATGCGCCTGCTCGTATTCTTCTTCCAACTTCAGGCGCTGCACTTTGAGGTCAGCCGCACGTTCATAGTCACGCGAAAGCCCGGCCTGCTCTTCTTCCATCGTCAGACGGTCGATGGCTTCCTGCATTTCCTTCAGGCGTGGCGGCATCGAATACAGCGCCACACGCAGCTTGGCGGCGGCTTCGTCCAGCAGGTCGATGGCCTTGTCCGGCAGCTTGCGTTCCGTCAGGTAACGCGCCGAAAGCCGCGCCGCAGATTCCACTGCTTCATCGCTGATGGTGACATTGTGGTGGGCTTCGTAACGGTCGCGCAGGCCGTAGAGCATGTCAATCGTATCTTCAATGCTCGGCTCATCCACGAAGACCGGCGCAAAGCGACGGTCCAGGGCGCTGTCTCGCTCGATGTGCTTGCGATATTCGTCCAGCGTCGTCGCGCCGATGGTCTGTAGTTCGCCGCGTGCCAGCGCTGGCTTCATGATGTTGGCGGCATCCAGCGAACCCGCTGCTGCGCCCGCGCCGACGACCTGATGCAGCTCATCCACGAAGAGGATGATTTCGCCCTCGGCATTTTTCACTTCGTCAATGACGGTCTTCAACCGCTCTTCAAATTCGCCGCGGAAACGGCTGCCTGCGATCATCGCCGTCAGGTCCAGGCTGAGAACGCGCTTGTTCAACAGCGGTTCCGGTACATCAGAAGTCGCGATTTTCTGCGCCAGTCCCTCGACGATGGCCGTCTTGCCGACACCCGCCTCGCCGATCAACACCGGGTTGTTCTTGGTCCGGCGGCTGAGCACCTGCATCACGCGCAGGATTTCGTTGTCGCGCCCGATGACCGGATCGAGCTTGCCGGAAATTGCCAATCGTGTGAGGTCGGTACTGTACTTTTCGAGCGTCTGGTAGCGGCTTTCGGCCTGCGGATCCGTGATACGCTGCCCGCCGCGAATCTGGTTGACTGCGTCCAGAACACGCTCGCGCGTGATGTTGTAATCGTCCAGGATTTTGGCGGTGGCGGTGTTGCGCTCTGCCACAATCGCCAGGAAGATGTGCTCGGTGCTGATGTACTCGTCACGCAGGCGGTTGGCCTCTTCGTTGGCGAGGTCGATCACGCGCTTGACGCGCGGTGTGATGAAGACCTGGCGCTGGCCTCCGGCTCCGTAAATGGCCGCCGTCCGCGAACGCCGCAGCACCTCGTCTACGCGAGAACGTACCATGCTCACATCCACACCCAGACGTTCCAGAATCTGAGGGATCACACCGTCCTGCTGTTCCAGCAAGGCCAGCAAGATATGTTCGGTATCCACCTGGTTCTGCCCGTAGCGCTGCAAGATCTCAACAGCCCGGTTGGCTGCATCCTGCGCGCGCTCGGTGAAGCGCTCAAATCCAAACATGAGATTTCCTTGTTTCGCTCCGGGATGACTGATGTTTCAATTGTACCCGCAGTCGCGCATTCGCGTTTACGGATACACCTTATAGATCACGTTACTGACCTACACTTTACGGATACGTCATAAGAAATCTGTCAGCAGGGCGTTAGCGTCATGATGGAGGGATGGGAAAGGTGTCACAGCGCAGTCAAAAACGGGCTTTTTGCGCGATTTGGAGGACGTAAAACGCAAGGGCGATTGTTAGATCGAGTGGGGAATATGACGGACGCCCCACAGGACGCCCACGACGACGGCAATCAGCGCAGCTTATGCAGGGCAGGGCGCGGCGCGAAGGCGGTGTTCGTATGGCGGCGCTTGCCCTGACGCGGGATGCCCCGGCGGAACAGCCAACCACGTTTCGGCTCCGACGCCCACTGCTCCACGTAATCGGCGCTATCAGTTCGGTTTTTTTGATGTGTGTTGTGCGCGATGGCGTGTAGCATCTGCTGCATGATACTATCCATTATGACCTCTCCAGGACTTTCAATCAGTCTCAACTGCCTGTAGTATAGGGCTATTCTCGTCAAAAACACTTACGCGACTGACGAAGTTATACTTCGGAAATCCTGAAAGGAGCGACCGCATGAATCTACAGAGTTTGCGTACCTTTCTGATTGCAGGTGAAGCCGAAAGCCTGACCGTCGCAGCAGAAGAACTGCTCTACGCACAATCCACCGTCACCACGCAGATCAAGCAGCTTGAGGCCGAGTGGGGTGTCAAGCTCTTC
Organism: uncultured Anaerolineaceae bacterium; assembly: GCA_964549915.1. Classification (GTDB taxonomy): domain Bacteria; phylum Chloroflexota; class Anaerolineae; order Aggregatilineales; family Phototrophicaceae; genus JAUZRW01. The sequence continues at coordinate 15,191 of CAZJWX010000039.1, read as the reverse complement.
CGCAAAGAAGGGCGCGGCGTCCGCCTGACTCCGGAGGGTCGTGCGATTCTGGCCAAGGTGCGCAGCATCGTGCGCAACGTGGACGCGCTGGAACTGGTCGTCAGCGGCATTGAAGACGGCGGCGCGGGACATCTGCGCATCGGGACGATGGAGCCGGTCGGCAGTTGGAAGATCGCCCCGCTGTTGGCGGAATTCACCCGCAATCGCCCCCTGCTGCAAATCAACCACGAGGCAGGCAGCAGCTACAGCCTCACCGAACGCATGCAACGACACGAACTCGAAATCGCGGTGACACATCAACCCCGGTACGACTCCAAAGTGGCCTTCGAACCGCTCTACACGGAGAAGAACAGGATTCTACTGCGCGAGGATCATCCCCTGGCGCAAAAAGAAAGCCTCTCCATTGATGACCTGCGCAGCGTGCGCCTGATGTTCCAGGATACGGCCTGGGCCTACCAGGGCATCAACGAGAGCGAACTGGTCTTCTATGGACGTGAGTACCCCTTCGCCAACATCGAACTGAATAGCATCCAGGCGATGATCGCCTTCGTGCAGGCCGGGATCGGTTTCGCCATGCTGCCAGAATACTGTGTCACGCCGCTTCCCGCGCATTGTGTGCTGCGACGTGTGGAGGGCTACGACTTCGAACGAACCTTCGGCTTGCTGCATACCATCAAAGGGCACTATCCCCTCGTCGTCGAAGAATTCATGGATTTTCTACGCGCTCGCCTACGCTGAGCAACCAATGGTCATGGCTGGTGATTTTGTGGCACGCGCTGGCTGAGTACACTCCTGGGTGAGAACCATCTGAGGGGGAAGCGATGACAGAGATCACAATCCGAATGGCAACGACAGAGGATGCCGACTTAGACGCGCTGGTGCGGCAACGCCGCCGCATGTTCGAAGATATGGATGTGGGCACGCCTGAGGGACGGACTCAGATGTCTGTCGTCTTCCGCGAATGGGCGCAGCGACACATTCAGGCGGGGGATTACCTGGCCTGGGTCGCTTGCGATGGCGCGAACATCATCGGTGGGGCCGGTTTGCTGCTGCTGGATTGGCCTGCGGCCCCGGACGGTGACAGCAGCCCACGCGGCTACATCTACAACGTCTATGTGGAACCGGAGTACCGCCGCCGGAGCGTGGCAAAACGGCTCATGGCGGCGATCATGGCGGCATGTGCTGCGCGGAAGATCAAGCGGGTGCGCCTGCACGCCAGCGAGGCCGGACGCCCCCTCTACGAACAACTCGGCTTCGTGGCTACGAACGAAATGGGGTTCACCTTTGAATGACACCTACGCCAGGGTAATCGTCTTGCCTTCCATGCTGGTGATGGTCGCCAGCGCGTGAATTGGCACATCGAAGCCAGCTTCCATCATGGCGGAACGTCCATTCTCGAAGGATTTTTCCACGACAACGCCGACGCCGATCAGCGTGGCTTCCGCATCTTCAACCAGCCGCGCCATCGCCTTGAGCGTCTCCCCCGATGCCAGGAAGTCATCGATAATCAGCACGTGCTCCCCGGCCTTGAGGAATTCGCCGCTGACCATCAATTCGACCACGCCGCCTTTCGTATGGCTCGGGGCCGTTTCGATGTAAATAGGCCCGCTCATCGTGATCGGCCTCTTCTTACGGGCGTATACTACCGGGACGCCCAACTCGATTCCCGTCATCAGTGCCGGGGCAATCCCGGAAATCTCGGCGGTCAGAATGCGGTCAGGTTGATATTCGCGGAAGACATTTGCCAATTCCTGCCCCATACCCACCATGAGTTTGGGATCCAGTTGGTGATTGAGCAGGCTGTCGATTTTGAGAATTCCATTGCCGAGGTTACGACCCTCGGCGAGGATGCGTTCTTTCAATGCGTTCATGGTTGTCCTTGTAGGTATTCATGTAGAGGCATGCTACCCATGCCCCGAAAAGTGTTGGCCTATTGATGATTGTTCGTTGTCGTAGGGGAGGGCCTGCGCCCTACTCCTACATCCATTCTTATTTAACAAGGTGTTCCTTCTGGCCTATCCTGGCCTCAATACATATTGTTTTGTGTGAGAAGTGGAATGGCAAATCCACGCCAGTGGCTTCTGCGGCACAATGTCCGTCAACAGTTCCCGTCTCATAGATAGAAAGTAAAAGGTACAAAGACCCGCATAGGGTCTGCCTGGGGAGCATCTATGCGCCAGCCAGGTCATCTATTGAATTGCTCGTCATTGTAGCGAGGAATACGCTTGCTTCAAGCGCTGGATCAGCGACGGCGGCGGGTGATGTCACCGCGCAGTTTTTCCAGTTTGCTCTCCAGGACGCGATCGGTCTCCAGCTCCTCGGCGATTTTGTTGGCGCCGTGCAGCACCGTCGTGTGGCTGCGCCCGCCGAAGGCTTCGCCGATTTGCGGCAGCGAGAACTCGGTCATCTCCCGCGCCAGGTACATCGCAATCTGCCGCGCCTTGTTGATGCGCGATGTGCGCCGCTTGCCGATCAAATCCTGTGGCTCGAAGCCCAGGTTGTTCGCCGTCACGCGGATGATGTGATCCAGCGAGACGCGCTCCCGAGGCCGCTCGTACAGATCCAGCGTATGCTCAGCAGCAGGCAGTGATACCGGACTGCGCCCGTAGTGTGCCTGTGCCACCAACTGGTTGAAGACGCCTTCTAGCTCGCGAATATTGCTGGGGGCGCGTTCCGCCACCACGCGGATCACATCCTCCGGCAGGTAGATTTCTCGCTCGTGCGCCCACATCTGCAAGATGGCCTCGCGGGTTTCCAGTTCCGGCGGTTGAATATCCGCCACCAGCCCACCCTGAAAGCGCGAACGCAGGCGATCTTCGAGAGTCCGTAATTCGCTCGGATGCCGATCCGAGGTCATGACGATTTGCTTGTTGAAATTCGCCAGCGCATTGAACGTGTGGAAGAATTCTTCCTGGGTGCTCTCCTTGCCGCTGATGAATTGAATATCATCCATCAGGAGCACATCCACCGAGCGATATTTTTCGCGGAACATCGCGGTGCTGCGGTTGCGGATGGCGTGCACGAGATCGTTCGTAAACGCCTCAGAAGGCACATAGATCGTGCGCAGGCCGCGCTGCTGGCAGATGTGCCCGATGCTCTGCAAAATGTGCGTTTTGCCCAGGCCAACGCCACCGTAAATGAAAAAAGGATTGTAGGCGGTCGCGGGATATTCAGCCACAGCCAGGGCAGCTTCATAGACCATCTGGTTGGACTTATTGACGACGAAGCGGTTGAAGGTGAAGCGCGGATTCAGTTCGCTCTCTGGCAGATCACCGAAACGCGGCTGCTCCATCGACTGATGCAGCGGACGCGACGTTTCTGGTAGGTCCGGCAGCGTCTCTTGCTGCGCCAGGAAGCGGAACAGGGGCGGGTCATCGTGCGCTGGAATATCCGTCGGCTGAGGCTCGCTGCGGGGTTTGTGAACCTCAAAAAGCACCTCGGTTGGCTTGCCGCAGATGTCGCTGAGCACACGCTTAATATTGCGGTACAGTCGGTACTGCAACATATCCTGCGCATAGCTATTATGCACGCCGATTCGGAAAACGCCCTCATCATCCACGCCCAGAAAAACCGCCTGACGCAGCCATGTATCAAAGCTGGCGCGGTCGAGCTGGAGTTCGAGTTGATTGTAGGCGACTTCCCATGCTTCTTTTGGTGTCACTTCAGAACGATCTTTCTACGACTTTGGTGTACTTCATCGCGCCGCGCCACTGCGCCGCACGACCTGACCAGGGACAACAAAATCCATGCAGGCGGACGAAAGCTGTCCCCTGTATAGACCCATCTCAGCATGTCTGGGTTGTGACGTTTGTTTGCCGTCGTCTACCGGGGTGCAGGTAGACCACAGCCCTCCGATACCCCCTGTCCTTGGGGCTTGCTACGGGTGTAGCAAAAGGAGGTGTTGTGTTGTTCATGCAGGTGCTTACAGTATAGCGAAACTCCCCTATCTACTCAACGGGATTCGAGGGCAGAGCGCGAAATTTTAAGGTTGGGATAAGTGCATCACATTCCCTTAAACATTACAGGAAACAAACATTACGATTCCGCCCCAGATTTTCGCAGGTTAAGGTGGGAAAACACGCCGTTTCGTACGGGAAGCCCCTCTCTGACTTATCCCACTTACCCACGTTGTTCGTGAGGTATATTACGGTGGATCAATGCCGTTTCCGGGTTCTGTGAAACCCCATTTGGGATAATTTCCCGGAGAAACCCGAATCAGCGCCACTTCTTGGGATAAATTTCAAGAAGCGCAGCCAGGCAGGACGGGCAAAATGACACTGTTACATCGGTATGAATCGCGTGCCAGCGGGCGGGATGAGCGGAACAAAAAAGCACCCGAAACGTGGGTGCTGGGACATTAAGAAACTGTGTGGGAATGTGAAAGAAACGCCGCGCCATCAATCCCGATTATTGAGGATAATGCCGATCACAAGGCCGATGCCAAAGGCCAGCAGCAACAGCCCCCAGGCGATGCCGCCCTCTTCTTCTTTCGCGGATTTTTCAGGCGTCGGTGCTTCCTCCGGCACGGCTTCATTGAAGCGGGCTGCCAGTTCTTCCAGATTGTCGAGGATGGCCTTGCCGCGTTCACGAGCCTCCTCTTCCAGGTGATCCAGCTCCTGGCGAAGCTGCCCAACCGTCTTCTTCATCCGCTCGGCGACTTCTGTACGCGCCGCGCCTGCCTGCTCCTGCACTTCTTCGCTGAAGCGCTCCAATTCTTCGCGAGCCTTCTCCAGGCGGGTTTTGGGTTTCCGGCGAAACATCTGCATACTCTCCCCGTGCTCTGCTACTTTGTACTGCGTATCATAAACCACAAAGCGCGACCCGGGACAGGGTTCGTGCGCCACAAAGAGCATGAGGAACATCACTATTCGGCTGGCTGCCACAGCGCACCATACGCGGATGAGCGCCAACCGATGTTGCTGTATAATGACGCCAGCAATCACAGGCAATCCAGAAAACCATGACTCAATACACGATCACGACCTTCTACAAATTCGTCTCGCTGCCGAATTACCGAGCGCTGCAACAGCCCTTGCTGGAATTGTGCCAGTCGCAGGGGATACGTGGCACGATTCTATTGGCGGAAGAGGGCATCAATGCGACCATCGCGGGAACCGACGAGGGGATCCGCTTCGTGCTGGAATCTCTGCAAGATGATCCACGTCTGGCTGATCTGATCACCAAAGAATCCTACGCGGACTATCTGCCCTTTGACCGCATGAAAGTGCGCCTGAAGCAAGAAATCGTCCGCCTGAAGGTTCCCGGCATCGACCCCACCCGTGCAGTCGGAACGTACCTCGAACCGGACGAGTGGAACGAAGTCATCAGCGACCCGGATGTCGTGGTGATCGACACGCGCAACGACTACGAAGTCCAGATCGGCAGCTTCCGCAACGCCATCAATCCACAGACGAAATCCTTCCACGAACTGCCGCAATTCGTCGAGCAGACCCTCGACCCGGCGAAACACAAGCGAATCGCCATGTTCTGCACGGGTGGCATCCGCTGCGAAAAAGCGACGGCCTACATGCTGCAACAGGGCTTTGAGGAAGTCTATCACCTCAGGGGCGGGATCCTGCGCTACCTGGAGCTGACGCAGCCGGAAGAATCGCTGTGGGAAGGGGAATGCTTCGTCTTCGACCAGCGAATTGCCGTGAAGCACACCCTGGAACCGGGAGACGCACACCTCTGCGATGCCTGCAACGAGGCCATCCCGAATGGACAATCCCCTTGCCCACACTGCGGGGCGCAGGGCAATACGCCTGACTAGCGTGGTCGGCCTCAGTCCGCAGAAAGCGACTCGCGCTGGCGATCCTGGCGCTGCTGGTAGCGCTCGATGATCTTGTAGGCGCTGGTGAAGTTCGGTGCGGGATACAGGCGATGGTTGAGGGATGGGTAGAGGGCGCTGGCTGTGCGCACGACTGTTTCCAACAGGGGGCTGCGGGTGACGACCACACAGCAACCACAGTTTGGCGGCATGCGCTGTACGCCACTCTGCGCCAGATCGAGCATCATCGCGGAAGAGTACAGCCGCATCTGCTGCGCATCGACAATCATGTGAAACGGCTGGCGATGCTGGAAGGCCAGTTTCGTCAAACGATGCATCGCGTCGTGGAAGTGCCCGCTCGTCCAGTCGTGGTCGAATGACATGACCAGGATATTCGGCTGTTCTTCATCCCAATGGTAGTCGATGCCCATCTGCTTCACCCCATTGCCAATCACTGCAAAACCCGAATCTAACAATCCACATGACAGAGTATACTCCGTTAAGCCCAATCTGACACCCCGCAGTTGTGGATTCGGGCAGGATCCTGTTCCCGAATGTACCGTTGCGGCGTAATGGCTCTGTAAGACCGCCCACCTATGCTGGAATTGACGCTTTCACACACGAACTTCAGAGGCAGGACGGTAACGAGGATGACGACGACTATTTTTCGCATGACCCTGTTGGGACTTCCGCTTCTCATCGCAGGCTTTTTGCTGGTAGGGCAGCCGCATGTGGGTGCGCAGAGCAGCGATAACTGCACGCCCAATCGTTTCGCCAGCCAGTGGCCGGATACAGACTTCTGTTCGACTTCCATCGACTTTGACGAAATCATCGCAGGTGGGCCGCCCAAAGACGGCATCCCGGCAGTGACCAACCCGGATATGGAAAATGTAGAGACCGCCAGCGAATGGTTGGGCGAACGTGCCCCCGTGATCTCCGTCGAAATCGAGGGGGAAGCCCGCGCCTACCCGCACGCAATCCTCATGTGGCATGAGATCGCCAATGACGAAGTCGGCGGCGTGCCCGTTGCCGTCACCTTCTGCCCGCTGTGCAACAGTTCGATTGTCTTCGACCGCCGTGTGGAGGGCGATGTGCTGGAATTTGGCGTCAGCGGTGTGCTGCGCAACAGCGATATGGTGATGTACGATCGTCAGACGGAAAGCTGGTGGCAGCAGTTCACCGGTGCAGGCATTGTAGGCGATTACAACGAAACCCTGCTGGACATCATCCCCTCGCAGGTCATCAGCTTCTCGGATTTCGCCGAGCGTTATCCGGATGGTCTGGTGATGTCGCGCGATACGGGCTTCTCGCGTCAGTATGGCATCAATCCCTACGCGGGCTACGACGGCATCGAAGACCCCTTCCTCTTCCGGGGGGATGTGGATCAGCGTCTTCCTGCCACCGAACATGTGCTGGCAGGGGTGATTGACGGCGAAGCCATGGCATACCCCTTCCAGGCGCTCTCGCAGGAAATCGTCATCAACGATACGCTGGGGGAGACTCCGGTGGTGGCCTTCTGGCAGCCCGGCGTGGCCAGTTCACTGGATCGCAGCGTGATTGACGACTCGCGTGACATCGGCACAGCGGCACTCTTCAGCCGCACCCTGGAAGATGGCACCGAATTGACCTTCCGCTATGATGCCGAAGCTGAGGCACTGGTCGATGAGCAGACGGGAAGCACCTGGAATCTCTTCGGCGAAGCCGTAGAGGGCGAACTGGCGGGCACGGAATTGCAGCAGTTGGTGGCCGCGCCGCACTTCTGGTTCGCCTGGGCGGCCTTCCACCCCGAAACCGGTGTGTACGAGGTAGAATGACCCACAGCACCGAGAGGCTCTCGGTGTAAAATAGGTAAGGGAGCGCCCCGTGTGCGCTCCCGATTTGCGGGCGACCCTGGATGGTCGCCCCTACGGGTTCGTTGGGTTAAAATTGTTCAAACGCCAGCGAGTCGCCCCCTTCTTACCCTATTGGCATTCCAGAACACATTTTGAACTGAAGGTACACAGGCTGTGCGCAGGGTTTTCAAAGAACATCCCGATTTGCTCTTTTTGCTGGCGATCCTCGTCCTCTTCATGCTGGGGGCTGGAATCGCCTGGTTGATCTGGAGTGTGACCCAGAGCAATTGGGCGACGGATTTCAGCATCTTCAGCGTGGAACCGAGCAATTTCACCAGCATCGGCACGGGCAAGGATGGAATCGCACCCATTGACGAGCCGCGCTTCGAAAGCGTGGCTGAGGCGCGTGAGTGGCTGATGGATACCTCGCCCGTCATCGCCCTGCATTCGGCGCAGCCTGCCCGCGCCTATCCGCTGACCGTGCTGGCGCGGCACGAGATCATCAATGACGAAATCGACGGGCGCCACATCGCGGTGACCTACTGCCCACTCTGCAACAGCCCGATCATCTACGACCGGGAAGTGGACGGTGACGTGCTGCGCCTGGGGGTTACAGGCAATCTCTACGGCAGCAATTTCCTGATGTGGGACGACCGGACGGAAAGCTGGTGGCAGCAGTTCACGGGAATGGCTATCGTCGGCGAGTACACCGGGACGATGCTGGAGATCATCTCATCGCAGGTAGTGGGCTTCGCGACGTTTGCCGAACGCTTCCCGGATGGCCTGGTGCTGGCAGGCGGCGACGATCATCCCACCCTGAGCTACGACATGAACCCCTACATGGGCTATGAAGAGACCTCGCCCATGTTCGGCGATGGCGATTACGACACGCGATTGATGCCGATGGAGCGCGTCCTGGCGGCGGAAGTGAACGGGATGGCGGTCGCCTACTCGTATGAATACATCTCGTCCCGGGGCGTGGTACACGATGAAGTCAACGGCGTGCCGATTGTCGCCTTCTGGCAGCCAGGAGCCGCCAGCGTGGTGGATGGTCCAACGGAAGAGACCTCGAAAGATGTGGGGCAAGGTGCTGTTTTCGGGCGCGAGGTCGCCGGGCGCGTGCTGGATTTCCGCTACGAAACGGGGCGCATTTTCGACGAGCAAACAGGCAGCGAGTGGAACATCTTCGGTGAAGCGATCAGCGGCGCACTCGAAGGCAGCACCCTGACCCGGTATCAGTGCTATCCACATTTCTGGTTCGCCTGGTCATCGGCACATCCGGATACGCTGCTGGTGACGGAATAGAGCCGAAACAAAAAGGACGATCCGCAGACCGTCCTCTTCAAGGAGCGTGGCTCATCCTGCTCCGATGTTTTTCGCGGTTGCGCGTTACGGGCTGACGCGCACACCCGGCCCCATCGTGGACGTAATCACCACGCGGCGCATGTAGATACCCTTCACCGAATCCGGTTTGAAGCCCTGTACAGTTTCCAGCGTGGCGCGGGCGTTTTCCAGCAGTTTCTCGTATTCGAAGCTAGCCTTCCCCACCGGGATATGCAGGTTGCCCGTGCGGTCGTTGCGGAACTCCAGGCGGCCAGCTTTTAGTTCTTCAATAGCACGTGCGAGGTCATTGGGTGGCACCACAGTCCCGGCCTTGGGCGTGGGCATGAGGCCACGCGGACCGAGCACACGACCCAGGCGACCCACACGGGGCATCATGGAAGGAATCGCAATGGCGGCGTCAAATTCCGTCCAGCCTTCTTTCTGGATGCGCTCGATGACGGTATCATCGCCGATGATGTCCGCACCGGCATCCTGGGCGACCTTGGCCTCTTCCCCTTCGGCGAAGACCAGCACCGTCACCTGCTTACCCAGCCCGTGCGGTAGCATCATCGTGGAACGAATCTGCTGGTCGGCCTGGCGGGGATCAATCCCCAGGCGGAAGTGCATTTCGATGGTCTCGTCGAACTTGGCTGTCGCCATCTTCTTCACAATTTCAACCGCATCTTCCAGCGAATAGAGCTGGTCGCGGTCGAACTCTTTCATCGCTTCCTGGTAGCGTTTTCCATGTTTCGGCATTGCTGTTCTCCTCTGTGGTCATGTCGGGCGCGACGACGCCCTGCCACGGATGCAGTTTTCAGTGTTCAGTTGTTGCTGCTCAGCGCGTTTTGCAGCGCCCGTTCACAAAGCAACGTACGGATCAGTCAACGACTTCCACGCCCATCTGGCGGCAGGTACCTTCGATCTGGCGCATGGCTGCTTCGATGTCCAGCGCGTTCATATCGGCCATCTTCTTCTCGGCGATTTCACGCACCTGAGCGCGGGTCAGACGGCCTGCTTTATCGGTGATCGGGTTGGAAGCCCCCTTCTGAATTTTGGCAGCCTGCTTGATCAAGAAGGCCGTCGGCGGACTCTTCAGGATGAATTTGAAAGACCCATCCTGGAAGACGGTGATTTCTGCGGGGACGATTTCGCCCATGCGGTTGCTGGTACGGGCGTTGTAGTCCTTGCAGAATTGCATCAGGTTGATGCCATGCTGCGCCAGCGCAGGGCCAATCGGCGGAGCCGGATTCGCCTTACCTGCCGGGATTTGCAGCTTCACAATTGCCTTTACTTTCTTCGCCATTGCTCTTCCTCAGCTCATTTCATGATACGCACGAAAAGGGCGCAGCTTCCTACGCCCTTCGTATCTTCAATTGTACGGTTGGAGAGGGGGTCTGTGTAGGGCGAAACGCACGAAGTACGTTTGCACCCGTGCAGCCTCAGACGCGCTCGACTTCCAGGAAGTCCAGTTCCACCGGGGTCTCGCGCCCGAAGAAGTCGACCATCACGCGCACTTTCTGCTTATCAGGGTCGATGGCGGCGACTGAACCGATGAAGTCGTTGAAGGGGCCGCCGGAGATGCGCACCTTCTCGCCCACCTTGAAATCGACCTTGATGACGGGTTCTTCGTTCTCCATGCGATTCATGATGCGGTTCACTTCTTCCGGACGCAGCGGGGTCGGTTCGTTGCCGTTGCCGACGAACCCCGTCACGCCGGGGGTGTTGCGCACCACATACCACGAGTCTTCGTCCAGCTTCATCTGCACCAGAATATAGCCGGGGAAAACACGGCGTTCGACCGGACGGCGCTTGCCGTCTTTGACTTCGATCTCTTCTTCGGTCGGGATCAGCACATCGAAGATGCGGTCTTTCATGCCCATGGTTTCAATGCGCTGGTGAATCGCGTGTTCAACTTTTTTCTCGTAGCCGCTGTAGCAATGTACGACGTACCAGTGCTTCTGCTCGTCTTCCGCCAACCCAGAACCCGTGCCATCATCGAGGAACACCTGGAAATCGTCTTCTTGCTCTTCGGCGCTCTCAATGAATACAGGCTCGGGATCGTAGTCCTGTTCTTGCTGGTCGTCATCATTCGGCTGCTGGCTCAGGAAAGGGTTCCGTTCCGCCATGCGAATATCTCCTGTTCTTCACGAACGGTTGGGATGGCTGCTGAGCAGATGCTGTGATGCAGCCGTCAGTAGCTGCTGCGCGTATTGCCCCGGCGCATGAAATACACCGCGCCGACCACAATCGCAGTGAAGATCACCACGAAGACCAGCACATTCTCCAGTCCGAGGTCGGTGACGATGGTGAAACCAGCGCCAATCGCCCCCAGGATTAGGGACGCGAGTACCGTCACAATCAAGACGATGCGGGTCAGGTTGGCAACTTCTTCGCGGGTGGGCCAGGTCACTTTGTTCAGTTCGTTGCGCACCTCGCGCAGGTACGAGACGAAATTGGTGAAAATATTGCCTTTGGACTCGTTCTTGTTCGCCGCATTCTCGGTAGCGCGTTTCTTACGAGCTTTCTTCGTTTCAGCAGCCATGCGTAATTTGTCTCCTCAACTGGTGCTCTTCCGCCTGTGGCTTCGTATTGTACCACAGCGGCATCCTATCACGGAATTGAAAACACCGCCCATTCTAAGGCGGTGCTTTACTGCTTCAAGCAGGGGTGGAAAGACTCGAACTCTCAACCGCTCGCTTTGGAGGCGAGTGCTCTGCCAATTGAGCTACACCCCTAGGTCGTGCACCATTTTACTCACTACCATCCATTTTGTCTAGGAGCCAATGGCCTCGTTCTCGCGCCGTTCTGCGCTGATGACAGTTGGCACAGCGCACATCACATTTGGCATTTTCTGCCTTCAGTTTGTCGATGCATGCATCCGGCAGATCAACACCACAGGCGGTGCAAACCTGCGTTTGCGCCACGTGTTTTGCTCGTTACTTGGTTTCCTTGTACACCACGTGCTTACGCACCAGCGGATCATATTTGCGCAGTTCCAGTCGGTTCTTGGTGTTGTCGCGGTTCTTGAACGTGTAGTACATGTGTCCGCTTTCGGTGCTGCGCAGCTTCACCAGGATGCGCTTGCCTTTCTTTGCCATTGTTCCTCACTCCTCAACTCAACTCGTGCCGTTACGGGGTAGACGAAATGAGCGCCCTGGAGCGCCCATCTTCTTGTTTTGTTATTTTGTGATATAAAGCCTTCGACGGGATTTGAACCCGTGACCTCATTCTTACCAAGAATGCGCTCTGCCGACTGAGCTACGAAGGCATTTACAAATAGTATCTGTTACAGTGGGCCAGGCAGGACTCGAACCTGCGAAGGCTTCCGCCAGCGAATTTACAGTCCGCCCCCTTTGCCGCTCGGGACACTGACCCATATGATTTACCACATATCCTTATACAAGGATATATTAGCCACCGATGGGGCTTGAACCCATAACCCCTTGTTTACAAGACAAGTGCTCTGCCAATTGAGCTACGGTGGCACTATAAACTAATAGCTTTCGCCATTTTTGTATCGTTTGCGCCGCTTGGCACGTCGGATGCTGTGACGCCCTTTGCCCTCAGTTGCAGCAGCACCCTTGTAGAACTCGGTTTGGGCGTGGCAATTCGGACACAAAACACGCAAATTTCCCACTCTATCGTTACCAGGATTACCGTACCCACTGCGACGTTTCTCGAATGGAATCATTTTCCGCATGTTGGGCAAGTCTTCGGGTTACTTTCGTACGCTTCACGAGCCTTTTTGCTCTTTGCTTCTCAATGAGCATCTAATTGCTCCCGCGTTTTTTGTACCCTTTTTTGCCCGCTTGTGACCGATCCATCTGTTAAGTTGCCTTGCTTATCGTGAACACCCCAGAACAGGTGTTTGGGACAAGCGAATCTGGTGTTGCTCAATGGCGAACGAAGCAAATTGTACAGAGTTGCCATATCGAAGTCAACACCATGTATGCCCAGTTTTGGGCGAAACGCCGGAAATGCCGCCCAACTGGCTGCCCGCAAGACTCAATGTCCGCCTTCGACCCGGGTCACCAGGATCGGTTCGCCATCGGTGACAACCACCGTGTGCTCATACTGTGCGCTGATGCTGCGATCCGGCGTGCGCAGAGTCCAGCCATCCTGATCCGTGACAATATGCCCGCGTCCCAGGTTGAAGAAGGGTTCGATGGTGATGACCAGCCCTTCCTGCAATGTGTAGCGCCGTGCCTTGCGCATGTAAAAATTCGGCACTGTTGGGTCTTCGTGGATGCTACGCCCCACCCCGTGCCCGTTCAGCGCCCGAAGTTGATTGTAGCGTCCCTTCCTGGCAAGCGTTTCGATGGCGCGTCCAATATCGCTGAGGGGCTTCCCGGCGCGGGCAGCCTTGATTCCGGCGTAGAGCGCACGCTGCGTATCCTCGCAGAGCTTCTCGTGCCGGGGTTTCGTGGGTGGCACCAGCATCGTCGCGCCCGTATCCGCCCAGTACCCTTCCAGCACCGCCGATACATCAATGTTGACGACATCGCCTTCCTTGATGACGCGCTTGCCGGGGATGCCATGCGCCGCTTCTTCGTTGACGCTGATGCACGTCCAGCCCGGATAGTTGTAAGCCGTGATCGGCGCAGAGGCCGCTCCTTGCTTTTTCAAGAAGGCCGCGCCGATGCGATCCAGTTCCTTGGTCGTGATCCCTGGTTCCACATGAGCAAACATATGCTGCACCGTCTGCCCGCAAATCTGCCCGATGCGCAGCAGTCCTTGCAGGTCTTTATCATCCCGAATGACCATGATCGTTTCCAAACTTCATCTGATGAGAGGTCATTATAACGCTCAGATAGAGGATGACCAGCGCAAGAGTCGAATCGCAGGGTCGAATCGAAGACAGCAGCGTATACAGCAAGCATACGGACGGGGGGACAGCCAAAGAGTGTAAGGTAAGCTTCACATCATGGATATCCCCCAACGGACGATCCCCGCTGGACAAGCCCTGTATCAACGGGCGAGGCGTCACTCGTCCTCTGGTGCCAGCGAATCCGCGTATTCCAGTACGGCCTCACAGGGCAGCGCCTCGTCATCTACCGTGATGAACATCTCCTCCGGCGGCTGCGACTCATCGACCAGGGCACGGCATGCCACAATGTGCTCCTGCGTGACCGTATCGGCGAGCGCCTGCTGATACGTGAGCTGTGCGCCGACGCTGTAGATGCCGATGAAGACCGCCAGCAGCAAGGCGAAGTTCACCACGCCAAAGGCGATGCGCAGCGGAAGCCGTCGGTGAATATCAATCGGTGCGGGGTAGAAATTGCCCGGCCCATTGAGCAGGAAAACGATCAGCGCGGCATGCAGGTGCGTATGCCCGATGACCTCGACCTTGCCGAAGACCAGCGTGGTAGTGAAGAAGACCAATGTGATGATGAGTCCCAGCGGACGCCCCAGCAGCCCGATGATGAGCAGATACCCGAGCACAAATTCGACGAAGGCCGCACCTGTCAGGAAAAACTCAAATGGAAAGCCCAGGGCAAGTTGCGGATTCTCCTGCAAAATTTCGATGCCCCATGCTGGATAAACCAGCTTTTCGATGCCGAGCCACGCCACAGAGAAGCCAACGGTGAAATACAGCGCCGGGATTCCCAGGTTGCGAAGCGCCGGGTCTTTGAACTGGCTCAGCAGCAGCCAGACGCCGATGCCGATGAAGGCCAGATAATCCAGCATGTAGAAGAGGCCGAAATCGAAGATCCCTACGAACCAGAGGACGATGATACCCGCCCCCGCGATAGGGGTTGCGCGGCGCGAAATCAGCAGCACGGCGAGCGCGAACTGCACCCAGCCCCAGCCTTCCGCGACGGGCAAATAAGGCGCAAGCAGCGAGCTATCCTGCCAGCTCAGCAGAAAGGTCGCCCCCATGCCGATGCGCAGAATCAGCGTGCTGTTGTCTTTGCGCTCTTCCAGCCAATCGCGAATGCGTTCGTAGACCGACCAATCCTCCAGGTAGCGATCCAGCAGCACCGCAATGCCCATCGCTAACGCGCTGAAAATCGCGAAGCCGACCACCAGCGGGGAGAGCACTTCGCCGAATGTCAGCGGACGATCCAGAAAGCTGAAGTCGCTGAACCATTTCACATGCGCTGTCGCGGTAAGGGCCATGCCGAAGACCAGCCAGAGTCCCGCCAGCCCGAACTTGAGATACCGTTGATTCATGTGTCGTATTCCCGTTAAAACTGTGTCCCGTTACAAACCACCTTATGGACAAAGCAATTAGACATCACACAAAACAGGTGGTAGATACTTTTCAA
>CAZJWX010000038.1:3354-41978 GCA_964549915.1 uncultured Anaerolineaceae bacterium | reverse complement strand
CTTTGCCATTCTAACATTTTACTTCATGCGGGTTCCTTTTGCTTTGTCCATGAGCTATCCCAGGAACCCCCTCGAATAATGTAGACTGGATCAATAAAGGTTTGTGTCCATTCCCATAAATTACCACTCATATGGTAAGCACCTACCCAAGACGCTCCCTCAGGGATGCTGTAAGCATCATACGACTGATCTGCAATATCATCATAAACTACAAGCGTCGCGTCAAAACCGCCTCTCCAGGGGTAATCTAATCCATCTGGTCCTCTCGCCGCATATTCCCACTCTGCTTCAGTTGGCAGGCGGGCATCTCTCATTCGGCAGAATTCATTTGCTTCATCCCAGGTAACACTGTCACGTGGCCTAGTATCGCCGCGATACCCCCAATAACCCTCTGTGCTATATTGCCTGTTTGTGACTTCAGTTTTATCAATCCAAAATGAGGGGAAGCAATCTCCTCCATCGTGTGAACAACCAGCCGGAACTAAAACCATCTCAAAGTCAGGCAGGGCAATAGCATTGTTTTGGTAAGCAAAATTAGCGACCCATCCTGAAGTGTTATCAGCTAATCTAACGTATGCCCAAGTTTGGTCACTATTCCTATTGAGAACCGTTGCAGTTTCAGTGAGTTCTAGCGGACGAATAATCTCTGAATTCAACCTAGGCTCAACATGCAGATTTATTGGAATATCATCAAAAATCCGTTCGTAAGGTTCCCATTCCTCGTTTGATGTAACACCTCTTTGTGCCAATTCTATTGGCGATAGATCGGTATTATCTGCCTCAGTTGCTTCAGCCGTTGCTTCGGGTGTCGTCGGATCATCGGCTAGCGATTGGGATATGTCTTCTGTTATCAGTGCGACATTGGTAGCAGTTCCAGGCGGATTGAGTAGTGCTGTCTGGGTTAGGACGACCAATAAGATAATTAGCGTTGCAAAAAACAGGACGCCACCCAAGACCGCTGTACGTCTACTTTTCTTGTCTTGTACTTGAGGTTCAGGAATTGGCGTACTGGAAGTTGGTTGTAAATGTTGTTCAGGTGTTTCGGTCAAAAGCCGATGGATTGCGGCAAAAAGGAGTGCGATTTTATTAGTATCCCGAAGACCGCTTGACATATCTATATACTGAGTTTTTCGGAGAAAGTCTGCCAAACTTTCTTCGATGTTTCCCGGGTAAGTCGGTCTCAACCGCTGTACAACAACTGGTAAAATCGATTTGTTCAGACGCAACGCTTCACGAAGTTCTGCCTGGCAGTAAGGTGATTCGAGTGATTTGTTGGATATAAGGTAAATGAATAGGTCGCTCTGGGCGATTTCATTCAGGATCATTTGCCACCACTCAGCGCCACCATGAATATCGTCGTCATACCACAAACTATCGACACGCCGAATCAATGGGACAATTCGCTTAACAAACGCACGGTCTGAGCGACTATACGAGATAAAAATTCGTGCCATGAGGTCTTTCTCTTCTTGGTTCGTAACAAGCGAGATTATGACGCTGTTCCCGTACGATCGCAACAAATTTTCGGTTGATTACTTTTATACCGGAGTGCTCTCACAGGTCATCGCGCATCAATTCTGACGCGCTCAACGCGGCGGCAACAGGTGACCGCTTGCTGTTGCGCGGCCACTCGCGTACCATAGAGCCTGAACCATCCATGCCCCGGCGGAGGCACATCTTCATGGAATCATCGGCACTGCGGCTGCGCGACCGAATTGATGACTTATTGCGGGCCGCAGCTTTTCAAGAGATCATCGACCTGTGCAAACCCATCCTGGCGCAGGCACGCAAATCCAGCAATGCCCCGATTCAGGCGCTGTCACTGGTGGGGTTGTCGCTCGGGCATCTCTACCTGGGCAAATTCGAGGAAGCGCGGGTGCTGGTAGATGGTGCGCTGCGCTTCGCCCGCCAGAGCCACGACCCCGAACTGGAAGCCCTGGCGCTGTGTGCGAATGGAACGCTGCACCTGCACGCCACTTACCTCTACCCCGATGCGGAAAGCTATTACCGGGATGCCCTGCGAGTCGCACACCAGGCCGGAGACGGGCGCGGCACAGCGGCAGCCCTGCTGGGTGTGGCCTACAGCACGCGCAATCAAGAGATGTACGGGCGCTCCGTCGGCTATGCCCGCGAAGCCTTCGAATTGGGGCGCGAGATCGGTGACCTCGATGTGCAAATTGGCGCTTTGAGCCTGCTGGCGGCAGACCTCGCCGACCAGAATCAGCGCGAACGTGCCCTGAAAGCCTACCAGGACGCCCTCGGCATCAGCGAAGAGAGCGGTGCCAAATTCTACGAGAGCGACCTATTGGGCGGGGTGGGCATCCTCTTCGCAGAAAGCGAACGCTACCACGCCGAAGGCATGGAGATGCTCGCACGGTCGCTGGAACTGGCGCAAGAACGCAACTCAGCACCCCAGGAATACAGCGCACTCAATCAGTTGGGGCGGGCACACGAACGCCGGGGCGAATACGAAGCCGCCCAGGGCTACTACGAAACCATGCTCAACCGCGCACAGGAATGGAACAACCGCGCGTATGAGAGCGCCGCCTTCTACGCGCTGGGGCAGGTCGCCCTGGCGCAGAACGAGCTGGACATCGCGGTGGATCGCTTCCAGGAAGCCGGGGCCATCGCCCGCGAGACGATGAATCCCTTCCGCGAAGCCCAGGTGGAATACGCCCTGGGCACGGTTTACTCGCACAAACGCGATTACAAAGAGGCCATCTCGCACTACATGGCCGCGCGTTCGATCTACGATGCGCTCGATCAGACGCGGCGGGCACGCAACCTGCTGACGACCATCGTCATCACCTACCTGAATCAACTGCTGGATCGGCTGATGCGTGCCCTGGGGCTGCGCAGTGACGATGACTCGCAACTCCCGATGGAATGAATGGGTCAATGGAACGAATGAAACGAATGGAATGAGAAGCATGGGCCGGTGGGCAAGGTCATCTGCGCTGCCGGTTGCGGTAAACCCCCGTGCGCAGTTCGACGGCATAGGGGGCTAGCTGCGGCATACCCATCGCGGCGGCATCCGCAATCGCTCCTTCCACATCGTATTCCAGGCGCACAATCTCGACGCTGAAACCGCGCTGTGCACGCTCCAGGTGCCCATGCAGGATGACATAGGTCGCCAGGGGGACATCCAGCGCGTTGCCGACGCTGCCCGCATTGAAGAGCGTCTTGGGATGTTCGTAGAGCGTCGTCACGTAAGCGTCGTGAATATCCCCATAGCCCACGAGAGTCGGTTCGGGTTGGTCGTAGCCTGTGAAATCCGTGTTCAGGAACATCTGCGCCCGTTCCGCATCCGAGATGCGCTGGTGTACCCGGTGATGTTCGCTGATGGGCGAGGCATGGAAGAGGCGCACCCGCTGCCCACTGAGGGTGAAGTCAATCGTATTGGGGAGCTGCTTCAAATAGGCGCGGCGTTCGTCGCCCAGTTGCCGCTGATACCATTGAATATCGGGGTTATCCTGTGGTTGTGCCAGGCCGTCATCCCAGTTACCGCGTACAATTCCCGCGCAGGCTTCGCGGCACAAATCGACCACTTCTGCGCCACGCGGCCCCTTCCCGGCAAGGTCACCCAGGCAGTAGATGACCTCAATCCCACGCTGCCGAATATCCGCAAGCACCGCTTTCAGGGCGTGCAGATTCCCGTGCACATCGGATAAGACTGCAATGTGATCCACCATGCTGCTCCTGCTTTGCTGGCACTGAATGCCTATCTTACGAACGCGCCCCGGCGCTGCACAGTGGCAGGTTGTCCGCACAGCCGGACTCTTTCGTGGTGATTTGCGCTGTTCTCAGCGTCTTTGTAGTGCAAACGATTTTGGAGCGATTGCCGCGTGGATTCCTCGCAGACGCATTGCATCTCACTTCATGTGGCGCTATACTCAATCTAACG
Source organism: uncultured Anaerolineaceae bacterium (assembly GCA_964549915.1). Lineage (GTDB taxonomy): Bacteria > Chloroflexota > Anaerolineae > Aggregatilineales > Phototrophicaceae > JAUZRW01. The sequence goes on along the minus strand of CAZJWX010000038.1, from coordinate 38,074 downwards.
CAGATTTAATTACTCCAAGAGTGCTTGTTTCAGGAGACGAAAAATGGTTGATGTACTGAATGCCCCTGGCGTGAGCTTCGAGCTGACCGAAGAGCAGGAAATGCTGCAAAAGATGGCTCGCGATTTCACCGCCAACGAGATCATCCCGGTCGCCGCTGAGTATGACGAAGAAGAGAAATTCCCCCGCCCCATCTTCGACAAGGCGCGTGAAGTTGGCCTGGTCAACATGAACGTGCCGGAAGAATACGGCGGCATGGGCGCGAACCTCATGGATGAGGTCATCGTCGGCGAAGAATTGGGCTACGGCTGCACGGGGATCAGCACCAGCCTGGGTGCCAACGCGCTGGGTAGCTTGCCGATTGTGCTGGCGGGCAGTGACGAACAGAAGGCTCACTGGCTGGGCGAACGCCTTGTCGATAATGGCGAACTCGTCTCCTACTGCATGACCGAACCCGGCGCTGGCTCCAACGTGGCGGGCATCCAGACCCGCGCTGAGAGGAAGAATGGCAGCTACATCCTCAACGGCAGCAAGACCTTCATCACCAACGCCAGCTACGCCGATTTCTACACCGTCTTCGCCTACACCAACCCGGATGCGGGCTACGGCGGCATGTCTTGCTTCATTGTGGATCGCAACAGCCCCGGCGTGACCGTCAGCAAGAAGTTCGAAAAACTGGGGCAACGCGCCTCGGATACGGCGGAAGTGACCTTCGAGAATGTGGAAGTCCCCGCCGAGAACCTGCTCGGTCAGGAGGGCGCTGGCTTCTTGATCGCGATGAGCGTCTTCGATTACAGCCGTCCGGGTGTGGCTGCCGCTGCGGTGGGGCTGCTGCGCCGTGCGCTGGATGAGAGCGTCAAGTACGCCAAGGAACGCGAAACCTTCGGCAGGGAAATCTGGAAGCACCAGGCCGTCGGCCACAAAATCGCCGATATGGCGATCCGCTATGAGGCCGCTCGCCTGCTGACGTGGCAGTCCGCCTGGATTGTGGAAAAGGGCAAGGCAGATGCACGCCTGAGCGCCGCTGCCAAGATCTTCGCCGCCGACGAAGCGATGAAGACCGCCGTCGAAGCGGTGCAGGTCTTCGGTGGCTACGGCTACATGCGCGAATATCCGGTGGAGAAGCTGATGCGCGATGTGAAAGTCTTCCAGATTTACGAAGGCACCAGCGAGATCCTGCGCAACGTGCTCGTGCGCGAACTCTTCCGCAAGTGAGCCGCACTGATCTGTGAATACATCAAATCGCGATCCCCGTTCTCGCCCTGTCCTGAGAGCGGGGATTTTGCTTCGACCTCGTTTCATCCATCACATCACATTATACGTCACGCGGGGGCTTTGAAGTCATAGATACCATCACGAATCGCCCAGCGCGTCCCCTGCGCATTGACCAGCGCGTCCCCCTCCCGGCGCAGGTCGCCCCCGGTCTCGGGGCAGGCGAAAATCTCGTTCAGCGGCGTGTCAGTGTGGTCTTCCCCGCTCAGGGCGCGGTTCTTGGTGAAGATGCTCGGCGCAACCAGCCAGCCCGTGCGCTGCACAAGGCGATCCAACGAGGCCAACGTCGCGCCGGGGACGCTGCGCTTCAGCAGCCCCAGCCGGAAGAACGAGACCGGGATGCGCTCTTGCAGGGCGAAATCCGCCGAGGCCAATTCCTGAGCGATGTATTCGGGATGGAAATCGAAGTTCAGTTCCACAAATTCCAGCGGTTCCAGCGTATAGGGTGACCAGGCCTGCTGGCGAGTAGCATAGCGCAGCATGGCCTTCAGGTTGCGCTTGTTGGCGTGCTCCAGGATGAAGGTGGCGTCCTGCGCGAGCACGCGCCCGATCCCACGCAGGACGCGCGGCACATCTTCGAAGTGGTGAATGACGCGGATCATGGTCGCGCCGTCGAAGACGCCGGGCTTAAAAGGCAGTTGGTAGGCATCCGCCGCTACATAGAGATAGCCTTCGTCGCCAAGCTGCTCACGCGCATACTGCAACTGGGAGAAGGAATAATCCAGCAGCACAACCTGCTCATACGCCCGGTATTCATCCGTCAACCGCCCGAACCCCGCGCCCAATTCCAGCAATCGCTTGCCGCGCTGTGGCAGCAGGCGCTGCAATACGGCCCGTTCCACGCGATCTTCGTAATCGCGCCCCTGCCCCTCCCAGAAATCTGTACGATAGGTCGAGCCTTCATAATCGCAAATGCGTTGGTTGCTCATGGGATGTCCTCATGCAATTCGCCACGAAAGCACGCATTCTACGGGCAGATGGGGGGCGTTTCCAGTTCAGGTGAGTTCAGGGGGTGGATGGCGACCAGAGATTTACCATTGATGGGTGAACACAGAATCAGAATTGCATCGATATAGCGTGGCATTTTCATTAAGATTACATGAAATTGCGTAAAACCTACGTAAGAAGCGTGGAAATCCGAGCGCAACTATTATATACTGCGGGCGTCGTCAATTTGTTACGCCAAAAATTGCTCTATTCTTGCAAGTTGACGGTAGCTGTGCAAACGCACATCTCACACGCCATTTTTCATGATTTTTCGTATGCTGATGCGAGGATGCTGGTCTGTGTGAGATCAATAAACCCTCGCTTTTTTTCGTTATAGAACTCGCCAGGCTGAAGAGGCTGCGAGATTACAGAATTGCGCAAAAAGCTTAGGCTGCCGAGCACTGAGAAGCACGTCTTGGAAGTACGGCACTACGAAGGGGTTTGGGTTGACGCCTACTTAGCAGACGAAACAACATGATGGGCTTGTGACGCCGGTAGAAGAGGGCGAGCCACTACACCGCACGAAGACTCGTTTTTCGATGCCCCACAAGCCAGACCATCAAACGTTCATTGTGGTGCAGCATTTCTTTTCGCTTCAGGACTCCAACCATATCCGACCACCCAATGTAAGCCCTCATTACCTTGAAAGGTATATCTGTATGTCAGCAAAAATTCGTATCGAAAATATCACGAAAATTTATGGGCGTAACCCACGTGCCCGCGCACTGAAGCTGCTGCACAAGGGTGAGTCCAAGGACGACATTTTCAAGAAGACGCGCCATGTCGTCGGCTTGAACAACGTCACCTTCGAAGTGGATGAAGGGGAGCTTTTCGTGGTAATGGGGCTTTCAGGTTCCGGCAAATCGACGCTGATCCGCTGCGTCAATCGGCTGATCGAGCCGACGGATGGCAAGATCATCATCGGCGATACGGACATCACGGAGCTGGACAAAGACGAATTGCGCGAAATCCGCCGCACCAAGATTGCGATGGTTTTCCAGCATTTTGCCCTCTTCCCACACAAGACGGTCATCGACAACGTAGCCTACGGGTTGCACGTGCGCAACGTCGCAGAAGAGGAACGCCGCGAACGCGCCCTGGACGCGCTGGAGATGGTCGGCCTGCGCACATGGGCAGATCGCTACCCGGATAACCTCAGTGGTGGTATGCAGCAGCGTGTGGGGCTGGCGCGAGCGCTGGCGACCGACGCCGATATTCTGCTGATGGACGAAGCCTTCAGTGCGCTTGACCCGCTCATCCGCCGCGAAATGCAGGACGAACTGCTGACGCTCCAGGCGCGCCTGCAGAAGACGATCCTCTTCATCACGCATGACCTGGGCGAGGCGCTGCGCGTCGGCAACCGCGTCGCAGTGATGCGCGACGGCGCAGTCGTCCAAATCGGCACGCCGCAGGAGATCATCACCGAGCCTGCCGACGATTACGTCGCCGAATTCATGGCTGATGTGGACTCCGGTCGTGTGTTGACCGCCGAATTTGTGATGAGTGCCACCAAGACCGTGCGCCTGAAGAAGCACACCGTCAAAGATGCGCTGGATCGCATGAACGCCGAGGGCAACGACACAATTTACGTGCTCAACGAGAAAGACGGCATCGAAGGCGTCCTGCGCCGTCCCCGCCTGGAAGCCCTGGCAGAACGCGGCGAACGCGACTTCCAGTCGGCGATTCGCGGGGACTACCCGCGCGCCGCACCGTTCGCACGCCTCTATGATTTGTATGAACTCAGCGGCAAGGGTGAACCGATCGCCATCATCGGCGACGACGGGAAATACGAAGGTGTCGTCTACCCGCTGGATATCTTCGGCGCACTGAGCAACGAAGTGACGATCAATGGTACGGAAGAGGGTTCCGAAACAGAGCCGAGCGCAAACGGCGCGGCAACTGTGGAAGAGACCGAATCCGTCGAGACGGCCTGAACGTAGTACACACACTTGACCGAGACACTGAGGAATTGTGATGACAGATAAAGAGAAAAACACGTCAAACCAGGCGAGCAGCTTCTTCTCGTCGCCGACCGTGCGTTTGATCGGCATCCTGGTGATTGGCTTGCTCGTAACTATCGTGCTGGCGAACATCACGGCGAATGAAACCCTGCTCCGCGACACTGCCGAAGATGTCCCCGGCGATGTTGATGATATTGCAGGAGAGGTCTTCGATGAACTGGAGGCGGTGCAGGAAGCGAGCAATGCAGCCGCCGCCGAAATCGCCGATGTGGATGCCGCCAGCGATGAACTCCCCACTTTGATCGCCGAGACGGTGGATGAGAGCGTGCTGCTGAGCGTGGCGCGTGCAGGCATCTACCAGCCAGATGGTGACAGCCTCGTCCTGGATGTCGCTGATCCGCTGGCTGTGGGCGACTCGGTCGCCGATGCCTCGGTTTCGACCATTGAAGAATTGGACGGCATGGACGCCGTTGAGGGCGAAGCGATCTGGCTCGTCGTGGCGGATGGTATGCGCTATGTGACCCCCATTGAATCCGCAGAGAATGCCTTCCTCTGGATGGAAGTGAGCGGCGCGACGCTGACCGAACTGCTGCGCATCGGTGCTGAGGGCGAAGCGCTCTTCGCCGAAACACAGACCGGGTATGCAATCCTGGTCGAAGCCGATGGCACGGTGCTGGCGGAATACAACGCGCCAGCCGCAACGGCGGAACAGGTGAGCAGGCTGCTTGGCAACCTGACGGAAGAGACCTATGACGAAGACGGCGAATACTACCAGGTCGCCTCGGACCCGATTAACGAAGAAGCCAGCTTCATCTCGCAGTTGCAGGGTGACATCAATGACCTGATCGTGATCGGCAGCGTGCCGACCTCTGAAGCGCCCTCACAGAACATCGTCGAGAGCACGCTGAACCTCTTCGACGTGAGCGAAGTGGGCGACACGACCAGCGCGGTGGTGGAACGCGGCGTAGCCTTCCTCAATGAGGACGTTGGCTGGCTCTTCCGTGGCCTGCGCTGGCCCATTGAGCAGGTGATCAACCTCTTCGAGGACGTTCTGCTGACTCTGCCCTGGTTCATCACCATCGCCATTACGGGCGTAATCGCCGCGCTGGCAGGTGGGCGACAGGTCGCCATCATCTCCGTCGTGGGCATGTTCGCAATTGGCCTGCTGGGCCTGTGGGATCTGACGATGACGACTCTGGCAATGTTGCTGACTTCAATGGCGTTCTGTGTGGTCGTCGGCATCCCAGTAGGCATCTGGGCGGCGAGTAGTGATCGGGTCAACGAAATCGTCCGCAGCGTCCTGGACGCGATGCAGACGATCCACCCCTTCGTTTATCTGGTGCCGATTGTCGTCCTCTTCGGGATCGGCAAGGTGCCGGGGACGATTGCGACGATTATCTTCGCGCTGCCGCCGATGGTGCGCCTGACGAACCTGGGTATTCGCCAGGTGCCGGAAGATGTGGTCGAGGCGAGTAAGGCCTTCGGTTCGAGCGACTGGCAGCTCCTGCGCGATGTGCAGATTCCGCTGGCGCTGCCCTCCATCATGGCGGGTGTGAACCAGACGCTGATGCTCTCGCTGTCGATGGTCGTGATCGTCGCGCTGATCGCGGGTGGTGGCCTGGGACAGGAGATCTACCGCGCCATCGGTCGCGCCGACACAGGACGTGCGGTTGTGGCAGGCGTCGCCGTGCTGCTGCTGGCGGTCGTGATTGACCGCATCTCGCAGGGACGCGCTGGCAAGCGCCGCGCTGAGGATTGAGTTTCGCTGCCTCCCCCCTCTCGCTGTAAGCACATGCGTTAGGGGGTGAGGTAAACGCGGGGGACGTGCGAGGGCGCGTCCCACCATGACCGCGACATGAACGCAAATAAACGCAAACACGTTGAGAATATGCAAAACAATACAAAAAAGGCTTATTGCTGATTTTTACAAGCGTTGTCCAAGAAAATTCTTTCCGTAACCCCCCTAAAGGGTTCAACCGGTTGGTTGGCCGATAACAACCTTTTGTACAGTGAAGTGAGGAGTAAGTTATGCGTTATCTTTTCCGTACAGGTCTGTTCCTGGTGCTGGCTCTGTCCCTGGTTTTCGCCGGCATCGTCGTTGCCCAGGATGATGAGATGGAAATGGGCAGCCTCGAGGGCGAAGTCCGTATGGCACGCGCTACGTGGGATACTGGCTACTTCCAGGCCGCGATCTTCCAGCAACTGCTCGAAGAACTCGGCTATGATGTGGAATTGGTCGGCGACCTCGGCGCTGATGTCTTCTACCAGGCCGTTGCTGAAGGCGAAGACGTTGACCTCTGGGCCAACGGTTGGCTGCCGCTGCACGAAACCTTCCTGACCGATGAAGAAATCTTCGGTGAAGCAATCCCGGTTGGTTTCCAGGTGCGCAACGGCGCTCTCCAGGGTTATCTGATTGATAAGGCGACTGCCGACGAATATGACATCACCAGCATTGCTGACATGGCCGATCCGGAAATTGCTGCGCTCTTTGACACCGATGGTGATGGCCTGGCGAACCTGACCGGCTGCAACGAAGGCTGGGGCTGCGCAGTGGAAATCAACGAAAACCACCTGCCGAACTTTGGCCTGGAAGACAGCATCAACCACGTGCAGGGCGACTACGCGCTGCTGATGAGCGAAACCGTGCAGCGTTATGAACGCGGTGAACCGGTCTTCTTCTACACCTGGACGCCCAACTGGACGATCAACGAACTGATCCCGGGCGAAGATGTTGTCTGGCTGACGACGCCGGAAGTTGAAGGCGTGGAAGCGCTGGAAGGCGTCGCAGGCTGCACCGAAGATCCCTGCCAGATGGGCTTCATCGGTAACGACATCCGCGCTGTTGCCAACGCTGACTTCCTGCTGGAAAACCCGGCGGTTGCTGCCCTGCTGAGCCAGGTTGAAATCCCGCTGATCGACATCGCCACGCAGAACGTGATGATGCAGGAAGGCGCGGACAGCGATGAGGACATTCAGGAGCAGGCTGCTGAATGGGTCGATGACAACCGCGAAGTTGTCGACGAATGGTTGGCTTTCGCTCTCGAGAATGCTGAGAACACCGAAATGGCTCAGGAATTCATCGACGAGTGGCTGAACAACTTCGAAGACATGGAAGAAGAGGAATAAGCCTACGGGCTAACCTCCCCTTCTGACGCAGGGGCAACCCTGTGATACAAGGCGGCATGTGTTCGCGCACATGCCGCTTTTGATTCCCCCTCCCCGCAATTTCGACCAGATGTTTGACCACCTGTTCGACTCTCAGCAGAACATCTGTCTTATCCTGAGCATCAGCAGCGCAGCACCCGGCGCGGCTGGCAAGCGTTCTCTCGTCTCCAGGCCCGCCGTTCACAGCCGGAGGGCGAGTCCGGGTGGTGTGTTGGTTTTTCTTCCCTCCCTAAATCCCTGCCCACTTCATAGGGTGGGACTCAGCTTTTCCCTTGCGAAGCGGGGGGACGGAAGGGGGATGAACGTTCATATGGCGGGCATGGCAGGCCATGCCCGCAGACTGAAAACCGAAAACTGAGAACTCAAAACCGCCGGAGGCGCTTCATGCCCAAAAACACCCACACCAACGAAGAGAAATTGCAGGCGCTGGATGCCCTGGAAACGCGCAGCTACCCGGAAGTCGCGGAAGAATGGGGCGTCACGGTGGGATCGCTGCGCAACTGGATGCGCCGCCGCGACAAAATTCGGGAAGCGTATCTGGCGGACTTGCGGGCGAAATCCGCGCAGAAGATGGCCCTGGTACAGAGCCAACTCGCCGAAAAAGCGCTGGATGTGCTGGCCGCAATGGACGAGGAGCGCATCGCCAAAGCGCCGCTGAACCAGCTTTCGAGCGCGTTGGGCACGTTGATCGAGAAATTCTTGAAGCTGCAAGAAGAGCCGCAAGCAGCAGAGGGCGCGGCAGAACAGGTGGTTCGCTTTGAATTCCGACATCCAGACGGTAGTCTACGAGCAACTCCATACTGGGCAGCTAGCGGTAGCGCAGAGTCCGGCGCGGTTCAAGGTGCTGGCCTGCGGCAGACGGTTCGGCAAAACGGAACTGGCGAAGACGATTCTGCTGGTGAACGCAGCCTATCACGGGATGCGGACGTGGTGGCTCGCTCCTACGTATCAGATGGCGAGTCAGGTCTGGCGCGATTTGAAGCGGACGACGACGGGCGTAACTGGTATCACGATTAGCGAACAGGAGCGACGGCTGGCTTTCCGCACGGGGGGCAGCATCGCCATCCGCAGTACGCATTACCCGGATAATCTGCGCGGGGCTGGGCTGGATTTCGCCGCATTAGATGAAGCCGCCTTCATGGAGCCGCGAGTCTGGCCGGAGATTGTGCGCCCGATGCTGCTGGAAAGTCGCGGCAGCGCGATCTTCCTCAGCACGCCCTGCGGCAAGAATTGGTTCTGGGAACTCTACCAGCAGGGGCTGGACCCGGATCAGCCGGAATGGGCGTCGTTTCACTTTCCATCCTGGACGAATCCGCTGGTTTCGCCCGACGAGATCGAGCATATTCGGCGCAGCACGCCGGAGCGTGTCTTCCGCGAGGAGTACATGGCGGAGTTCATCGACGATTCCGGGCTGGTGTTCCGGGGCATCCGTGAAGCCGCCACTGCGCCGACGGACGCTACGCCTGATCTGACGCACCGCTACATCTTCGGCGTGGATTGGGGGCGCGAAGTGGATTACACCGCCATCGCCGTATTGGACGCGACGACGCGGCAACTGGTCGCGCTGGATCGCTTCAATAAAGTGGGCTGGTCATTGCAGCGGGGGCGCTTGCTGTCCCTCGCCGAAAGATGGCATCCAGAAGTGATCTGGGCGGAGAGCAACAGCATCGGCAGTGTGAACATCGAAGCGCTGCAAAACGAAGGCTTGCCCGTGCGCCCGTTCAGCACCACCGCCAGCAGTAAAGCGCCCTTGATCGAAGGGTTGGCGCTGGCCATCGAACGCGGCGATATTGGTCTGCTACCGCATCCGGTGCTGATGGGCGAGCTTTCCGCGTACACGATGAAGCGCTCCCCCGGCGGTGGCTATCGCTACAGCGCCCCACCCGGTCAGCATGACGATACCGTCATTGCTGCTGCGCTGGCGTGGTACGGCGTGCAGCACGGCGGGTTACGGGTGGACTTTGCGTGATGCTTCCCCCTTGCGTCCCCCCACTGCGTGGAGAGAAACTGGTTCCCCCTTGCGAAGCGGGGGGAGTTAGAGGGGGACGGTTTCACCACATCACCGAGTGCGTCATGGGCAATGACTGCAACGATGGGGCGGGCGACGGATGCTCGCAATGAAGTCGTGCTGGCGGTTGACCCGGCGTGGCGAGGGTTCTGCCGGGTCGGGGGCTATGCCGCGCTGATCGGTCTGGCGCTGGCAGTGCTGGAAATGCTCATCACGTTCTTGCCGGGGGGGCGCAGTGGAAGGGCTGGATACGATCCAGGATTGGTTCGCCTTCTTCCAGGAGAATCCCTGGATGGGGCTGCGGACGATGGGATTGGTCAATTTTGGCCTCATCAGCGCCGGAGTCGTCTTGATGGTGGCGCTCTACGGCGTGCTGCGCAAGACCAGCGAGGGCTGGATGCTGCTGGCGGCGGTGCTCTCTTTCATGAGCGCGGGCATGTTCTTCGCCACCAACCGCGCCTTCCCGATGCTCGTCCTCAGCAATGAGTACGCCCTGGCGGCAACCGATGCGCAGCGGGCGGTGCTGGAAGCCGCCGGGACGACGATGGTCGCCACCGGGATGAGCCACACGCCGGGTACGTTCATGGTCTATGTGCTGGGGTCACTGGCGACGATCATCGTCGGCTTCGTGATGCTGCGCACATCGCTCTTCACGCGCCTCACGGCCTGGACAGCGATCATCGCCTTCACCTGCTTGCTGATCTTCGAGATGGCTGCATCGCTGTTCCCCACCCTCTTCCAGCCGTTGATTCTGTTCGCGATGGTCGGCGGCATCCTGCGCATGGTCTACCAGGGGTTGGTGGGCGTGCGGTTGCTGCGGCTGGCACGCCGCGCCTACCCCCTGCATCTGCCGGGCTGATGCTCATGCCCCGGTCGTTCGCCGAGGCATGAGACTGACGGAATCAGGTATCGCCTGTGTAGCGCACGGCGACAATCCAACCGTTATCGGTACCGAAGACAGGTAGCCCGGTCGCTGGATCGTAAGTCAGCGCGGTCAGGGTCACATCAGGCACATTGATCATGCCCTGCAATTCGCCGGAGACGGCATCGCGCAGCATGATCTGGCGAACGCCATCCGAACTGACCAGCGACGCATCATCCGGGGCGAAGGCCACCAGCCGCGCCGCACTGCGATGCCCTTGCGCCACACCCAGCAGCGCCCCGGTCTGTCCATCCAGCAGGGCAATGCTGCCCGTAGCATCACACTCGCTGCACCCCACCGCCAGCAGGCGCGAGTCGTCGCTGTTGAAGGCGATGTCGTAGATTCGCAGGCCGTTGCCGTCGAAGGTGCTGCGCACGCTGCCATCCGCCGCATTCCAGAAGATCACACCCGCTTCGCTGCTGGCTGCCAGTTGCAGGTTGGCCGCATCGTTGGAGAACGCCAGGGCGGTGATGTCCTGATTGTTGTACTCGGCGCTCCATAAGCGTGTCCCGGCATCCAGATCATAGACGCTGACCTGGCTCGTGGCGCAGCTCGCATCGGTGCAGCCGCTGGCCGCCAGCAGAGTCGTCGCCCCTGCGTGGAAGGCGACTTCGGTCTCGTGCGCGAAGCTGGCATCGAAGAGCGCCGGATAGGTCGCCGTCTGTTCGAGGCTGGTCGCGTCGAAGAGCGTTACGCCGCCGCTGGCATCCGCCACCAGCAGGGTATTGGCGGCGTCATCCAGGCCGATTCCCAGGATTTCAGCGGCAGCAGTCAGGCGCACGATTTCGCTGCCGTCGCTGTTCCAGACCGCGACTTCGCCCTGCACGCCATCGCCGAAACCCGGAATGCGGCTCAGCGTATAAAGGCGGCTGCCATCCGCGCTGAAGACGATCTGCGTCACAGGGTTCTCGCCCTGACGCCAGGTCTGCACGAATTCCTGGTTCTGCCCTTCGCGCAGGCCCTCGCCCCCGGCGGAAGCGCCCTCTTCTGTCTCAGCATTGGATTCCGCATCCGGCACCGGATCCACTGAGCCGCTGAGCGGTTCCAGGAAATAATCATCGCTGCTCTGGTTCGACTCGGCTGTCCAGCCCGTCTGCCCGTCGAATTCAACCAACCACCAGACGAAGCCCTGATTGCAAACTGGCCCGGCGATGACGCGGTCAATCGTGCGCCCCGGCTGAATGGTGCCGATGTTCTGGCTCTCGTTGTCATCCACGCTGGGGAAGCTGCGCAGCGCATTGGGCAAGCCGCCGACTTCCACCTGGGCATTGGCGTTGCCGATTTGCAGACGTGGCTCCAGATAGCCCTCGAAATCCACCGTGCAGGGATATTCCGCCAGTGCGCGGCTGACGCTCTCATCCAGTTCGCCGGGGAGGTCTTCCGTGAAGCCCACACCGACCAGACGATCGCTCACGGTCAGGTTGATGCAGTCACCGACGGTGTTGATGACGCTTCCCGCGACCCAACCGGGCTGGATGTAGAACCAGTCTCCAGCGGTGTTGCGTGCTGTCACCTGATACTGCGCGTTCTCGAAGATGCGGGCCACACGGACGGAATCCGTGGTTGGCTGCGAACGCACATTGGCGAAGGCTCCCAGTGCTGAGACGAAGCAGACTGCGCCGCTGCCCTCCTGGGTCGGCACGGTGAACCCCGTAGCGTTCAGGTCAGCGCAATCGCCGGAAAGAGTCGCGTTCTCCGCCTGAATCCAGCCCGTACCCTGCCCGGCAGCGATTTGATACCAGGCGTTATCCGACGAGCGCCCGTAGACGCGCACGGCTTCGCCCACCGCAGCCGTCTGCACGCCGGGCACGGATTCGCTGGGCGCGACATACACAGGCACGGCGGCGTTGGGTGTCAGGCGGCAGGCATTTTCCAGCGTTTCAGGGTTAGCCGGGCTGGTCATGGCATCGCCGAATTTGGGATCGCACAACTGCACATAACGCGCATCCGCCGATACATGCACCACATAGATGCCATCGGGATAGATTACCTCGACGCGATAGGGCGTCACCTCGAAGGGCAACGTCTCGCCTTCCACCAGGGGGCACCCCAGCGCGGAGGACGTGGTGCGCCCCAGCAGTTGAAAACGATAATTCTCCGTGCGAGACCCACGCTGCGCCTCGACGGTATCCAGCGCGACATCCACGACCGCCTGCGGAATCGCGGCGTCATCCTGTGCCAGGGTTGGCAGCGCCAGCAGCAGCGCCACGAGCAACCATCCCCAGGTACCTTTCATCAGCATTTCCTCTCACTTCACGGGCGAATCGTATCACGTCCCCGATTGTAACCCGCTGCCCCCAGCGGGCAAGCGCAAGGTATGGGGGCTACAACGCCTCAAAATAGACGCGCATCTTCTCTGCCATCAGTTCACGCCGTCGTGCCAGAAAATCCGGGTATTGCGCTGCATCCATCGATTCAATGCCTTCAGGAATACAGTTCTCACGCAGATTCTCCACAAGTTCAGCTTCGTCCGTGATGTTCCCGTATTTTCGTTCCCCTCCGCGTACCTGCTCGACTAATTCCTGGAAGTATCGGTCTGGGGACTTATTGCCAATTGCGATGTTGATCTCGCTCTGAGCGATGACGTAGTTCGCGATCTGATTGTATTGCCCCCGCGACAATCCTATCTTTTTCAGCAAATCACGAGGGAAGACATGATGCACATCGGACTTGTACTGTATCAGCTCACGCACGGAAATATCGTGCGACAGGAAGCCTTTGTCATTCAACTTGACCTGCGCAGCACGATACACATGCCAGTATGGTGAATTGCTGTTTGATGTGTTCATACTCTGCGGAAGCACGCTCGACCAGAAAGAGGGCGACAACTCGCTGCGTATGACAGCCTCAGCGTACGCTTCAATCCCGTTCTCATGCATGAAGCGGATGTCCTGATCAATCTGTGTTTCCGACGAGCCGGAATAGCGCCTGGTCAACACAGACATCACGTACCAGCGCCGGATGGTCTGCTCAATCCGGGCGTTATCGGCCTCTTCTTTGCGCAGTGCGAGGTACAGGATGTAAGCGAAGTTCAAGGCATTTTGCGAACTGATCATGGAAGAATCGACGAAGCCCGCCGAACGAATAATCATGATGAAGCGCTTGAAGTGCGTTTCATTCATGAAGTTCATGATTCCATTGCGCAGCCGCGTGAACGTATCCTCGACAATCGCTGCTTCATAATCGCGCGTTTCGAAGTTACGTCCGGAGAGCAGCGCAACGAGATCTTCCAGGCGACCACGCCTGAACTCTGATGTGAAGGCCACGCGCAACATATCCGTATAGGACGGATCGTAGAGATCATCATTCTCTTTGCGCAGCCAATTCATCTTGCGGAAATAATCCGTCTCGGCAAAGCGTGCATCATGTTCACTGAGTTTGGAGTAAAATCCCGGTTCCACTGCGAGATGACAGAAGTAGTCGATGGCTTTTCGCAGGGTTGGGCCGTCGTACATCTCATTCACAGCAATCTTGGACATCGCGAAATCGGCCTGACTCAGCGGAACACCCGCAGAGTTGACGCGGACGAAGATTTCCGTGACCGTTTCAATATCCAGTGCCGACGCCAACTCGATGATGCCCAGCGAATTGTTCGTAATTTGCAGCAGACCATTAATACTACGATTGATCTCCGATGGGTTGGTGCCATGTCGCTCACAGTAGGCATGAACGAACTCGAATGAATCGAAGTCAGGTTCAAAGATTACGGAGATATCCGGTATCCACACCGGGTCTTTGCGAATGGCTGAGTTCAACACTTCGAAACGCTGTTCAAGTGGATGATAGGCGATCTTGATGCGTCGCTTGTCGTAATTCTTTGTGACGATTTCTTGCCCAATCAGCGCCGCCATCAACGCCGTCATCCGCTGCTGCCCATCGATCAGTATCCGCTTCCCGGTAGAGCGAGAACCGTCCTTGAGCTTCACATCGGGATTGCGCCAGACGATCATATAACCTACAGGATACCCCTGGAGTAATGAATCCATCAGGTCGCGAACTTTGGTTGATTTCCAGACGAAGGGGCGCTGAATTTCCGGGATTGCAATTTCTCCGGAGCGAACCCAGGTGAGCAATGTGCTGATGCGTTCGTCGTTAATCGAATATTTTGGTGCAGCCACGAGTCGCATTGCCTTCCATGTGGTGATTTCCAATCCAGCGTAGAGTTTAGTCCGAAATCAACTCGAATGCTATGAAACAGCAGCAGGTGGACTGTCACAATGCTGTATCAGGCATCCCCCTGTGTGGCCGCTAGGTTGGCCGTTCCCTTTCCCGGTGGAGGCGGTACTATTGTGCGCGGCATCGATGACTGGTTGCGGGAAAGGATAACGCCCCCTCATGCGACTGTACCTGATCCGGCACGGGCAATCCGTGAACAACGCCCTCGCAGAAGAAGATCGCTACGAACGCGAACGCCTACAAGACCCGCCCCTGACGGAAATCGGGGAACAGCAAGCCGAACTCGCCGCACAATACTTGGAGACAATCCTGGATGCGCCAGGACGTGCGGGCGAACCCGTCGGCATCACGCACCTGTATTGCAGCGCCATGAAACGCGCCTTGCAAACCGCCCGGCCCATCGCCCGCGCCCTGAACCTGACGCCGGAAGTCTGGGTCGATATTCACGAAATCGGCGGCATCTTCCTGGCGGGCGAAGATGACAGCGTGCAGGGCTTCCCAGGGATGACTCGCGCCGAGATTCAAGCGGAATTCCCCGGCACACGCCTGCCCGAGGCGGTCACGGATGCGGGCTGGTGGGATGTCAGCGTGGGGCGCGAGACCCCTGCGCACTTCGTCAGCCGCGCGGTACGGGTGGCGATGGCTTTGCGCGAACGCGAGCGCACCGATGAGCGCATCGCCCTCGTCTCGCACGGGGCCTTTCTGGATGCACTCATCAAGGCGCTGCTGCACCAGTCGCCCAAGCCGCCGGATGACCTCTTCTACGGGCATTACAACACAGCGATGACTCGCATCGACTTCAACGAAGGGCGTTTCGCCATGAACATCCATTACATGAATCGGGTCAGCCATCTGCCGCCGGATTTACGCACGTGGTAGGATAATTCGAGGGTGTGGGGGTTCCGCTGCTCGCGCTCCCGGCGGAGGGGCGCTGCACGTTCAAAATATGGACTCTCTCCCCACCCCCTGCCCGGCTCTCAAGCAGGGGCGAGAAGTCTCTTCCGCACATAACAGAGTGGGAGGAGATCGAGAGGGGGAAGAAATGAGCAACCATGACAGACTTTCGCGTAATGACCGTTTGAACCAATACAACCTCAACCCTATGCACACCATCAAACCCATTCACGGCTTCTTCCTGGCGCTGATCTACGCGCTGAGCCTACCGATCAAGCTGCTGGCGGCGCAGAACATCCCCTGGGAGATTGACATCGTTCCGGTGCTCTCGCGCACGGTGGAATACGGCAGCTTGCCCCCGGTCGGGACGCTTTCCAGCGTGGCCGCCTACAACATGCCCATGCTGCAATGGCTGCACGCCCCCGCCCTCTGGCTGACGCAAGATGCCGGGGCGACGATCCTGCTGACGCTGCTGGTCTTCAACTGGTTGGGGATGGTGGCGGTCTTCTGGGTGGGAAGCGCGATGTTTCGTCCGCTGGCGGGGCTGGTGGCGGCGCTGCTGTTCGCCTTCAGCGAAATCGGCATCAGCAGCAGCTACACGGCCTGGGCGCAACTGCTCCTGCCCGGTTTCTACGCCATGACCTTCGCCTGCCTGTGGGCGTGGCGCTGGCAGGAGCGTGGCATCTTCCTGGCGCTGGCGGGAATCGTGGCGACGGCGGCCTTCATGACGCACTTCTCCGCCGTGCTGCTCTTCCCGGCGATGCTGGTCTTCGCCCTGCTCACCCGTGCGAAGTGGCAGATCCGCTGGCTGCTGGTGGGCGCGTCAGTCTGCCTGCTGATGTTAGCACCCTATCTGCGTTTTGAAGCCGAACGCGACTTCGCCGATGTGCGAGCCTTCCTGTCCCAGCAGGCCCGGGTTGATGCCGAAATCATGGACGTATACGGACAGTACAAACCCGGCGCACAGCCCATCCCGGCGGCGAACGACTCCGCCCCCGGCGCTGACCCCACACCCGCGCAGACGGCACAGCCCCAACGCGACCAGAATCGCATCATCGCCTATGCCCAACGCGCCCTGCGCCAGTCCTGGAACAATGCCCTCTCGCCGCTGACTGTCGGCACCGGGACGCTGCAATCCCTGGCGGAACCGATTGCGCCGTTGTTGGCGCTGGCGACGCCCTTCTTCCGTTTGCTCGTCCTGGGGAGCGTTGCCGTCGCAATCCTGCGCTACCTGCCTTCGGCACGCAAGCAGGGCATTTTCTCCGCCCTGGTCGAACGCGAGGCCGGACGCGCCCTGCTGATCATCCTCTTTCTGGGGGTGATCGCCGCTGGATTCATCCTGACGCGCTCGCAGGGGCAGATGACCTACTGGACGGGTTTCCTCAGCCTGGAGATTCTGCTGCTGGCCTATCTCTTCTCCGGGATGTTGGGCGTGGTGGAAAAGCGCCCCCTGCCGCGATTCGTCGTCCTGGCGGGCTGGGCGGTTGCGCTGGCGATTCTGACGCTTCTGCCCCCCGCCGAACGCGCCGCCCGCGTCCTGACGCACGACGATGACGCCTACAGCCGCTATAACGTCTCGCTGCTGCGGCATGTGCAGGCCGCGACGGATTTCATCGCGGCGGATTGGGCACAATCCGGCGATACAGCGCTCACCGTCAGCTATGACATCTATCCGGAGATGAACAACCTCTGGTGGGTTCCGGCCTGGAACAGCGTTGACCCGACCTACGGCATGGGCATGAATTTCGATTTTCTGCTGCGGCTGCATCACGGCCTGGAAAACCGCAACGCTGACCCCATCGGCTTCGTGGAGGACTTCGATTACCTGGTGATCTACGAGCCGGGATTGCAGCGCCACGACGCCGACCCATACGACATCCAGCGCTTCGGGGCGATTCTGGTGCTCACACCGCGCACACCATGAGGTTTCTGCCGTCGCGAACTGCTTGCCGCCTCGTTCCCGTTGGGGCATACTACGAGCAATCGCAATCGCACGAAATAGGGGTTTTGACAGTGGCTTCCGCAGAGAAAAGTGTCTTCATCAGCTATCGACGCACCAATGCCTTCACCGCCCTGGCGGTCTACCAGGATTTGTCCAAACACGGCTACGATGTCTTCTTCGATTACAACAGCATCGACAGCGGGGACTTCGAGCAGGTCATCCTGAATAACATCCTCTCCCGCGCTCACTTCCTCGTGATCCTGACGCCTTCTGCCCTGGAACGCTGCGGCGAACCCGGTGACTGGCTGCGGCGCGAGATCGAAACCGCGCTGGACAGCAAGCGCAATATCGTGCCGCTGATGTTCGAGGGCTTCAGCTTCGGCGATGACTCCATCTCCAAACACCTCACGGGGAAACTCGCCCTGCTCAAGCAGTACAACGCCCAGCGCGTCCCGGCGGATTTCTTCGAGGAAGCGATGGCGAAAATCCGCAACCGTTTTCTCAACACCTCATTGGATGCTGTCATTCATCCGCGCAACCCCGCTGCACAGCAGGCCGCCAGCCGCGCCCAGACCAATGCCAGCGCCCAACCCCAGGTGCAGGAAGAAGCCCTCACGGCTCAGGAATGGTTCGAGAAGGCAATGAGTTCGCCAGATCTTGATGCGAAAATCCGCATTTATTCAGAAGCTATCCGCCTCAAACCTGATTATGCTCATGCCTTCAACAACCGAGGCGCTGCCTACGGTGATCAGGGCGACCTCGCCGGGGCCATCGCCGATTATGACCAGGCCATCCGCCTCGATCCCGATTTTGCTGCGGCCTACAACAACCGCGGGCTTGTCCGCTACAACCAGGGTGACCTCGTGGGAGCCATCGCTGATTATGATCAGGCCATCCGCCTCGATCCCGATTTTGCTGCGGCCTATAACAAGCGAGGAGGGGCTCGCCAATCACAGGGCAACCTCGCGGGAGCCATCGCCGACTACGATCAGGCTATCCGTCTCAAACCTGATTTTGCCTTGGCTCACTACAATCGAGGAAATGCCCATGCTGCCAAGGGCGACCTCGCCGCAGCCATCGCCGACTACGATCAGGCTATCCGTCTCAAACCTGATTTTGCTTCGGCCTATAACAATCGCGGGAATGCCTACTACATGCAGGGTAACAAACAGAAAGCGAAGGCTGATTGGGAAACCGCCCTGCGCTATGATCCGAATAATCAGTTGACGCGGAAGAATCTGGGCATTGTGAAGCGGGAATTGGGAGAGTAGTCCGCCTGATGTTCAAAACAATCAGGCTACAACAAGTCCGAAACCCATTGAAAGGGGTTACAGTCGCTTTAGCCGACTTTGGTTTTTGGCGTAGCCCCTGGTTTTGAACCAGGGGCGAACGGCTTCCTGCTCTGATCAATCCAGGCTGTTGACCGTGGCAGTGACCACCGCCCCCACGCCCGCCTGGTCAGCCTCTGCGACGCTGAGCACCGTCACCAGCGTATCGCGATAGATGAAGGCCAGGATGAAGCCGCCGTTTTGCAGCGGAACCTTCGCCACCGGGATACCGTTGATGAGCGTCGGATCAATGTTGTAGGAGCCAGCCTGCGCCCATTCCTCAATGGTGCGATAGGGCGACGCGACCTGATGCACGAAGGCGGCAGCGTCCCCGCTTTCGTCTTCAATGAACAGCAGCAAGGCGATGTCGCCGGGGGTGATGACCGCGATGAAGTTCTCGTTTTCATAGGATTCCGCCGGGACGATCACTTCGAAGCCGCCGATTGACCAGCCGGGGTAGGCATCCGGGATGATGGGGGCAACTGCCGAGAACGGAAGCGAGAGTCCGGCAAGGGTATCGCTCAGCGAGGGCGGCGGCAGGGTCGGCAAGGGGGTCAGCGTTGGCAGCGGGGTGCGGGCGATGGGTGTCGCCGTCGGCTGGGGCGGCACAGTCGGCAGGAAGTAGGCAGCGCGTTCGGCGTTGGTCAGCGGGCGCAGCAGCGCCTCTTCCGCCTGCTGAATCAGCAACTCAAGTGATGTGGGATAGACGCGAGCCAGGGCAGGCGTATCGCCCCAGGCCAGTACTGCCTCGTCATCGTTCACCCAGAATCCGCGCTCCAGGTCGGTCGGGTGGCGGAAGGCGGTGATCAATTCGCCTGTGTTCGCATCCCAGATTTGCACGATGCCGCCCTGGCCCGCATCCGGCGTCAGATCAGCGTGGATGAGGGCAATGCGCTCCCCGGCAGCATCCCAATCGCCGTCCACCGCCGCGCCGATGTCCTCTGCATCGGTGCGCTCCAACGTCAGCAGCAGTTCCCCGGTCTGGGCATCGTAAATGTTCGCCAGCCCACCAACAACCCCCGTCCAGGCGACGAAGCGGGTATTGTCTTCGTTCCAGGCCAGGCCATTCACGGGGTTCAGGTCAATGCTGAAGCGCAGGTCGCCCGTCTGCGCGTCGTAGATGAAGGTTTCGGTCTCCGTCACCACGATGACCTCGTGCAAGTCCGGGTTGTACCCGACACCAAAAATCCGCTCCTCATGGGTGGTATTCAGCAGCGTATCGCCCGTCCGTGCGTTCAGCGCGAGGACGCTCCGCCCGTCGGCGATTGGGAAAGCGGTGAGAACATCGTTGGTTTCCTGCCAGGAGACGCTCTCGGCTCTCTCGAACGGCACCGTCCGCAGCAGTTCGCCTGTCTCCACCTCCCAGATGTAAATCAGGTCGCCGCCAAATTCATAGCCAGCGAGCAGCGTACTGTCCTCGTTGAAGCTGAACTCGAAATCTGTTGCGTCGTCGGGCAAGTCCGGCAGCAGGTCAATCGTACCCAGTGGGAAACCGGAAGAAACCTGCCATTGGCGCAGCAGGCCATTGGAGGAGAGCAGCAGCACGCCGCTCTCATCGCTATTCCAGGTGAAGTAATCGATGGGCTGTTCGTCGTTGAACTCGCGGATTATTTCGCTCGTCTGGCCGTCCACGATGGCGACAGGCGGACGGCAGGTGAGGATCAACTGGCAGTTGGGTTCATTGCGAAACAGCACCAGCAGGCGGCTCTCGTCTGCATCCCACTGAGCACCGACAGCACCCGGTAATTCGACCCGTGTGCGCCCCGCGCGCGTATCCCAGACCTGATAGGCGTTGCGGCTACGCACAATGGCGGTGTCGCTCTGCTCGCTGAGCGTAATGCTGGAAATGGGATTTTCGCTTTGCAAGGACGGGAAGCCCGGCTCGAACGTCCAGAGGCGGATGCCGCCTTCTCTGCCCCAGGTCAAGACGCGGTTGTTCTCGTCATCCCAGCGGGCGTAGCGCAGCCCTTCGTGGTAGGCATTCAAGAGCAGTGCGCCGTTGCTGGCATCCCAGATGCGCACCTGGTTGTCGTTGCTCGTCCAGGCAGCGACCTGGGTGTTGTCTTCGTTCCATACCGCGTGCAGCACGCTCCCGACATGTTCCAGCCGCAGTAACTGCGCCCCGGTCTGCGTATCCCAGATGCGCACGAAGCCATCCTGCCCCCAGGTGAGCAGGCGTGTATCGTCCGCGCTCCAGGTCGCCCCGGAGACCGGCCCCTCGTGCGGCAGTTCGTGCAAGCGCTCCCCGCTCTCCAGATCCCAGATCACGACCTGAGTCGCGCAGTTCGGCTCGCAGCGGAAGCTGGTGTTGTTCTCCTGCGTGGCGAAGCGGGTTTCGTCAGAAGCCAGGTTGGAACTGGTCGTCCAGCCATTCAGGTCGTAGACCTGCACCAGAGTCCCGGTCTGCGCGTCCCACAGGCGCACCTGCGTTTCGTCTACCCCGCCGGAGAAGGGCTGCGTCAGGATCAGCGACTCATCCTGGAACCACTTGATGGAGAAGCCCACCAGCGAGCCGACTTCCAGCGCGAACAACGGCTCCCCGGTGGCGCTGTCCCACATCCGCGCCGTGCCATCATAGGAGGCGGAAAGAATGCGGCTGCCATCCTCGCTCCAATAGGAGAAGGACACGTGATCCCGGTGCCGCATGACGTGCAGCAGTTCGTAGGTATCCAGGCTCCAGATGCGCAGCACGCCCTCGTCCGTCCCGGTCAGCAGGCGGTTGGTCTCGTCGTGACGGTTGCTGAAGGTGACGCCGCTCTCGTGCTGCAAAATCTGCTTTGGTGTCTGGCTGGGCACGTCCCAGATGATGACCAGTCCCTCGGCGTCCGCCGTCAGCAATTCCCCCGCTTCCACATCCAGGTAATAGGCGCTGCGGATGGGCGCACCAACGGCGATGCGCGAGAGTTCTTCCCCCGTCGTAGCATCCCAGGTACGCACCGTCTGATCCGCCGCATAGGAGAAAATCGTGTTCTCTCCAGAGAAGAACGCCGTGTTGATGGAGCCATCGTGCGATACGAAGAGGCTCTCTTGCACCGAATTGCCCAGCACATTCGCCAGCACTTCAAAGCTGACGGGCGAGAAAATCCCATCTTCATAATTCTGTAGCGAAAACAGCGAGAGTTGCAGCGAGGACTGCAAATTCCCCTGCAAATACTGCTGCCGCGCGAGGTCGGCGTAGAAGCGGGATTGCGTGGTCAGCGCCGTGCGCAGGTTGGCGTCGCTGGTCTCCCCGGCTTCGACGGCGATGGCTTCTGCGGCGACGGCGGTTCCGGCCTGTTCCGCGACCGCAGTTCCACGCGCCTCAGACGTTCCCAGGGCGGCCTGGGCGGTTTGCCCCTGCGCCAGCGCGTCGCTTTCGGCGGTGGCACGGAAAAATTCGGCAGTTCCCGCCTGGGCAATGGCTTCACCCTGGGCGACGGTGGCGGTGGCGGCGTTGCTCTCGGCAATGGCGGCCTCGGTCGCCGCAATATCGGCCTGGGCAAGGGCTTCGGTGGAAGCGGCGTCGGCGGTGGCACGCTGTTCCTCAGCGATGGCCTGCTGCGTGGCAGCGTTATCTGCCTGGATCAATGCTTCGCCCTGGGCGATGGTGGCGGTGGCGGCATTCTCTTCCGCGATGTCGCGCTGGGAAATCGCTTCGGTGGAAGCGGCGTCGGCGGTGGCACGCTGTTCCTCAGCGATGGCAGCGGCAGAATCCGCAGTGGCACGCTGCTCATCGGCGATTCCGGCTTCGGTCGCCGCGTTCGCCGCATTGGTCGCCGCGACATCGGCATTGGCGGCAGCCGCAGCGGCATTGGTGGCAGCCTCTTGCGCGTTGTCTTCCGCTTCCTGGCGGGCGATGGCGGCCTGTGTGGCCTGGAGCTGCGCCTCTTCCGCGTTGACGACGCTGGTGCCTTCCGCGTTGCGGGCTTCCTGGGCGCTGGTGGCCGCGTTCTCGGCCTCAATGGCGACTTCCGTGCCGCGCTGCTGCGCCAGGGTCAGGTTGCTCTGCGCTTGGTTGAAGAGCAGGAATGAGAGCAGCGCCAGGAATGTCATGGCGACGATCACGAAGCCGCCGACGAGCAGTTGCTGCTGACGGCGGCGCTGCGATTGGCGGCTGGCCTGGATGTAGTCACGCTGCAAGTCAATCGGCAGCGGCTCTTTCTCGTCGGAATCGGCGTCGCGCAGCCACTGTTCCGCCTCTTGAATCTCGATTCCGGTCAGCAGGCGTCCGGGTTGGCGTCCGGCTTCTTCCCACTCGCGGGCGCGGACGAGCAGGCGGGTGTGCATCCGCGTGTGCTGGAAATCCGTGCGTATGGTTTCCATCAGCAGAGGGAAGGTATCCTCGAAATCGTCTTCCTCGCGGAAGGGCAGCCAGTTGTGCTGTTTGATGGCCGGGTGCATCCGGTCGAGGTCGGCGGAGTCGGTCACATCCTGGTGCAGAATGGGCACGATGCGCTTGCCCATGCGCGTCGCGTGCTCCGCTTCATCGAAGCAGACTTTGCTGCGCACGCTGTCCGGCGAAATCACGAAGAGAAAAGCATTGGCGGATTCGATCCCGGCCTGGATGCGCTCCCACCAGTCCACCGCAAATTCGATGTCTTCCCAATCGACCCAGACTTCTTGATTCTCGCGCGACTGGATGGCATCGACCAGCCGCTTGGCGAAATCCCGATTCTTGCGGGAATACGAGATGAACACATCGTTATAGGCCGCACGCTGCATCGTCATCACAACACTTCCCTCAGCACATCCCTACCGACCAACGAAAACCCGCGTAAACTGTACTCATTCTGGGATGGGGCGGCAACAGACCGTTGGTTTTTCGTTGGCCTGTGCGCGGCGTTCTACGTCAAAACGAATGGCCTCAATCTCCAGAGTATACGCGCCCTGGCGTGTGAGACTGCGTGTGAATGCAGCAAATAGGGCGCATCCAGGGCGCTTTCGCTGCAAAAGTATACAAAATCCATAGCAATCCCCGCCCGCTTAAGGGGAGATGAGCAGAAATGTGCTATAGTGGATCGTGACCCTGAGTGCATGGTAGTGATTGAATTTACTTGCGATGCCTTTCGACACTTCTTTCCCCGAATCCGGCATGTTTTCTTCGAATCGTCGCCCCCTGGAACGCAGGATCGTGACATTGCTGGTGCACGGTGCCAGCGAAGATGAAGTGGAACGACAGATCTTCCTCCACGATTTGCGGCAGGTGCAGCAGGCAGAGCCGGAACTGGCGGCGTTGCTGCGTGCAGCAGCGATTCCCCCGCTGCTCGATTCTGCCGTGATCGGGATTTTGCGGCAGGACGGCGAAGATCGCAGCACGAACCTGGGCTGGTTGCAGCGCCTGCGCGAATTTGGCTTTGTGAAGTCGCAACCCATCGGCGGAATCACCTATGAGGATACGGTGCGGCGCTTCTTGCTGGCGGAATGGGAGCGCGACCCGGAGGGCTACGAACAGCACAAACGCGCCCTGGTGGAACACTACGAAGATCGGGGGCGGCGTGCGCTGGAAGAGGATGAAGACATCGCCGAAGCCCTGCTGACTCTCTCGCAGGCCGTGCTGCTGGCCCCGGAACGGCTGCACAATTACCTCTGGCGGGCGCAGGCGCTGATCCACGCGGGCAAGTACGAATACGCCCTGCAAGACCTGGGCAACGTGCAGCAAGCGCTGGAACAAGACGCGGATTTTCATTACTGGAAGGGTCGTGCGCTCTATGGACTGCGCGATTACGAAGAGGCGATTCTGCGGTTCACTCAGGCGATTTTCCTGGGCGCACACCACGCCAGCGCCCACCACTGGCGCGGACGAGCCAACTTCGGTGCCCAGAAATACGCCGACGCCCTCGCTGACCTGACACGCGCAATTGACATGGAACCCGAACAGGGCAGCTATCACGCCTGGCGCGGCATCGTCTACCGCACATTGGGCGACTACGATACGGCGATCCAGGATTTTGACGAAGCCGTCTCCCTTGCCCCCGAAGAAGGGGACACGTATTACCTGCGTGCGCAGACTCATCGCAGCCTGGGCAACCTGACCGCCGCCGAAGAAGACCTCAACCGGGCCATCGAACTCCAGCCCGAAGACCCCGCGAATTACAACCTGCGCGGCATCATCCGGCGGCACCTGGAGCGCTACGAAGAAGCCGTCCTGGATTACGAACGCGCCATTCGCTTGCAGCCGCAGGAAGCCAATTACTACATCGGGCAGGGGTTGGCGCTTTCCAGCCTGGGGCAGTACCAGCGGGCGCTGCGCAACTTCAAGAAGGCCATCGAACTGGATGACGGCAACGGCGATTATTACTACAGCCGCGCCCGCCTCTACTATGATCTGGAACAGGGCGAAGCCGCCCTCGCCGATGTGGATCAGGCGATTGCCTTGCAGCCCGAAGACCCCTTCAACTACAACCTGCGCGGGATGATTCTGCGCGGGATGAAGCGCTTCGAAGATGCGGTGACGGATTACACCCGCGCGATTGCCATGCGTCCCCGCGAAGCTGATTTCTACGTGGGGCGCGGGCTGGCACATTTCGCCTTGCAGCAGCATGAGGAAGCGCTGGCGGATTTCAGCCAGTCGATTGAACTCGACCCGGAGAACCCGCGCACGTACAACACCCGCGGCTACATCCTGCGCAATACGGGCAAGATGGACGCCGCCCTGGACGATTACCAGCGTGCTGTCGAACTCGACCCCAATTACGCCGACGCCTTCATGGGCATCGCGTTGATCCACAACGCGCAGGCGCAGTACGAACGCGCCCTGGACGCGATCGACCGGGTCGTGCAGATCACGCCAGATGACGCTACGGCCTACAATTCGCGCGGAGTCATCTACCGTCAGTTGGGGCGCTACGGCGATGCCCTGCAAGATTACGATCAGGCGCTGCGCCTTGACCCGGACAATGCCGATGTCTACCTCTCTATTGCCCTCACGCAGCGGCAGATGGCGCAGTTTGACGAAGCCCTGGACGCCATCCAGCACGCGATTGACCTGGAGCCGGAAAACGACCTGCACTATTTCTGGCGTGGGCGCTTCTACCAGGAGAGCGACCGCTATGATGAGTCGCTGGCGGATCTCTCGCAGGCCATCGCGTTGAATCCCGAAGACAGCTTCAATTACCAGCAGCGTGCCGTGACCTATACTTATTTGCGCGAGTATTCCGCCGCGATCGTGGATTTAGACGAAGCCATTCGCTTGATGCCGCAGAATCCGGTGCATTACTTCCTGCGGGGGCAAACGTATTCCGAGTGGGAACGGTTCTCAGAAGCCATTGCCGACTATACCCGCGCTATTGAGCGCGACCCGCAGAACAAGAATTACTTCGAACTACGCGCTTTCGCCTATCATCGGCAAGAACAGTACGACGAAGCCCTGGCGGATTTCGACCAGTGTGTGACGCTGCAACCCTACAACACGCTCTGCTATTACTGGCGTGCGATGGTACACATGAATCTGGGCGATTACGAGTCGGCGATTCGCGATATGAAAGAGAGCCAGATGCTCGACCCGATTGACCCGGCATCGCAGGCCTACTGCTCATTCTGGCGTTCGGTGGCGAATACGCTGGAGGGCGATGAGCCAGCGGCAGCGGCGGAACTGCTGACCGCGTTCGATATGGTCGAACGAGTGGAAGACGACAATCAGCGCTGGCGCATCCGGGCGATTCTGGCGGTCTTCCAGGCGGATGAAGCGACGGCGCAGGACTATTACGAGCGCGTTCTGGCGGATGATCGGCGGGCGTCGAGGCTCTTCAGCCCACGCTTCTACCTGTTGCAGCTCAGTCGCCTCTTCCCGGATTCCTGCACTATCGAGCAGTTGTCGTCCTGGTTCGAGGCACAGGTCGTTTGACGGCCTCATGAACGATCTAACTCTGCGGCACATCCAGCAGGACGAACGCGAGCGAGCCGCCAACCTGATCGCGGGAGTCTTCGGCGACGGAGATGCCTCCCGCTACAATGCGATCTACCATTACTATACCGCGCTGCGCCCTGAACGTCCGGGGATGACCAATACCCAGGAATGGGGGGCGTTCCTGAATGGTGCGCTGGTGGCCTATCTGCACGTTGACCCCTACCAACTGCGCTATGGACGTGCGACGCTGCGCGTAGCGGGCATTGGCGCGGTCTGCACGCACCCGGAACATCGCCAGCAGGGCTATGCAGCCGCCTTGATGCGTGAGGTGCTGGCCTACGCGACGGAAGAAGGCGCACACCTGGCCTTGCTGAACGGCATCCCCCATTACTATGACCGCTTCGGATTCATGCCCGTCTGGCCGATTTACCATTTCTCGGTCTCAGCGCCCGAAGCCGCCGCCCTCTCGCGACCGCTGCGGGTGCGCCCGGTGCAGCCCGAAGACGCGGAACCGATGGCGCGGCTCTATGAAGCGCAGTGGAGCGGTCGGGTGGCTTTCCGGCGGACGGCAGCGCATTGGCGCTGGGCGCTGTGGGCGAATGCACAGACGACCTTCATCGCTGAAGCGGCAGATGGCCGTCTCGCAGGCTACCTGCACATGCGCGAGGTCAGTCCGCGCGGCATCGCCGAGGCGGTCGCGTCATCGCGCGAAGCGGTGCAGACGCTGCTCTCGTTCGGTGGCGAACGCTGGCAGCAGGCCGGGTACCAGATGATGACCTGGGCACTACCCCCGGATGACTTCTTGATTCCCCACGCGCGGCAGATGCTCCCCGTGACTCTCAGCGCACGCTATGCCCCCAGTGGCGGCTGGATGGCACGCCTGCTGGATACGACGCACTTGCTTGAGACGCTGCTGCCAGAGATCACCGCACAGGTCAACAGCACAGCGCCGGACGCCATCGCGGATGCGCTGCTGCTGCGCCTCGAGTCGGATGGGGTTGACCTCGGCCTGCGCGGTCAGCCGACCACGCACTGCCGCCTGTCGCTGCGCGACTTCATTCAGGTGTTGTTCGGGTCGCTATCGCCCACCATGCTCGGCATACGCCAGGGACTCGCCCCCGCACAGATGCACCTTCTGGAAGCGCTCTTTCCGCCGCGTGTGGCTGCGCTGGCTGCCTGGGATTGGTTCTGAACCCGCCCCAACGTGTGCTAGAATCAAATCAAACACGATCAAACAGCCCGTGAAGTTGAGGAGATCGAAGGATGTCATCGAAGTACAGCCTGGAAAAAGACCTCAAAGAGGCGAAGGCAATGGCGGACGCGCTGGAAGATTACGTGCGCGGGGATACGCTCTACGGGAGCGCAGCGGGTGGCTTCATGTCATCCATGCCTGCCCTGACGGTGGGGGCGCTGGTGATGCGCCTGCGCCGCCTGGATGGCCAACGCGACAACATGCAGGATCGCCAGCGCAAGTTGCTGGATGCAGCAGTGGATGCCTACGATGGCGTGGTGCGCGAGTGGCGTCACCACTACGAGCAGAAGATCCTGCGCGAGATCAAATCGCGCCTGGACGCCATGAGCGACTTCTTCAAAGAATGCGCGGAAAGCGAACGCAAATGCGCCAACGTGTACCGCCCAGAGCAACTTCGCCGCACCATCGTGCAGGAACTGGTACGCGAGGCTGACGCCATCAACCTGACCCTCGAGAGCGACCTGAAGGCCAAGATCAACAACGTGGATAAATCGCTACGTGGCTACTTCCGTCCGGCCAGCTTCGAGTGGGCGGAGACCTTGCAGCCGCTGTACCCCGAAGATGAATTCTGGTGGCTCTATCAGCGTCCGCCTGTGCCGGAAAACGACTGACCTTACCAGGGACACCTGTCGTGACGGCTCCCCCCACTAAAGCAGGGCAGGGAATGCCGCAAATTCTATGGGATCACTGACGGACTGTGCTCACAGATCGTCTGGATCCACTTCAAAGAGGCGCATGAGCTTGAGCGCAATCTGTAGATTGGTGCGCACCAGCGAGTCTTGCAGGTTGACCCCGCAAATCTGGATGATGCGTTGCAAGCGGTAGTTGAGCGTGCTGCGATGGATGTGCAGGGCTTCCGCCGTGCCGACGCCATTGCCACCGTTGTCCAGGTAGGCTTCCAGCGTGCGGAACAAATCCGCCTGCTTTTCTTCCAGCAAGCGGCGCAGAATCTGCACATGGGGGTTGGTCTTCAGCGAAGTCGCCCCCGCGTGGAAGAGCGTATGCAGGTAGCCCAATTCGTCGAAGTAGGCGATGCGTGCGTTCGGCTCCAGGCGGCGGCTGATCTGCAAGACATCGCGGCACTGCTGGTAAGCAGTCTTGACTTCCGTCCCGCCCTGCTGCACGCCGCTCACGCCCAGGCGCGGCTGGTCATCCAGGCAGATTTTCGAGAGCGCGACGCGCTCCTGCACGCGGGCTGCCAGCGCCTTGAGGTGCTCGTTATCCTGCGCCAACAGCACAATCTGCCCTGCGAACTGCCCGACCACCGCAGGCCAACCGTCGCTGACGATCAGGCGGTTGATGGCGCGGTACAACTGCGCCACGCGCTGCGATCCGCTGAGGTTGCACTCGACGATCATCATGACGAAGGGGGCACGCAAATCCACCCCATAGCGCATGGATTGGTCGGTGAGGATCGTCTCGCGGGAGACATCTCCCTGGATCAACTGCGAAATCATGCTGCCTTTCAGCGATGCTTCCGCGCTCTGAACGCTCTCCTGGTGCAGCAACATCAGGGCCGCAATCGTCGCCCCGCTCTCAATCGCCATCTGGTCGATTTCGCTGATGGCGTGTTCGTCAGCGATGATCCACATATAGCCGTAGATTTCGCCGTGTACCACGATTGGCGCCAGGATGCGCTCCATCTCCAGCCCCACATCGGGCATGGCCTCCAGGTACTTCGGGCGTAACGTCTGCTTGATCTCCGGCAGGATGCCGCGTGCTTCCAGGGCATTCACCAGCCGAGGATCCGTGCGCCCGTGCAGTTGGGTATAGCGCCGCGCTTCGTCCACTTCGGCGATGTTCTCCGTCGCCATCGCTTCGAAGCGCTCGTTCTCGATGCTGACGCTGTGTTCCAGCAGTTCCGCCAGCCGTGTCGCCAGATGCTGCAATCCGCCGCCTTCCAACACCAACTGCGTCAGGGATTGCTGGATGTGCAGGGCGTGGCGCACCAGGTGTAAGTTCTGGCTGGCGATGCGCTCGTTGACGGCCTTCGCCAGATCGACGAAGCGCTTGGTATACGAAATTTCGATCAGCGGGAAATCGAGTTCGTCCGCGATCTGAATCAGATGAGAGGGTGCCTGGTTGATGTAGCGCCCGACGGAAAGCAGCAGCCCCGCGACGCCCGTTTCCGCCATCTTGCGGATGTATTCGCACTGCTCATCGAGCGCCTGCGGCATGTTGAAAATGGTGGTGATGACCAGTTCGCCACCGTTGAGCCAGTCCGGGGCATCGGGCACGCTGGCGCTGTGCATCCACAACACCTGCCGCTGTACGCCGCCGTGCCCGGCGACGATGTGCGCTTGATCGAATAAGGGGTCTTCCAGGATTTCTGCAACAGAGAGCATAGGTACTTCGTGCGATCAACGAACAAGTTTTGGTTGCGTCGGTCGTGATGGATGGGTGGTGGCTGACCGCGCCGTGTTAATGTGCCTATCATACACGCTTTCCTGCGGATTTGCTGGCGGGATTTGCGGCGGTCTTGCGCCCACCCGGCGAGTCGGGTAGGCTTTCGCCTGAAAAACAGTTCTCGCCCTTCGCTGACCCCGCTGCATCCAGGGACGGACAGATCAGCGGAAGCAGCGGGCCAAGTCGGGGCAGCCACGACGGCCACTAACCTGCCCTCTGCATCTGGCTCTGGTGGGGCGGTCACTTATATAGAAGGCATCACAAAGAGGATCATCACCATGCCTGGTAAATATTTCGAAGACCTGCCCGTTGGCACAGTCATCAAGCATGAACTGGGGCGCACCATCACCGAAGCCGACAACACGCTCTTCAGCATGATGACCATGAACCTGCAACCCCTGCACACCAACGAAGACTTCGCCAGCAAGACGCAATTCGGCAAGCGGCTGGTGAACGGCATCTTCACTCTGGGTGTCGTGGTCGGCATCACCGTCAACGACATCACCGCCGGGACGATCATCGCCAACCTGGGCTACGAGAACATCAAGCATCCCAACCCCATGTTTCACGGCGATACGGTCTACGTGGAGACGGAAATCACCGCCGCACGCGAGAGCAAATCCCGCCCGGATACGGGAGTGGTGACGATGAAGCACACCGGGCGCAACCAACACGGCGAAGTCGTCATTGAAGTCACGCGCTCGGCGCTCTTTCTCAAGCGCCCGACAGCATGAGCCGAGGCGCTCGTGCCTGGAACGTATACGATATTTTTTGAATCGGTTCGCCCCGTCTGCGTGTCTAATGGGTTGGAGAGACAACAGTGAACACCTGCCAGGGAGGGATGAAGAATGAGAAATTGGCTCACACTCGGCCTGCTATTTTTGTTGGTCTGGGGGGGACATCCGGATACCCGTGCCCAGGAATCCTCGTGGAGCGCGGAGTACGTGCTGAGCTACGTCAACAGCGCGGAGCGGCTGCGCATCACGCCCGCAGGCACCGAGAATCAGGTGCTATTCACGGATCAGCAGCCGGGGGTGGCGGTGGTCGATGCCGCCGCGTCCGATGATGGGCGCTACTTCGCTATCGTGCGTCGGGTCGAGCAGCCCTATCGTTTGCTGCCGCTGCGCCTGATCGACACGCAGACGGGGACGGGGACGGAAATCGCGCCCCAGGAAACCACTGAGGCCATCGATTTTGCCGGGTTCGAGCCGGGGGGAACGCGAGTCGCCTTCTCGTATGTGGGTTCCACGCCGCAGAATGAAGTGCCCTTCGGCGGTGGCATGATGATCGTCGATGCCGCCAGCGGGCAAATCACCCACCACCTGCTGATGCCCGAAGTGAATGCCGCCATCAACGCGCCGGATTTCGGCGTATGGGCCTATATGGATGATTGGACGCAGGCCGGAATCCTCTTCACGCCCAATTGCTACGGCTGCGAAGGCGTCTTCGAGGAGACGCTGGCGCTCTGGAACCCGGACGCCGGGACGCTGAGCGCAGACTCGGGGGTGGATTTCAGCATCTTCGGTGCGCGGCTACCCGCCACCAACGAGATGCTCTACTGGACGCAAGACACTACCTTCCCCTATGACCCGCAACCGGGCTATTTCCCAATCCCAAACGTGGTCGAATATCATCCGCAGAGCAACCTGGAAACGGATGGCACGGTGATCTACTTCGACCAGCGCACGGCACGGGCGGGACGCGCCTACTGGGTGCTGGATGGCGTCGCTATGCTGGTGGAGACCCACAGCAGCAATTCGGTCTTCTGGGATGTCGTCTACCGTAATGGGCAGCAGCAGCGCTTCGAAAGCCTCGCCGAGAGCGCGGTGCAATTCGGCACGCCGGATGGCTTCGTCGCCCTGGTTCCCCAGCCGGATGGCTCGCAAAACCTGCTGCATTACAACCTGCTGAATGGCAGTACGGGCGTCCTGGGGCAGATTCCCGCCGGGGCAACCTATGTTCTGGCACGCAGCCCGCTGCTGTGGGGGGATGTCCCCGGTGCGCCGCAGCCCTTCGTCGAAGTGCCCGAACTCGATCCGGCGACTTACGAGGCTCTTGCCGCGCAGCTTGGCCTGGGCTGCCAGGGATTCTTGCCATCGCGCCTGCGCATCGGCGAACAAGCCCGCGTCACACCCGGAATCCCCAATCGTCTGCGCGAAGCGCCGGATGCAAGCAGTCCCCAGGTGGGCAGCATCCCCGGCGAAGGCGTCTTCACCGTGATGGATGGCCCGGTCTGCGATGTGACCAATGGGATCGCCTGGTGGTACGTTGATTATCAGGGTGTGCTGGGCTGGACGGCGGAAGGCCAGGGTGACGAATACTGGACGGAACCCCTGCCCTGATGCGCCCTCATGCCCATTTTGCGTTTCGTTGGGGCGGTTCATGGCCGTTTGCTCATTGAATTGCGTCCTTGCGTCCCCCCACTGCGTGAGCTTGCACTCCCCCCTTCCGTCCCCCCACTACGTAGGGGGAAACCAATTCTCCCCTTGCGTAGCGGGGGGAGCTAGAGGGGGGAAATTGCGCAGCGGGAGTGTTTCTGGCCTTTCCTTTGTGCTCTTTGTGACTCCATGGTTCAAATCATTTTGAAGCGATTGCCTTGAGGCGAATCACAGCAACACGCCTACCGCGAATTTGGGATAAAGCGGGAAAATGTGGGATAAATTTCATCTGGCGTGCATGACAAAGCGCATGGTTGGTGGATGCCAGCCGGAATGCCAGCCAGCACCCTTCACTCGTTCAGCCCAATGCGCCGTAGTCGATGTCGGGCAGGTTGCCCTCGGTATCGGGCTTGGCGTTGGCGTTACCCCCGTAGCGCGTCGCCAGTTCAATCTCTTCCTCGACGAACTTCTCCAGATCCGGTGGGGTGCGGATCGACTGCCCCCATTGCGCCGTCTCATCGCTCATGACCTGCAAGGTGCCTTCGGCGGAGGCGCGCAGGCTGGCGCGGTAATCCAGGTCTTCCATTTCCGGGTCGGGCGAGCGTGCGTCAGCAACTTCGATGTTCTCCACCGCGCTCTCGTAAATCGAAATCAGGCGATCCCACTGGTAGAGGTCGGCCAGCGAGTTGAAGAAACCACCCAGCGCGGGCAGGCCAATCGCCAGTATGATCAGGAAGACGGTTACGCCGTAGATCGCGGTGCACTGTCCCGTCAGCGTATCGGGCGCTTGCAAATTG
Organism: uncultured Anaerolineaceae bacterium; assembly: GCA_964549915.1. Taxonomy (GTDB): domain Bacteria; phylum Chloroflexota; class Anaerolineae; order Aggregatilineales; family Phototrophicaceae; genus JAUZRW01. The sequence continues at coordinate 4,763 of CAZJWX010000038.1, read as the reverse complement.
CAGACGGGGTCAACCCCGCTGAAGAAGAAGGCAGAGAGCAACCCGACCAGCGCTGCGCAGATCGCCGTCAGCAGGGCGACGGAAGCGCGGATGATATTAACCTGCTGGGCTGCTTTGTGATGCTTCTCAATGGTGCGTTTGTAATAATTGCGCTGGTCATCGAGCGCGAATTTCTCGAAGAGTTTGTAGCGTGCTTCCAGGTCTTTGCGGCTGACTTGCATGATCGTCCTCCTTTACGAATTCGCGGCGGCTGCGGTTTGCTGCTGGCTGGCGCTGGGTCCTGGCAAGTCGTTTTCGCCGATCTTATCCGGGAAGAAGCCACGGTTGATGTTGGCGGCGCGTTCGCTGAGCAGCATCCGGCGCTGATACCCGCTGACTTCGTTGTAGGGCGGCAGGTTTAGCAAGTAGCGGAAATACTCGCGGCGCAGGTATTCGGCACGGCGGCGGTTCGTCAGCCAGAGGCTCATGGGCGACTCGCGTCCGCTGATGGTCGCCAGGAACGTCACGAAAGCGGCGACAACCGTCTCGACAAAGGCGAATACCGCCGTCAAGCGTGGGTCGCTGATGAGCGTCAGCGCCTGGAACGATCCAATCAGGGCGGCGATGGCAGCCAGCACCATGTACCCAAGCTGGAACTTGCGGTAACGATTCTGTTGCAGGCTGGCGTTGTAGTCGCGCTCGCGGAAGAGACGCAGCAGTTCATGGTCGAGGAAGGTGATGTCTTCCAGGATGCGCTGCCGTGCCTCCGGGTCGGCCTGTTCCAGTACGCGCTCCAACTCAGCCGGATCAATAAGCTGGAATTCGTCGTTGCGCTTCGGGAAGCTCCAGCGAGGAAGCTGCTTCACCCAGGCGGGCATCCCCTGCCGAAAGCCCTTCTTCTCTTGTGAGATATATTCTTCTTGGTCATTGTTACTCGTTATGGATTGTGCCATCCTCACAGTCCTTACAATAGACTCGGTCCAAGATGCCGCATGCGATGTGCAGCCGATTGGATGCATGATCGCACCTCCAAGCATAGCGCAAAATGAAATGCTTTGCAGCGAGTACCCAGCCTGGGAGGCGCATTTCATCCTGGTGCGTTTTTATCCCCTCATCCTAAATCCTTCTCCCACAAGGGGAGAAGGACCTGATGAACCTGCGGTTCAGGCCGCCTCCGGCGGCATTTACCCCTCGCCCCAGGCTTGTTAGAGCCGATTGTGGGAGAGGGGTGGCGCGTAGCGCCGGGGTGAGGGGTCAGACAGGGTGAGGGGGAAACCGCACCTGATCGTGCCCTGCGGCTATCCTGCGATTTGCGCCGCTTGACAGGCCGCCTCCGGCGGCATTTACCCCTCGCCCCAGGCTTGTTAGAGCCGACTGTGGGAGAGGGGTGGCGCGTAGCGCCGGGGTGAGGGGTCAGACAGGGTGAGGGG
>CAZJWX010000038.1:0-3254 GCA_964549915.1 uncultured Anaerolineaceae bacterium | reverse complement strand
GCACCTGATCGTGCCCTGCGGCTATCCTGCGATTTGCGCCGCTTGACAGGCCGCCACAAACGCGCTATCTTCCCCGCAAACTAGAGACGCAAAAGTGCAACTCATGCGCATCATCGCCATCACCACCCTGATGACTACCACTATGATGCTGACCTACATAGCGAGGGACAGAGGGGTTCGGTTGCGCTAGCGCGAAATATCGCTACAGGAAACAAGAGGCGTGCAGGGAAACCCCCGCACGCCTTTTTTGTTGGCTATTGTTCACGGCAGCAGACGAGGTATACAGGCAATGATCACGATGAAATTCGGGGGTACATCCGTAGGCAGTCCAGAAGCCATCGACCGCGTGGCGAACATCATTCAGGAAGCAGCCACCAACGGCCAGAAGACATCCGTCGTCGTCTCCGCCATGTCCGGCGTGACGGATATGCTGCTTCAATCCGTTCGCGATGCCGTCGATGGCAACCGCTGGGGCTATCTCTCGCTGGCGAAGGATGTGCGTTTCAAACATGAGGACGTGGTACACCAACACCTGAAGCCCGGGGCGCGCCGCGAAGAAATCCTGCGCACCATCGATTCGATGCTCAAGGAACACGAAGAAATCTGTCAGGCGATCCAGATTTTGCAGGAAGCGACTCCGCGCATTTACGATTTCGTGGTCTCCTTCGGCGAGCGCCTCAGCAGCCGTGTGCTTGCCGCCGTGCTGCAAGAACGCGGCCTCCCCGCCCAGGCCTATGATGCCGGGCAATTCCTCGTCACGGATGAGCGCCACCGCGACGCCGAACCACTCTGGGACATCACCCAGGCGCGCATCAGCGAAAACCTGAAACCCGTCGTGGAAGAGCAGGGCATGATCCCCATTCTGACGGGCTTCATCGGCGCAACCCCTGAGGGCGACATCACCACCCTGGGGCGCGGCGGCAGCGATTACAGCGCGGCGATCTTCGCAGCCTACCTGGATGCAGAAGAACTCATCATCTGGACGGATGTGGACGGCGTGATGACCACCGACCCGCGCCTCGATCCACGTGCGCGTGTACTGGAGACAGCTTCCTATACCGAGGTGGGCGAACTGGCCTTCTACGGCGCAAAGGTGCTGCATCCCAAGACCGTACAGCCCATCGTCAGCAAGAAGATTCCGCTGCGCGTGCGCAATACCTTCAATCTGGATGCGCCGGGGACGCTGATCAACGGCGAAGAAGCCCCCAGCCCGACGATCATCAAAGCTGTGACCAGCGTGCGCAACGTGAGCATGTTGACGGTCAGTGGGCGTGGCATGCTCGGCGTGCCGGGGATTGCGGGGCGTACCTTCCTGGCGACAGCGCAGGCGGGTGCCAGCATCTTGATGATCTCGCAGTCGTCGTCCGAGCAGAGTTTTTGCTTCACAGTCGTTGATGATCGTGCGCCCTATGTGAAGCAGGCGGTAGAAAGCGAACTCTCCGCCGAAATCGACCGCCGCGATGTCGATAGCATTGATGTCATGAGCAATGTCGTCATCATCACCGCCGTCGGCGCGGGGATGCGCCACCAGCCCGGTGTGGCGGGGCGCGTCTTCACCACGATGGGCGATCATGGCGTGAATGTGCTGGCGATCGCGCAGGGGTCGTCGGAATGCAGCATCTCCTTCCTGGTGGCGGAAAAAGACCTGGAAAAAGCCGTGATCCACCTGCATGACCTGGCGCTGGGCTGATCCGCAGCACACCCTACGCCTGAGGACGCATCACCGACAGGGTGTGTTCTCAGGCTATGCAACCTGTGTTGAGGCCGATTCGGATCATGAGCGCCACTGAATTCAAAGGGCGAGACCAGGGCATGAATGACGAAATACGACAGGCCCTGTACCGGATTGCCGAGGCCGGGATATGCCCGGCCATCAGCGGGCGGGTGAGGGGATGCCCACGCCCCCCGGACGCAGGCAAGTTGAACTTTCTCAGCGCCAGGAGGTCGCCATCACGCGCTCAAACCCCTGCTTGACGAATTCATCGTCAATTTCGCGTGCATCTTCCGGATCAAAGACGCAGACGCCGATTTTACGCACCGACCGGGTATGAGGCGGATTCTGATCCAGATATTTTTTGAGGCCAATCAGGATTTGTTGTGCTGACTCAATTGCGATCATCCCACCTTTGCCCGATGCCATCAGCGGGAACAAGATACTCTTGAGGTCACTTTGCCAGGCAGGTTGCGGACGATTCCCATCTTCGTCATAGATGACGGCACCCTCTTCTTGATTCACCCACTCCAATTTCTGGATGCAGGTCTTGACGACATCGGGAATCGCACGCGCTGACATCGGCATGATCTTCTTCTCATACCAGTCGGCAACGACGGTCGCGGCGTGGAAGATGAAGCGGAAGTTCTGTGCAAGCTCACTGTCCGGGTGTCCTGCCGGGGTGACGAGCACCTGGCCTGCACGTATCGGACGGATCTTCGGTTCTGTGTACTGCACCTGATGGTTCAACTGGTCTTGCACCGTATCGGCGATCATGAAGCCACTGCGGAAGTAAGCGCCTTTGTAGCGGATGTGGGCCGACAGCGTATCGCTTTCGAAGAAGCGTGCCATCTGCATGAACGTGTTCTCACTGTTTACCAGGACATCATAGCCGCGCACGATTGTTGCGTCATTGTTCACGAGGAAAATTTCGCACGGATCAGCCCCATAGCGGTAGCCGACAGAACGACCGTGGCGCAGGGCGCGATGCTGCTTCACTTCCTGCCCCCGTTCGCGCAGTGAGTCGATAATGGGTTCAATGCGCCTTGGGTCGTATACCAACCATTGAAGCTGATCCAGATCCATCTGGGTCATCGTATCGACGACATCTTCCGTTTTGTCCACCACTATGAGCGGAACAACCGCCCCGCCCGCCTCGCGCACGGTCGCAATCTCGCGCTTCACCCATTCCGACTCGCCAGTCTCCGGCTGAACCAGGATGAGCAGGACTTCGGCTTCCCGTGCGGCCTGTTCGAGCGCATCTTCCCACTGAACCCCACCGTCTTCCTTGAGCCGTGTCTGGTCAAAGTAAACGAGGAAACCTGCTTCTTCTAACCTTTCGTTCAAGCTATAACCAATCGCACGACTCAGTTCCAGATTCCGATAACTGATGAAAACCCTGGTTGGTTCACTCATCGATGACAAACCTTCTCTTTGAGAATCCAAATGCTTTTCTATTGTGTCTCAAATTGTAACTTCTTGCCAGTCAGCGCCAGGGCAATCGCTTCAAAAATGAAAGAAAGTTGGTAATGTGTAGTGGAGA
>CAZJWX010000037.1:0-42811 GCA_964549915.1 uncultured Anaerolineaceae bacterium | reverse complement strand
TTTGCCATTCTAACATTTTACTTCATGCGGGTTCCTTTTGCTTTGTCCATTAGTGTATGCTGCCGTCGTGCCCTGTACCATCGGTATTCAGAGGACACCAGAAATAGTCGGTTCGGTCGGCATTTTGAGCGTCTTCACTCAGGTCAGCGTGCGACATTCCATCCTCCTTCGGCATGAAATCAATGCCTGCGTTTGAACATCAGCCGGCTTTGTCGATCTTACGAACGATGCGCAGTACGGGCTGCTGTTTACGGGTTTTGCGACGCTTGGCACGCCGGAGTTCGATCTCCTCGACGGTTTCTTGTGCCGTGTAGATCAATTCGCGCAGCGTGTTCACCAGGTCTTGCTCGTCGAGGTGAGCGATCTGCTGGGATGAACCTTCGCTGATGGCGGTGTGGAGCTGGTCAATCGTCTCCAGCACATCGTCCAGGCTCAGCCGGTTCAGGGTCAGGTACTCCTCGGTGACGGTACTCTTCTGGTTCATGAGTTCACCTCTACAGTGTTACGCAAAGAAAAAACAAAAAAGGGGTATGAGACGCTTGTTGGTCTCATACCCCTCTCGTAACCGTGTTACTTGGGAGTGTGGCGTGGCTTTTTGCCGTCGCTTCAGGTTCGCTTCCTCCCCTGATGCTGCCATCTACCACTCGACCAACACCTATTCAGTTTGCCAATCGGGTCATCGCTGCCAAATGCATACAGGCTGCTGCCATTGCCCACCAATACGGTGGCTGCATTGAGGCGGATTCCTCCCTGGGTCAGGCTCAGGCCATCCAGGGACAGACGTTCGCGGAACATCAGGTCACCCACGCGCAGCGCAGCACCCCAGACGGTCGCGCAAGCCGCGACGGCATGGGTCAGCAGAGCGAGCCGCGAACGGCGATATTCTGCTTGGGCTGGCATCCGGGTGATCATCATGGTGTTTGCGCGTTCCGCGCGCCCTCCTTCTTGGAGTTGGTCTTTTCGTTTCCGTCACATTGATGAGAGCAGATGCGCTCTCGACTGCTTCTGGTGGTTTTTGATGATGGGACATCGTCGCCCATCAGAAATGCATTAAAGCACTGTTTTGCGAATTTGTCTAGTAGGCTCTTATGCGCCTTTTTCGACCTTCGTGGTATCCAGCATCTTGAGGATGCTTTCGCCCGTGATGAAGACACGGCGCATCCCGGCAGGCTTGCTCACGTCCAGGTGCCCCTTCTTGATGAGGCGTTTCAGGGTGCTCAGGCTGATGCCGAGTGCTTCGGCAGCTTCCTGCCGCGAATAGACGGCACCGGGTTCGATATGCAGTTTCTGTTCGGGTGTACTCATCGTAACCTCCTTTGGGCTAAGGTAACAGGGTTTGACAAGGGCGTCAAACGTTTACATCCATTTTAAACAGCTTTTAACGTATCGCAAGGGTTCAATAGAGATTCATCCCAAAAATTAACCTCTTGACGCAGCGCCCACTGCGGGTTTATAGTTCCCGCACATCGAAAAACGCATAGCCACACACTACAGGCGAGGACGAAGACAGTCCACAAGGGCGCAGCAGCGTGCGCAGCCACAGGGAGCCGGAGGCCGTAGACTGGAAGCCCCGGCGGGTGCGGTTGTGGAATTCCCTTCTGAGCCGGGCAGTGAACAGGGTGTGATCGGCATCCTCAGTAGTTGACCCCGTAAGCCGAACGTCACAGGCACAATGAAGCGCAGCGCGCGCCAAAGCACGTGCTGAAGCAGGGTGGTACCGCGTGAGCGAGCTTGAGCGCTCTCGTCCCTGGCATGGGATGAGGGCGTTTTTTGATTCAGTGATTCGTTGGTAGTTTTCGCTTATCCGTCAGGACATTCTGGAAACCTCACCTCTCCTGCGCCTGTGCGTCTTCTTCCTCTCTGCATGTCTGCATGTTCTACATGTGGGGAGGGGACAGTGAGGGCAACGAACAGGGATGGGGTGAAAACAAAAAAACAGGAGCGAACATGGCAGAAGATGTGAAGTCCACCGAAACCGTTGAAGAGGAAGCCCTGGCAGCGCTCGAAAAGATCGAGGATGAAGCCGGGCTGACGAAGTGGCGCAGTCAGTACCTGGGCACGAAAGGCGTCGTGCGCGGGATGCTCAGCAAAATCGGCAGCCTGCCTAAGGAGGAGCGCGGCGCATACGGGCAAAGCGTCAACGCGCTCAAGGAAAAACTGATTGCGGCTTACGAAGAGCGCGAGACCGCGGTACAGGAAGCTGCATTGCAGCGTGACCTGGAGCAAGGCCAGATTGATGTGACGCTGCCGGGGCGTCCGCGTCCGGCGGGACGGCTGCACCCCAGCACGCAAACGCTGCGCGAATTCTACAAAATCTGGGCGGATATGGGTTTCCAGGTGTTCCGCAGCCGCGATGTGGAACTGGATGAATACAACTTCACGCGCCTGAACTTCCCGCCCGATCACCCGGCACGCGACATGCAAGATACCTTCTACACGACGGAGAAGGACATCATCCTGCGCACACACACGTCACCGGGGCAGATTCACGCGATGGAACAGCTTGGCGAGAACGGTACAAAGCCGATTCGCGTGATCCTGCCGGGGATGTGTTACCGCTTCGAGCAGATCACGCCGCGCAGCGAAGCCCAATTCCACCAGGTCGAGGGGCTGGCAATCGGCAGGAATATCCATATGAGCGACCTGAAAGGCACCATTGCTGAGTTCGCCAAGCGTATGTTCAAGCCGGATGTGAAGGTGCGCTTCCGTGCGTCCTACTTCCCATTCACCGAGCCGAGCATGGAAGTTGATGCCGAGTGCTTCCTGTGTGATGGCGAAGGCTGCCGCGTCTGCAAATATACGGGGTGGCTGGAGATCGCGGGCAGCGGCATGGTGCACCCCAATGTGCTACAAGCGGGGGGCTATGACCCCACGGAATGGACGGGTTTCGCCTTCGGCATGGGGCCAGAACGCATCACGATGCTGCGACATGGCATCGAAGACATTCGCTATTTCTGGGGCAACGACCTGCGCTTCCTGGAGCAATTCTGAGTTCAAAGGCATAGGGTGATGCCCATGATTCCAGTGCTTTTTGCGCTGTTTCGCCTGCTCACTGATTTCCTACGAGCACTGCGCAGCGCGTGGCGGGACGAAACCACACGGGGCTTGATCTACTCTGTCGGCCTCTTGCTGCTGTTGGGGACGATCTTCTACAGCATCGTAGAGGGCTGGGGCTGGCTGGATTCGCTGTACTTCACGGTCATCACACTGACGACAGTGGGCTACGGTGACTTCAGCCCTCAAACGCCGATTGGCAAGATTTTTACCATGATCTATCTGCTGCTGGGGCTTGGTCTACTGGCAAGCTTCATCACCGTGATTGCAGTGCATTACCGGGGAAGCAACCCGGGTAACGAGACAGAAACGAACAATGAGGGAGAATAAACCGAATGCGCGTACCGCTTTCCTGGTTGAAAGATTTCGTCGATCTAGAGGGCATCGTGCCAGAAGAACTGGCAGAGCGCCTGACGACGGCTGGCTTCGAAGTCGGCAAGCTTGAATACATCGGCGTGCCACAGAATCACGTCGAAGGCATCCGCGTGCCACCGAGCAATCACCTGGTATGGGATCGTGAGAAATTGCTGCTCGGCGCAATTCGTGAGGTGAAGCAGCATCCCAACGCCGATAAGCTGGTGCTGGCGATGGTCGATTACGGCGCAGCGGAACTGAAGCAGTGCGTCACAGGTGCGCCGAACCTGTACGAGTACGTCGGGCAGGGCCAGCAGGATCCGCCGCTGTGGACGGCCTTTGCAATGGAAGGCGCAGAAGTCTGGGATGGGCACAGTGATGAACCGAAGCGCATGGTGCTCAAGGGCAAGGAACTGCGCGGCATCTACAACGATAGCATGGTCTGTTCCGAAAAAGAACTGGGCATGGCGGAAGACCATGAAGGGGTGATCCTCATGGATCATGATCCGTCCTACGTGGCGGGGACACCGCTACAGGATGTGCTGGGTGATGTTGTGCTGGACATCGAACTGACGCCGAACCTGGGGCATGGTTTCAGCATGTTAGGCGTCGCACGCGAAGTAGCCGCGCTCTACAACATCGAACTCAAGGAGCCTTCTTATGAGATGGTCGCCGAGGGCGATCCTATTGCAGGACAGGCCGCCATCGAAATCAAAGTGCCGGAACTGAATCCACGCTTCACGCTGACGCTGCTGAAAGATACCCGGGTGCAGCCCTCGCCTTTCTGGATGCGCCATCGCTTGAAGCTGGTCGGGCAGCGCCCCATCAACAACATCGTCGATGTGACCAATTACATCACGTTCGAAATCGGGCAACCGCTGCACGCTTTCGACTACGATAAGCTGGTGGAACGCGCTGGCGGCAAAGCGCCGACGATCATCACGCGCCTGCCGATGAAGGGCGAAACGCTGGAAACGCTGGATGAAGTCAAGCGCAAGCTCGGCGAGAATCAGATTCTGGTCACCGATACGAAGGGCGTGCTCAGCTTCGGCGGTCTCATTGGCGGTGCAGAGACCGAAATCAGCGAGGAGACGACCAACGTCCTGCTGGAAGCAGCGAACTGGAACTTCATCAACATTCGCAAGACCGCCCAGGCACAGAAAATCTTCACGGAAGCGGGTACGCGCTTCAGCCGTAATATCCATCCGTCGCGCACCATCCTGGGCGCCACGCGCGGCATTGAACTGATGCGGCAGACGGGCGGTGGCATCATCGCGCAGGGCGTCATTGATGACTATGCCCTGAAGCCAGAACCCGTGATCGTGGAACTCCCGATTGGTGAAGTGCAGCGTCTGCTCGGCATCGAGATCAGCATCCAGCAGGTTGCCGATGTGCTCAGCCGCCTGCAATTCGATGTCGAAATCGCCGGGGATGTGCTGCACGCTACCGTACCGGATTACCGCACGGACATCAGCACCGGGGTGGTCGGACGCGCCGACCTGGTGGAAGAGATTGCGCGGATGGTGGGCTACGACAAGATCCCGGCGACAATTATGGCGGACGAGATGCCCGAACAGCGCATCAATTTCGCCCTGGAAGCCGAGGAAGAAACACGCGATTTATTGGTAGCGCTCGGTTTGACGGAGAACATCAGCTATCGTTTCACCACACCAGAAGCGGAAGAGCAACTCATCCCGGAAGGTGCCGAATCGAGTTTGCCCGTTGCGCAGTACGTCACGCTGGCGAACCCGATCTCTTCGGATAAGACCGTGCTGCGCCACACGCTCCTGCGCAATATGCTCGAAAACACGGCACGCAACGCTCGCTTCACGCCGCGTCAGCAGACCTTCGAGATTGGCAGCGTCTACCTGAAAAACGGCGCTGGCCTGCCCGATGAGCAGCGACGACTGGCGATTGTGATGACCGGGCCACGCCGCGAGACAGATTGGACTCAGGAAGAGAGTGCGCAACTGGTCGATTATTTCGACATCAAGGGCGTGGTAGAAGCGCTGTTGGATGGTTTACACATCGAAGACTTCACCATTGAACGCTCGCAGCACAGCACCTTCCATCCGGGGCGTTCGGCGGCGTTGATCGTCGCGGGCGAATATGTGGGCGACTTCGGCGAACTGCACCCGCGCGTGGCCCAGACGCTGGATTTGACGCACCATCCAGTGATGATTGCCGAGCTTGACCTGGAGAAAATCCTGGCGCATGTGCAGGCGCTCTACAACGTCAAGCCGATCCTCACTGCGCCACCGGTACTGGAAGACATCGCCCTGGTCGTGCCGGAAGAGTTACCCGCCGCGCAGGTCGAAGCGGTCATCCGCAAGGCTGGCGGCAAGCTGCTGCGCGAGATCACGCTCTTCGATGTCTATCGCGGCGACAGCATCGACAAGGGGCACAAGAGCCTGGCCTACGCACTCACCTATCAAGCAGAGGATCGCACGCTGAGCGACAAGGAAATCAAGAAGATTCGCAAGAGCATCGTCACGCTGACGAAGAAAGAATTGGGCGCCAAACTGCGTTCATAACACCACATGCCGCTCATCATCGGCATACAGGATCAGCAGCGGGTCCCCTGGCGCGAAAATGCTAGGGGTTCTGCCAATCTGGCTGCGAGAGCCGCGTAGTTCCGGACGGGTGTTGGAAGCACGCCCCTGCACATCCCGCCGCGTTTTGGGAGGGACGAAGGTATACGTCAAATCGACCCGGAGAATCTGGCTCTCCGTATGCTCGTCATCATCCAGGCATCCCCTGGCATGGGCAACCCGCCCAACAAGCAGCAAACCGCGCTCGGGTGACAGCCTGGAGAGTGCGCTGCGCTGCAACATCCTGAAGCCACTGGCGTGGATTTGCCATTCCACTTCTCACACAAAACAACAAGTATTGAGACCTGGACAGGCTAGGGAGACACTCCGTAGTCACTGGATAGACGCTACTTCCAGCATAACGGAGAATTACGATTCAGCGCCCCAGGTTTTGGGGGCAGCATTGAGGTTTCAGACACAGGCTGTCAGAAAGCGCCGTCCAACCAGGCGATGATCTCGCGCCCCAGGCCAGAGTTGAGCGCCAGCAAGCCCGTTCCCGTTCCGGATGCCATCTCCAGGAAGCGCGAACCGTCTGCGAAGTTCCGCGCCAGGGCAGCGGCAGCCGCGAACCCCTCCGCGTCATTCTGCGCCGCGACCACAAACAGCGGGCGCGGGTTATAATTCGGCAAGATGTTCACCAGCGTTTCCTGCCCGCGCGGGCTGAGCAGCACTGCTGCGTCACAAATTGCGTCAATCGCACAGCTCAAGAGCGCCAGGTCTGCGCCGGATTCTGCACCAATGACGGCGATTCGCCCCGGGTCAACCGAGCCGATTTCGCTGACCGACTCAAACAGCGACTCCATATCTTCCGTCGGCAGCGCCGTGCTATCGACGGCGAGAACGGTGTACCCCGCGCTCTGTAATTCCTGCGGCAAATCGCCCCAGGCACGGCGATCCGCGTTCAACAGCAGCACGCCGGGGACGCGGCTGAGCGTATCGCCCGCCACATACAAATCTCCCTGGATGACCTGCGCATCCGGCAGCACCACCTCGACCGTTTGCGCCGCGCCGATCTCGGCAGCACCCAATTCACGCGGCGGCAGGGAGCCGGAATTGGGCAGAGCGGCGGCGGTCGGGTCGTTCTGCCCATCGCGAATGGCGTCGCCGTATAGTTCTTCCGAGTTGCGTATCTGCACAGTAGGCGTCAGCGGAATGGGCGTATTTGTAGGAGCCGGGGCTGCGGTCTGGGGCAGGCATCCGGCAGCGAACAGTGCGAGCAGCAAGTAGCGGCTGAAGTTCCGCATTGTCGTCCAATCCTTGTTCAAACTGGCTGTTTGGTATACGTTGCGTGGTAGAGAAAGTCAAGACGACTTCCGTCAGCGTCGGGAAAGGAGCAGTTACGATGGACGAAGAGCAAGCACGTCTACATGCGATCATCAGCGGACGGGTACAAGGGGTCAGTTTTCGTGACTATACGACGCGCAAAGCCAATGAACTGGATGTCGTTGGTTGGGTAATGAATCGACGTGATAGGCGGGTGGAGGTCACAGCAGAAGGGAGCCGCGACGCGCTCACCGCCCTGCTGGATTTCCTCCATGAAGGCCCGCCAGCGGCACGGGTCGAGTCGGTGGAAGAGCAGTGGTTCGCAGCCCGCGACGAGTTCTCGAAATTTGAGATACGCTTTGATACGTAGGGGCACAGCATCGCACATGATGAACGATCATGACCCGAGTGCTTTGCGGGCATACACGATCATGCGCTCAGAGCCATCCTCGAAGGGGTCTTCGTCAGTGGAGCCATAGACCGCCTCGACTGCAAAGCCGACTTTTTCCAACAGGTACTTCAATTCCGGGTAGAAGAAATACCGCAGCAAATGCGGTGCAACCAGCCGCTTGACCGTACCATCGTCGTGGATTTCGTCGTAGATCCATTCCACCTGCAAGTCCTGCTTGACGCGATCCAGGTAGCTGTTGGAGAAGACCATCACCAGATTGCCCGTCTCCGGCTCCATGAAGCGACGATCCAGCAGCACGGCGTCGGTTTCCTGCGTGGCGAAGGTCTCCCCGGCGTTGGGCAGATCAATCACCATCAACCCATCGTCAGCGAGCAGGGTGTGCATCCGCTGCAAAAGCTGAATCTGCTTCTCTTCCGTGTGGAAGTGCATCAGGGCATTGTAGGTTAGCAGTACGAGCTTGTAGCGTGTAACGTCTTCGTAAGTCAGGGCATCAGCCTGGGCATAGGTGACGTACTCTTTCAGATGGGGCAGCGCATCCAGTTTGTTCTGCAGGCGCTTGAGCATCTCTTTGCTGTCGTCGATTCCATGTACTCGATGCGCTTCCTGCGCCAGATGCAGCAGCACCCGCCCGGTTCCGCAGCCCAGATCAAAGATCGGTGAGCCGTACTGTTCGGCGAGTTCGCTGTAGAGCCGCAAATCATCTACTTTTTCGCCCACTTCGGCATCGTAATACCGGGCGATGATTTCGTAAAAAGCGCTCATGCGTTGCCCTTGCTTTCGTCGGCGGCGCGGCGTTTTTCTTCCTGCCGCTTCAAGAAGCGGCGCACAGCCTGAATATGCGGTTCGTCGATCCACAGCGGCGGGAACAGGTCGTGTTCGATGCGCAGCGCTTCCTCATAAGAACGATTCATCCCAGCTTGCAGCAGGGTCTTGATGCTGCGTACCACTCTGGGGGGACGCGCCGCAATTTCGTCGGCGAAAACCAGCGCCCGCTCCAACGATTTTCCGGGTGGCGTCACTTCATTGACCAGGTGCAGCGCCACCAGATCATCCGCCCGCAAGGCCTCGCCTTTCAGCAGCAGTTCCATCGCCTGCGAATAGCCCACTAGTCGCAGCAAGCGCTGCCCCGCGCCCCATCCCGGAGTCAGTCCGTTGTTGATCTGTACCATGCCCATCTTGACGTTCTCATCCACGATGCGCATATCGCAGGCCAGGGCGATTTCGCTGCCCCCTCCCAATGCGAAGCCGTTGATGGCGGCGATCACCGGAACGGGAAGCTGTTCCAGGTGCAGCAGGGCGTCGGTCATGATGCCGATGAAGTGGCGCGCGCCCTCTTCCGTCTCGTGATGGCTGAGTTCCACCAGGTCACCGCCGCTGCAAAAGGCTTTTTCGCCCGCACCTGTGAGGATCACGACACGCAGCGAGGGATCATCAATCAACGAATACACGGCCTCGCGGAAGCCTTCCATTGCCGCGAGGGTCATGGCATTCAAGGCTCGTGGACGGTTGAAGGTCAGCACCGCCACGCCGTTATCTTGTCGTGCGAGTTGGATTGCGTCGTTCATGCGCAAGAGTGTACCGCATCATGAGAGAGTTTGAAGGTGTGGGTTTGCGATTTTCTGGTGGTTGGTTTTCCGAGGATGGCGCATTCGAGCACTCCCAGCACGATCAGCGTCGCAACGGCCCTCTGCGATCCCACCGCACCGTCAGGCAGTCGTAGGGGGTATATTGGGGCGTTATTGCTAAAATACTCCCCGTCTGCTAAGATGCCGCCGCGCGTTTCGGCAGACTGTTTCGGTACAGTGAGTTGGGAGTTGACCGTTGTTATGAAGCACGCTCGTTTCTTTCGTATTGCCTTGATTCTTTCCCTATTTCTCTCGATAACAACCTTCATCAGTCCCGCCAGTGCCCAGGTCGGCGTCGTCGCCGCTGTAGAGATTGACCTGACGTTGCGCGTGGGGCCGGGCACCGAATGGCGCCAGTTGGGCATCATGCCTGCCGGCACGAACGTCCGCCTGGACGGGCGCGACAGCAGTGGCCTCTGGGTGCGGGGCATCACGCAAAACGGCGAAGTCGGCTGGATGGCTGCACGCTATTTGGGCATTGGGGAGGATGCGGTTTTCGCCCTGCCCGTAATCGAGCGCGAAGCACCCATCAGCGTGGAAGCGCCGCCACCGGGAGCCGTCCCCGCCAGTGCGCCCAGCGCACCCGCACAGGAAGAAGCCGCACCTGCGCCTGCGCCAATTGAAGGCGGCCTGACAGCGACGGCAACCGCCAACGTCAACATGCGTGCAGGCCCCAGCACTGAATATAACCGTGTCGGCGGGCTGGCCTCCGGCGAGACGCTCAACATTGACGGACGCGACCCCTTCGTGAACTGGGTGCGCGGCGTGAATGCAGAGGGCGTCGTGGGCTGGGTCTCCGCGAACTTCATCAGCCTGGGATATAACGAAATCGCCGCGCTGCCCGTCGTCGAAGTCGGTTCGCCCTTTGGCCTGGCTGTGCCGCAGGGTGCCGCTGCACAAGAAGAAAACGCCAGCGCCGCACCCGCAGCCCCGGTTCCGCCGCCCATTGTCAGCAATGCACCCGTAACGGGCTTCTCCTACGGCGGTCACGTGCAGGGGCTAGACGAAGTGTCCGTGAATTACATGCGCATCGCGGGGATGACCTGGGCAAAGTACCAGGTGCGCTACACGCAGGGCGATGATCCCAACGCCGTCGCCGGCTTGATCAACGATACGCACGCCAAGGGTTTCCGCATCTTGCTGGGAGTGGTCGGGCTGCCGTCCCAGTTGAACAACGGCGGCTATTACGACGCCTATGCCAATTACGTTGCCGGGCTGGCGGCGCTGGGCGCGGATGCCATCGAAATCTGGAACGAGCCAAACATCGACCGCGAATGGCCTACCGGGCAGATCGATCCCGCCATGTATACCAGCTTGCTGGCGACATCCTACAACGCCATCAAATCCGTCAACCCCAACACGCTGGTGATTACAGGCGCACCCGCCCCGACGGGATTCTTCGGTGGCTGCTCACCCAATGGCTGCGACGATAACGTCTATGTGGCGGGGATGGCAGCGGCTGGCGCAGCCAACTACGCGGACTGCCTGGGCGTGCACTATAACGAAGGTATCGTCCCGCCGACCCAGAATTTTGGCGATCCGCGCAGTGAATTCTACACGCGCTACTACAACGGCATGGTCAATACCTACTACAATGCCTTCGGCGGACGGCTGCCGCTGTGCTTCACCGAACTGGGCTACCTGACGCCGGAAGGGTTCCCGCCGCTGCCGGGTGGTTTCGCCTGGGCACAGAACGTGACCGTTGCGCAGCAGGCGGCCTGGTTGGATCAAGTGATGTCGCTGGCACGCAACAGCGGGCGTGTACGGCTGGTCATCGTCTGGAATGTGAATTTCACACGCTATGACTCAGACCCGATGGCGGGCTACGCCATCATTCGCCCGGATGGAAACTGCCCGGCCTGCTTTGCCCTGGGGAATTGACGAATCCGTTTTTGATGTCATTGTGGGGGCGTGTTCAACCATGCCCCCGCAACTTGACCCACCTCCCTTTCACTCGACAATTTCACCCGACAATTGATTAACGCCCAATCCCCAGCCACAATATCCTGAGTATGTAGAACAACCGTGATCGGAATTTTCGAGGAGCCATCTATGGCACAGAGTGTCTCATCCCAGCAGCAAGGCAACCGCGCAGGTTGTTGGCTCACTGCTTTTGTATCGCTTTTTGTGGCGCTGCTGCTGGTCACCGTCGGGCTATTCCTACCCCCTTTCGACCTGTACAACCGCCTCTTCACCGAGCCATTCGCGACGTTGAGCGTCCAGGGAGATGCCATCACCTCGCCCGATCAGTCGCTGACGGTCGCTGCTGCAACCGATGTGAACGGCGAATTCGGCCTGCGCCTTGCGTCAGTTGATTTGCAGCGTTTTGAGGCGGCGGATGCCCAGGCCGGGGAATGGATCCCCGCTGCCAGGCAAGCTGTGCCCTATTACCTCGCTCTGCAAAGTTCGGTCTATACGCTGGAGACACAGGGTAATGCCCCGGATGCGGTGCAAATCAGCCTGCGCATACCGGGTAACGCCGCCACGCCCGACCTGCTCGACCTGTACGGCTGGTACGAGACGGAAACAGGCGGCATCTGGGACTTCATACCGGCACGCGCTGTAGAAAATCGCCTGGAAGCAACAGTAGCCGATGTACCGCAGCGCGTCGCGATCTTCCAGGCCGTGCCGGATCTGCCAGAAGTGCATGTGACCTATGATGTCGATACCGCGCTGACGCCGGAAGTGGGTGGCGTGGCAACTATCGTCTCTCCGGCTGGCTTGCAGCCAACGCTCAACGGTTCGGTGGCGGGCAGCCTCGCCGCCGGGGTTGACCTCAATGCCAGCTACCGTGTGATGCCAGTTGTGCGCGATTTCAGCGACCCTCGTGTGGTCGATCCGCAGACAGTGGTCGCCATCATCGCCAACAGCGAATTGCGTGCCGAGCATGTGCGCCAGCTCACCCTGGTGACGACGGGCAGCGGCTACGACGGCCTCTTCGTTGACTATCGCGGCCTGCCCGCAGACCAGCGCGAGAACTTCAGCCGCTTCATTGAAGAACTGGCCGCCAGCCTGGATGGAGTCGGGCGCGAACTGGGTGTCGTCGTTCCGGCAGCGCAGAACATCGACGGAGTCTGGCAGACGGGGGCGTATGACTGGCGAGCGCTGGGCGCAGCGGCAGACTACCTGCAAATCGACCTGGGCGTGCTGGATCCAATGGTCTTCAGCGAAGGGGAAACGCAGTACGTAGAAGCCCTGCTGCGCTGGACGGTCAGCGAAGTGGATCGCTACAAGGTGCTGCTGGGGCTATCGTCACAGTCCGTGCGCGAAATCGCCGGGAACTTCACTCCCATCGGCTATGATGCGGCACTGGCTGGCCTGGGCAATGTGCAGGTCGATGCTGAGGATTTCAGCGAGACCGGAACCATCGAGCCGGGAACCGAGATTCGCGCCCGCCTGGATGGACGTACCGCACAGGGCGGCTTCGAGAGCGCCATCAATACGCCTTACCTGGATTACCTGGACGACGAGGGGAACCAGACCGCTCGCATGTGGATCACGACGGGCAACTCCTTGCGCTATCGCATGGATTGGGTCGTACCCTTTGCGCTGGGTGGTGTGGCCTTCGATGACCTGCTGGAAGATGATGTCGCCAGCGACGTGCTGACGACCATCGCGGACTTCCGCACCCAGGTTCCCACGCTGGCGACCAATCCCAGTTGGGCACTGCGCTGGCGCATTGTGGATGCCAGCGGAGCGACCGTACAGGAGACCACCACAGCGCTCGATGAAGAACTGGTGCTGACCCTGGATGCACCCGACGGCAACTATGCGATCAATCCCTCGGTGCTGCTGGTCGAGGAGAATACGCAGCGCGAGAGCGTGCGCACCGGGGCGCAGGTCGCGCTCTTCCAGCCGACGCCGACGCCGACCCCGCTGCCGACCAACACGCCGACTCCGGTTCCCACCAACACACCGACTCCGGCACCGATCCAGGCGACGCCGATTCCCTCAACAGGAGGGAGCAGCCCTGCGGGGGGCAACTTCGGCGCTAATATACCGTCAGCCGGAAGCATCGTCGGCGGCTTCGAATATGGTGGCCATGTCACCAGTGCCAACAGTCCGCGTGCCATCAGCGCCATGCAGAGCGCCGGAATGACCTGGATGAAGGTGCAGATGCGTTATGGCCCCGGTGCTTCACCCGGTGCTGCCGTCGAAGCGGTACAGGCCGGGCAAGCTGCCGGATTCAAGGTCTTGATCGGCACGGTGGGCAACCCCGCCGACCTGGCAGCGGGTGGCAATGGCTACATCCAGGGTTATGTCAACTGGCTGGCTGGCATCGCAGCCGGGGGTGCGGATGCTATCGAAGTCTGGAACGAGCCGAACATCGACCGCGAATGGCCCGCCGGGCAGATCAGCGGATCCGCCTTCGCCAACATGATGCAAGCGGCCTACCCGGCAATCAAAGGCGCGAATCCGAGCACCATCGTCATCAGCGGTGCACCCGCCCCGACGGGCGCGGAAGCGGCCTTCCCCGGGCAGGTCGTCAACGATGACAACTTCATGCGTCAGTTTGTGCAAGCAGGCGGCCTGAATTATACGGACTGCGTGGGGCTGCACTACAACGAAGGCATCGTCCCGCCCACACAAACATCGAATGACCCACGCGGGGACAGCTACTACACACGCTTCCTGCCGACGATGCTCAACGTATACAATGGCATCATCGGACGCCAACGACCGATTTGCATCACAGAATTGGGCTATCTGACCTCAGAAGGCTATCCACCGCTCCCGGATTTCTTCTCCTGGGCGCAGAACGTCACATTAGATCAGCAGGCGGCATGGCTGGCGCAGGCCGCTTCTATCGCCTCGCAAGATGGCAATGTGCGCCTGCTGATCGTCTGGAATGTGGATTTTACCCTGTACGGTGCCGACCCCCAGGGTGGTTATGCTATCATTCGTCCCGATGGTTCCTGCCCGGCGTGTCAGGCGCTGGCAGGTGCTCGCTAACCTGTTCACAGAGAACGAGGATCTGAGTACGCTATGGCAACTTTGACCCGCAATCAGAAAACCCGCCGCCAACTGCGCGGCTTCGTCCTGGTCTGGACGTTTATCACGCTCATGATGGGGCTTGCGACCTTCGTCGCGATCTTCTTCGCTTCCCGCCCAATTATCGCGGGCACAGAGGTCGCTTCTGGCGGCAACAGCAACAACGCAGGCAGCGAACAGGTTGTCGTGATCGCCAGCCCCACCGCGCAGGCGACTTCCACAACCGCGCCGACCAACACGCCCGAACCGCAGCCAACGCAGCCGGAGACAGCGGAAGAAGAAGCCCCGGTTGTGGTGGCGCAGGCCGCCAGCGAAACCCCGGCACCGACGGCTACCCCGGCACCCACCGATACACCAGCGCCGCTCCCAGATGAAGACGAGACCTTCCGGGTCGGTATTCAGCTACAGGTGCCACAGGACTTCGACCCGGATGTGCTGAACGGCTTCCTGCGCTCCGTCTCGCAAGACCTGGGGCTGTCCTGGATCAAGAAGCAGGTTCGCTGGGAAGACATCGAACCTGAACCCGATGTCTACAACTTTGCGGAACTGGATGTGCTGATGGCGGGCGTGCGCCTGTTCGGTATTCGCCCGATGTTCTCTATCGTCACTGCGCCGGACTGGGCACGCGAACCGGGCGTATTTCTGGATCGACATGGCCCCCCGGCGAACAACGAAGACTATGTTGATTTCGTGCGAACGCTCTACGAACGCTATCCGGGGCAAATCCTGGCGATTGAGGTCTGGAATGAACAGAACATCGACCGCGAATGGACATCGGTGCGCGGCCTGAGCGCGTCGGATTACGTTTCGCTGCTGCGCGATGTCTACAACATGACCCAGGAAGTCAGCCCCGGGACGATCGTCATCAGTGGGGCGCTGGCACCGACGGGGCTGGATGACGGCATTGGCGCGATCAACGACCAGCGCTATATGCAGCAGATGATCGCTGCCGGGATGCTGGATGTGACGGACTGCGTGGGCGTGCATCACAATGGCTACAACATCAGCCCGCTGGTGCGCTACGACGAAGTGCCCAACGATCCAACTGCGACCTTCCGCGGCCCCTTCGACAACCCGCATCCATCCTGGAGCTTCCGCAGCACGCTGGAAGGCTACCTGACCAGCATCCGCAATGCGGGGTACGATACCAAGCTGTGCATCACCGAATTTGGTTGGGCCGTGGCAGAAGACCTGGACGGCGTGCCGCGCGGCTTCGAGTTTGCCCGCGACAACACACTGGAAGAGCAGGCTGAATACTTCGTTCAGGCACTGGATTACATGGAAGAGAACGGCAATTTCTGGCTGGCCTTCGTCTGGAACTTCAACTATGGGCCGCTGGCTGGCTGGGATCCGACCAATGACAATGTGGCCTATTCGCTGATCGGCCCGGGAAGCACCTTCCGCCCGGCATACGACGCCATCCGCGATTGGCAGAGTGAGTACCAGCAGCGCCTGGGCGGGTGAGCAATCGTGTGGGGGTAGGGTGTCCCGTACCCCCACAATTCCCCGTACGAAAAATCTCTGTACACAATCCACCCGAGACCTTCGGACAAAACACAGATGAAAGAAAAACGTCGCATGGGGTGGCTGATCGGGCTGCTGATCGCCCTCGCCGCCGCAGGTATTCTCACAGTTCTCACATTGCGCCCCGAACCTGACCCCTTCGCGGGTGATGCGGTGGTCGATCCTCCTTTCACACCGCTCACGTACAGCATCCAGACCTTTCTCTGGTGGGATGAAGGCTATGCGGGGACGCAGTTGGATTGGGTGACCTGGCTGTTGGGGTTCAGCCACGTCAAGCAGACCTTCGCCTGGGAAGACCTGGAACCGAGACCCGGTGACTGGGATTTCACGCAGGCCGACCGCATCGTGGAAGAAATCGAACAGCGCGACCTGGAACTGATTGTGCGCCTGGGAAAGGTACCCGCATGGGCTGCGGCTGGCGACGTGCAGCCGGGTGACATCAAACACGACGCGCCACCCGCAGACATTGACCAGTGGGCGACGCACTGCGGCACGCTCGCCGAACGCTATGCCGGACGGGTTGACGCCTACCAGATCTGGAATGAGCCGAATCTGTCGCGCGAATGGGGAGAGCAACCGCCGGACGCTGCTGCCTATGTCGAACTGCTGGCGGCCTGTAGCGCGGCGATTCGCGCTGCTGACCCGGATGCGATTCTGATCTCCGCTGGATTGGCCCCGACGGGCACGCATGACGCCAGCGCCACGCCCGATGATGTCTATCTGGATGCCATGTACCGCGAGGGCTTCCAACAATACATTGATGTCGTCGGCGTTCACGCGCCGGGGTTCGCGCCACCGCGCTATGGCCCGGATGATGCTGAACGGGATGGGCAGGGACGATGGGCGACCTTCCGCCGAGTAGAAGACTTGCGTAAAATCATGCTGCTCTACGACGATGCCGCCCGCCAGATGGCCATCCTGGAATTTGGCTGGACGACGGACACGCAAGACCCGGCCTATGCCTGGTTTGCCGTCAGCGAGGAGCAGCAAGGGGACTACATCGTCGAAGCCTATCAATACGCCGCAGAGAATTGGCGTCCCTGGGTGGGGTTGATGTCCCTGATCTACCTGCATGACCCGGATTGGACATCCGACGACGAAGAATGGTGGTGGTCGCTGAGCACGCCGGATGGCTACCTGCGCCCCGCCTTCTTCGATATTGTGTCGATGGATCGCTACTGCGGCGATACAATCGTTTCGGGCTGGCCGTATGGGACACCGGAGGAGGTTTATCGTGAGCAGCGAATTACTTGCCCTTAGCCTGTTCTTTCACCTGATGGCAACCGCTGTCTGGATCGGCGGTTTGTTGATTACGATGCTGCTGGTCTGGCCAGCGCTGCGACGCAACCTGGAACAAACGCAGCCGCTCTACACGATGCTGCGTTCCCTACGCAAACGTTTCTACCCCATCAGCAATTTGAGCCTGATTGTGTTGATCATCACGGGCCTGTTCCAGATGACCGCCGACCCCAATTACCTGGGCTTCTTGCAGTTCAGCAACACCTGGAGCGTCGTCATGCTGGTCAAACACATCGTCATCGTTTTGATGGCGTTGGCGGGGCTGGCACTGCAATACAGCGTCGCTCCGACCCTGGAACGCACCAGCCTACTGTTGGAACGCGGCAAAGGCGACGATATGACCGTGCAGCAGTGGGAACGCCTGCACCGTCGCGAGGTGCTGTTAACCTGGGCGATGGGGCTGCTGGGCGTGGCAGTGCTGGCTTTCAGCGCGTGGTTGGGCGTTCTGTGAACGTCGGCGTGCACGGCTGGCAAACGTCGCGTCCGGTGTTATGATTGCGCTGGAGTCCATCATCATGAAGCCACTGGCGTGGATTTACCATTCCACTTCTCACACCAAACAACCCGTGTTGAGGCCAGGACAGGCTAGAAGGGACACCTTGTTGAATAAGCAACATTGCAGCCCGACTCACTCGCTGCCCTTATCGCGCTTGCTGGAAAGGAACCCGTCTCTTGTCGAACCGCACCAGTTATCTTCTGGCTGTGCTGCTGCTGGTGGTCACCGCATTCCTGCGCTTGTGGCAGCTCACGACCCTACCCATCGGCTTCAGTGACCCGGAATTGGTGCAAATTGACCTGATGCAAGATCGCGTCTTGCAGGGTGAGATTCGCGTTTTCTACGAGACGGAAAGCGGTGGACAAGAGGGGCTGTATCAGCAAGCGCTGGCGTTGGCTTCGCTGGCATTCGGGACAGGGACGGTTGGGCTGCGGCTGCTGAGCGTTTTCGCCTCCCTACTCACAGTGGCGCTGATGTATTCACTGGGCGTGCGCCTCTTCGGACGTTGGGCAGGGGTAGCTGCCGCAGCTTTCGTCAGTACCAGCCTGCTCGCCTCCTTGCTGGGGCGCGTCGCCCTGGTCGAATCGCTGCTGCCGCTGTTGATCACGGCGGTGCTGCTGGCGCTGGCGCGGGCAATGCCCGTTTACCAGCGCGTGCGTGCAGAAACGACCAACACCATCGACTTCGCTGCCCTGGGCACACTGCTCGGCGTAGGGCTGTACTTGCACCCCATCGGCATCCTGCTGGTGCTGGTCGCCATGCTCTTCATCGTGCACATCCTGGCGTTGCGCAGCCGCATTTCCCTGCGCAGGATCAGCTACATCGGCTTCGCGCTGCTGATGCTGATTATCATCTCGATTCCGTACTTGATCTCGACGGCGCGGCTGCCCCAACTTGCGGCGGGGCGGCGCATCCTGGGCGGTTACGACAGCATTCTCACTGCGGCCTGGAACAGCCTGGGTGGGGTCGTCTTCGTGGGCGACCAATCCGTGCTGCTCAACGTGACTGCACGCCCGATGACCGACCTCTTCAGCGGCTTCGCACTGCTGATCGGCTTCGCGCTTTGCATCCGCTACTGGCGGCATCCACGCTACTTCCTGCCGCTGCTGACGGGTCTCCTGCTGGCTCCAGCGGCGCTCCTGAAAGCAGAAGCGCCGAACTTTATCGGGTTGGCGCTGTTGCTACCTGTGCTGGCGCTCTTCATGGGGTTGGGGGTCAGCGTTCTACTTCAGAGTCTACCGCGACGCGCCCGCGCACTGGGGGTCGTGGGGGTTGCCGCACTGCTGCTCTTCAACATCGGCTGGGTCAGCCGCGACCTGTTCTTCATCTGGCCGGAGCAGGAAGCGGTTTACGAGGTCTATAACGGCAGATTGGGGCAGATTGCGCACCGCATAGACGAAACTGCCCACACGCTACCAACCGTTCTCTGCTACCCGACCTGGCACACGCCCCACACGCCAGGCAATGAGCGCACGACGGTAGACCGCATCCGGCAACACATGAATCGCGACACGCAAGGCATCCGCTATGTGGACTGCCGCAGTGGGCTGGTATTCGCGCAGGGCGGGGCACCACAGCAGGTGATTGTGCCAACCCTGGCGATGTATGACAGCATCCCGCCGGACATCGCAGATTGGCTGGCACAGGGCACGCCGCTGGAGACCATGCCCGAACGCGCCGTGATTTTGCTGGATGCACGGGAACCACTCGCCGATGCCCTCGGCGTCTATACGACGACTGCCCCCGCATCCTACGAAACCAGTGTCTCGCTGCCGGAGAGCGAACTCGTGCCGCCTCCAATCCGCTTTGGCGGCAACCTGACCTGGCTGGGCTATGACAGCGATCCGCAACCACAGTACGCGCCAGGTGAATTCGTCCCGGTGACGACCTACTGGCGCGTGGAAGGCGTCGTCCCGCCCGATGTGACCATCTTCACGCACATCCTCAGCGATCCGGTGACGCTAGTCGCCAACCGCGATACGATTGCCGTCGATCCATCCCGGCTGCGCGAACGCGATATCTTCATCCAGCGTACTGCCGTCCAGCTACCGCAAACGCTCTTCGAAGAGCAGCATGAGATTTCCATCGGCCTCTACCAGGATACCGACGACGAACGCTTGCCCGTCTTCGATGAAACAGGCACAATGCGTGGGACACGCATCTTTCTCTATCCGATTGCCACCGTTGTAGACAGCGAATAACGCCTCATGTTCGATCTTGTATTCCTGGGAACCTCGGCATCAGCGCCGTCGATTTATCGCGGCTTGCCTGCGACGGCGGTTCTCGCCGGGGAAGACCGCTTCCTGGTCGATTGTGGCGAGGGCACGCAGCGGCAGATTTTGCGCAGCGGCATCGGCTTCAAGAAGCTGACGCGCATCCTGCTCACCCACGCACACCTGGATCACATCCTGGGGCTGGGTGGGCTGGTCTCGACCTTCACACGCTGGGAGAAGCTGGAAGAACTGACCATTTACGGCGGCGCTGCGACCTTGCTGCGGGTGCAGCGCCTGCTCAATGATGTGGTGCTGGCAGGGCAAACACCCGATATGCCCATCTACTACGAAGCCATCGAACAGGGCGTCATCCACCGGGGCAAGGGCTATGAAGTCCAGGCCTTCCCGATTGTGCATCGCGGACGCGGCAATTTCGCCTATATCTTCAAAGAGGATGACCACCGCCCCTTTCTCGCCCAGAAAGCGGAGGAACTCGGCATCCCGGCGGGGCCAGAGCGCGGTCGGCTGGTCAAAGGCGAGACGGTCACCCTGGCAGGCGGGAGCAGCATCACGCCAGAGATGGTGCTGGGAGAGACCGAGATCGGCACCAAAGTCGTCATCACCGGGGATACAGCCCGCACTGATAACATCCTGCCTTTCGCCAGGAATGCCGATGTGCTGATTACGGAAGCGACATTCCTCCAGGAAGAGCACGAAGTCGCCGGGCAGTTCGGGCACATCACGGCGAAACAGGCGGCGGAATTGGCGCGGGATGCCAATGTACGCCACCTGATCCTCACGCATGTCTCACGGCGTTACCGCGAGAGCGACATCATCCAGGAGGCACGCAGCATCTTCCCGGAGACCATCGTCGCCCGCGACATGGATCACTACCGCATCCGGCGTGGGCAGCCACTGGTCAAGGTCGAGCCGGAATAGCTCATCCTTTGCGCACGATGTAATGCGTAGTCGCCGCGATTTGCCGGAAGGGGTCGCGGTCGCAGTAGGCCATTTCCAGCGCCAGCAATTCCCGGTAGAAGTCCGGATCTTTCTTGATGTCATTCTGCATGATCAGATCCATGAAAATACGTACGCCGTAGTGAGTCACCAGCGTCAGGCCGGATTGTGCGATGGCGTCAGCGATTTGCTCATAGCGATGCTGGTAGGAGATCCCTCCGAAGAGCTGGTTGGGGAAGGTCGGCTGACGTTCCACATCCATCACCTCGGCGGGTTTCAATTCACGCAAGAGGGTTTTCAACATACGCCCATCGGGATTCGTGACCATCAAGCTGAGGGTTCCGCCAGGACGCAGCAGCCGCGCCAGCACTTGCAACGCCGCCTGATGATCCTCGACATAGGGCAGCACGAAATGGCACAGCACCAGGTCGAAAGACGCGCGTTCCAGGCTGGCTTCCAGATCAAACAACTCACACTGAATCCAGGCGACGTCCAGCCCGGCCTCGCGGGTGCGCTCGCGCCCAATAGCGATCATCTCCGCCGAAAAATCCGTCGCGGTGACGGCGTGCCCTGCCTGTGCCATCGGCAGCGCCATCGCACCGTTCCCGGCTCCGGCATCCAGCACGCGCAGCGCCCCCTCCGGCAGGTGCCGCCCCAACTGCTGCACAATCATCTCCGTACGCAACCGCCCCCAGGGCGACTGGATGTAATCCAGAAAGCTCTCTGCAGATCGGTCAAAACGTTGTTCAGGTGTCATGTCGTTTTCGATATCCCCTGTATAATCCGGTTCGAGACGATTCGATGAACCTGTTGGCGAATACGCAGGTCACTGTCCTTGGTAAAGGAGATGTACGCTTTCGTGTCTTCGAACGCGAAACGTATCATGAACATCGTGCCGTTGCAGGAGTGTTTTTTCTGTAGAAGAGGGCCTGCGACGTGCCCCTACACTTATTCCTGTGCAGCACGTTGTCAGTCAACAGTCTCCGTCCTTTCGAAAGAAAAGCGTACAGAGACTCCCTGCGGTCTGTACAAGACATTCGCCAACAACATCATTCGATTATAGCAATCCACTGAAGAAGGTGAGAAAAATGGATAGCAAACTGCTAGCTCAGCTAAACGAGTATGTGACGGACTTATTCGCCCAGGAAGACGATGCCCTGCGGCAGGCGCAGCAAAACGCCCTCGCCAACGGCATCCCGCGCATTCACATCCAGCCCTTCGAAGGCCGTCTATTGCAATTCCTGGCGGAGTTGATTGGGGCACGCAAAATCGTAGAAATTGGCACATTAGCGGGTTACAGCGGCATCTGGCTGGCGCGTGCCCTGCCTGCGGACGGCCAGCTCTATACGCTGGAAATGGAACCCAGGCACGCCGCCGTCGCGCAAGAGAACTTCGCCCGTGCCGGAGTGGCAGACAAAGTGGCGATTCGACAGGGTGTTGCGCTGGAGTCACTGGCAGGGCTGCGCACAGAAGCGCCCTTCGATATGGTCTTCATCGACGCGGACAAGACCAGTTATCCGCAGTATCTGGCCTGGGCAGTCGAGCACGTGCGCAGTGGCGGATTGATCGCCGCGCACAACGCCCTCACCAGCGACGCCCGTCCGCGCGTCTTCCCGCCCTTCGCAGAAGGTGACCAGCAGGTGGTGGAATACAATCAAGCGATCGCCGACGATGCACGCTTGAGCAGTTTCATCATCGGCATGGGGGCGGGGTTGGCAGTGGCGCGGAAGAAATAGCGAGCACAGGGGCATGATTCGGCATAAAATCATGCCCCCACAACCGATGATGGGGGGTTATTCCTCGTTTTCCAATTGCTCGACCAGCGCCATATCCTGCCGAACGCCGCGATAACGAAGAGCGAAACTCCCCAACAGCACGAACATCGTCACCGCGGTGAAAGCCAGCCCCAGTATCAGAAATTCGCTGTTGTCTGGCGTGGTGAAGAAGCCTTCGAAGACCGTGTAGAAACCATCAACGGCCTGGGCGACATCGGCGGTATTACCGCGCACGAGTGCTGTGTAGGTCGCACGATCCACCTCAACGGCGTATAGCAGTGCGCCATCAGGATAGGTGCTAACTGTCCAATCCCCGCTGACCAGCACCAGTTCTTCGGATGTGCTGGCCTCGTCAGCCAGGCCTTGCCCCCCCAGTTCAAGCGCAGCTTGTTCAACGGCTGCGGCGAAATCCGGTTCGGCGCTGCCTTCCGTCAGCGGGGTGCGCAGAATGTAGTGCGCAACATCGTAGTCCGGGTCATCTTCCCAGAACAGCAGCACAAAGGTACGATCGCCTCGTAGGATCGAGACTCCGGTGATGCTCGTCTCATCGAACTCATAATGCTGCTGATACCAGTTCCCGGTATTCAGGGCAGCCTGCCCCTCAAAGATCGGTTCCGTGAGCGCATCCCCGAAAATCGGTTCTAGCGCCATCGGAATGGCCTCTTCGACCAGCAGCGTATCGACGGGCTGCACGCGGATCGTCGCGTTCAGGTCTTCGTTGACGAAGAGCGCGACATCCCCTTCGCTCTGGTTCTCCCAGCCTTCCTGGGGAATGGGCACATTCATGATTCCCGTCTGGAAATAGGGGATGGTCGGGCCTTCAGCGTCGGCCTCATCTTGCGCGCTGACGAAGGGCACCGCCGCAAAGAGCAGCAGCGCCAGCAGCAGCGCGAGAAACGGTTTCCTCTGCACAGGTTTGCTCCTTCGGTTAGCGGCTCAGCACCTGAATTTTGCGCTGTTCCACCGCATCCAGTAGATTTTGCAGGCGAACACGCCACCACATCAGCGTAATTGGGAAGATTGTCGTATACAGGATCAGCGCCGGAATCAAGGCAGCCACCACACCGGGGGTCGCGTCGAATTCGCCCTGAGCGTTCTGCGGGCTGGGGCCGATCACGGTGGGATGAATGGTATCCGGGCGAATGCGGATGATGACCAGCGTCAAGATCACCGTCGTGATCGCCAGGATGCCATAGACCGAGGCGAAGCGGCGGCGCGTCTCAACATTTTCGATGCCCGCACGCAGCATCAGATAGGCCGCATAAGTCAGCACCATGATCGCGGCGGATGTCAGGCGCGGGTCCCAGAGCCACCAGGCGTTCCAGATGGGACGCATCCAGGCGACACCGGTGAGCAAGGTGACAATGGAGAAGGCTGTGCCGACTTCAACGCCTGCCAGCGCCAGGCGATCCCACTTCGGATCGCGTTTGACCAGGTACATAATGCCACCCAGCACGGTTGCGCTGAAAGCCGTAAAGGCCCCGAAGAACGACGGCATGTGGATGTAGAAGAGGCGCTGCACCTGCCCCTGCAGCAAATCGGTACCGACATTGATGAGCGCCATATACAGGGTGAACAACAAACCGAGCACGCTCACCAGCGTCAGGATGCGCAGGGCATTCGGCACGGGCGGCTGCTCAACGACGAACTTCTGTTTTCTAGCGGTCACAGCAGACATCACAACTCCTCACAAAAACATCATGAAACTACCAGTTTCGCGAAAAAGTATAGCAGAATCACCGGGGTTTTCGCGACTTATTCCTCAATCACGTATGGGAACGTGATGTAACACAATACCAGGTAAATGACATCGACCAGGGCGATCACCTGCGGCCAGAGCATCCAGTCATTGACTGGCGCATCGTTGGCGATTCCGGTCGTGGCACGCACCGCCCCCAGCAGCAGCGGCAGAATCACGGGCAGCATCACAATCGGCAGCAGGGCTTCGCGAGAACGGGTCTGCACGGTCATCGCCGCCAGCAGCGTCCCCGTCGTCGAAATGCCAAAGGTTCCGATCAGCAGGGTGAGCAGCAGCCAGCCGCGCAGCAGATTCATGTTGTAGAGCAAGCTCATCAGCGGCAGCAGCAGCAGCCCCACCGCCAGCGCGAAGACGTAGTTGGCGACCAACTTGCCGACGAAGACAGCGCTGCGGTCAATCGGCGCCAGCAACATGCCATCCATATTGCCGCCCTCGCGCTCCATCGCCATGCTGCGGTTCAGCCCCAGGATGCTGCTGAAGACCACCGTCACCCACAGGACGCCGCTAACGGCTTCTTCGCGGGCGAGACGATCCAGCTCCAGCGCGAAGCTGAAGATCAGCACGCTGAGCAAGGCGAAGAGCAGCATGGTCGCCACGAGTTCGCGGCTGCGCAGTTCGGCCTGCAAATCTTTGCGGATGATGGCACGGACGATGGTGAAAAACGGCGTTTTCATCGGCTGGTCGCGGCTCCTGTGGCCCGGGTATAAATGGCTGCCAGTTCTAGCGAATCATATTGCTGCGTGTTGTCATGCGCCACCTTGCCCCGGCTGAGGATGATCACTC
This sequence comes from uncultured Anaerolineaceae bacterium, assembly GCA_964549915.1. Taxonomy (GTDB): domain Bacteria; phylum Chloroflexota; class Anaerolineae; order Aggregatilineales; family Phototrophicaceae; genus JAUZRW01. The sequence continues at coordinate 17,714 of CAZJWX010000037.1, read as the reverse complement.
GCTCAGCGAGCATGGCGGCGCGTTCGAGCTGGTGCGTGACCATCACAATGGTCTGCCCGGTTGCCTGTGCCCCGCGCAGCAAGTCATCGAGCACCTGCGCGGCATCCTGATCCAGACCCGTGTATGGCTCATCGAAGAGCAAAACGGCGGGTTCGTGCAAGAGAGAACGCGCGATGCTCAGGCGCTGCTGCATCCCGCGCGAGAACGTCCGAACTAGGCTGTCGGCGCGTTTGCCCAGCCCAACCTGCTCCAACAGCGAGTCGATCCGTTCGGCATTGCGCACATTATAGAGGCTGCCGAAGAATTCCAGATTCTCGCGGGCAGTCAGGTTTTCGTAGAGCAAGGGCTTGTGGCTGACCATGCCAATCTGTGCGCGGACAGCCTGTGCTTCACGCGGAATCTCCCAGCCACCAATGCGGATCACGCCGGAAGTCGGCTTGCTCAACCCACAGAGCAGGCGCAGCAGGGTCGATTTTCCGCTGCCATTTGGCCCCAACAGGGCGACGAACTGCCCCCGTTCGACGCTCAGGTCGAAGTGCTTCAGCACGGGCAGGTAGCCGTAGATTTTGCTCAGTTTTTCAATTTCGATGACGGGACGGCTCTCTGCCATACTGCCTCTGTTTCCCCGAAATACTAACCGCCATTGTCGTGAGGGGCGCAGCGTGCTGCCCCCCACTGCAACGGTTCACCAGGTCAGTTCCCAGCTTCCGTCAGGGCGTCGTCAATCGCCGCGTTGATCATATCCAGATTATTCTCGACCAGGGTACCGTTGACGACGACCATCGGTGCACGAATGACATCTGCGTACTCGAACGAGAGTTCGATGGCGTTTTGCAGCACCCCTGTCGTTTCAGCGCTGGTGTAGCATTCGTCGAAGCTGCTCGGCGCTACACCCAGGGCTTCTGCACCGGCCTGTAAGCGCTCATAAACGAAGGCGAAGCCGTCGAAGTCTTGCCATTCATAGAGCGTATCGTGGTAGCCCCAGAAGTTCTCTGCCCCTACGCAGAGCGAGGCGCGGGCGGCGCTGTCTCCTTCTGCAAATTCGTCCAGGCCGTACACTGGGGCGAAGACGAAGGCGACCTCGCCGATTTCGATGCGCGGCAGCAACGCGGGCAGGAAGGTCTCATTGAAGGTGCGGCAGCCCGTGCAATCGAAGCTGCTGATGAAGAGCAAGCGCACCGGAGCCTGCGGATTACCCAGCAGCGGGAAGCCAGCGTCGTTGGTGCTGCGCCCGAAACGCGCGTACTGCTCGAAGCCGGCCTCATCCAGCGGTGCCTCGAAGGTCAGTTCGACCGTATCCAGGATACTCAGGTATTCCTGCTCCGCCGCATCCAGCGCGCCGACGTTCCCGGTGGTCGCCGTGATGATGGCGAAGGTCGCGTCTGAGAGAATCGCCGTATAGACGAAGGTCTGCACATCCGGTGCACTCACATCGGCGCGGGCGAAGGTGTAATTCTCGCCAGTGAACTCCTGAATTGGCGGCAGCGATTCAGGATTCTGCACTTCTGTCTGGCTCAGCAGAAGTGCACCCAGCAATTCGAAAGCTGCCGGGTTGTCGCTGAGGCCGCTGACGCGATTCAGCCCGAAGAGGCGCAATTGCACCAGCAGGGCATCATCGGGAAGCGCCAGGTCTTCGCCCTCACCCTGCGCCTCCCCCTCGAATTTCGCCAGAATGACGACACCGCGCGGGCCATCCAGGGCGCTCCAGCTTTGCGGGTGCGTCACCTGCACCGGACCGATGCTGGACGTGATCGGCGCGGGTTCGGTTGCTTCCTGGGCGCTGAGGCTGCCGAAAACCAGCAGGATCAGCAGTCCCACCAGCAGCCATCTCGTGCTGTGTTTGCGCAGTATCATCCTTGCCCCTCTCGCTGGATCATGAATTGTCGTCCGGCTGCTGTTCCATCAACTGCCGTACTTTTTCGCGCAGCTCGGCGCGTTTCTGCTGGAAGACATCGTGGTTCAGGTCGCCCGATTCGTGCAACTTCTCAAGCTGGGCGATTTGTGCCTGCAACTTGTCGATCTGTGAGTCGAGGTCGTCCCCTCGCCGCGTGAAGAGCAGCACAGCAATGACCACGAAGACAATCCCCAGTGCGCCGAAGAGCAATACCAGCAGCAGACGAGTCCCGGTGAGGATTGCGCCACCTTCCTCGCCATCCGCGATCGACAGCGGACCGTCGAGCTGGAAGACCAGGCTCTCGCCAGCCCCTAACTCTTGCGTCGTGCGGTAGCGCTGCGCCACAAGGGGTTGATCCGGCGTGCCCAGGTTCAAGGTCTCTGGCTCGCCGAATTCCAGGCCGCTGACCGCAATTTCTGACGAGACCAGAACCACCGTCACATCGCCTTCGAAGCGGTTATTCAGCGGGATATCCACCACAGCGCTGTCTTCATAAGGGATGAAATACAGAGCCTCGGTGGTGTGTTCGCCGGGATAAACCGGAATCTGGTCAATCAGTGCGAACTGCTCCTGGGCCACGATGTAGCGCGGATCATCCTCGTTGAGGATCACCGCACCGGCTGGAAGCTGCATCAAGACGGATACCGCAACATTCTGGCCTTCCGGACGCAGCAGATACATGCGGTCGCTGCTATTCTCGTAGAGATTACCCTGAGTCACGACCAGACCGCTGCCCAGGTCTTCCACGAATAATTCTTCGACGATGAGCTGTATTCCGGTCTGCGTGATGACGCTCGGTTCGCTGGTCACCTCGTAGAGCGTGATGGTCAGGTCGTTGGTCGCATCCAACTGCGCAGCCGCCAGCAGGTCGCTGACGAAACCACGATCCTGGTACGTCACCGCCGCGAAGTACTGGTACGTCGGGTCGAAGGGCACATCTTCAAAGGTGAAGGTGTTGTCCGCCCCTACATTCGCATCGAGCATTTGCAGACCATCCGCCCCATTGCCGAAGCGCAGAGTCGCCACCAACCCCGCCGGGACGCTGCCTCCCGCACTGCCGTTGACAACCGTTCCGGTGAACGTCACGGTATCGAAGACTTCTGCCGTCGCTTCAGCAGTCGCTTCTGGCAGTGGGGCAGCAGCAACTGCGTCATAATTGCGAAGCTGCTGCGTGCGCAGGTAGGCGACAGCGGCGAAGGCATCTTCCCCTTGCAGCGAAAGCCCCTGTGCGAGTTCAGCATCGCTTGCCAGGGATAGGCCGCTGGTGCCGGCTACATCCGGCGCAAGCTCCGCCCCCTGCTCGATCAGTTCCGGCGTGTAATGCAACGTGTACACGTACATCGCCACATCCCAGCGCTCCTGTACCGTCAGCGCTTCGTTCCAGGGCGGCATCACATTTTGCAAGTTGCCGTTGGTGATGATGTCGTAGTAGTAGGAGAGCGATTGCTGCCGCATGTGCTGCGCATCCACGAAGGATGGCATCGCAGGCACCTCGCCCGAGAGGACGAGTTCACCCTGCCCATTGCCATTTGTCCCATGGCAGGCAGCGCAGTTTTCCGCATACAGTCGCTGTCCATTGGCCAGATCAGGCGCTTCAGGCGGCAGCGGGATCTCCTCTGCTGCGGCAACCTGGGTAGGCATCGGCGGCAGAGTCGCGACGATTTCTACCTCTCCGGCCAGGTCAGTACAGGCTGCGGCAAAGAGCAACGCCGCAGCCACAAGCAATATCGGACGAATGCGCAAGGTCATGAAGTTACTTTGCTTTCTTGCTGGCTGGCGCGTGCAATGGCTTCCTCAACGGCAGCATCCAGTTCCGCAGCGTTCCGTCGCAGCGCGGGTTCTGCTTGTTCGTGGACGACATCGGCTTCGTTCAGGGCTTGCAGCACCTGTACACCGCGATCCATCCACAATTCGCGCTCCGCCTCGTATTCTTCGGTGCTGATCTTGCCCGTTGAGTGATCTTCGTCCAGATCGCGCAAATTGCGCAGGACGCGCTCATAGTAGGCCAACGCTTGCTGGCGCTGGCGACGCTCGAACGCGCCCACACTCAACTGGCTGCCGCGCGTCAGTGGAATCAGCACTAACGCCAGCACGACCCCGAACAGCACCACAGCGAAAATCAATCCAGCGATGCTCATGCGCCTGACTCCAGGAGGTTATCCAGAATACTCGCGAGTTGATCATAGGTCACGCTGCCCAGGATCGTCGCCTGAACAATGCCGTTCTGGTCGATGACGAAGGTCTCCGGTGGTGCTTCCACGTTGTAGGCGCGGTGGAAGGCACCACCGATATCAGTACCATTGGGGTAGGAGATGCCGTACTGTTCGATGAAGCCCAGGGCCGTCTCCGGGATGTCGATCCAGTTGACGCCGAGCATCAAAACGCCGCGATCCTGGTAATCCGTCCAGATATCCTGCAAATCGGGCGCTTCGGCGTGGCACGGCGGGCAGTAGTCCGCCCAGAAATTAACGATCACGACCTGTCCGCGTAACTCCGACAGGCGATAGGTCTCCGTTCCGTCGAAGGTCACCAGTTGAAAGTCCGGTGCCGGGGTGCCCGCCGTCGGTTGCGTCTCCCCGCGTTGGGCAAGCTGCAACCCCAGGACACCGAAGAAGGCCAACAGCCCGACGATCAGCACAATCGAACCGGTGGAAAGGCCGCCGCGCTTGCGTTTTTCTGGCTGCGGCTCTTGTTGATCTTCCTGGGGCAAGAAGTCCAGATTCTGTTCCATTACCGTCTCGTTCCCTCTGCTCACTTACTGTAAATCCCGTTCGATCAGCGCCCGGTAATCATCAGCCGGGGCAGTCTTCGGTTTGGGGGCATCCACAGCCTCTGGTTCGGCCTGTGCCTGCGCACGCTGCCACTGCCAGAAGATGTAGCCAGCCACGCTGAAGGCCAACAGCGTGCCGATGATCGGTGCGATGAAAGAGAGTCCGCGCAAGAACGGGTCTTGCGGGACGCCGACAACATGCTGCCCATAGCGATCCACAAAGCTGCTGATGATCTCTTCTTCGGTGTACCCCTCTTGCAGCAGCCGCCGGATTTCCGCTTTCCATTGCAGGCAGGTCGGGTTTCGGCATTCATCCAGCGGTTCATTTTCGCAAATGGGGCAGTACATGCGCTCAGCAACTTCGAGCATCTGCTCTTCAATGCTGACACTGGGGTCTTCCTGCCCCAGTGCCGGAACCGCAAAGATGACGAGCAGCCCACAGAGCAAGAAAAGAAGCTTTCTCACGAGGCCGCCCATCCTTTCTCTGCCGCGAAGTCGCCACCAGACTTGCTCTTCTCGCGCAGGTGTTCGGGCAGGATTTCACGAGGCCAGGCTGCGGCCATCGTACCAACGATCAAGATCAGGCTACCCCACCAGACGAGGTTGATGAGCGGGTTGATGTAAATCGAGAAGGTGGCTTGCTCCCCATTCGCCTCGAAACCGTCTAGCAAGACGTAGTAATCACGGGCGGGTGTGCTGTGCGCCCCGGCGATTATCATGTTCATCTCCGGGAAGCCATCCACACGCGGGCGGATCGTGGCGATCTGGCGACCGTTTTGCGACAGCGTGAGCGTGGCGATGTTCAACAGGCGACCATCTTCTGCCAACCCGCGATCAAAACCCTCGTAGGTCATTTCGTATTCGCGCACGACGGCCGTCTCGCCTGGATCAAGCGTGCGACGGGTCTGGAATTGGAAGACCGTACTGCCGATCACGCCGATGCCGATGACGACGATTCCCAGATGCACCAGGTAGCCACCATAGCGACGCTGGTTGCGTCCGAAGAGCTTGCGCACTGCGAGGAGCCAGCTTTCACCCCGCGCACGACGCCGGGCGGCTGCACCGCGATAGGTTTCGTAAATGGCGACATAGCCCGCCAGCAGCACAATGGCGTAGGCGAAGAGTGAGATCGCATTGTTTTCCAGGAACACGACCATCACAACCAGGGTAATCGCCGTCAGCACCACCGGGACGAGCAAGGAACTCCCCAGACGGCGCAGCGAAGTCGCGCTCCAGGCCGAAAGCGGCGCAACGCCCATCAAGATGTACATCAAGGCGAAGAGCGGCGGCGTCACCTGCATGAAGTATTCGGTACCGAGCGTGATGTCGGTATTCAGGAACAACTCGGAGATGATTGGCGCGCCGAAGCTGCCCCAGAAAATCGCCAGAGTCAGCGCGATGAAGATCACATTGTTGAGCACGAAGAGCGTCTCACGGCTCAGCAAGCCGGAGAACCGATGCTCGTCATGTAGTTTGCCCTGGTTCCAGCGCCAGAGCAGCATTACAGCGCCAATAACCGTCATAGAACCCCAGAAGGTCAACATGGGGAAGCCGATGCTGGAACGCGCGAAGCTGTGGACGCTTTCCACCACGCCGGAGCGTGTCGCGAAGGTGCCGAAGAGCACTGCCGAGTACGTTGCCAGCACCAGCACCATATTCCAGACTTTGAGCATCCCGCGCTTTTCCTGAATCATCACGCTGTGGATGAAGGCCGTCCCTACCAGCCAGGGCAGGAAGGCTGCGTTCTCTACCGGGTCCCAGCCCCAGTAGCCACCCCAGCCGAGCACATCATAGGCCCAGCGCCCACCCAGGATCAAGCCCAGGCTGAGGAAGAGCCACGCTACCAGTGACCAGCGTCGTGTCGCCTTGATCCAGTTGGTGGTCAGGTCGCCGGAGGCCAGCGCTGCCATCGCGAAGGCGAAGGGCACCACGAAGCCGACGAAACCCAGGTAGAGCATCGGCGGGTGGATAATCATGCCGAAGTGCCGCAGCAGCGGGTTCAGGCCGCGTGCACTACCAGCCGCTTCCGCCGCTGTCACTGCCACCGCACCGGGCGGAGCCAGAACGGCTTCGAGGGTCTCCTGCGTGACCGGGTTCACGAACCAGCGCGCGAAAGGATTTTCGATGAAGAGCGTGATGCCGATGAAGAAGGCCAGATTCGCCATCATGATCGCAATCGTGATCGGCATCAAGCGGCGGTCACTGCGCCAGTTGAGCAGCACCGCGCCGAAGGCGAAGAGGCTCATCGTCAAGCACCAGAAGAGCAGCGAGCCGCGCTGCGACCCCCAGAGGGCACTGATGCGATAGAAGAGCGGTGTGTCCGGGTTCGTCACCGACCAGACATAGCTGATCTGGTATTGCTCGGTCAGCAGTGCGTAGAGCAGCGCCCCGGTCGAAATCAACAAGAGTGGGAACGTCAACAGGGCGGCGTTGCGTCCGCTGACGACAAAATGTTCGCGGTTCTTCCACTCACCCAGGACCGATACAACGGTCGCGTAAATGGATGCCAGAAAGGCGAAAAGCAGCGTGATGAAACCAATTTCAGCAGTCATTCCGTCACCCCATTGAGCCAGCAAGCATCTCGGGCGTGTGTTCCTCAAAGCGCGTCGGGCACTTGAGATTCAATTCGGTGGCGTGGAAGAGGCCGTCTTCCCCCAGCGTCCCGGTGAGGATTGCCTGCGCTTCGTGTTGCAGCAAGTCGGGCATGGAGGTATCTTCCATGCGCACGGTCAACTGCGTCGCGTTGATGTCATTCGCAGCCAGGTGCAGCGTCTCCGCCAGGTCTTCGTATTCGGCGGGCATATGGGCAACGGTGAAGACCAGCGTCCCGGTCTGGGGATCATAATCAATGGTTTCGCCGATGACGGCACCCGTCAGGCGCACGGTCTGCCCCACATATTCGGGATTGTCCACCACGTCTTCCACCATGATGAAGAAACGCGCCCCACTCACCGTGCTGGAAAACACCAGCACCAGGATCGCAGCGAGGATCAAAACGCCACCAATGATGAACTTGATGCGTTCCCCGCCGCGCTTCAGTTTCGCGTCGACTTTTGCCTTGTCCTGGCTCTTTTCCCACGTCATTTCTGTCATTCGAGAAGCTCCTAACAACTCAACAGCGGTTCTATTGTGCCGGAATCAGGCATGGAAATGTTGTGACGTTTTTCACAATTATCCCATGACCATTTTACCATAACGTAACAGCAGTTGTCATTCTTCGTCGCGGATGGACTCACCCTGATTCAGCACCAGGCCGACCAGCAGAATTGCCCCAACGCCTACGAGAACCATCAGCAAACCCAGAGCCAGCCCGTTCGTGCCTTCTTCTGCCGCCGCGGCCTCTTCTTGCGCGTAAGCGCTGACCGTGACCATGAAGACGAAGAGGACGGGGATCACTCGTCGAATGGGGAATGGCAGTAATTGGCGCATAAAACGTCGCTCCCTGGCGAAATATGATAGAAACATGAGTTGATTATACAAGCGGCACATCACTGTTGCATACGGTAATTCGTCATGACTCGGCGGGTACAACCTGCGCAGCATCGGCTACTCCAGGGTTTGATCCTGGCTCTCCAGGTAGGCGATCAAGTCCGCGAGCTGTTGCAAGTCCAGCCGCTGCCCGTAGGCATTGGGCATGATGTTGGCGCCGTAACCGGGCACAACGTAAGCGTTGGGATGCAGGATACTTTCGACGAGATACTGGCGCACGCTGTAGCCTTCCAGCGCGTCATCCTGTAGACGTTCTTCGGCAATCCGCGTCCAGGTGCCTTCCGTCAGCGGGGCGATGGACTCTTCCAGATGGCAGCCAGCGCAGGTCAGCGGATTGCCATCCAGGGAGGGTTCGAGGCCGTTATAGAGAAGCTGCCCGTTGAACGAATCGCCATTGATCGTCTCCAATTCAGCGAGGATGGCCTGCATGTCATCGCCCACCGCCATCGCAGCGATGATCTGCGGCAGCCCGACGAATTGCAGCGTCCGCCCGATTTGGGCATCGGCCTGTTCCGCCGTCGGCAGGTAGCCACAAGCCAGCGACAGTTCTTGCAGCGCAGCACTCAGATCAAAGAGATTGGCCTGGGCTTCCTGTGGCTCATCGACTGCCAGCGGATACTGTTCCAATAAGGCGGCCTGTTCAGCAGCGAGCGCCTGAGGGGTGCAATCTTCCGGGTTGCGTTCTTCCTGGGCCAGGAAGACACCCACACCGAGGGCAAGAACAGCCAGGACGAGCAAGAAGGATAGCAGAACGTTTCGGATGGATCGCATCGAGATTCCTCGCAGTTCAACACTTGGCGAAAACATTGCAGCGCAGTATGCCATGCTGAAACGGGGAATCAAAACCCCCGGCGGAGAACCGGGGGTCAAATGTCATGGTCAGGAGCCGCGTAGAATCAGCCCTGTGCTTCCAGGTATGCCAGAAGGTCTGCCAGGCCCTGCTCGTCGACCTGTCCGCCCGTCCAGAAGTTCGCGGGCATTTGCCCGGCGACATACCCTTCCACGATATGTTCGTTCGGAGCTATGATGGCTTCGACGAGGTATTGCTCGACCGTGTAGCCTTCCAGCTCCGGTAGGCGATCGTTGATGGCACGCGACCAGGTGCCCGTCGTCGCAGGCCCGACGACGCCGCCGTTGTGGCAGCCCGCACAGCCCAGCGAGACGTAGAGAGCTTCGCCGTTGGCCGCATCACCTTCCAGCATCACGACGGATTCGGTGATGCCAGCGACATCAATGTCTTCGCCGCCATCGTCCGCCGCCATGGTGCCACCGTGCAGCAGCGCGAACTGGTTGACGCTGTTCAGGTCGCCAATCGTCCAGTCGTCGCCCTTATCCCAGTTGAGGATGTAGGCCACGAGATCGCTGATCTGGTCATCACGCAGGGGTCCGCCTGCGCGCTGCGACCAGGCCACCATCGCACCCGGCCACAGTTCCGCACTACCCGGACGCCCGTGAATCAACGTGGTGGTGACGAAGCTGCTGAGGTCACCGCCCCAATCGATCTGCGACAGGCGGCTGGTATCCTGTGCGATGTAATTCGTCAGGATCAGCGGATCATCTTCGTCAATCGCGCGCTGACGTTCCGCTTCCAGGCGCGGCAGATAATTCGAGTTCAATGCGGGTTCCATCTGCGCTAGCAGCGTCTCACGCTCTTCGTAGAGCGGAGCCAATTCGTCTTCCAGCAGCGTCTGACGTTCGTCAAGTTGTGCCAGTTCCGTATCAATTGTTTCAATCTCGGCGATGATCTCTTCACGACGCTCATCGCTCAGCCCTTCTTCACCGATTTCGGTGAAGAGTTCTTCGCGGGCTGCTTCCAGGTCAGCGATGCGATCCGGAATATCTTGCAGCAATTCGCGTTCGCGGGAACCGATTTCGCCATTGACCGTCGCCAGGAAGTCGAAGCCGAAGAAGTGCGGGCTGTTCAGGCCAGGGGCCTGTGGGCCACCGCGCCCGTCCTTCCCGTGACAGTTGGAGCAGTTCGCAGCGTAGAGTTCCGCCCCACGTTCGATGGAACGTGCGGTGTGCTGCTCTTCGAAGGCCGCCATGCGACCCGGTTCATTGATCGCCACCCAACCAATCAGCACCATAATGCTCACAAACATCACGATACCGAGGAGGATACGACCCTCAATACTCGGAATAATCAAACGATCCATAATGCCCTATCCATCTCCCTTACAGTGGAGTAGACCCTTTTTTCATCAACAGCGGGGGAATGGTACAGAGTACCTTCCCCCACTATCTACACGACGAGATGCGTTCGTTCAGTCGAAGTAAGCCGCTTCTTCGTGCAGGAAAATATGCTCTGTCTGCAAACGCTGTTCGTGCACGCTGACCGCGTTGCTGAACGTGATGGGGTTGCCATCATCGCCCACTACCAACTCACCGTCGGTATTCACAGCGACATAGCTACCATCGCCAGCATCGCGCACCAGCACACCATTACCATCTTCATCGCGGTAGAGCGTACCATCTTCGTTCGCGGCGAAGACTACGTCCGTGCCTCGGATCGAAACATCCAGCGGCAGCGGTTCGCCTTCTTCGTTCAGTTGAACGATACCGTTGTCGATTTCAACGCCATCCCAGAAGATCGCCAGATCGACGCGGCGTAGGCCCTCCTGGTTTTCGCTGACGATAATCGCACCCCAGCCATCTGCAAGCTCTGCCCCGCGCTCCTCAATCTTGTGGTGCAGTTCTTCCAGAACGTGCAGCAGATCGGGCGCATCATCGGGCACCACGCGGAATTCAGACGGCATTGCCGACGAACTCAGATAATCGGTGACAACCAGCGTATCCGTCAGGTGCTGCAACGGTGTCTTGAACGCATACCCCACAGCGATGTTCTCATCCTGAACGAAAACCGAGCGTTCTGCCGTGATCTCTTCGTTGAACTGAGCAACCGCAGCGGCGGGGTCTTCGCCTTCGAATTGGGCGGTCGTATATGCGCCCGGTGGCAACTGATCGTAGGGGATGGTACGCGCCACACCCACATGGCTGTGCGCAGGCTCGAAAGTCAACTCGTGCAGGATTTCGGTCTCAGCCGATGTTTCCACCGCGAATTCCGGCAAGCCCATGTAGCTCAGCACCGTCATGAAGGAGACCAGCGCCATAGCGACGGAGAGCGAGAAGCGGCGATGAGCATAGCGACGGCTCACCGTGACATCGAGGTACGGCATCACTGCCAGCAGGCCGACAACGATCGTCGGGAAGGCAATACCCCAGAAGAATTTGTCACCCAGCTTGAGCGCACCCTGAATCCAGAGGAAGTACCAGGGAGCCGTCGTACCCAGCGGCGTATTCTGTGGATCAGCGTGGTTTTCCAACGGCGCATGGTAGAACCAGATACACAGCACCACCATGATGAAGGTCGTCACACTAATCCAGAGCATTTCGTTCGTCAGAATGTCCGGGATGAAGTAGACGCGCTTATCCAGCGGAACGCGCTTGGCGGTGTCTTCGCCGATCTGTTCCTTCTGCGGCGGCAAGCTGTGACCATGAATAATCACCTTGTAATAATGCACGCCCGTGAAGATGAACAGCAGAATCGGCAGGCCGATCACATGCAGCATGTAGAAGCGCAAGAGACCGTTTGCACCCAGTTCCGGCGCGCCACGCACCAGCAGGTTGACCTGCTCACCGATGAGTGGTGTGGCCTCCGCCATCGATGCACCAATCGTCACCGCCCAGAGCGCGAGCTGATCCCAGGGGAGCAAGTAGCCCGTGAAGCTGAGCAGACCCGTGAGCACCAGCAGAATCACACCCGTGAACCAGGTGAATTGGCGTGGTTTCTTGTAACTCGCTGTGATCCACGTTCGCATCATATGTAATGCGACGATCAACACCATCGCTTCTGCACCCAGGCGGTGCAAATCGCGCACAAGCTGCCCCAGCGGAACGTTGCTGAGGATGTTCAGCATGTTGCCATACGCAATATCCGGCGACGGCGTGTACCAGAACATCAGCAGCACGCCCGTGATCGTCTCGAAGAAAACAAAATAGGTGGACAGCCAGCCCAGGCGGAACGTCGGATAGACGCCCGTCATATCCTTATGGAAGTACCCGGGGCGCATGTGCAGCCAGAAGCCATCCGCATGCGGCGACAGACGCGGGTTCGGGCGGCGGCTCGGTTCTTCACCGCGCAGCGCCTCGCGAATGTCCTGGATGTTCATACCAGCCGTCACGCGCTCGACGACTTCGTCGACGCCCTCCATGACGGCTTTCCGCAGGCCCTTCTCCTGCACGTCGTCCAGGAACGACGGGAACGGAAGTAACGACATAGAAACTCTCTCCTCACCCTTCCTCTGCTACCAATAAATCCTCAACTACGCATTTTGCGGCCCCAGGATGCGGGAACCGGTATTGATGCGAATATCCACAATCGTTTTGCCCTGTTCCAACGGAACCGGACCACCGCTGGCATCGGTGGTAGCTTCCGTGCCATCGGCGTAGATGATGGTCACCGGGAAGCGATCCAGCGCGCGCGGGGCCGGGCCTTCGATGTAACTGCCATTGCCCGTGAACTTCGAGCCGTGGCAGGGGCATTCAAAACGCGCATTGGTGGGCACCCACTTCGGCAAGCATCCCAGGTGAGTACACACGCCGTAGAGCGCCAGCAAGCCGTTTTCCGTATTGCTCACATGGAAGCGACCCGCCGCGATCCACTCCGGAACATCGCCGGGACGTGGCAAGTTTTCGGGATTATACGGGAAAACGCCGCCGAATTCACCCTCGCGGAAGCGCGGATACGCGAACCAGATCAGGCCAGCGGTGACCTCACCCAGCAGCAGCGCGATCGACGCGCCCCAGATGTAGTACAGGAACTCACGACGGCTCGGCGGCGCGACCTGCACCCCCGTCCCCGACTGCTGAGCCTCCGGTTGGGCGATACTCGCCCGCGACTTGTCATCCTGTGTTGGATTTGCGATGGCCATCGTTACGTGTACCTCCAAGACATAAGGTTATTGCAGAGCCAGAATATGACTGTCATTCGAGCCGCAGTTGGGGTATGCAGCACGTTTTGATGTATTGTTGAGTGTGGCAAGGCTTCGCTGCGCAAAATGTATGAATTGAATTGCGAAAAATGTCACAATCTCAGCATTGAAAATATAGCACAGTCCCCAACCAGTGTCAAAACGCGAAACGCTTATTGGACATATAAAAATATGTCTCCACCTACAGCCCGCTCCTGTTCCTTAATTTTGCCCCAAAATACCCTCGCGCAGCCTGCTTCCATGCCCTGAGCTATTGCCAGCGCCGCCACAGCAAGCCATAATACAAACTATGGCTACACAAACACTCACTCACGGGCGCGTCACATGGGTCAATATTGTACATCCGACCTCGGCAGATGTCGATGACTTGCGCGAGCTATATCCATACATCCATCCCTTGAACCTTGAAGATGTTCAGAGCCACATGGAGCGCCCCAAAATCGACGAAGACCAGGATTATCTGTTCGTCGTGCTGCACTTCCCACAATGGGATGCGAAGACAGCGCTCTCGCGTGCCCGTGAGGTTGATCTGTTCATTGGTCGGGGCTATGTCGTCACCATCCACGACGGCACCCTGAAACCATTGCACGTACTCTGGGAACGCTGCCACGAAGATGAAGAATACCGCGAGCGCATCATGGGGCGCGGTGCCAACCACACCTTCTACGTCATCATTGACCAGCTCGTCGATTATATCTTCCCGATTCTGCGCAAGGTCGATGGCAACATCCGCCGCATCGAAGAAGACATTTTCACGATTGATACCCGCACCGTGATTGGCGACATCGCGCTGGTGCGGCGGGATGTGATTGCCCTGCGGCGTATCATCCGGCAGCAAGTGCCCATCATCGAGCAGTTGGAGCGAGTCGAGCACCCCATCATCCACGACGACCTGGAAGAGTATTTCGGCGACATCGCCGACCATCTCTACAAAGCACGCGACATCATTGACGAGGATTTTGAGATCATCGGCAGCCTGGCAGATACAGCCGATACGCTGGCGAGCCACCGTATTAACGAAGTCATGCGTATTCTGACGGTGATCTCGGTAATCATGCTGCCGCTCACGCTGATTTCTGGTATTCTGGGAATGAACATCTGGCTGCCCTTTGAAACAGGGGATCCAACCGGATTCCTGATCATCATGGTGGGTATGTTGGTGATTTCGATACTGATGCTCGTATACTTTCGGAGACGTGGCTGGTTGTGAAGCCCAAGTTAGCCCCTGCGATTTACATCGACACAGACGACGCGCTGCGCGAATTGGTCGCTTCGCTGCGCGGCGAATCCCTTCTGGCGGTGGATACAGAATCGAATAATCTCTATTCTTACCGAACCCAGGTCTGCTTGATTCAACTTTCGACCCGCGAGCAGGATTACATCGTCGATCCCTTCCCCATTGCCGATATGCAGCCATTGGGTGAATTGTTCGCTGATCCCGGCATTGAGAAAGTCTTCCACGCAGCAGAATACGACCTGATCTGCATGAAGCGCGATTTCGATTTCGACATCTGCAACCTCTTCGACACGATGTTTGCGGCGCGGTTGGCGCATGTCGAGCACTTCGGCCTGGGGGATTTGCTGGCGACTTACTTCGATGTCGAAGTGGACAAGAGCCACCAGCGCGACAACTGGGGGCAGCGTCCCCTGCCCGAAGACAGCCTGCGCTATGCCCAGATGGATACGCACTACCTGCCCGCTTTGCGCGACAAATTGCTCGCACAACTGGAAGCGCTGGATCGCGTCGAGGAGGCGCGGGAGGTCTTCCAGGATGTGCTGCACATTGATGTGAAGTCCCAGGACTTCGACCCGGACGGATTCTGGAAGCTCGGCCTGCCTCGTTCGCTCACCAGGCGGCAGATGGCCTACCTGCGCGAGGTCTACCTGGAGCGCGAAGAACTGGCCGAGAAGCGCGATGTCCCCCCCTTCAAGATCGTGGGCAATAAGGCGCTCGTCGCCCTGGCGCGCAAACCACCGAATAATCTGCACCAGATGCGCCAACTGCGCGAATTTGCGCCCTCCCAGGTACGGCGCTACGGCGAACGCTTCCTGGATGCACTCTCGCGGGGGCGCAAGGCTCCCTTACCAGAGCGTCCGGATAATCACATGCCCGACCCGCTGGTCGCTGAACGGTACACCGTGCTGCACAGTTGGCGCAAAGAGCGAGGCATCCAGCGCAACCTGGATAGCAGCCTGATTCTCTCCAAACAGACGCTCTGGGAAATCGCACGCGAAATGCCGGAAGACCTGGAAGCCCTCAGCAAGATTCAAGGCATGGGCGAGTGGCGGCTACGCACCTATGGCGCAGATTTGTTGAAGGTGCTCGACAGCCTGCGCTGAGATTTCTTACCGCGTATAAACGCCGATTTGCCATCGCTTCCGTTATACTGTAGAGCAAGTAGTCACAAAGGATTGCCGATTCTATGTCCGATCGCAGCAGTGTATTCAGCGACGAATGGCGTCGCTGCCTGGCTGAACACTACAAATACGTGATCCGCACCCAGGACAAAGGTACGGAAGAAACACTCATCCCACGCCTGTACCAGATGGGCTTCAGTGAAGATGAACTGCGGACACTCTACATGGAAGCAACAATGCACGTTGACGACTTGCCGGAGGATTTCACCCCTGACCTGGAACGGGTCATCCCGCAGGAATCCACTGCTCCGGCAGAGGCGACCTTCCAGCCGCACCCGGCAGAGTGCACCTGCCCCTCCTGCATGGATCAAGTGCTGGAAGAAGGACACGACGAAGACGGTCAACCGATCGCACAACCGGAAGAGCCAGAAGAGGCGCAGGGGAACGTATTCCCCGCCGCCAAGCCGGAAGCCCCTGACGACGACGCGCCCAAACAGAAGAGTCTGTTCTGAGTAGGAGAATGTAACATGAGACGAACGCGCCGCGCACTGCTGGTCGTCGCCATCCTCATGGCGGCTATCGCTGGCATCCTGCTGCTGAACTTCACTGCGCCCAACCCCACCGGACGCCGCTATTCGAGCGAAGTGGTTGATACAGACGCAGGCTCGCAGGAGAAGGGCTTGCAGGGAGAACAAATCCTCGCGCACGACCTCGGTGTACCGCTGACGAATGATCGGACAAGCGCGGCGGTATGCATCTGCAACCCGCGCTATGCGCCGAATGCACCCGCAGGGGAGTGCGAGAGCTGTGTGGCCTACTCCGAGAGCGTCACCAATTACCGCATTCCCGATGTCACAACCGACGCCTATTTCGCCGAATCGAAGAACCGGAGGCAGTTGCTGGCGATGGATTCACGCGACTACGCGCAGGTAGCAGAGATGGCAGCAGTCGCGCAGGAAATCGGCAGACCGCTGTGGATTTATGTGCGCGTCAACACGACGGTAGAGGCCGCGTATTTCGATCTGGCGCGGCAGACGGGTGGCGATGTCGTCTACTATTTCGCCGTACCCGGTTATGTTGATCCAGTCGATCAGTTCGCCGTTGCACTCTTGATTGTCAGCGGCACAGTGGTTCTGGTAATCGGCATCGGAGAATTGGCAGCCCTGCGCAGCCGTTCCGTCACACCGCCCACCGACGACTCGCCGCCGCCGAACCGCACGATGAAGCGTTCGAGCCGTTCGGTGCAGGATACCGAAGACTTCATGCAACGCATGGATCGCCTGACCCGTAAAGAAAAAGACGAGTAGAAATGGATGAATCGGATGAAGAAGTTGCATCGCTGGCTGATTTTACCCGCCCTGGTCGCGCTGGTTGGCGCGGCATTGCTGTACTTCGGCGTGATTGCCATCGAGACGAACCTGCCCATCGAGTCCATCGCGTTGATGGTCGGCGCAGTGGCGGGGCTGATGCTGCTGGCAGCCCTGGGTATGGAAGGGCGCAACGTCGTACAAAGCTGGGAGATGCCAGAGCCAGAAGACCCACCCAGCGCTGATTACATCATCGAGCCGAAGCCCCTGCAAGAAGCGCTCGATTCCACCGAAGAAGCTGAGCAGTTCAGCCGCCGCGCCACAGAACGCATTTTGATCGATATTGATGTGGAAGACGCACGCGACGACACATGAGCTTCAGCGAAGAGGACGTGCGCTGGATGCAGGCCGCCTTGCGCGAAGCCGAACATGCGCTGCACCATGAAGATGTGCCGATTGGGGCGGTAGCGGTCTACCAGGGCGAAATCATCGGGCGCGGCTATAACCGCCGTGAAGCTGATCAAGACCCCACCGCCCATGCCGAGATGATCGCCATCCGGCAGGCTGCGCGAGTGATTGGCTACTGGCGGCTGGAAGAGGTGACGCTCTACTGCACGCTGGAACCCTGTGCCATGTGCGCTGGCGCGATGGTGCTGGCGCGTTTGCCCCGGCTGGTCTACGCGACGACCGACCCCAAAGCCGGAGCGGGTGGCAGCGTCATGAATATCACCGCACATCCAGCGCTGAACCATCAGGTGCGGGTGGAAAGCGGCCTCTACGCCGAAGAAGCCGCCGAGCAGATTCGCGCCTTCTTCCGGATGCTGCGCGGACGCGGCGAAAAGTGAGCGGCCTAATGGACAAAGCAATTAGACATCACACAAAACAGGTGGTAGATACTTTTCAAT